>CAVUZR010000034.1:0-88817 GCA_963745855.1 uncultured Alphaproteobacteria bacterium | reverse complement strand
AGGTCGATCATAGTGATCGGCCTGGCCCGCTTGTAGTATAGATATCCCAGCACGCCGAGGGCCACGAGCACAGCCGCCAGGAGTACACCGAGATATCGATAGCGGTACTCTCCCATCATCCGTCCTTCTCTATCCTCGCTCTCACCTTGGCCTATATGCTCCCCTAAACTATTACGCTTCCCGCCTTGAAAAGCAGCGGCCCGAACCACCATCGGTCGGGTTCATGTTGTTGGATCATCATACGAAATAATGGCAGGCGGCAAAGGAAGGTTCCACGACGAAGCCAACGCATTAGCTTCCCTTGCCTAGCAAGGTTGGCATCTTGGCGATGTTGCTGGCGATGCGCCGCGCTTCATCCTCTGTCAGCACCTTGGCTCGGTGCGCGTCATCTAGCTTCTCGCGTCAATGCATTGGCTTCCCGGCCCGACCCACGACCAACGCTGTAATGGCGGTCTTCACTTCGACCAATCCTCAATCAGCCGCTCTAGCTCGCGTTTAGCGCAGCCTTCGCACCATACCGTTTGAGCATGTTGCGGTTTCCGCGTCTGGCGCTCTATCTCCGTTTTAGCTCTCCTTGCCGAGTAAGCTTGGCAGCTTGGCGATGTTCGCCGCGATGCGACGCGCACAAAAAAACCGCCGTGGACGGACCAAACCTATAGACTACAAAAGCCAACCCGAGCAGCCCGACTAGACGAGGGGGCAGACTTGCGGGCTCAGGCACGCGAGGCGCACTTGCACCTGTCTCAGGCCGTTAGCGAGGCCATCGGATGACCTCACAAGAAGCAGTCAGTCACCTCGTGTCACAACATAAGCTCACCAAGGAGCAGGCTTGCGGGATTGTCGGCTGTTTGATGGCGCTCGATGATTTGCGTCCTTGGCACCCTGTCCTCGGTGGCTTCCGAAAAGACCGCTATGACCTCCTGCGGGATTGGGCGTCGAGCCATGACAACCGAGATGCGGATGATCTCGAAACGCAACTCGATTTCATCATGCAAGAGCTTCGCAATGGCTACGCTGGCCTTGGTGCGAAGCTTGATGCAAATCCGACCATCAATGAGGCCGTCGGGGTGATGACTAAATATCTTCATCCCAATGCAGCCCCCATCCGCGACGATCACCTTGTGCGGCTACAGAACGCAGAAGCGTTACTGAGGGAGATGCGAGGCGTCTAAGCGGCGCACTGGCAGTGCGGCAACCGGCGCGCAGCGACCGAAGCCGAACCTTTAGAAGCCTGTCGCTATCGAATTCGGTAGAGGCTAAAGTCGCCCCCGTCCACTTACGGGCCTTACAGGGGGGAACAACACAATGCTTCGTCTCTCACCGCCTAAACACGTGACCTTCTTCATCTCTATCGCCGTGGCCATCATCGCCTTGATCATTCACTACGCTAAAATCGACATTCCGCATGTCCATAGCGGCTTCGTGATCCTACTCATAGGCTACCTGGTACTCGTTGCGGGGAACGTGCTTGATGGAGTTCTAAGCTAGGCAGAGGGGCGCCGACCGAACCCGACGCTGTGAACGCCCGCTGACGGCGAACCGACCGGCCGCAAGACCCGGTCAGCATTTATTGCATCCACAATCCGGCCACTGCCAGCGCGAGGAAGAACGCGACGAACACGAGCAGCGTCAGCTTCGCTATTGTGTTCATGGCGTCGCGCTGTTCTCAAATCTATTTCTTAGCGTGTTCCTCAATGTGAGCTTTTGCGGCTTCGTCGGCGTGGTATCTCGCATGAGCCGCGTGTCCCCTCGCAGAATGCGCGTGGTGCGCGGCCGTTTCGTGATGTCCAGCCTCGTGATGTTTTGCTGCTTCGTTATGATGGTGAGTGATGAGCGAACTATGTTCCGCTGCCTTTCTGTGGTGCTCGGCTGCTTTTTTTGACATGTGTTTACTCCTGGGTAGACCGAACCCCCGCGAGAGAAACCCACCACGACTAACCGGCGCCCAGTCAACGAGGCACGTTGAACCACCACGTTGACCGCAGGTGCGGCCTTGAGCAACCTCTTCGTCAAAGAAAGTGCGCCGACCGAAGCCGATGCCTCAGCCGCTCTTTGCAAGCAAAGTTGGCAGTTTGGCGATGTTGCTCGCTATCCGCCTCGCCTCATCCTCTGTAAGCACCTTTGCTATGTCAGCCGCGTCCCTTGTCTCACGCGAATACACGTAGGCGAGCGATTGGCCGTTAACGTCACACACAACGAGTTGCCCTGGGGGACGGTCCTTGCCTAATGGCTTGCAAAGACCTCTATCGTGCCGTCCTTCTTGATGAGCAGAACATCATATTTATCGAACCGAATGCCTTGTTCCATCCCAGGAGCGCCCATTGGCATTCCGGGGACCGTTAGACCAATGGCATCGGGCTTCTCATCGAGAAGGCGCTTAATGTCGGTGCCTGGAACATGCCCCTCGATAAAGTAGCCGCCGATCTTGGCCGTGTGACAGCCAGCGACCTTGTCGGGAATGCCCGCGTCCTTTCTCACGCGGTCGAGCAAGGACGTATCGGCGGCATGTACACTTCTACTGCCATCAGCGATTCATTCTTTTTAAGAAAAATTGCCAGAGAATGTCGCAAGGGTTGGGGGTCTCCTTGTTGCATCACTTTGCCGATTTCAGCACTGCGCTGCCTCTGCGAGAGAAGACGGATAGCTATGACCCCGCTCAAATCGCTGCTACTTTGCTTTGCAATTACGTTTGCAACCCCGACGCAAGCAGTGGACAGAAATCTTTATCTCATCGCGTTGGCCGGGCAATCGAACATGACTGGCACGGGCAATGTGAATGACTTGCCTTTGGGTTTTCCGAAAAATGCGCCTCGATTATGGAATTTCACCAACGCCTACACTTGGGAATTGGCCAAGGAACCCGTGCACAGGAAATCTGGCGTTGGCCCAGCACTGGCTTTGGCTGATGCGTTCGTTAGTCAAAACCCTCATGTGAACGTGGGGCTGATCCCATGTGCGAAAAGCGGCAGCAGCATCAAGCAATGGCAGCGCGACTTGTCGCGCTCGTCCCTGTACGGTTCATGCCTCTATCGGCAAAAACTGGCAGAGCAGCAAGGTAAGGTGCGAGCCTTGGTGTTCTGGCAGGGCGGGGCAGACGGCAAGAAAAAAAAGGCAGCAGAGAGTTGGGCCGAAAATTTTAAGAAGATGGTCACCGCGTGGCGCGCCGATATTGGCGACCCGAACTTACCAGTAATCATGCTCGTGCTGAAACCAGGTACCGAGCAGACCCTGAAAAAGTATCCCTACCGCGACATCGTGCGCGAACAGCAGCTATCGGTACAGATACCGTACCTCACAAAGATCGAGACGATCGGTTACGACTATTACAGGGACGACATTCATCTGACGACGAGGGGCCAGCTTGCACTAGGCCCAGTCATTGCAAAGGCCCTCGCCTCGCCTTGAGCTAGACCCGCTCGCCAAGAAGGGTGGCGAGATGTCGATGATGGATCCAATGTGAGCGTCGGAAGGTTTCTCTCGCAAATAGACACGGCGAGGGATTGGCCATTGGCGCCGCACACCTTGAGCCCGCCCGGAATCTTCTCAACGGTCCATGGTGGAGGGAATTGTCTCATGTGCGAGGTTGGACGCAAATCGCCTACGAACCATGGTCCGCAATCAGGCCAAGCATGTCTTATTAGTAGGGCAAGGGTTTGCCGCGTTAAAAAATCAATGCTGCCATAACAATCAAGAGCACTAGCCCTATTCCTATCGCCCAATAGGGACCCGAACTCTGACTATACGCTTGCACCGCCTCGTCTTTTGGAGGCGTAGAGCTTCCCATCGGGCGTCATGTATGCCTCTCTTTTATTTCTTCGCGGAGCGGCTCCTCAACTTTCATCGTCTAACTCTCCCTCATCGTGGGCAAGTCACGGCCAAAAACGCATTGGGCCTATATCAGCCGACACCCCGCCAGACCGCCACCATGCCAGTTTCTAGGAGTCCCGTTTTCTGTGACGCGGATATCCCCCGTCATCAGCATTTGCGTTGATTTTGGCCGCGAATTGAACCTTGTCTGTTCAATTCTCGGCCTGGAGAGCACAGCATGGTCGATTAGGCCGTGTACTCATAAACCGGCGGCCAAATGCGGACTTGGATGCGCCGCCCAACGTCCGTTATTGGGGGTAAAGCGGACATGGCGCGGACTTGTCAGTAAGTCCGCTAATGACCCAAAGCGGACATTGGCACAGCCTGCACCGGGGGCGTTCTCGAAGGTGGGAAGCCGCGACATCATTGGCCAAGGCACTTGGGCAGTGGGCGAGGTTTCAAGCAACCGTCGTGATCGCCCGGCCTGCGCACAGCGCCTGAGGTCTCACTTTAACCTGTCGCGAATCTTGACCTGCGACCAGCTCTTCCCGCCGAGCCTTTTTCTGCTCTTCCGGTAGGAAAAGAGTAGCTCCAATCTTTGTGCCGATGTCCTCCACGGCCCCCATCACCTCGTCGCACAGCGCGGCCTGCCACGGATCGGATGGGTAAAGATCCGCGAGCTTGCCAACATAGCGGTTGATTGCATTCGACTGGGCGACGACCTGCCCGTCCCTTTCGAGAACCGGTAAAGCGCCGAACGGGGTTTGCGCCTTGCGACCCTCCCACTCCGCAGGCGGGACGCGATCGTCCTCGAGGACATGAGGAGCGTGATGATGCGGCTCATGGTCGGGTCAAAGCTTTGCCATCGGCTGGCACGTTGTCGACTTGGAATGAAGTCAATTCAGCCGAGCCTGATCCAAAGCTTGTCGGCACTGAAATTCGGTATGGCACATAAAAGCTCGTTGCCGGCAGGGGAACGAGCCAGACCTCGATCCCATCCGTTTGAGACATGTACTTGATGGCAGAATTGTCAGGCCGGTACCCTGAAATCGGAACGAATTTGACGCGGCAAACCGCGGCAAATCCCGAATATCCATTCGGCGTTTTGTTTTCCACCTTCGTGCGTTGCTTTGGCGTGAGGATGATGTCAAATCGCCGCTCGCCATCGAATACGGGCATGGTTTCTTTACAAACCCTCAAATCCGCGTCGGGTAGGTCTGGACGAGACCGAACAAAGGCTCCAGTCATCGGATCGAGCACCCCCCTAAGTTGCTCCTTGGTGACGGGAATATCGCGGGGATTCGGGTGCCCCTTCGGAGAGATTGAGACCTGCTGGACGGCGCCGCCGCCGAATGAAATGCGCACATCTCCGTGCTTGTCTCCTCCCGAGTAGCTCAACGTGTACATGGATGGTTTGGGTCCAGACTTGCCGACCTTGCCTGAGCTGGCTGTCGCGCCGCGCCAGTCATAGATCAGGCCGCCCAAAACGGAGAAGCGGCCCTCACCGTTCATTTGATACTCGGGGCCCTTCAAGGACATCGTCAGACGAACATCTCCGAAATGAAAGCCGGCGAATTTAACGCGGTAGCTAGCGACGATCTGGGTCGTTCCAGGACGCGCATCGTCCGCGAAAACGCCACTGCTCATAAAAATGCAGATGACCAAGAGAAAATTGAATAAGGTGGGTGGCCGAAAGACCATGGTCGGATGGCCCTGCATTACGCCAACGAGCGAGCCAGTTGTGAATATTTCCGTTCAATGCCGCCGCTAATAAGGCGGCAGGGGAGAGTGGTTTTGGCGCATGTTCCACTGCTCTCCCCATGCTCACCCTGGGTGAGAGTTGGTCAGGGGATCGCACCTTGGCGGCGGGGAAGCTCGGGAAGCCAGCTGGGTTGCCTGTCTCGCTGACGGCAACCCCTTACTGCGTCACATTCGTCCTATAGCGTCCCGAACTCCGTGGAGTTTTCGATATGACGGCTAGCGCGCTCGCTGGGGGCATGGATGTAGAGATTGGTAGATCTTGCCGGCGGCTTTAGTGTGGATTCGCCGTCTGTCGGCGGAAGGGGAATTTCGTACGACACCGGTTGCGTGTGATCGCTCAACATTTTGTCGAGATTGTAGGTCTTGTTGTAGAGCATCATGCCACGCATGAAATTGGTCTGGCCGCGCATCAGCAGCTGTAGAGCCTCGCTACCGGCAAGCAGCGCACTGCGCCAATTGAAGTGCTTGCGGAAAAGGACGCGCTGCGTCTCAAGCAGCTCCCGGTAGAACGCCGGCAGCGGTAGCTCGGTTGGGAGTACCGCGTGCTGAATATCGAACAGCCGGTAGTCGCGTGTGCAAAGGTGTCGCTCCTCGGTCAACCAGCTCTCCGTGCCTGGATACGGCGTGTTGATGCTGATATTGACTATCTCTGGCACCTCCATACACCACTCGCGAATGGTGGCAAAGCGTTCCTCGCCCCAGTCGGGATCGGCGATGATGTTGATCGCCACCTCGATGCCGAGCGAGCGGGCGAACTCCAGCGCCTCGAGGTTCCTGCTGACCGACACGCGCTTGCGGAACTTGCGCAGGCCCTCCTCGTCGATCGCCTCGATGCCGAGGAACATGTATTCGAGCCCGATCGATTTCCAGAATCGAAACACCTCCTTGTTGCGCAAGAGGACGTCGCCGCGCGTCTCGAGATAATACTTCTTGCGAATGCCCTTCCGGGCAATCGCTTCACCGATGGCGAAGCCGTGCTTCGCGTGAATGAAGGCAACGTCGTCGACGATGAACACGCCCGGCTCACGAATGGACATGAGATCTTCGACCACGCGTTCCGGGCTGACCAGTCGATAGCTGCGGCCATAGAATGTCCACGCGCTGCAGAACGAGCAGTCCCATGGGCAGCCGCGCGAGAACTCGATCGAAGCGGCGGGATCGAGAATACCGATGAAATATTTGCGGCGGTGGCGCAAGAGATCGCGATTAGGCGTGAGGTCGTCAAGGTGATGGACGAAGCGCGGCGGCGGCCCCTCGCCGTCAGCGGCGACAACACCGGGTGATTGGGCGACAGCCGCGCGGTCTCCCGCGACGGCTTCCATGAGGGTGACGATTCCCGCCTCGCCTTCGCCCTTGAGCACGCAGTCGATCGCGCCCTCGCCATGATCAATGATGGCGCGCGCGGTGAACGAGGCGCTGTGCCCGCCGACGCAGATGAAGCTGCGCGGAAGCACCGCCTTGGTCTCCTTGGCGAGATCGATGATTTCAGGGACGTTGGCGAGATAGTTGCATGAGAAGGCGATGAAATCCGGCCGCCATTGCGCGATCAGGCGGTGATAGTCGTCGTGGTCCTCGACCTGCAGGTCGATAAGCTTAACCTCATGCCCCGCGCGGCGTGCTGCTTCGGCCACCAGTTCAAGGCCTAGCGGCTCGAGCCGCAGAAACACCTTGGTGTAGAGCAGCGGACCAGGGTGAACGAATAGCGCTTTCATTATGTCCCTCGGCGCCGAGAGGCACGTTAGCACTAAAACTTTGCGGGCACAGCCTGCGGGCATGACATGCGCGGCGGCGCATAAGCAAACCTGGATCCAGAGCGCGCGGTGCCACCGACGAGTTCCAGGCCCGACCACCTACGGTGCCTGGTGCAGAACGGGCTGATCCCGGACATTGATTGCTGGTTCCTCCGACGCTCCATGTCGGGAGCAGCGACGTCCGCTAATGGCACAAAGCAGACATGCTCAATGCGCTGACGAATGTCCGCTTTGGGGGCAAGGCGGACATTGACCAACCGCTGCTTACCAATCTCGATTTATGAGTACACGGCCTAGTTCCTTTGCTCGTCGCGACGAAGGAGCCTTTGCCCGCCTTGGATGGCTCCAACTCGCAAAAGATTGGCCGAGTTGAGAATGGCGGCCATCAGCCCCTCCGGGGTATGACGCCGAAGATTTCGACCCTAGGTAGTGATCCCTGGATGGTGGTGGAATGCAATGGGACTGGTGCTTGGTACGGGCCTGGGTATGTCGCTGGCGGCATTCACAGAATATTTCGCTTAATGCCAAATCCATCTTCCCTGAAGGCTCTCAAATCCATCCCGCTTGAAGCTCTCGCTAATCGAGCCGAAAACCGCTGACCCCTGCCAACATTTCAGGGATACGGCGTTTGAGTGCCAAGGAGGCGAGCCGAAGAAGCTTCGGCTGATCGTCGCGGCCCTCCTTGGTGTCTCACAGGCTGCTTGCGGATATAGTCCGCCATCAATTCGCGCGTCGCTTCAATGGCGGCAATAACTTTCCATCCCTGCCAGCGCCGATCCGGATCGGCTAGAATGGTTGCCTCGCAGAGACGGGGTTTACCATGGACCTCACCTTCTGGAACCAGGAGTGGCCGTTGATCAGGGATGCGCCGCATCTAGCAATTGGTGGGGCTAAGGCCTGAGACATTGCATTTCTGCGTCTCGGATCGTGTCTCCGAATGGCTGTCTCAAATAGTCTTAGACAAGGTTCATTGATGCTGAGAAATCGAGGCATTGCGACCACCGGGGGGATCCAACTGGCTCAGTGCACCAAAGGCAAGTCCTAACTGCCGCGAAACTGCGTAGGTCTGCCCCGCCCTTGGCCACAATGCCATCCCAAGCAACAGCCTAACAGAATTGTGTGCTCTCAGCTGGCCTTCTGTGCTTGGGCCTCATCTGCCCATGGCGAAACAAACTTGAACTCAAACACTCGCGTGCTCGCGATCCGGTCGAGTGGTCTTTCGCACCCAACACAGAGACGCCTCTCGCGCTCATTGGACGGATGAGGCTTAGCCGCAACTTCGTACTCCGCACCGCAGGCGCATCTTAGTCGCATGACACGAAGATGCTACTCTCAGCGAAAACCGCAAGCCGTCCGGCACGCCTTATCCCCCATGACTTAGCTACGACGTTACCCAGTTCGCTCTAGCACCGCGTTGATCGTCACTTTAAGCAGGGCTAGTTGAAGGGAATTGCTTCGGGACGGCTTCGCTCCGGCTCCCAGTCGAACGCCCATGCCACCACCTACATTGAGGCCCGCGACCATCGACGACGCCACCGCACGCCCTCCAACATCGGAGTCCCGTTTTCTGCGCCGCGATATCCCCCCGGTGGATGCGTTTTCTGAAATCCCTGGCGCAAATGAACCTTGTCCCTGACCACCCTATAAAATCGTAGCGGATATGCTGTGCGTGATGCTTATCATGTACATTGCATGCTAAGTCATTGATATTGTTTGGCTCATGCCAGCATGGGCTAACAGTGGGCTAATAGCCCATCACTTAACTATGGTGAGCCTGGCCTTGGCCACGATGGCAGCGAGCTCGTCGTCGGTCATGTCGATGGCCCGCTTGAACTGGGTGGTGTCAGTGGTGCTGAAGGTGGCTGGGCGTCCATAACCACGGTCCAGGATAGCCTGTGAGGCTGATACGCGGGCAGATTGTGGTGCTTTCTCATCCTTGCAGATAGCCACTAGCGTCTTTATCGCAGTTGGTGCGTGCATTCTCGCCAGCATGGCGATTGGCTTATCTGTTCTGCCTGATGGGTTGGGCGATGCACCGCCTTTGATCCAATTTGGATTTCCTACGCGTTTCAATGGCTTATCGGTTTCTGGCATATCCGTACCTCATACGAATTGTCCGAAGTGCTTCTGGGCTGCGTCAGCGCGTGCGGTCAGGGCTTCTTCCTGCGTTTGGTAACGGCCTAGGTTGATGGCCTTTCCCTTGATTTTGATTTGCGCAAGCCATTTTCCTCTTTGCTTATCGAAGCGAACGCTGCGGATAGGTGTGCTGTTCTCAGCAATCTCCATGTGGTACTTGGATACCCCATACCCAGGTACTAACGCAAGTGGGGAACGCAAGTCCTTGGGTGAGAAGCCCTGAAAACAGCAAGATTTTGTGGATTTGACGCGGGACCGTTGCTAAGGTGGCCAGACGCAAGGGAGCCCTTCTTTCGAGGAGTTCCCTATGCTCGCGCCAGTCATCATCACCTGCAAAAGACCCGGCTGCAGCCAGACCTTTCGCCCTAAGCGGCTTGCCCAACTCTACTGTTCGACACCCTGTTGCAAAGCCGATTTTAAGCGCCGATGCAGGGTGCAAAGAAGCGTCCCCCAAGCGCCGTGGAACCCGAAAGGTGAGATCGTTTAGCAAATGACGCTCTATCGCAAAAACCTAGAAATTGTTGAGGCATTTCATTATGAAGCAGCCCTAGAAACTATGGATTTCAAATATCCTTTTCCAAACTGGCTAAAAAACATGGTTACAGTCAGAGAGAATGCTGTTCTTCAACTTGAAACTGGTTCCGGCTTGGTGTGGGTAAAACCGGGTCAGTGGGTTCTTAAAGATAAGATGGACAATCTACACATATTGGACCCGGAAGAATTTCACAGAACATATAAGGCCTTGAGCGAATAACGCTATGGTGGCGGCGCTCAAGTCCAAGGTCCAAGCTCTCCCCCTAACCCCTCCCGAAAAGGTGGAAAAGCACTCCAGCCGCCGTAATCATTGTCGATAAGGTAGCAGCGATTACCGACCAGAACAGATAGTTGGCACTCCGCTCTGTATGGAGTGCTGTTTCCACGATTGCTTTGGCCGCCTTCTCCTCCGCTTCGGAAGCAGTTTTCTGCGCCTGTGTCGCCTCTATTTGGGCGATGGTCTGTCTGCGAGCCAGCTCTGCCATCATCCGTGCGTGATCGACAGACCCAACTTCGGCGTTTTCACCGAATTGGGCGAGTTCGTCTAAGCTCATTTCCCTGAGGGATATCTCAGACATTCGACCTCTATTATCAACCTATGGAAAGCCCGAGGCGTGTTGAAAGGAACATGGCCAAAATTCTTTTCGAATTTGAAGTTAGAGCCCCAGCTCGCCCGAGCGGCTAGAGTGTGGAACTACGAAAGTCCTTGGATGCATCACGGCTCGACATGGTACCGTATCGCTAAGGCTGGTTCGCTTTATTAGGGAGGGAGCAATGGCAGCAGCCCCGCCCGACTACCGCGAAGAAGTGGATATCGTTCGTATCGATCCACTTTTTCTTGAGAGGCAGCGCAGTCGATATGCCAGGATTTCCTGGCGCAATTGAACCTTCTCTGGTCGTTCAAACGGTGCACGAAAAGCGGATTTGCCAAGGTTCATTTCACCAGGGAAAATGGCGCATTCCGACCACGGGGAGATCTGCATCACAGAAACGGGACTCCGATGCGTGGCCGTAGGTGGTGGTGGCGGCGGCAGCGCCAGAATCTTGCGGGCGGCTTCGATCTGCTCGTGCGTGACTGCCTCCACAGCGTTGCCGTCGAGGTTCATGCCGTGGCAGTCCGTTGGCTAGGCGGACGACATAATGGTGTTTGCGAGTCCACTATCTAAGCCAATGACGGAGTCGGCTGTCAATTCCAATCTTGAGAGGCTTCGGCGTCGGGGCCAGAAACACGGCAAATCTCCCCGTCGAGAATCACGGTCAGCTCTTTCAGCATCAGCTCACGGAAGCTCTGCCAGGGTTGATTCATCCGAAGTCCTCTTGCTGCAACAATCGAAGGGCCACCCGCCACCCCGACGAGTGGCCCTTCTGAGCTTTAAGTCAGTTCTTCTTCATGCCAGGGCTCATTCTCCCATGACGCCTGCACAGCGGCTTTTCTGGCCTGTTGCTCGTCGTACCCTTCGGTGCTCCAAACGAAGAACAGTCCGTTCCGCCAAACGATATTTCCGTCCGGACTCAGGTCCAGTAGGGCTTGCTTCATTTGTTCCGGTGTTAGCTTCATCTGTCACTCCTCTTGCTGCTATTGCTCGAACAATGCGAAGGCGAGACCGCAGCATCTTCGTCGCCTCCGCGCAGGATTCTTCGTAGTCGTGGCGCGCGTCATAGGTCATCCCCAAGACAGCCGGTGCAGAGTTGTCGGCCCGTTGTGGTTTCTGTCGAAGCAGTACCAAGCGAACGCCGTAGCCGAGGTCGCAGGCGGTCCCTGCCAGCCGTCATCGGAAGGCGATGCCGAAAAGACGTGGACTCGGGCGAGGGTGCCGGCATCGAGAATCGGGACCAACTCGTCAACTCGAGGAAGGCGAGTCTCAGCAGCATGACGACGCGCGGGCAGAGGGTCAGCGCATGGGCGACAAATTGATCCGCCAGCTTGTAAGGCGGATTCGTGAATATCGCCTCGACGCCTATCGGAAGCTGACGCTCAAGTAGAAAGTCCCAACCGGATTCATCTTGGTCGCTGGAATCGTAGTCAACGAGGTCGGTCGCGTAGACAACGTGGCCGTGAGATCGAAGCACGCGCGCAATGGCACCAGGGCCGCACGCCGGCTCCCAGAGTCCGACCGGCAAGGATTCCACCTTGAGGAGAGCTTCGACCGCGCAGGACGAAGTTCGTAAAGATCGTCGCGGCGATCAGCGAGAGCATGGGCGGGGAGGATCATTCCGCACCCCTTTTTTTCTCTTTTTTCCCCGAAGGGGTCACTTTTCCGTGCAACCATGCAACCAGTCGGTTTTTCATCAGTATTTTCAACGCCTTAGTGGTTGCAAGGCCCGCGCAACCACGGCGCAACCGGCTGCAACCACGCCGCAACCCGTTGCACGGTTGTCTTGCGGTTGCGTTAGCCATTGCAACCACTATCTCCTTGATCTTCCTCATGAAATTGGCTGTGGTTGCGCGGTTGCGTCGATTTCTGACCCCATCTGCGGAAGAAGAAGATTGAAACGCCATGTTCTCCACCGTCGCCCTGATCTCGTCCGCCGTCGGCAGCAGCGACTCGGCCTCGACTTCCTGGTCGGTGAGCCGGTATTTTCCGGGCCGACCTCGGTGCTCTTCAAGATTGACGACGAAGCCCTTTCTCGGCCGCAACCCGCAGACGACGCAGCGCCGTCGACTTGTCCAGACCCAGCTTCTTGCCGACCTCGAAAGCCGTCGCGCCGTCGTCGGCAGGGATATTCACCGTGATGATCTTCACCGCGTCGATGGTCTCCAGCAGCTCGTGGAGAAACGGCGATGCCGGCACCCTCGGCGGTGATGTGGCCGATCAACTCAGCGACCGGCACATAGTCCAGATCGAGATCAGCGACCAGCTCGCCCTTCTCGTTGTTCATGCGCCGACAGCAGTGGATCAGAGCATGGCTCTTAATGCAGGCAATGATCTGCGAGAAGTCCCGCCGCAGGCGAGTCGCCCTCGGCGGGATCAGCGTGGCGAGCGCGTCCGCGAACGGCACGACGACGTTCTTATTGCCGATCTTGTGCAGCAGGCGTTGGAAGTCCTGCCAGTCGTAATGGATGCTGTCATCAGGCCTCAGGTTCTTGCCTGTGGTCTGTGCCAGCTTCTTCAGCACACGCCGCGTCTGCTCCTCGCTGTCATCGATCTCAAGCGAGATCATGCGGGTTTCGTTTTCAGGATGCAGTGCCGCCTTGGTCGTCGTGACCATGAAGCAGACGGGACCATTCTTGATGATGATCGGTCGTGACGAGCTGACCGGCGACCTTCTGCACGACCGGTAGATGAGCTTGCCTTCACTCATTAGTTCGCGCAGCAGCATGTCTTGCATCTGCTGCTCCTCGAAGCCGTGCGCCTCTGCCATCGACAGGATTTTGTGATCGAAGTCGCCTTTGTGGTAGAGCAGCGCCCGCTCCGACATCGTGGTGAAGGTGACGATGTCTTCGGGAGGAAAGAACTCCAACACTTGCCGTCTGATTTCTGACTTGCCGCCGCTCGACGGTCCCTTGATGGCGACATGCATGCAACTGTCGAACAGGCGGGACGTTGCGATGAGATAGAGCAGCTTCGCATTGCGATGCTCGCCAGCCATCACCTTGTCCCAAGATTGCAGCCACAGATCGAGGATGTCTTCGCTCTCCCAGATGTACGCCAGCCGATGCTTCATCTCGTCTGCGTCCAGCTCCGGTTGCTGCGTCTGTTGCGCGTACTCCTGCCGCAACTTCGCGTGCTTGCGTATCCTGTCCAACGTTGAGAGCCGCATACCCCACTCGCGGGCCTTGGCGTGGCGGCAGTGCTCATATTCGACGTCATCCATCGCCACTAACATGTCGAGGATTTCCGTCATGCGAAGGCTTGGCCGATCTTCTCCTGCTCCTTGTCGGCGTCGCCGACACGAACGGCACCACGTTGCTTCAAGCGTGCGGCTTGGGCTTTTTTCTCCTCTGCCTCGGCTTGCATTTCTCGCGCTAGGCGGTCGATCTCATCTTGGCGCGGAGTGGTCATCGCCCGCTCTCCTTGTGCCGTTCTACGCAGCGGCGCAGCTCGTCAACGTCGTCGCGGAGGAGGTTCAGATCGAGCAACCGGGCCACATCGAAGTCCGCCCGTATCAAACGGCGGAGCACGAGCGCGTGGTCGGCAATGTTGCAAAAGGCATCGAGCCGCGCGCGGGCTTTGCGCTCGCGGTCGAGCAGGTCTTGGCGCGGAGTGGTCATCGCGCTGCCCTCCCTGCAAAAGAGGACCGCAGTTCAGTGTTTCGGGCGGGGCTTGACGAAATCAGATTGGATGGCACATAAGGTGCTGGTCCACAGCATCCAGATCCATCCGACTGAATTGCAGCAGCCCGCGCCACCCAAGCGCGGGCTGTCGTCATTCGGGTCGAGCCTCCGTGTCCGAGGTTGATCTACGCGGCGCGGTCAGCTTGGATGCGATCCACTCGTCCATCCACTCAGGGGTGCTTACCGCTTGATTTCCCCAAATTTGATATTGTGGCCCGCCGCCGAGGTGGGCCAGCTTGGTGATCTGGGCTTTGGTGATTTTTAGGCCGCGCTCTCGGCAGTATTCTGCCTGCTCTCGGCGGTTCAGGTAACGCATAGCGTTCTCCCTTCACGGTTGCGAAGGGGTAAGCATTAATAACAGATTTGATGGTCTGTCACGGTGGGCCCAGGCTGTTGGACCCACTTAGGGGAAGCTAGGCAAACTCAGAAGCCAAGCCACCTGGGCCGTGAAAACTTTCGACAAGCTCTGCAAAGTCTGCATCGCATTTTTCTCTTTTTTCCGCAGCCTTCAGATGCTCTTCGATATTGACATATCCCATGGTGTAGCCATTGCTCCACCGGCGCCTCTGCGCTTCGTCAATAAAATCTTCTCTACTACCGTCACGACATCTGTACTCGGAAAGGAGCAACGCCAGGCCGCGGTCCTCAAGCTTCGCAGGCTTGCCTCTTACAATTTTAATCGGCGGCAGCACCCAGTCCAGATAGGCGGCTGTTCCCTCGAATGGGCCGATGCCGTTGGGGTCCGGGCCCATGGTGGCGTCGGCCACTGCCATCCCCTGAAGCTGTTCGATGATTTGCTCGAACGCCTCGGGACTATCGTCGTACAGCTTGCGGAGTTCTAGCCTCAGCGCCGCTTTGTCTAACTTGTCCGTCATGGCCGACCAGCCTTGATCGGAAGCAGTGTGCCTTTCGGCTTCGATGCCGCGGCCATCCCGGCAAGCGGAATGGATGCCGCTCGTTCGGCAAGCGTTGCTTGTGCGGTTTCAGCGAAGTGGATGTAGCGTTGCACCGTTGATAGCTGTCGGTGCCCGACCACCTGCATGATCTCAGGCGCTTGCGCTCCGGCCATCGCCATATGGCTCGCCAGGGAATGGCGCAGCCCATGCAGGCCGATGTCGGCGGGGAGATTGGCCTCGGCGCGAACCTTGCGCCATGCCTTAGACAAGGCGAGCGCATTATTGCCGCGAGCGGGTGCAAATACGAAGTCCTGCGGTTGCCCTTCCGGCTGTTGCGCTATGATGGCTTGCGCGGTCGATGGCAAGATGATGGTGCGCGGTTTTCCTGTCTTGCGTCCGGTCTTGTGTGCAGTCGGCGGAAGAACGAGCCGCCCATGCTGCAGATCGACATGCGACCAGCGCAGTCCCGCCGCTTCACCTCTGCGGCATCCAGTCAGCGCGATCAGCCGGATGGCATCGGCCACTGGCGCACGGATGCGCCTCTCTAATTCCATGCGGTCGAGCGTCTGGAAGAGGCGAGCGTAGTCTGCCGCGTCATCGAGGATGGTTTCTCGCGTGCCGCTCGATCCCGTTTTGACGCCAACGCAGGGGTTCACCTTCACTAGACGCTCGCGGATTGCGAAGTTGAAGATCACGCGCAGCAGGTCTATCGACATGCGTGCCGTGCCTGCGCCTCCTTTCACGCGGGCGCGGCCCCGCTTCCGCGTCTTGATGTCGGCGGAAGTCTTGCCGTCGCGGATGGCAGCAAGGGCGCGCCGGATGTCGTTGTCGGTCAGGAGGTGGGCGTGACGCTTGCCCAGCAACGGTCGAAGGTGGCGCTCGATCCGTCCCCGGTCGATGGTTTGCGTCGAAGGTGCCTTGTCCTTGAAGCTCTCGGAGGCAAGATATGCGTCGAGGAGTTCGCCAACCGTCGCGGCCTCAAGCAGCGCGCGCTTCTGCCCAGCAGGGTCGCTACCGGCCCTGACCGTCTGCCGGTACTCTTCCGCCCTATCCCTGGCCTGCGTCGGCGTCCACTCGCCATGCTTGCCGATGGTGATGCGGCGAGGCCGACCCTCGGGTGTTCGGTACTGGAAGACGTAGCTCTTGATGCCGGTCGGCAGCACCTGGAGGCCAAAGCCTTTCAGTTCGCAGTCCCAGACGATGTAGAGCTTCGCCTTCGGCCCCGTTGCATCCACTACGCGCTTGGTGATTTTCGGCATTTCGCAGCCCGCCGTATAAGCGCCATATAAGCAGGCGCGCGGAAATGAGGGTAAGAGTGCTGCGCTAAATAGTAAGCAGTTTTCCTTTGCTGTTGAAGGGAAAAGTAGCGTTATGCCGGGATGTATAAGCAGGGGTAAGGGCTATGAACCCGCGTTCACATCGCAGGGGTCACTGGTTCGAGTCCAGTACCGCCCACCATTTTTATCCATAAAATTTAAGGGATTAGACATCGCCCTAAGGATCAACGTGAGTTCGGGCAACCTTAGGGGCAACTTTCTGCAGATTTCATAGGAGCCAACCGCACCCTGGCCGCTTGCCGTTGATGAACTCGACCCCAGCCTTCTTTGGCTAATCGCCACAGCCCTCGGGAATTTGCGGGCCTTGCGAGTAGTCGCACGGCGTCCAGTACGGATCGGGATGGTACACTCTGGAGCCATCGCCTTGCACACAAGTCCCTCCTGCTCCACGGTAATAATACGCGGGGCATCCCTCATTAACCTCCGCTTTTTTGGTCATTCTTCCGTGTGACCCAAAGGCCATGGCCTGTGTTGATGCCGCGACCGCCAAGGCCAGCACTACGACGAAAAGCCTCATCGCTGTTGCCTCCTTGCAAAACTTCGGAAGAAACCTGCGCACGGGAACGACATGTTTCAAGGGGACGTGACGCTTTCCGTGAGCGTGACTTTGGGGAGCGTCGGCTTCGGTCGGAGCGTTTTTTGATCGAAGAAGTGGCGCCAGGGGCACAGCCATACTTACCGAGCAGTGCTATCTACCGTGAGGCGGGGTGGCCGCTCTAGTTCGCTTCGGTGAACGGCGGAGACCACGGTAACCCGCACTCCTGATCAGGGCCCCGGGGGACATGCAGTGCCCCGGGGCTTTCTGTTTGAAGGGCTTAGAGCACCCCAGCCGTGATCAAGCCAACCAGGATGAACGAGAGCAGACAGAACAGCTTCAACGCCATTACATCTGCCTCGTGCTCGGTTTTCGGGGAAACCAAATTCAGTGTGGGGGAAAGGGCCATGTTCTACCCTCCTGTTTGCGAACCTCGCAATCGGTAGAGACCTCAGCCGACGCCTCACTATGAGGCTGGTCGATACAACTGAGATGATCGGCCCATCGTTCCCGGTCACCAGAGCACAAAAAATGGCGCTATTCTGTGAGTTTCAGACACATAAACACCCTACGAATTAGCGGTGTCGGTATGGCGGGGTCTTGTTCAGTTCATCCCTCCCCCCCAAGCTCGATTTGCTGGGATTTCATTGGAGGGGAAATTTTGAGTCTCGGCCGGCCGGACTTGATCCCACGCCATGCCAGCTCGCCCCTAGTTCATGGTCGATGCTCGAGCTATCGGCACCGGCATCGTCAGCAGGAACAGAGTCTGCAGCAACGTCATGCCTTCACCCACTACCATGCCGGCGGCGGCCGCCAGGCCCCTTTCTGATTAACTATCTGGTGCTTTCGGCCAGAGAAGCCAGCAAAGCCAAGGACTACAGGCTAACGGCCGCCTTGGTGTCCGTGCGATGTCCGTACCACTGGGGCAGCTAGCAGCACTCTGCCGGCCTCAGCACCGAGATGAAGAAGGTTAGAGCTGCGTCTGCAGCCATCGGACTCTTCCTGCGGAAGCGCGCCAAGAGCAGCCTCTAATGCACCGACCGTCACGCCGGGAATCCATCACGTATTGCCTTGACGATCCCCTTATCCTCTTCCGTCTTCATATTGTGGGTTTGAGGGTGGTGCATATGGTTGGGTTCGAGAGGGCGCATATGGTTGGGTTCGAGCATACGGCGAGGGTGCATATGGCCCCGGTGCATATTGTGAGGGTGGCGCTGACGCATATGGCGGCGGCGCGGATGGTGGCAACGGTTCCGGGTCGCCGGTAACTTGTCGCCAAAGACAGCAGCCCGTCAAAACAACTGAACCTACTGCGAAAGCGATGCCGACGATGATACGCATCACGGAGGAGCCTTTAGGGGGCGTTCTTTGGCTCTACCATGTAACCACCCATGTCTTGAGCAGCGGTTAAGTTCCCCGACCGCGCCTGCATCCATGCCATGCAACAAAAAGGGCCTCCGAGGAGGCCCTAGAAATGAAGTTCTGATCTGAAGGTCCCGGCTGTCTAGGCAATGCTCCTCGAAGCCCTGCTTATCCGGGATGCTTCTTCGAGTAGTCTGACGGGGGGAGACCCACGCCACAGAAAACGGGACTCCCATGCGTATGACGGGACCTCATGCAGCCCGTGTTAGTGAGGCCATCCTTGACAGGGCCTATGGCAAGCAGCACTCAGGACACCACGCAGCTCAAGCGTGCCATCGACATGACCGACGACGAGCTTGCTGCCATCGTAGCCAAGGCTAGACTCAGCGTGGTTAAGTGATGGGCTGTTAGCCCGCTGTTAGCCCATGCTGGCATGAGCCCAACGATATCAATGTCTTAGCATGCGCTGTACATAAGACAAGTTTCATGGCCAAGTGGCAAGCATCGGACCACCGGGGGTATCCGCGGCGCAGAAAACGGGACTCCGATGCTGGAGGGGGATTGAGCCGTTTGCTTTTTTCATCGGGCTTACAGCGCCCCTGGCTTCTTGCCGTTGGTGAACTCTACCCCGGCCTCTCTAGCGCCTTCGAGTTCGCCGCCGCAGTTCTCCTTTTCGAGATTCCTTGTTTCGAACCAAATTCCAAGGCATGCTTCGCGTTACGGCAAAGCCCCCACAGCCATCGAAGAGGGCCCATCCGTACTACGGGGACTCTGAAAGCGAATATCGTTCACTAGTTAGATTCGCTTCTTATTCCATGCAGGGGGACAGGCATGGGTCGCGGCGTTACGTGCGCCTACTGGCTACTCATCGCAGTTGGCAGCACCTTAATCTTTGCTCGCGAACTGGAGCTTGAGGCGCTGAAAACCGTCTTTTGGGTTGGCCTTCCGCTCGCTGCAATTTGGGTGTGCTTGACCATCTCTCGCCTGTTGTTTGCGGGAGCCGGATCAATGTTTGCTGACGCGCGCGTTACGCTTTCAGCGATGACTGAGCATCCTAACCTGTCCAATCGGCTAAAAATTGCTGCTGGTCTAGTCGTGGTGATGGTGGCGAGCTTCGTTTATTTCGCGGGTCTGGTGGATTGGCATTCCTCGCCAGGACTTCAAGATTCTTATCTGGCAGCTCCCTAGAGCGCTGGGGTTCCGCGCGGGGGCTAGTGGGCCATGTACAAGCGTAGAGCTCTTGCTGCTCTTTTGCTTTTGGCGCTCGGCTGCTGCTCTCGCCATGAGCATCTCACGCCCATCAACTATTCGCCTCCTGCCTCCGCAGAGTCGTCGGAGTTAGGAATCAGGACCGCCATCGTTCAGCAGTCGATAACTAGCTATAAAGGTCCCTGCCCGTGTCCCTACAGCGGATCCGATTGCCCAGGTCGGAGTGCATACGACAAACCAAGTGGTCAACCTGTCTACTGCTACACAAAAGACGTAGCCCCGGACATGGTGAATTCTTATCGCGCCACGCTCGCTTCGCGCCCTTCAAGTGCGGATGCGGCTGTGAGCCTCTTCCAATAAAGGCACCATCACATCCCTCTACGCAATAAAGAGTGATCCTCGGTAATGACGAAAGTGATGTCTCGACAAAGCGCGGAGTCGTGCGGTGCAATCTCTCTGGCTAACATTGAGCCACGGCGTGGCCTGCGCCGAGGTGACGCTATGCGCGATCTGCGTGAGCAAGATGCCCATCGGGTATCGGCGTTGCTTGAGGCTGAGCAAGAGCGGCCTATGGCTGAGGGGGCGTATCCTGGTCGCCGATCTCACGGCTTCGCCGCGGAACCAGATCCCAGGGTAATGGAGCAGCTCGAAGCTGTGGCCAAGAAATACAAGTTCGCGAATTATGCCGAATATGATGATGTTGATGAGAACATCGGCCTGGTTATGAGCGGAATCGATCCGGACACAAAAAAATATGTAGGCCCCGACGCCGTTATCAAAAAAGATATCGCCTTCATAGATAGCGAAAAGTTGGAAGCGAACGACAAGAAGCGTCAACTCGAAGAATTACAGTCAAAACTGAAATCGCTCCCGGAGCCCGTGAAATTCCCTGCCAATATCGATCTCGTGGTGAAGAATTACGACAAGATCGACGCTGCAATGCCGCCAGTCCAATAGGACCCCTGGAGCCACCAAGAGAAGGCCGCTCCCACCCGCGTAAGGCCGAGGTCTAGCGTATATTCGTAGATGTACGCCAAACCCACGGTGATGGAGAAGAAGTCTGCAGCTTTTTCAGGTCATGCGCTCAAGCCTGCGCCTTCTTCAAGGCGACGCTACAGAGCACAGGCTCCTCGGCGTTCGCATACATCGAGAGCATGGGCTCATCGGTGAGCACCACCTCATCGTACTCGCCGAAGCCATTGAAACGATTCGCCAACACCCGGCCGTAGGCGCCGACCTGCCCGATCTCGATATAGTCGCCTTCCTGCACCGATGGCGGCAGCATGAAGGGCCCCGGTAGATAGTCCGAGCTGTCGCAGGTCGGGCCGTAGAGTGAGAATTCCGCTTCGCCCCTGGCCATGGCGCCGGTCGCGCCGAGCAGCCGCACCGGATAGCGGAAGCGCGCATAGGCCGCATCGAACAAGGTGCCGAACGCGCCGTCATTGACGTAGAGCGCATCGCCGCGGCGGGCGTCGACGCGAACGACCACCGACTCGGCCTCAGCCACGAGCGCACGGCCTGGCTCGCAGAGCAGCTCGCAGGAGTCCTTGACCGCGAGCTCGTCCCACGCCTGGACGATCTCGTCGGTATAGTCGGAAAGCTCTGGTGGGTCGGAATGCGGATAGCGGCTTGGGAAGCCGCCGCCGATGTCGATCGCGTCGACAAGCACGCCCGACGTCACGATCAACTGACCGACCTGCCGCAGCGCCTGACCAAAGGCAGCCGGGACCACCGCCTGCGACCCAACATGGAACGTGATGCCGAGGCGGCGGGCGACCTGGCGCGCGCGCAAAAGCAGCGTTGGCGCTTCCGCCATTGAGACGCCAAACTTCCCTTCGAGCGGAATGAGGCTGTGGGTGTTGGGACAGGCAATACGCAGATACAGGTTCAAGTCCTGAGCGCGGCCGGTCTCCTCGAGAACTTTGTCGAGTTCGTCCTCGCTGTCGAAGGAGAAGCTCCGCACCCCGAACTCGCAATAGGCGGCGCGAATCGACATCCGCGATTTCACTGGGTTCATGAAATAGAGCTCTGCGTCGGGCACCGCCGCCATTCGCGCGATCTCAACCGAGGACGCCACGTCGAACTTGGTGATCCCCGCCTCGACCAGAGCTTCGATGATGGACTCTGAGTCGTTCGCCTTGGCGGCGTAGAGGACTTTACCGGGGAAGTTGGCAAGGAACCAGCGCGCAGCACGCGCAGCGGCGTGAGGCCTCAAGCAGAGGACCGGACGTTCGGGGCGATGGTGACGGAGAAGCTCCGCGGCAGAAGTGAAAACGTCCATCCCATGTCTACTCCCACACGAGATTGAGATTGTCAGTTGCTGCCCTGTGCACGAATGCCATGAGCGGTTTGGTCACGTATGCAATCTGATCCGGCTTGTAAAGCGGTTTTCGTGATGACCCACCGGTAAGTAAAGCCTCAGGCTCAGACGCGGTGACGGCGAGGGTTGCTTAGTCCCTCGCGCCTATTTTGGAGGCCATTTGACCTGAAGCTTGATGGCCGTCCCGGACAGGATCTCGCCAGGAGCCGGCGCGGCCGCGGTTTCCTTTCCGGGCTCTGCCTTTTCCTTCTGACCTTCTGCGAGCTTGTCCTTGGCCTCGGCGACGATCTGCCGCGTCAGGAAGCCGCCGTAGTTGCCGAGGCGGGATCGGGAATGAAGAACTCAACGTGGCCGTCTAGCGGCAAATTGAACATGGTGAGATACGGATATTTCGTGCCGCCTTAGCCTCGCGCAGCGACCTGGGGGGTCTGTTGGCTCTCCACCTGCGCGTGGGCGGCGGGCACGACATAGCTGAGCAGCTCGACCGGCGACGAAAACGACTTTGATGCTTTTCTTGTCGGCCCGCTGAAGCTAGCCAAAAACCTCGTCGTCGACGATGCGCTCGCGTGCTCGGCCGCATTCGCCGGCGCCGCGCCAAGGCAGAGCAAGACGGCGAGCGCACCAGGCAGGCTCCTGCGACACGTCCGGCCCTTGCTGCGCATAGGAACGTCTCTCGCCGGTTACTTCTTCGAGGTGTCAGGTTGTTGCGAGGCTCCATTAGAGGACCCGTCGCCGTCCCCCTCCTCTTCATCGTCCCTTATCGGTTGCCTTGTTCTTCATGGGCACGGCGTCCGGCAGCGGCGACAGCGATTTCAAAAAAGCGGCAATCGCCGTGCGATCCTCCGGCTTGAGCTTCGCCATATTTTCCTGCACCGAAGCCATAAGGCCACCGACCACATCGAAGTCCGGCGTATTGCCGGTCTCCAGCAGGTAAGCAATGTCCTCGGCGCTCCAGTCACCAATGCCGTCCTTGCTCGGGGTGATATTCGGGATCTTGCCCTTGCCTTCAGGGTTCCGCGCACCGGCAAAAGCCTCGCTCTGGATGATGCCGCCGAGAGAATTCCGCGGCGAATGACATTCGCTGCAATGGCCGAGCCCGTCCACGAGATAGGCCCCACGATTGATCTCGGCGCTTTGCTTCGGATCTGGCGCGAAGGTTTTGCCATTCACATAGAGCAGCTGCCAAAGCCCGATCGCTCGCCGGATATTGTAGGGGAAGGTCAGCTCGTGCGGGGGCACCGTGTGTTTCACTGCCGGCAAGGTATCGAGATACGCCTTGAGGTCGATGAGGTCCTCATAGGTCATGCGCTGATAGGATGTGTACGGGAACGTGGGATAGAGGTGCACGCCGCCAGGTCCGATTCCCCGCTTCATGGCGTTGACGAAGTCGAGCGTGCTCCAATTGCCGATGCCGGTCTCCTTGTCTGGAGAGATGTTCGGCACGTAGAACACACCAAAATCGGTCTTCAGACAGCGGCCGCCGCCGAGATGTTGCCCGTCCTTGACCTTGGTGTCCTTGCACTTCGCCAGCGGTTCGGCATGGCATTCGGAACAGCCGCCCGCGGTGAACACGTACTCGCCGTTTGCCGCGTTCGGCGTGTGTTGCGGCAGTTCTGCGGCTGGCACTGTCCGCGGCATGGTCAATAAATAAAAGACGATGGCTCCAGCGATGGCCAAGGCGAACAGAGCCCACCACCAGGCTCTACGCACTTTGCCTTCATGGGCGCCGGTGGCCATTTTGTCGACCACGCCACGGGCGTCACTGTTCAAGTTTTTCGCGATAGTTTTCGTGGCACTCCTTGCACACCTTGGTCATGTCGTTGAACGCGGCGGTGAAGGTGCCCTTCCCCTGCGCTGCCGCGCCAGCGGCCTTGGCGCTCGCGTCCTTGAGCTTCATGGCCAGCGTCTTGAAGTCATCAAACTTCTCCCAGATCTCCGGTTTGGCTTCGCTTCGGTCGTCCTTATTGGGAATTTGACTGTCAGAGGCCCCACCGTGCTCCGTTCCCTTGGGGAACAGCGTCACGTATTTGTCCGGCACGCCGCTGATATTGTTCATCGCCTTGGCTGCCTTGGCGGCATCAAAAGGCTCGACGCCCTTTATCATCTGGCCGCCGAGCTTTGCTGCTGGCGCTACCGTCTTTTTCATCAGATCTCGCCGCTCCTTCACCGCCGCTGCCAAATCTTCGGCGGAAATCGCGGCCGTTGCGCAGATCGCGACACCGACGCTCACACAAATCATCATCATCAGTTTCTGCATTACCCCTCTCCACTCATCGCCAGGTCTCGGCCCGAGCTTGCTTCATCCTCAATTCGTTGGCGAAGTTACGCTTGTTACGGCGGGCATCGTGTTGGGCGTGACGTTGGCGCGCGCGCCGCGTTAGGAACTCCAAATACGGGTTGGCGGTGACTGCCCCAGACTCGGGCCTCAACCCCCCTGACTGATCATAATGTTGAGCAGCTGCGGCGAGGGTCTGCCGTCGACCGGCAAACGATTGGCGTGCTGATACTGGCTGATCGCATCTGCCGTGCGCTCGCCATACTGGCCGTCGGGCGGGCCCGGGTCATAGCCGAGCCGCGTCAGCGACATCTGGATGTTATAGACAAGGTCCGATCCGTCGGGCGGCGGAGGCGCTCCGTTATATTGGTTATCGTAATAGGCGCGTGCATTGGCGTCGGCTTCCGCCGCGCCGGTGACGAGACCGACGCCGGCGCCAATCGCAGCGCCAGTTCCGGCACCCCTACCGCCACCGACAATGCCGCCGATGATGGCGCCGACCACGCCGCCCTGCACGCCGCGCTCGATGACCTGCGCTTTCGCCGCGGTGACTGACAACAGGTTCATTACGATAAGCGCGGCCGTCAGAGCTGAAACCCAGGCGATTTGTTGGAAGCTGGCACCGAAACTGCGCGTCATGACGTCCTCCCGTTCTCGCGCCCGCTGGAAATTCGCCGAGCCACCCGACTGATCATCACCCGCGCCTCGCTCATGAAGCGAGCCTTGTGTGAGCGGCATTCTGCCATACGAGCAGCATGTCCCGCTACAGCCTACGGGGCGATCATGGCATGGGAATGCTGCCCTCTCGCGGTGGCACGTTCCATCCCCTTTGCACCGCCGGCCGCGCTGCGATCGCCGTGTGCCAGCGCTTGACGTTGGGATAATCATCAAAGGTGACGGTTTGCCATTTGAACCGGAAATCCACGGCCAAATGGCGATGTCGGCGATCGAGTAGTCGCCCGCCGCATATTCGGTCTCGCCGAGCCGCCGATCGAGCACACCCCAGAGCCGCCTTGCTTCCTTGGTGTAGCGCTCCTCGGCCTAAGTTTCCCGGATTGAATTTCACGAAATGGTGAACTTGACTGAGGAAGGGACCTGGGCCACCCATCTGCCACATCAACCACTCAACCACGCGCCATTTGGTGGGAAAATCCTGCGGCCAAAGCTTGCCTGTCCTCTCTGCGAGATAGAGCAAGATCGCTCCCGACTCCATGAGCGAAAGGCCATTGTCGGTGTCGACGATCGCGGGGATCTTGTTGTTGGGGGAGATGGCGAGACTGATGATCCTTGCCGATGTCGATTGGATGAACCCGATATGGGAGCCCCACTTCTTCCAGCATGATCGACGCCTTCTGTCCGTTCGGCGTCGACCAGGTGTAAAGCTCGATCATTCTTCTCCCCAGTCTTGCCCGCGCCAGACTTGCCATCCTTGCTAACGAAGTTGCGACCGCTTGGTAAGCACCCTCGCAAGTCCTGATCGCGATGCAGCACGAGTCGAATTCGCACCTGCGAGATGACTCGATTCATCAAGTCTTCATTCATCGGCCCTCCTATCGCCAAGAACCTGACGCGGCCACGCCACAGGCGATTGCTATCGAGAGGATGGCTATTCGGAGAGGGCGCCGAGTGGGAGGAACCAAATGCTCGACCGCGCGCGATTCGATACTGAACTGAAGAGCGCGCATCCGGCGAACTTCATCCGCTACGCGATCTACTACACGCCTCAGCCGGGCACGCCGCTTGCTGCCTTTGGACGCTCCTGGTTTGGCCGCGCCAATGACGGCGCGACGCTCCAGGCATTTTCCGACACCGGCCTCGCCGGCGCCGCCACCGTCAAGCCGCCTTCTGCGTCGTCGCGTTACAGCGGCCTGCATGCCGTGTTCAAGGCACCGTTCTGCCTTCGCGATGGCATGGGTCCCGACGCGCTCAAGGCGCGGCTGATCAGTTTTGCGAGCCGCCGGAAGCAGGTGGAGACGGGTCCGCTGACGCTGGCGCGGGCCGGCCGCTACCTCGTGTTGCGCCCGATCAAGCCAACGCCGGCGCTCGACTGGCTCGCCGCGCAGTGCGTCGCGGCCTTCGACGGATTCGCCGAGTCGCCGCCTTGTACACATGCCCAACAGGGCGTGCCCCTCAACGACCATCAGCGCCTCCTGCTCAAAAGCTTCGGCGATCCGCATGTGTTGAGCGAGTACCGCTTCTACATCACGCTCACCGGGCCGCTCGAGGCCGCCCATCTTGAGCGCGTCTCGCAGGCGTTATGGCCGATGCTGGAGGAGATCTGCGCCTCCGGTGTGACCGTCGACGGCCTTTCGCTGGTCGGCGAGTCTGGTGGCCGCGCGCCGCTCCGCCTGATCCGGCGCTTCCGGCTCGCAGCCTGAAAAGTCGCCGAGTTCTCGTTGGTTCGGAAAATTTCCGGGTCCCTGGGGAACAAAGTTTCGACACATGGATTAGTCACCGTGACGGAACTCGGCTGGGGGACAGCACGGGGGAATCTATGCCTGATTACGGGGAGATCCTGGCGTTTCTGGCCGCGAACCCGCCGCAGCTTTCGGCGGAGCGCGAACTGCACGCCTCGCTGCTTGAACTTCTGGCCCAGTGCTTGCGGTCGGAGCAGGTGACCACGGACGGCGAGGAAGCCTCGCCGGAAAACCTGGAAGCGCACCATTTTCGCTGGGTAAATTTCAACTAACGGCCGAAAGCCGAGCAAAGTCCTGTCGTGGTCGTGCTATCGGCGTCCGCGCGCATTTCTGCAACTGCGCCTCGGCCCCTTGTTTTCGGCCAAATCCACGCGCCAATCTGATTGACCTTGATCCTGGTCAAGGCTCGGCCCGGACCTCGTAAGGCATTTGCGTAGAGTGCAAGGGGGCGCCACCACCAAATTTAGCGATTTGGCGCGATTTATCGCGATTTGCGTGGGCGGCGTGCCGGTGCTAACAACCATGAAACGATGCCTGCCAGAGTCATGAATTCGCCGGCAGGTTGATTGTCCTTGAGGGGAGATCGGTCAGATCATGAGGGACAACGTCGCGGTAAAGCGTGCGACTTCACATGAGGCAAAGAGTTCGGCCGAGGACGTCGTCAAGACGTTCTTGAAGAGCGTCGATAGCGGCAAGCGCTCGGAGCAACCCTATCGGCACTGGGTGCTGAAAGGCTGCTTCCCGCCCGATAGCGTCGACGACATCGTTGGTCTCCCCTTCGAGGCCCCCTCGCTCGAGGGCGTCTCCGGCAAGCGCGAGCTACACAACAACACCCGCAAATATTTCGACGCGGAGAACCGCGAGCGCTTTCCGGTCTGCGAGGCGATTGCCCAGGCCTTCCAGGACAAGCGCGTGACGAGCCATATCGAACAGGCCTTCGGCACCGACCTCACTGGCACCTATCTCCGTATCGAGTTCGCTCAGGACATCGACGGATTCTGGCTTGAGCCGCATACCGATCTCGGCGTGAAGGTGTTCACCATGCTGCTGTATCTGTCGAAGGACGAAAGCCACAAGGATCTTGGCACCGATATCTATGACGGCGAGAAGCGCCATTTCGGCCGCTCGCCGTTCACGCCCAACGCCGCCATGGTGTTCGTCCCAGGCAACAACACCTATCACGGCTTCGAGAAGCGTCAGATCAAGGGCGTGCGCACGTCGCTGATCATCAACTACGTGACCAACGAGTGGCGCGCGCGCGAGCAGCTGTCCTTCCCGGACGCGCCCATCGCCTGAAGCGCGCTCCGTAAAATCCGATGACTGCGTCATGGCTGGGCTCGTCCCGGCCATTTGCTTTTTGCTATGATGGGGAGGGTGAAGCAATGAGCAAAGTTGCCTGGATCGGGCTCGGCGTCATGGGCTATCCCATGGCCGGCCATATCAAGTCGCGTGGACACCACGACGTCGTCGTGTTCAACCGCACAAAGGCGAAGGCCGACGCCTGGGTGGCCGAATTCGGCGGCACCGCAGAACCGACACCCGCCGCGGCCGCGCACAACGCGGACTTCGTCTTCACCTGCGTCGGCAACGACAACGACCTCCGCACCGTGACGCTCGGGCCCGACGGCGCCTTCTCGACGTTGCGGCCAAGCGCCGTGGCCATCGACAACACCACCACCTCGGCGGAGATCGCCCGTGAACTCCACGCCGCCGCCGAGGAACGCTCCGCGGGCTTTCTCGACGCCCCGGTGTCGGGTGGACAGTCGGGCGCCGAGAACGGCACGCTGACGGTGATGGTCGGTGGAGATGAGGACGATTTCCGGAAAACGGAGCCGGTCATCCGGTCTTATGCGCGCGCCGTCACGCTGATCGGGCCGTCGGGCTCTGGACAGCTCACCAAGATGGTCAACCAGATCTGCATTGGTGGATTGATCCAAGGCCTTGCCGAGGCACTGCATTTCGCCAAACGCGCCGGCCTCGACATTCAGAAGGTCATCGACACCATCTCAAAGGGCGCGGCGCAATCCTGGCAGATGGAGAACAGGTGGCAGACCATGGTCGAAGGCAAATTCGACTTCGGCTTCGCGGTTGACCTGGTGCGCAAGGATTTCGCTCTCGTGTTCGACGAGGCGCGGCGGAACGGCGCCGAGCTTCCGGTGACGGCGCTGGTCGATCAGTTCTACGCCGAGGTACAGGCCATGGGCGGCAACCGGTGGGACACGTCGAGCCTCATCGCGCTGCTCAACCGCAGGCAGTGAACGTCCCCTACTCCGCCGCGTATTCGAGCGGCAGCGCCGTCGTGTATTTGATCTGCTCCATGGCGAAGGCCGAGCTCACATCAGACAGCTCGATCTTGGCGATCAGCTTCTTGTAGAAGGCGTCATAGCGCTCGATGTCGGGAACGACGACGCGCAGGAGATAATCCACCTGCCCGCTCATGCGGTAGAATTCCACCACCTCTGGAAAGTCCTTCAAGGCCTCGTGGAACTTCTCCAGCCACTCCCGGGTGTGGTGGCTCGTGGTGATGGAGACGAACACCGTCACCCCCACATTGACCTTCTTGGCGTCGAGCAGCGCCACGCGCCGTTGCACCACCCCACTCTCTTCGAGCTTCTGGATACGGCGCCAGCAAGGCGTGGTGGAAAGCCCAATCTGCTTGCCGATCTCGGCAACCGGCATCGTGCAGTCCTTCTGCAGGATGTCGAGAATTTTGCGGTCCATTCGGTCCAGCATGGCAGTCTTGATAATATTTTTGCGCGATTCGAGCACGACAGGGATTCCTTTTTTATTCCATACTAACCCTATACAGTTAGTAGAATATTCTTTCCACTGCAAGAGGTTTTTTCGACAGGCGCGTTCAGAGGAGCTTGCGGACCTCGCTGCGGAGAACTGGCAGCAATTCCACCTCGAACCAGGGATTGCGCTTCAGCCACGCATTGTTGCGCCAGGACGGATGAGGAAGCGGCAGGATGCGGGGCCGCGTCGTCCTCCGCAGATGCTTGCGCCAGTCGAGCATGGTCGCCTGCAGGCTGTTCCCCGCTTCGTCCCCAAGATGCCACCGCTGTGAATATGACCCGACGGAGAGCACAAGTTCGAGCTGTGGCAGCCGCGCGAACAAAGAACGATGCCAAGTCTTTGCGCATTCGACTCGTGGCGGAAGATCGGCACCTTGCGCGTCCTGGCCGGGGAAGCAGAAGCCCATCGGGATGATGGCGAGGCGGGACTCATCGTAGAACTCCCGCGGACCGACGCCCATCCAGTCGCGCAAGCGGTCGCCGGACGAATCGGTGAAGGGAATGCCTGACGCATGCACGCGCGTGCCTGGCGCCTGACTGCAAACCGCAATCCTCGCCGTAGGACTCACCCGCAATACCGGACGCGGCTCGTGCGGCAGCGGCTTGCCTTCGGGAGACTCGACGCAAGTTCGGCAGGCGCGGATGTTGCAAAGCAGGCGATCAAGCTCGGTTGGCTGAGCTCTCATAGATCGAGCGTCATGCCATCCTGGGCAACGATGTAGCGCGAGGCGTCAACCTTATCGACATTGGCGAGCATCTCCTCGCCCATATGGGTCAACAGCACCCGCTTCGCCCCGAGCCTCTCGTAGTTGGCATCGATCGTCTTGTAATCGAGATGAATGGGAAGCGTCACATCGTATTGAAAGCATTCGCTGATAAGAAGATCGGCACCTTGTGCCGCGGCGCAAAGGTTCTGTGTCCAGCCGGTGTCGCCGGTAAAGGACAACACCTTGCCGTCCAGCCCGAACCTGAGCGCGTAAGGCGGTGCACCTGAGGGGTGTTTTACCTCGAAAGGCGCAATCGTCACTCCGTTCAAGGCGAGCGGCACCTGCTCCGCATATTCGATGAAGTCTAAGGCGAAGCAGCGCTGACATTTGGTGATGTCGGGATAAAGAGCCTCGGCTGCGCTCAGAAAGCGCGCCTTGATACCCTTCGGACCAGTGACGATCAGCGGTCGCTCCCGCTTGCTCCCATATTGGGCGTCGATAAGGAGCCAAGCCAAGCCTCCAAAATGGTCCCCATGCAGATGGCTGACGCAGACCATGTCGATGTCGTTGGTGGCGAGCCCGAGCCGGTGCATGCCGATCAGAGTGGTTACACCGCAATCGATCAGAAAAGTGGATGAGCCGGAGCGCACATGGAACGAGGTCTGGAGCTGCCCGCCCGCGCCGAATGCGTCCCCGCAACCTATGATGGTTAATAGCATGATGGCCGGACGTTGCCCTCGAAAACCTCTGCTTCTCCTACGGGACGCCAAGCGTCGCGGCAATCCATGGCAGGCGTTTCAGCGCGGAGCGACAGTAAACGCCGCATTAGGGATTTCCCCACATAGTCATCGCCGGGCCTCTGGTTAAGGGGTGGAGGACGCTCAGCGACCCTGGCACCCGCCGTCTTTTTCCGGGTTTAATGAGTTTGCGGGCTTTATTGCCATGACAGCAGGCGTTTCAGCCGAGGCTCGTGCGGCCGCTTCGGCGGCAATGAACGCCAAACTGCGCTCTCCCCGCGGCGTGCAGGGGGTCCCCGCCAAGCCCGCCTCCCTCTCCGGTTTCAGCTCAGAGCTCGACTACGAGCTCCTCCTCATGTTCGCCAAGAACGAGCTGTCGACGGCGGTAACCACGCCTTTGCTCGCCGTGATCGTCGCCGTTGGGGCGATGTTCTGGGCACCGCCCGCGCAATTGCTGCTGTGGCTTGCGACTGTGTTCCTCGCCAAAGGGCTACTCCTAAGTCTTTGCCGGCAATTCCTCAGGACGACGCGAGAGGAGGCGAACCCACGCTCTTGGCGCACTAAGATTATGGTCGCTGAGTTTCTCTACGGCGTGTCCTGGGCCGCGGTCGCCTTTGTCAGTGCCGGCAGCGCTGGTGAGGCCGCCCATACCTTCGTGTTCGCCACTCTCATCATCGTCATATCGATGCGCATGTTGTTCGCGGCGCCAGTGATGCCGATCGTCTACGCCGGCACGTTGCCGATGGCGGCGGCGATCGTCATTCGCTTCGCCATGCTCGACAATCCATTCTACTGGGCCATGGCGGCGATGGCTGTCGGCGTCTACATCTATTTTATCTGGCTGATGGGCGTGACCAACGCCACGGTCACCGCCATGATCGCCTTTCGCGCCGAGAAGGACGCGCTTATCGCCGAGCTCGAGCAGGCTAAGTCGATCTCCGACGAGGCGCGGCTGCGCGCCGAGGAAGCGAACCATGCCAAGTCGCGCTTCCTCGCCACCATGAGCCATGAGCTGCGCACGCCGCTCAACGCCATCATCGGCTTCTCCGAGATCATGCGCTCGGAGATCCTGGGGGCACATGACAATCCGGTCTACAAGGAATACGCCAACGACATCCATCAGAGCGGCCAGCACCTGCTCACTCTGATCAACGAGATTCTGGATATCTCCCGCATCGAGTCCGGCCGCTATGAGCTGCATGAGACGCCGGTCGCCCTCGCAATGGTGGTTGAGGACTGCCAGCGGCTGATGCGGCTCCGCTCCGAGACCAAGGGCTTGCGGATCGTCGAAGCGTTCGAGCTGGACCTTCCGCAGCTCTGGGCGGATGAGCGAGCCATGCGCCAGATCTGCCTCAACCTTCTGTCGAACGCGATCAAATTTACGCCGCCGGGCGGAACAATCGCACTTACCATCCGGCGCACGCCCTCAGGCGGTCAGTGCCTGAGCGTCAAGGATACCGGCCCCGGCATTCCCGACCAGGAAATCCCGCGCGTGTTGAAGAGCTTCGGCCAGGGCTCGCTTGCCCACCAGACCGCCGAAGGGGGTACAGGGCTCGGTCTTCCCATCACCAAGGGGCTGACCGAACTGCATGGCGGCACGTTCGATTTGAAGAGCAGGCTTGGCCGGGGGACCGAGGTCATCGTGAGCTTCCCGCGCAAGCGCGTGATGGAGGCGCTGTCACGGAGCGCTTTAGCGGTAGAGTCGCGTTGATAGGCGATTGCCGGGGCGCCTGCGACCACCTACATACATTTTAGTTGGCCGCTGCACCGAAGTCTCCGTTCGGAACACCCTGCATCGACGTCTGCGAGATGGACGCGGCCTCCGGTCTGTGCCTCGGCTGCGGGCGCACGATCGATGAGATTGCGCGCTGGGCGGACATGACCAATGAAGAGCGGCGCGCCATCATGGCGAAGCTACCGGCGCGGATGGCGCTTTTGGAGACAGTGAAAGGCTAGAGCTTTGCCGGCGTGGATTGCCCTTTTTATCCTGGCGCTCGCCGCCATGCTACTCGTGAGCAACGGGTCGGGCACGATCGCCAATCTCGACAGCAACACTTTCGGCTACGTCGCGCTCGGCACCGCCCTTCTGGTCTTTGTCGGCGGAGGGGTCGTGGCCCGCTATCGCGGACAGGCCGACGCCATGTTTCGCGACGCGGTCACCTGGGTTGCGCTGGGCCTCGCGCTGGTCACCATCTACTCCTATCGCGACGAGCTGTTGCCCGTCGCCGGGCGGCTTGCCGGCGAGCTGCTTCCCGGCAGCGCCATGGTCGTGGAGCAAAGTCCTAACGGCCCCGTCGAGGTGAAGATCAGGAAGCGTCTCGACGGACATTTCACCGTCAAGGCGAAGATCAACGGAACGTCGACGACCATGATCGTCGATACCGGCGCTTCGACCATCGTGCTTCGCCCGGAGGATGCCAAAAACGCCGGCATCGACGCGAGCAGCTTGAGCTTCAACGTGCCGGTGCTGACCGCCAACGGCCGCACCGTTGCGGCAAAGGTGCGCCTCAACAGCGTGGCGATCGGCCCGCTTCAGCGCGAAGATGTCGACGCGCTCGTGGCCGAGCCAAAGGCGCTGACCGAGAGCCTGCTCGGCATGAGCTTCTTGGGGCGGCTGCGGTCTTATGAGTTTTCCGGCGATTTTCTGACGCTGCGCGGATAAGCACTGCGCAACCTCGTCAGGGGGAACTCCACCCTCGTCTGCGCTGTTGGTGAAACATCTAAAATCGCCTAAGCAGGGGGCAGTATGTTTCCCAAACCGCGCCAGGATCTAAGACCCAACACGGCCGAATTCGAGCGCCTGCCCTTCGTCAAAGCGACCGGATTCCGGGAATACGACGCCCGCTGGCGCTATCCCGAGGAGATCAATCTCCTCGGGCTTGAGGCGGTTGGCCTCGCGCTTGCCGAGCTGATGCGTGAGCGCGGAGTCGCTCGGCGTATCGTCGTGGGCCACGACTACCGCTCCTACTCTGCGTCGATCAAGGCGGCGCTGATCAACGGTCTGCTCGCCGGCGGCGCAGAGGTTCACGACATCGGCCTTGCTCTGTCGCCCATGGCCTATTTCGCTCAGTTCGAGCTCGATGTCGAAGGCGTCGCCATGGTCACCGCCAGTCACAACGACAATGGCTGGACCGGCATCAAGATGGGCATCGAGCGGCCGCTGACCTTCGCGCCAGACGACATGGGCGCATTGAAGAGCCGCGTGCTCGGAGGCGGGCTTACCCCGAGAGGCGGCGGCAGCTACATCTTCGTGCCCGATCTGCCGGAGCGCTATACGGCCGACCTGCTGAAGCGGTCGAAACTGACGCGGCCGCTGAAAGCCGTGGTGTCCTGCGGCAACGGCACGGCGGGAGCCTTCGCCCCCCGCGTGCTCGCCGAGCTCGGCGTCACCGTTCTGCCGCTCAACTGCGAGCTCGACTACACCTTCCCGGCGCACAATCCGAACCCCGAAGATCTTGCCATGCTCAACGCCACGCGCGAGGCGGTACTTGCGCACGGTGCCGATCTCGGCCTTGCCTTCGACGGCGACGGTGACCGTTGCGGCGTGGTCGACAACGAGGGCGAGGCGATCTTCGCCGATAAGGTTGGCGTGATGCTCGCCCGCGACATTGCCGCGCGCAACAAGGGCGCGCTGTTCGTCGCCGATGTGAAGTCGACGGGTCTGTTTCTCACCGACCCCGTACTTAAGGAGCACGGCGCCAAGACGCTGTTCTGGAAGACCGGCCATTCCTACATCAAGCGCTACAGTCACGAGACAGGCGCTCTGGTCGGCTTCGAGAAGTCAGGCCATTTCTTCTTCAACCCGCCACTTGGCCGTGGCTATGACGATGGGTTGGTGGCGGCACTCGCCGTGCTCGACATGCTCGACCGCAATCCAAGCAAGACGCTGGCCGAGCTGAAGGCCGAGCTTCCCCGCACCTGGCAATCTCCCACCATGTCGCCTCATTGCGACGACGAGGTAAAATACGGGGTCGTCGATCGCGTGGTGGAGCACTTCCAGAAGGTCGCCGCTAACGGCGGCAAGCTTGCCGGGCAGACGATCCGCGAGCTGATCACCGTCAACGGCGTGCGCGTTGTGCTCGAGGACGGCACCTGGGGTCTCGTGCGCGCCTCATCCAACAAGCCGGAGCTCGTGGTCGTGGTCGAAAGCCCGACCTCGGAAGCCAATATGCGGGCGATCTTCGCCGAGATCGACGCCGAGCTCGCCAAGCAGCCCGAGGTCGGCGCCTACAATCAGAAGATCTGACGCGTCGCGCCGTAGCAAAACCGTCAACGACCTGTCGCATTTCTGCAAAGGGAATCTGATTGGTTCCCCGAGCCATGACACTTCTCATCTTTGCCTGCGGCCTGACCGCCGGCGTCATCCTCGACCTGCTTCTGCTCCGGACTCTTCTCGCCCCACCTTTTCGTATCTGGCCGACGCCTGAGCCGGGCAGCTGGCAGAGTCTCACCTTCTGGGGCCTGTTTCGGGGGAGTTGGCTCGCGACCTTCGTGATCGCTGCGCTCGACTGGAACGCGGTGCCGCTGCTCGACTGGACGCGCTACATCGTCGCGCTGCCGCTCGGGCTTGCCGGCCTCTTCATCACCGTCCGAGGCTACTTCAATCTCGGCCTCGGCAACACTTATTGCGGCGCCGACGGTCTCGTCACCGGCGGCCTCTATCGTTTCAGCCGCAATCCGCAATACACGGCCTCGATCGTCGGCCTCATTGGCCTGTCGCTCGGGGCGAACTCGGTCCTCACCATCGCGATGTCGACTGTGCTGTCCAGCGCCTATCTCCTGATGGCGCTGGTCGAGGAAGATTGGCTGAAGCAACTCTATGGCGCCCCCTATCGTGACTATTGCCGCGAGACGGCGCGCTTTCTCGATGTGCAAGGTTTGATCGCGCTTCTCGACCGCAAGAAGCCCTTGCGCCAGACAGGCTAAGTCTTACTCCGCAGCGATCGCGCGGCGACGCTGCCCGGCAGCTATATCGCGTGCCGCTTTCAGCACCTCGATCCCGGCACCGTCGAGATGCGCATTCTCGGCAAGCACGCGGCGGAAGGCGCGCGCGCGGGGCTGGCCATGGAATAGGCCGAGGATATGGCGCGTCACCTGATTGAGACGGACCCCGCGCGCAAGCTCTCGATCCGCGTAAGCCATGAAGCTGTCGAGCACATCGAGACGCGATGGCGCTGGCTCCGCCGCTTCAAACAGACTTCCGTCCACCTCGGCGAGCAGATAGGGATCCTGATAGGCCGCGCGCCCGAGCATCACACCATCGACATGTGCAAGGTGCTCGCCCGCTTCGCCGAACGATTCGATGCCGCCATTGACGATGATGGTGAGGTCAGGCCGCCGTGCCTTGATCCGGTACACCCGGTCATAGTCGATCGGCGGCACGTCGCGGTTCTCTTTCGGGCTCAGGCCTTTGAGCCAGGCCTTGCGGGCATGCAGGATGAAGGTACTGCAGCCGCCTCGCGCCACCGTATCTATGAAGCGGTCAAGACTCTCCTCGGCGTCTTGGTCGTCGATGCCGATGCGGCATTTAACCGTGACGGGGACATTGGACTTCGCGCCCATCGCTGCGATCAGGTCCGCGACAAGCTCTGGCTCTGCCATGAGACAAGCGCCGAACCGTCCCGCCTGCACCCGGTCCGACGGGCAGCCGACATTGAGGTTGATTTCGTCATAGCCAAACTCGGCACCGATGCGCGCGGCCTCGGCGAGTCCTTCCGGATCGCTGCCGCCGACCTGTAAGGCGACGGGATGCTCGGCCGAATGAAAGTGCAAGAGCCTGTTCCGGTCGCCACGCAACACCGCGTCCGCCGTCACCATCTCGGTATAGAGCAGCGTGCGCTTGGAAATGAGCCGCAGAAAATAGCGGCAATGGCGGTCGGTCCACTCCATCATGGGAGCGACGCAGAAGAGATGCTGATTTGTTTTCAATGGCTTATGGTTGATCATTACCCATAGCACTCGCCCCAGCTATGGAGTGCCTTCAACACCGGGCCGAGCGCATTGCCCTTCTCTGTGAGGAAGTACTCATAGCGAGGCGGGTGGTTCTCGTACAGGCGCATGGCGATGACGCCCTGGCTCTCGAGGGATTTGAGCCGCGCCGACAGCGTGTTGGGCGCCACCCCGCAGAGCCCCTGCTCCAGCTCCTGAAATCGCAACGGTCCCTTGCGGAAGAGATCGCGCAACACGAGCAATGTCCACTTCTCGCCGATCACGTCGAGCGCACTGGCCACCGGGCAGTCTTTTTGGCCGTATCCGCTTGCCATGACGCCTAGATAGCCGTGCCCCTTGATGAATTCAAGTTCCTTGCTATTGACAAGTGACTTGTCAATTAATAGTTACTGTTATAGGCAACCTTTCGATAGGAGCATGTCATGACCATTCCCACCTATCTTCCCTATTTCGTGTTCGCCGCCACGGCAGCCACCGTCATCGCCATTCTCTACGGTCTCAACCGATCGCTCGCGGAGGCAAAGTGGCAGGCAGCGGATCGCACGCGAACGTTTCGCGCATCAGCCGTCATTCTGCTTGGCTGGCTCGCCATGGCCATCGCGCTCAGTGCCATGGGCGCCTATCATGTGACTTTCGGTGACATCCCAACGATTCAATACGGCATCTTGCTCCCGATTCTGGTCGGGGCCCTCCTGATTTGGGGGTCGGAAACGGCAAGGCGCATCATCGCTGCCGTGCCGCAACAACGGCTCGTCGGCGTGCAACTGTATCGTGCCTTGGGCGTGATCTTCCTAATCCTCTACGTTACGGGCAAATTGCCGGGCCAATTAGCCTGGCCCGCAGGCGTGGGCGACATCGCCATCGGCCTCTCGGCACCTTTTGTCGGTCTTGCCTATGCGCGATCACCGCGTAAGGCGACTGGTCTTGTCGCGGCGTGGAACGCCTTTGGCATTCTCGATCTGATTGTCGCGGTCGGAACCGGCTTTATGACGGCGCCGTCACGGTTCCTCTTCCTAGATGTTCAGCCGACGAGCGAGCTGATCACCGTCCTGCCCATGGTGCTGATCCCGGTCTACCTCGTGCCGCTGTCGATCGTGCTGCATCTTGCCTCACTCGCCAAGTTGCGCCGCGAGGCTTCCGAGGGTCACGGCAGAATTGCCAGCGCTCGGGCGTAAGCCCTCCGCGTCTGGCAGAAATGGAAGGCACAAAGGAGTCTGGCCATGAGCACAGCACTATCGGTTCTTTTCATCTTCATCGGCGTTAGCATTGCGGTCTGGCTGGTCTCCTTCATCATGGAGGCGCTGCGGCCGGCGCCGCAAGCACCGCGCACGCTGCACTGGGCCAGCGACCTTCCCGTCGAATCCGTGGAGGTGGGCGGCGACACGCTGCGCTATATCAGGACCGGCAAGGGTCCCAACCTCGTCCTTCTCCACACGCTGCGAACGCAACTAGACCTGTTTGAAAAGGTCGTGCCGGAACTTGGCAAGCACTTTACGGTCTACGCTCCGGACTATCCAGGGCATGGATATTCCGACATCCCGCGCGCGCGTTACGACGCCACCTTCTTCACCGAAGCGGCCGAAGGCTTCCTCGACAAGCTTGATCTTCGCGATGTCACCCTGGCAGGTGTCTCCATCGGCGGAGAGATCGCTCTGATCATCGCCGCCCGGCACAATCGCCGTGTGGCACGGGTCATTGCCATCAACCCATATGACTATGCCAAGGGACGAGGCATGGCGCGCAGTTCACCGTGGCTCGTCACCTATGCGGCGCTCCTGCCAGTGGTTGGCGAAACGGTGATGCGGCTCAGGAATTCTTTCATCATGGGCGCAGTTCTCCGCGGTGGCGTTGCCGATGCGAGCAGCATTCCGCCGACGCTCATGCAGGAAATGTATCTGGTGGGGAATCGTTCGGGCCACTATCGCGCCTTCCTCAGTCTCTTGCGAAATGCAGAAAGCTGGGAGACGGCAACCAAGGACTACGGCCGCATCGAGGTTCCAGTCTTGCTCATTTGGGGGGACCGGGATTGGGCGAAGCCCTCCGAGCGTGAGCATGACCGCGCGCTGATACCAAATGCCCAAATGACGATGCTCGAGCACGGCGGCCATTTCCTACCGCTCGATCGGCCGCAAAAGCTGAGCGAGGCGATCATAAGCTTCGCCGGCCGCTAGCGCAGACCGGATCCTGCACCCGGTGGCGCCGGCGGCCGTGGCTTCGACGTCATATAGGCCGCGACGTCCCACGCCTGCTGAACCGAGAGAACCGGATCCTGATCGCGGACGCCAAAGGGCATGTTGGTGCGGATATAGGCGGCGGCGTAAGCAAGCTTCGCCATGCCGGCAGCTTCATTGAAGCTGTCGTCGCCCCACAGCGGCGGGATGGAATAACTTATTTTTCGGCGCCCTGTTGCGCTCACCTTGTCCGTCGTCCTTGTGGCAGCTCGCGCAATTGGCAGCATAGACCTTCTCGCCGCGGGTCGCGTCTGCCGCCATGGGCGGATCGCTTAAGGGGAAGAGCCCCATGCCCGCGACCCGCACGCCTCCCGGCGTCCCGTGCCCCAGGGATTTGATATAGGCGATGAGGGCCTGCATCTCGGGACTGTCATCGGGAATCTCCTTGCCGTTCATGCTTCGCTGCATGCAGCCGTTGATGCGATGTTTGAGCGTGATCACCTGATCATCGACCAGCATGGGAAAGGTGGCGAAGGTCGAGACGAACGGAGCTGCGAAGGGCCTCAAGCCAGCATTTAAATGGCAGTTGACGCAGGCCAAGTCGGTGCCGGCGTAGCATTTTTGCGGATCGGTCGCGTCCTTGCCGATATGCTCCGCCGTATTGATGACGAGGTCGTGTCCGTGGCGAATGACGTCGTTCTCGGGGTTCGCCGGCAGCTGCGTGACGTCGCGCTCATACCAATCGGTGGGCCAGCCCCAAATGAGGTACCCGACGCCAAGACCCACTGCCGCCGCCACGATGAGCGCAATGCCTGCGATCAAGTCACGAGGCTTCATGATCTGTTCACCCCATTGATGCGAGACGCGACAGCCGCCAAATGAACTACACTATCGGGTTTCTGCCTAGAAAGAGCTGACCGGTATGCACCACGATCTCGCCGAGATGGAAGCAAGTGAAGCGAACATGACTACCGACCCCGTATGCGGGATGAAGGTGGATATCGGCGCGCGAGGCCCGAGCTACGCTCACGCCGGCGAGACCTATCGCTTCTGCTCCGAAGGCTGCCGCGGGAAGTTCGCGGCCGATCCCGAGCGATATTTGACCAAACAGGGCGAGGCCAAGCCGCTGCCGCAGGGCACGCTCTACACCTGCCCCATGCACCCGCAGATCGTGAAAGAGGGTCCTGGCCACTGCCCGATCTGCGGCATGGCCCTAGAGCCGATGGGCATCCCGCCGGAGATCAGCGACAACCCCGAGCTGATCGATTTTACCCGTCGGCTGAAAGTCGCCGTGCCGCTCTCGCTCGCGCTGCTCGCGCTCGACATGGGGAACCATGTATTCGGCATCGATCTCGTCCCCTTCCTGTCGGCAAGCGCCAAGCAATGGCTGCAATTGCTCATCGCTATTCCGGCGGTGCTGTGGTGCGGCTGGCCGTTCTTCGTGCGCGGTTGGGACTCGCTCCACTGGCGCCGGCTCAACATGTTCACCCTGATCGCCATCGGCACGGGCACCGCGTTTCTTTACAGCCTCGTCGCCACCATCGCTCCTGGCCTGTTCCCCACCTCCATGGCCGACGCACACGGCCTGATCCCGGTCTATTACGAGGCCGCCGCCGTCATCGTCGCGCTCGTGCTGGTTGGACAAGTGCTCGAGCTTCGCGCCCGGGAACGCACCGGCGGCGCAATCCGTGCCCTTCTCGATCTGGCGCCCAAGACTGCGCTCCGCGTCGAGCCAAATGGCAAGACAGAGACAATTCTGCTCGCGGAGGTCAAAGTCGGCGACGTGCTGCGCGTGCGCCCAGGCGACAAGGTGCCGATCGACGGCACCGTCACCAAAGGCAGAAGCTCCGTCGACGAATCCATGCTGACCGGCGAGCCGGTGCCGGTCGAAAAGGTTGCGGGCGACCGCGTGACCGGAGGCACGCGGAACGGCACCGGTAGCTTCGACATGCGCGTGGATCGCACCGGCGTCGAGACGACCCTCGCGCAAGTGGTGGAAATGGTCGCGACGGCGCAGCGATCACGGGCGCCAATCCAGGCTCTCGCCGATACGGTCTCAGGCTATTTCGTGCCGGCCGTGATCCTGGTGGCGATCACCGCCTTCTTCGCCTGGCTGTTCTTCGGTCCGGCACCCGCGCTCGCCTATGCTCTGGTCGCCGCGGTGAACGTGTTGATCATCGCGTGCCCCTGCGCGCTTGGTCTCGCCACGCCGATATCAATCATGGTGGCCACGGGACGCGGCGCGCAGGGAGGCGTGCTCGTGCGCAACGCCGCGGCGCTTGAGCGGCTCGCCTCTGTCAACACCCTCGTGGTGGACAAGACCGGTACGCTTACCGAAGGCAAGCCCAAGCTGACCGGAGTCGAAGCTGCGTCGGGTTTCGACAGCGGCGAAGTGCTGCGCCTGGCCGCCTCGCTCGAGGCCGGCAGCGAGCATCCGCTTGCCGAAGCGATCCTTCGCGGCGCCCGCGATCGCAATATCGCGCTGGTCAAGGCGAAAGATTTCGAAGCCATCACCGGCGGCGGCGTGAAGGGCCAAGTTGAAGGCCTGGCGGTAATGCTCGGCAATGCGCGCCTGATTGAGGATGCGGGCATCAAGACTGCCCCGCTCGCCGCCGCGGCGGAGGGGCGCCGGCACAATGGCGAGACCGTGATGTTCCTTGGGATCGACGGAAAGCTCGCCGGCCTCGTCGCCGTCGCCGATCCGATCAAGCCTTCGACGCCCGAGGCAATCGCCAAGCTGCATCAGCTCGGACTGAAGATCGTCATGGCCACAGGCGACAGTCCCACCACGGCCGAGGCCGTGGCCGGCGCGCTCGGCATCGACCAGGTGCGTGCGGGGCTCCGCCCCGAACAGAAACTGGACTTGATCGACGGGCTGCAGCGGCAAGCCGCGGTCGTCGCCATGGCGGGGGATGGCGTGAATGACGCGCCGGCGCTGGCCAAGGCCGATGTCGGCATCGCCATGGGGACCGGGGCCGACGTGGCCATGGAAAGTGCCGGCCTTACCCTGCTCAAGGGCGATCTGCGCGGCATCGTGCGCGCGATCAACCTCGCCCACGCCACCATGGCGAACATCAAGCAGAACCTCGTCTTCGCTTTCGCCTATAATGCGCTCGGCGTGCCGATTGCCGCCGGCGTGCTTTACCCAGCCTTCGGCATGCTGCTCTCGCCCATGATCGCCGCCGCCGCCATGAGCCTCTCCTCGGTGTCGGTGGTGGGCAACGCGCTCCGCCTGCGGAACGTTAAGCTCGACTAAGGCAGGATACCGATGTCCCCGCTCGCCGGTGGCGTCGGTTGGCGACCGCGCGGCAGGCGCGGAAGATATGCGGCAAGCGCCGCCACCTTGCGCCAAGTGGCGAAGTCGTTGAGGGAGGAGCGCTCGAACAGCGTGACGGCGACGGCAGCTAAGAATGGCAGGCTCTGCACCAGCATGACCGCGCTGAAGATATTGATCTCGGTCACCTGCTCGGTGTTGCTGACGTAAAGTCCGAGCGACCCAAGCATCAACAGCATCCCAAGTATGCCCTCCCAGAAGGCCGGGAAACGCTGCGTGGCGCGACCGGCGCAACCTTTCGCCGTGCGCAGGAACGGCACGCCGTCCTTGAACAGCCCATCCGCCACGGCGCGTGCGACCGTTAGTTGCAGCGCCATGGCCGAGAAGGCTGCGCCAAGCGAAGCAAACATCGGGGCGTGTACGCGCGTCCGGTAAAGAACCATGAAGTGCAGCAGCATGACCGAGAAAGCCGCGAGCACGGGAATGGTGAGCACTGCCTGCGGCACGGCGATGCCGAGAAACACCACGAGCGGCATCCAGATCAAATTGAGTATCGCAATGACCACGCCCACGCTCTCGGCGCCGAGCCAAGTCAGCCAGCCGAACAGGAACTCCGTCCTCTGCTGCGTGGTGATATGGCTGCGTCCAGGAATAAAGGCGCGCCAATGCTTCTTGATAAGCTGCACCCCGCCATAGGCCCAGCGATGGCGCTGCCGCTTATAGGCGGCGAAGTCCGAGGGTAAGAGGCCCCAGCCATAGCGGCGGCAGGTGTAGTGGGTCCGCCAGCCGCGCGCGAGCAGCGTGAGCCCGAGATCCGCATCCTCGACGATGGTGTCGCTCGACCAGCCGCCAGCGTCCACCAGCGCGCTTCTGCGAATGAGGCACATGGTGCCGTGGGACACGATGGCGTTGACCTCGTTCCGCTGCACCATGCCGATGTCGAAGAAGCCGGCATATTCGCGGTTCATCACCGCGTGCACGACGCTCCGGTCGCCGTCGCGATGGTCCTGCGGCGCCTGCACGAGCCCGACGTTGGGCGTTGCAAAGGCCGGAACAAGATCCTTCAGCCAATCCGGGTGCACGACGTAGTCCGCGTCGAGCACACCAATGATCTCGGCCTCGGGCGCCGTGTGCTCCATGGCCAACCGCAGCGCGCCGGCCTTAAAGCCCGCAAGCTGATCGGCGCGAAGGAATTTGAAGCGCGGCCCCAGCAGCTCGCAATGCTCCTCGATAGGACGCCAATAGCTCGCCTCAGGCGTGTTGTTGATCACCACGATGCATTCGAGGTTGGGCCAGTCGAGCTTGGCGACGCTGTCCAGTGTCTGGCGCAGCATCTCAGGCGGCTCGCGGTAGCCGGGAATATGGATCGACACGAGCGGGCGCCGGTCGGGCACGACGAGACCTGGGGTCAGAAGACGCTTTGGCGAACCGCTTAATATGATCTCGGCAAGCTCGTCGAGTCTCTGCTTCATGATCGCGATGAGCGGCACGAGCAGCATTGCGCCGACGATCATGGCAATGAGCGATCCGAGGACGAAGTAGTGGGTCGCCCAATAGTCAAAGACGTTCGAGCCCCAGGCGCCGATGGCATGCGCGGTGCCGGCAAATACGCCAGCCTGCAGAGGGGTAATCCCGGGGCTGGCGACGATCGGAATGCAGAGCAGCAGCCCGATGGCGAGCGCGGCCACGGTCTTCAACACCCAGTTCGGCGTCTCGACGGCGCCGGTAAGAACGAACTTCGGCTGCCGTTCGTTGTCGAACATGCCCCAATAGGCACCGACACTACCTTCAAACGTCTTCCAGGGTTGGTCGAAGGCCTCAACGATCGAGTAGTCGATCCCCATGGCGTCGGCACGCGTGACGAAATCGCGAATGATCTGCGCCTGGGCAACCGGATCGGGAACGGCATCATGGCGATTGAGGCCGGCGCTCGGCCAGCCAAACTCGGCGATGACGATGCGCTTGCCGGGATAAGCCTGGCGAAGCCGCTCATAGATCTTCATCGCATGATCGACGGCGACCGAGCTCGGTAGTCCCTCCCAGTAGGGCAGAATATGCACAGCGAGATAGTCGACGGCGGAGGCGAGCTCGGGATGCTCGAGCCAAATGTTCCAGACCTCGGCGGTCGTGACTGGCACCGACACCTGGCGCTTCACGCGCTGGATCTTGGCAATCAAGTCCGGCACGGTCTCGCCGCGATTGAGCACTGAGCTTCGATACAGCGTCTCGTTGCCGACGATGATGCTGTCGATATTGCGATGATGCTTGGCTAGCTCGATGGCGGTTTCGATCTCCCGCTCGTTCTGTTCGTCCCAATCGTCGATCCAAGCGCCGAGCGTCACGTGCAGACCGAATTCGGAAGCAAGCTCGGGCACGAGATCGAGCCCATTGCTGACGCTATAGGTGCGGATCGTACGCGTGTAAGGCGCTATGACGGCAAGATCGGATCTAATCTGATCCTCGGTGGTGGTGTCGACCTCCCCATCATTCCCGGCGGCGATAGGCGAGAACGACACGCTGGCGAGCTGCCCTACCACATTGGGGGGCGACACCCGCTCATGCATGAGGAACCACCCCGCCGCATGCAGGAGGGTCGCAAGCGCGACCACGAGGACAACACCAACACCACGCATTTTGGGAGTCTTTCAGCCTGACCCGGCCTGCTTGGCCCTAGCCGCGGACACACGACATCGAGCCTGAAGTCCCCTAATAACTCTTGTTAATTTGGAATAGTTCCGCTCTTGGCCGCGGAGCCGCTTGTACTGCGGCTTGCGGCGGTGGTTGTTCCTTCAGGGTCGATCCAGCAGGCATGGACGCGCTGAGCCAACCGGTCCGCCGCCTTTGGGTCGATTGGTCCCTGCTCGATGACGCAGCGAAACGCGATCTTAAGATGCTCGGCTGAGCAACCGAACCGGTCGTAAAGCTCGAGATAACGGCGGGCAGTGTCGACATCGTCTCGCCATAGCAGGCTTGTGATCCTGCGCCCGGTCCACACGCATTCCGCCGCTCCCGCGGAAAGCGAGAGCCGCGCCGCGGCCTCGCGATACTCCTCGATCTCCTGCTTGATGCGAGCCTCGGCCTGCTGCTCGGCCGTCGCCTGGTCAGCAGGCTTCTGCTCACCCTTCGCCTGTTCCGGCGGCTTCTGCTCGGTCTGCTCTGAAGGCTTTTGCTCCGCCCCTTGACTTCTCGGCGGATGCGCCGGTGAATGACACCAACAAAAAGCCGCCTGCTAGGAGGGCGGCGGAACAAAATGCGAATCGCATGTTCGGGTGCTCGACGGCCAACGCGATGATCGACTTGCCCATTAGACAGTCAAATTTTGGCCTTCTAACGGCAAACTCTCTCTACCACTTCGCACTCGCACAAACCAGAGCAATTGATTTAACGCAGTGCACAAAGTTGTTTATGTCGCATCCTCGGCAGGGCCTAGTAACGGCATGTTCAGATTAGCCCTTCTCTTCGCCCTCGTGGCATCGGCCATCGGCCTGTTCTGCTACGGAATGGGGTGGCCGGTCGCCGTCCCAGCCTCGCCGCTTGCCCAAGGCCAGAAACTAAACTGCCTGTCCTACGCGCCGTTCCACGGCGATCGGGCCCCTTTCGACCGGCCTCTGCGCATATCCGAAGGCCAAATCGAGCGGGACCTGAAGCAGCTGGCGGAGGTGACGTCCTGCGTGCGCACCTATTCCGCCGCACGGGCGCAAGGCAAGATCACCCAAATCGCCGACAAATTGGGGCTGAAGGTTCTCCAGGGCATCTGGATCAACCGCGATCTCGCCGAGAACCGGCGAGAGATTGAGGCCGGATTGCAGCTTGCCCGCGAGCATCCCGGCGTGATCGAGGCCTTTATCGTCGGCAACGAAACGCTGCTTCGCGGCGAACTCGGGCCGGACCGGATCAAGACCTATCTCGAGGAGGTGCGCCAGCGCTCAGGGCTTCCCGTCACCTATGCCGATGTTTGGGAGTTCTGGCTGAGGGCGCCGGAGCTCGCCCCCGCCGTCGATTTCGTCACCATCCACATTCTGCCCTATTGGGAGGACGAGCCGGTGACGGCCGCCGACGCCGTGCAGCATGTGCGGGAGGTGCGAAAGAAGGTGGCGGATAGTTTTGCCGGGAAGGAGATCTGGATCGGAGAGGTGGGCTGGCCAAGCGAGGGACGCATGCGAGCCGGCGCGCTCCCCTCGCCTGCCAATCAGGCGATGGTGCTGAGTGGCGTGGTGGAAGCGGCCAATGCCGAAGACTGGAAGGTCAATCTCATCGAAGCCTTCGATCAGCCTTGGAAACGACTGCTCGAGGGAACCGTGGGTGGCTATTGGGGTCTGTTTGACGACACCTCTCGGGAGCTCAAGTTTCGCTGGGGAGAGCCGGTGTCGAACCATCCCAAATGGCACATCGAGGCAGCTTTTGGCATTGGCGTCGCCTTCCTCGTCTTTCTCACTGCTTGGCTTTCGCGGCGCAAGGACGATTCCGATGAGCAGGAGGGCTTAGGCAGAGATCTCGCCATCGCGGCGATCGCTCTCGGCGCCGGACTCGTGTTCGGCGGGGCAGCGCTCGGCCTGCCCATGGAACCTCCCGAGCCTGGCGACCGTTGGCGCTCGGCCGGGATGATCGTGCTTTCCCTGATCGTGCCGATGGTCGCGGCGGGAGCCGTGGCGCGCGACGCTCCGCTCGGAAATCTCGCCGTTGCACTCAACGCCCCGCTTCGCCGGCACGCCAACGCCTGGAGCCTGATGCTCGCGATTCTGTTCGCCGCGACGCTCGTTGCGGCGTTCCATGTTGCGCTTGGGCTCGTTTTCGATCCCCGCTACAAGGATTTTCAACTCGCCCCGCTGTCAGGACCCGTAGTGGCGCTCGCCGTCGTCGCGTTGTTGAACAGGCGCATGCGCTCCGCGACTGGGGTGGCTGAGTGGGCCGCAGCTTGTCTGCTCACTGGCTCAGCGCTGTTCGTAATCTTCAACGAGGGAATTGCTAACTGGCAGGCGCTGTGGTTCGGGGGCCTGCTTGTGGTGCTCGCGCTTACCGCGCTGCGGACCGCGCCAGACTGAGCACGAGCAGGGCCACAGCAAGGGCCGAAAGGCGCGTATTGTAAAGCACGAGCCCGCAGGCCGCCGATACGAGTCCGATGCTGAAGGTCGCGATGTTGGGACGCCAGAGCTGCACGAGCGCAGCAATGAGCGCGGTCCAGCCGAACCCGCCGCGCACGAAGACGTTGATTACCGCGAGCCTGACGGCGCAGGTCAAGCTCTGTTCGCCTGCCTCGCAAGCAAGCCCGATCGGTGTGTTCTGAATGATGCCGTAGCGGAGATAGAGGGAAAGGCCGACGGCCGTCACCACCAACGGACTCAAGATGAGAACCGCCCGCCCGGAAGGTTTGAAAAGACTTAGGGAAAGATCGGAGCCGGCGGGGGTTTTGCGCTGCATAGGCAACCGGTCATACGGCAATCGCGTCCATTCGTCACCCCGCGACGAAAGGCTCAGGTCTCAGGTCTGCCTTGGCATTGCCCCCATGACCCTCTAAGAGCGGCGGTTAAGACAGTTGCGCATCGATGGACCAACCCACCCGGCAACCAAAGCTCCTCAAGGACTACGCTCCGCCAGACTATCTGGTGGAGACGGTCGACCTCGACTTCACGCTCGATCCAAAGGCGACCAAGGTCAAATCCAAGCTCCGCCTGCGTCCCAATCCGAAGGCAGGCACTGACGGCCGTCCGCTCTTTCTCGACGGCGAAGGACTCGTGCTGCAGAGCCTCGCGCTCGACGGCAAGCCGCTCGGGCTCGACGACTACTGCCTCGACGAGAAATCGCTGACCATTCTCAAGGTGCCGGCGCGGCCTTTCACGCTCGAGACCATCACCCTATGCGATCCCGAGGCCAATACCGCGCTCTCCGGCCTTTACCGCTCACGCGGCACCTACTGCACCCAGTGCGAGCCGGAGGGATTTCGCCGCATCACCTTTTTTCTCGACCGGCCGGACGTGCTTGCCGTCTACACCGTCCGCATCGAGGCGGACGCCGAGATGGCGCCGGTGCTCTTGTCGAACGGCAATCCGGTCGGCGCCGGCAAAGTGCCAGGGACGGAGAAGCATTTCGCCCTGTGGCACGATCCCCATCCGAAGCCCTCCTACCTGTTTGCATTGGTGGGCGGCAATCTTGCCCGCGTGCCGAGCGGCTTCACGACCACTTCAGGCCGCGACGTGGCGCTCAATATCTATGTCGAGCCCGGTAAGGAGGATTGTTGCGGCTGGGCCATGGAGTCCCTGAAGCGCGCCATGCGCTGGGACGAAGAACGCTTCGGCCGCGAATACGATCTCGACGTGTTCAACATCGTGGCGGTGAGCGACTTCAATATGGGGGCCATGGAGAACAAGGGCCTCAACATCTTCAATGACAAGCTCGTGCTGGCGCGGCCCGACACCGCAAGCGATGCCGACTATGGCGCGATCGAGGGCGTGATCGCCCACGAATATTTTCATAACTGGACCGGCGACCGCGTTACCTGCCGCGACTGGTTTCAGCTCTGCCTGAAAGAGGGGCTGACCGTGTTCCGCGATCAGGAATTCACCGCCGATTTGAGGTCGGGGCCGGTCAAACGCATTCTCGACGTGCGCGCGCTCAAGACCCGTCAGTTCCCGGAGGACGCGGGCCCTCTTGCTCATCCCGTGCGGCCTGCCTCCTACATCGAGATCAACAACTTCTATACGGCGACCGTTTATGAGAAGGGCGCCGAGCTCTGCCGCATGTTGCAGACCCTTCTCGGCCGCGACGGATTCCGCAAAGGTCTCGATCGATATTTCGAGCGCCATGATGGAGAGGCGGCGACGGTCGAGGATTTCATCTCGGCGATGGCCGACGTCTCTGGCCGCGACCTCTCCAAATTCATGCTCTGGTACACGCAGGCCGGCACACCTGAGCTCGCCTGCTCGCTCGACTACGACGCGCGCTCAAAGCAGGCCAAGCTTTCCATCAATCAGGTGGTGCCGCCCACGCCCGGTCAGGGCCGCAAGGAGCCGATGCCGATCCCTCTCAAGCTCGGATTGCTTGGCGCCAACGGCGACGACCTTCCGCTCCTGCTTGCCGACGGTACGCAGATTGGCGACGGCCTGCTCGAAGTGACGGGGCGCGAACAGGCCTTCACCTTCCGCGATGTGCCTACACCGCCGATACCATCGCTGTTGCGCGGCTTCTCCGCGCCGGTGCGCCTCAACATAAGCCTCGATCCGGATCAAATCGAGTTCCTGATGATGCACGATTCCGATCCGTTCAACCGCTGGCAGGCTGCGCAGACCTACGCCACGAACCTGCTGACCACCGGCGCTCGCGACGGCGGGAAGCCGGAAGCGGTTACGGGCAAGGAGGCTATCCGGCTTGCCCAAGCGCTCGGCACCACCGGTTCCGAGGCCTCGCTGTCCGCGGCCTATCGCGCTGAGTTCCTCAAGTTGCCGAGCGAGTCCGACATCGCCCGCGAGCTTGCCCGCAACGTCGATCCCGATGCGGTGCGAAAAGCCTATGAGACGCTGCGCGCGACGGTTGGGCACAAAATCATGCCGACCTTGGCGGAAATCTACGACGCCGCGGCCCCGGCCGGTCCCTTCTCGCCTGACGCCGAGAGCGCCGGCAAACGCGCGCTCCGTGCCGCCACCCTCGATCTTCTCGTCGCCACCGGCGACACGGCAGAAATCGAACGCGGACTTCGCCACTACCGCGAGGCATCGAACATGACCGATGCCATCGCCGCCCTTTCCATCCTCTCCCAACTCGAAACACGCGATGGGGTGCTCGCCGATTTCTACGCACGCTGGGAAGATGAGCCGCTCGTTCTCGACAAGTGGTACGCGGTGCAGGCTCGAGCGATTCGGCCTGATTCGGTCGAGACCGTGCAGGCGCTCCTCTCCCACCCCAAATTCTCGCTGAAGAATCCCAACCGGGTACGGGCGCTGATCGGAAGCTTCGTTCACGGCAATCCGACCGGCTTCAACCGCGCCGACGGAGCGGGTTACGAGCTGTTGGCGGCATCGGCGCTGCAGATCGACAGCTTCAACCCGCATATGGCCGCGCGCCTGCTCGGCGCCTTCGAAAGCTGGCGGACTTTCGAGCCGCGCCGGCAGGCCCTTGCCAGCAGCGCATTGCGGCAACTTGCGTCGAGCCAACTGTCCACAGACAGCTATGAGATCGTCACAAAGACCCTCAGCGCCGACTGATTCGAAATTCGTCAATCAGTTATTAACCTATTTTCCACAATTTTTCCTTGGACAGTGAGAGTCTCCGACTCCTCAATAGAGAGCGATTCGGAGATGCGGCAGTTCTCCGGCTCGAGCAGGGGAACCACCCATTAAGGGGAACCGAATGTCGCGGATAAATTCCGCGCAGCAGCCGCTGTTCGCGATCGCGGCGCCAATCTGGCAGGGACTCCGCGGGAGCGTCGGCGGCCATTTACCCAAGACCGAGCTGCTACGCCGCGCGGTCCCGGTGTTCGTTGCTGTCTTTGCCTCACTCGCAGCCATCGGCCTCGTGACGCAGACGCTTCAGTCGCGGCAGTCGGCGTTCGACTTGGCGGAAGAGCGCCTCGCGCTCATGGCCGACCTGACCGCATCAAGGCTCAAGGACGAGTCTCTGAAGCCCGACAGCAATTGGCAAGGCGCGCTTGCCGCAAGCCTGCCCAAAGGTGCAACTCTAGACGAGCGCACCGCGCTCCTTGCCGATAGCGATGGCAACATCCAGGCACGTGCGCCCCTGATGACATCGGAAACCGCGAGCCTGCTCGCTATTCTCGGTCCCCAACAGCCGCTGACGACGTTCGGCGCCGACGCCGGCGTTTTGAGAATGATGCTCGTCGACGGCACCGACGCTTTCGTCACCGTGCGCGACCTCCCGGAGAAGGACGCGCAAATCGCCTTCATTCAACCCGTGTACGCGGCGCTGTCCGGTTGGCGGTGGGATGCAAGTCTCGAAATCACTTTGCTCATCTGCACCGGCCTCGTGTTGGCGCTACTTGGCGGCGGGGTCTGGTATCTCGCCCCGGCTGAGGCGCGGAAGGATGACGACGTTGCCGGGCATCTTACCGAAGCGCTATCCGCGTGCCCGGTGTGGCGTTGGAATCTCGCGCGCGGCCACGTCCATTGGTCGGGAGCGATGTACCGGTTGCTTGGCCGGCTTCCGGTGGATGAGACCATGGCCTTCCGCACGATCGCGCAGTCACTGCACCCCGACGACGATCTTCGCGCCAGCCTCGATCGCCACCTGCGCAGCGGAAAGACGCATTTCGATCAAAGCGTCCGCCTGCGCCACGCGGATGGTCATTGGGTGACGATGCGGCTCCGCGGACATATCACCCGCGACACGGAGACCGCGGAGCCGCTGCTCACGGCAATCGCCGCCGCCGAGCAGCAGGACATTGCCGTTTCGCCTGACGCCAACGCGCGGCTCCGCGACGCGGTAGAGACGATTTCGGAAGCCTTCGTGCTGTGGGACAACCAGAACCGCCTGCTGATGTGCAACAGCAAATACCAACAGTTTCACGGCCTCCCCAATGCAGCAATCCGCCCTGGCACCTCCTACGAGGCGGTCATTGCCTCGGCCGCCGATCCGGTCATCCGCAAGCGCATCAAGGTGGACGGCGGTGACGGCGAAGAGTCCTGCACGTATGAGGCCCAGCTCGAGGATGGCCGCTGGCTGCACATTAATGAGCGCCGCACCAGGGACGGCGGCTATGTCAGCGTCGGCACCGACATCACCGTGCTCAAAGAGAGTCAGCAACGCCTCGCCGATAGCGAGCAGCAGCTCCGCGCCAGCGTGACCGAGCTCAGACTATCGCGCCGCGAGCTCGAGCAGCAGAAGCAGCAGCTCGTCGACCTCGCCGAAAAATACGCGCTGGAGAAGAACCGCGCCGAGGCTGCCAATCGTGCCAAGTCGGAGTTCCTCGCCAATATCAGCCACGAGCTGCGCACCCCACTCAACGCCGTGATCGGCTTCTCCGAGGTGATGGATCAAGGACTGTTCGGCCCGCTCGGCCACGCCAAATATCAGGAATACGCCCGCGACATCCATCAGAGCGGCACCTATCTGCTCGAGGTGATCAACGACATTCTCGATATGTCCAAGATCGAGGCCGGCCGCATGGCGCTCGATATCGACAATATCGACGTCGCCGACATCGTCGAGGACAGCATGAAGGTCGTGGGCCAGGCCGCCGCCGAACGCGACATCTCGCTGTCTCGCCACGGGCTGTCGAAGCTCATCGTCGAAGCTGACCGCCGCGCCTTGAAGCAGGTGTTCCTCAATCTCCTATCGAATGCTGTGAAGTTCACCCGCGACGGCGGCAGCGTCGATGTGCATTTGTCACGAACCCGCGGTCTCGTACGGATCGCCATCAAGGATACTGGCATCGGCATACCAGAAGCCGACATCAGGAAGCTCGGACGTCCCTTCGAGCAGGTTGAAAATCAGTTCTCCAAGAGTCATCAGGGCAGCGGGCTTGGCCTTGCCATCTCGCGCGCCCTGGTCGAACTGCATGGCGGCAGCCTGCAAATCAAGAGCCGCGAAGGTCAAGGCACCACCCTCACCTGCACCCTACCGATCAAGGCCGTGACCGACCAGGACGAGCCCGAGGCGGCAACCGCCTGACCGCAAGCCTTTAAGCCACGATCCGATCGTAGAGCGTGTGCACGGCGGAAAGCGTGTCCCTCAGGTTCGACTCCAGCGTCACGAAGTCAGGCATGTCCGATGCGCGCGCAAGCAGGTCCTTCAGAACCCGCGACGCCTCATTCGGCACGAACGACTTGTCGAGACAGAGCCGCAAGCATTGGGTCAGCGTGTGATACAGCGTTGCCGCAGGTATCAGAACCTCCGCATCGGCAAGCGAGATTACTCCCCCCTGAAGTAACTTGGAGAGTGCCCCGACGGTGTTCTGTTCGAGCACCTCGGGATGCTCATGAGCCCTAACCACTTGTAGGAACTGGGCGAGGAACTCAACGTCGATCAGCCCACCTCGCACATGTTTGAGGTCCCAGATGTCGCGCGTTCCCTTCTCCTCCTCGATTTTGTCGCGCATGATGCGGACATCGGCGGCGACCTGTGCCCGATCCCGCGGTCGACGCAGCACCTCGGAGATGGTGCGCTCGATGGTTTGCCGGAGCTCCGGCGGTCCGGAGACGACGCGGGCCCGAGTGAGCGCGAGGTGCTCCCAGGTCCAGGCTGAGTTCCGTTGATAGTCGATGAAACTTACGAGCCTCGTCGCCACTGGCCCCTGGCTGCCAGAGGGCCTGAGCCGCATGTCTACCTGGTAGAGCGAGCCTTCCGGCGTCTGCGCCGACAGCGCCGCGATCAGCCGCTGTGTGAAGCGCGTATAGTAATGGCTGCCAGGGAGGCTCTTTGGACCGGCAGATTGGACTCCCTCGCCCGCGAAGTCATAGACGGTGATGAGATCGAGATCCGATGCGGCGGTCATTTCGCGGCTGCCGAGCTTGCCCATGGCAACCACCACAGCCTTGCCTCCCGGCATGGCTCCATGCTGGCGCTCAAGCTCAGCTTCGACGCGCGCGGCAAGCGTCTCGATCAGCATTTCGGCAAGCGTCGCGTAGGCGGCCCCTGCCTGCGACGCCGAGACCGTACCGGAGATCACGCGAACGCCGATTAGGAAGCCCTGCTCGCGGCCGACGATGCGGGCGCGGTCGAGCGCATCCTGATAGTCGGACGCTCGCGCGAGCGCCTTGACCACGAGCTCCTTAAGCTTCGCCGGCGTCGGCACCGCGCCAAAGAATCCGGGATCGAGCACGGCGTCGAGCAGGCGCGGCCGACGCGCGAGGATGGAGGCAAGCCGAGGCGCCGTCCCCATGATGTCGGCCATCAGACGCAGCAGGCTCGGATTGGCGGCAAGCAGGGAAAAGAGCTGCACGCCGGCGGGCATCTCTGCCATCACCTTGTCGAAGGTGCCGAGCGCATGGTCGGGCTCCGCGGTGCGACCGAAGGTGTCGAGCAGCGAGGGGAGGAAGTCCGTAAGGCGCTCGCGGGCGCGGGCGCTGCGTGTGGCGGGGTAACGCCCCGACTGCCAAGCACGGACCGCGGCAATGGCCTGCTGCGGATTGCGGAAACCAAGATTCTCGAGCGCGGCAAGCGCGGCCGGATCCCCCTCATCGCTCGGCAGCACAATGCTCGGGGCGGCCTCGGGTAGAGCCGGCAGCTTTTCAAACAATGCGCCGTAGTGGGTTTCCACTCGTGCAAGCTCGGCTACCAGCGTGTCGGCGAACGCATCCGCATCGGTAAAGCCGGAAAGCGCAGCGACCCGACGCAGCTCCTCCGGCTCGTTCGGCAAAATGTGGGTCTGCTGGTCACCGATCATTTGCAGGCGGTTCTCGACACGACGCAGGAAGAGATAGGCTTTGCTGAGATCTTCCGCCGCAGTCGGCTCGATCCAGGCGCCTCGCGCCAATTCCGCCAGGGTTTCGATCGTGCCGCGCGTCCGCAGCTCGGGATGCCGGCCGCCGGCAACGAGCTGCTGGGTCTGCGCGAAGAACTCGATGTCACGGATGCCGCCGCGCCCAAGCTTGATGTCGTGGCCGGCGACGGCGATCGTGTCGTGGCCTTTATGGGCATGCACGCGCCGCTTCATGGCGTGGATATCGGCGATCGACGCGAAGTCGAGATATTTGCGCCATATGAAGGGTTCGAGCTCACGCAAGAACTCCTCTCCGGCCTCGACATCGCCGGCAATAACGCGCGCCTTGATCAGGGCGGCGCGTTCCCAATTCTGCCCAAAGCTCTCGTAATAGGTCAGCCCGGCGTCGGTCGAAAGCGCCACCTGCGTCGCGCCAGGGTCAGGCCGCAGCCGCAGATCGGTCCGGAAAACATAGCCGTCGCCGGTATGCTCCTGAAGGAGTCGCACCAGCTCGCGCGTCATCCGCACGAAGAAGGCGGATGGTTCGACGCCTGGCGCGAGCTCAGCCCGGTTGGCGTCGTGGAACACGATGATGTCGATGTCGCTGGAATAGTTGAGCTCCTGACCGCCGAGCTTACCCATGGCGATGACGAAATAGCCCTTGGGGGCCACTGTCGAAGGGCCGCCGATCTGTCCGGCAGCGTGCGCCTGGCGAAACAGAAACTTGACGGCCTGATCGACGGCAGCGTCCGCGGCGTGGCTCATGGCGCGCAACGCGTCTTCCGTCGGCCAGACCTCGCCAAGGTCGGCGAGGCCGACAAGTAGCGCGATCTGCCGCTTGTAGCGGCGCAGCGCAGCCATGACGTCTTTCGGCGTCTTGGCCGCTGCGACTGCAGCCGCGAGCTCCGTCCCGGCCTGTTCGAGGCAGACGTCGGGATCCCGCAGCAGACACTCGGCGAGCAGGCCAGGGGCTCGCTGGGCGAGTGCTGCAAGATAGGGTGCGCCTGAGAGCGCCGCCGCGAGAAAGTCACCTACTCGTGGCGAGTCCTGCAAGAGCTTGGCGGCAGGAGCAAGCTCGTCCGAAGCGCCGAGCGCCTTGGTAAGGGTGTTGAGGATGTCCGCACCGCGCGCCGCATCATAAACGGCTGGGCGCTCCGCGATGCGTTCGAAGAACGCTGTCACGCCGACCTTAACTCTGCTCCGGGCGTCTGGTGTCCGGCTCCGTTGAGCAGAGCGCGGTTCTCCGCCGGCAAGGACAAGACCACCCGGAGCCCAGGGCGGTTGTCTTCGAGCCTGAGAGTTCCGCCATGCAGCCTTGCCACCGCGGCAACGAGGCTCAACCCGAGCCCGCTTCCGGGCTCCGAACGGCTGGCCTCAAGCCTGACGAAGCGGTCGAGAACGCGATCGCGATCCGGGCTCGGCACTCCAGGCCCTCGGTCGGTGACGATGATTTCTGCCATGGGTCCCCTGGCCTGAATGGCCACGCTGACTTCGGGCTCCGATCCATTGCCGCTGTGGGCGCGCTCTGGCGCTCCATATTTAATGGCGTTGTCAACGAGATTGGCAATGGCCTGGCCGAGCAATTGGCGATCGGCGCGAACAAAGACGGGCTCGACGGGCTCGGCTCGCAGCGTGATGCCACGTTCCTCGGCCACCGGTTCGTACAGCTCGGCCACGTCGTGCACAACAGCTGCCACGTCGAGACTCTCTTTGTTATCACCGCCGGCTCCGGCCTCCAACCGCGCAATCGAAAGGAGCGCGTTGAAGGTCTTAATCAGCCCATCGGCCTCCTCTATCGTGCGCTCCAGCGCCTCGCGATAAGTCGGCTCGCCGTAAGGCTCATGCAATGCGGCTTCGACTCGATTGCGCAGGCGGTTGAGCGGTGTCTTGAGATCGTGCGCGATGTTGTCGGAGACCTCGCGCAATCCCGCCATCAGCTGCTCGATCCGCGCCAGCATCAGATTGAGGCTCTGCGACAGCCGATCGAGCTCGTCGCCTGAGCCATTAATTGGCAACCGCCCAGTGAGGTCGCCCTCCATGATAGTGCGGGTAGTCGCTGCGACCGCATCGATCCTGGCCAGCAGGTTGCGGCTCACGAGATACCCGCCCCCGATCCCGAACAAGGCCATCACGCCGAGCCCCCACAGCATGGCCGATCGGATCACGCGAGCAAGCTCGCGGCGATCCTCGATGTCCCGGCCCACGATAAGTCGGTAACCGCCGGGCAGCCTGAACACATTCGCGAACGCGAGTCTGGTCTCGATGCCACCTTCGGCCGGACGGCTATACTCGAACTCAACCGGCCCGAGGCTGTTTGAGAGTTCCTGAGTGATGCTGGTGAGATTGCCAGCGACGCGATGCCCCTGTGGATCGGCGACGTAATAGAGGCTGCTACCTGGAGTCTGGCTACGGTCCGCCACGGTGCGGACGAGCTGGGTCAATCCCCCGTCGGTATATTGCTCCGCAAGGCCTTTCAGCTCGGCGTCGATGGTGTCGTGCAGCTGCCGGGTCAACAGCACGGTGGTGTTCCAATAGATGTAGAAGATGGCCACAACCGCCGCCGCGCCGAACAGCGCGAGATAGGTCAGCGACAGGCGAAAGGTCGTGGTGCGGAAAAGTTTAGTGAGCGCTGTCACGGATGGTGTAACCGGCGCCGCGGACAGTGTGCAGCAACGGCGTCGCAAAGTTCTTGTCGATCTTGGATCTGAGCCGCGAGACGTGCACGTCGATGACATTGGTTTGCGGATCGAAGTGATAGTCCCATACGTTTTCCAGCAGCATGGTGCGGGTCACCACCTGGCCCGCATGCTTCATGAGGTATTCGAGCAGGCGAAACTCTCGAGGTTGCAACATAATGGGTTCGCCGGCGCGCGTCACCTTGTGAGAGAGACGATCGAGCACGAGATCGCCGACGACGAAGCGCGTGCTCCCTTCCTCCGGCGATTTGCGCCTGGCCAAGGCCTCGATGCGGGCCAATAGCTCGCTGAAGGCATAGGGCTTGGTGAGGTAGTCGTCGCCGCCGGCGCGCAAACCTTTGACCCGGTCGTCGACCTCTCCAAGGGCGCTTAAGATAAGGGCGGGCGTTCCGATCTCCTCGGCCCGGAGAGAACCGATCACGGCTAGACCATCGCATTTCGGCAGCATGCGATCAACGATGAGCACGTCATAGGCGTTGGCTCTGGCAAGCTCCAGACCGGTCTGCCCATCGGCCGCGTATTCGGCAACGTGCCCCTGCTCCTTCAGTGCACGCCTGAGGAAGCTCGCAGTCTCCTGATCGTCCTCGATCACGAGCACACGCATGGTTGGAGATCTCCTAGCGGCGGGTTGATCTACACTCGGGCGCGAGGGGCACGAAACCCCCGCGAAACGCGTAATGAGGGTGGGCGGCGCGGCGGGGGGAACCGCGCCGCCCTCCGGCGTAGAAGGCCTTAAACTTTAGCCTTCTTCAGGGAAAGCGCAACGAAGCGCGTCTGGTCGCCGGTTTTCACCTGCATGAGGACGTTGACTTTGTCTTTGTCCTTCGCCTTGTCCATTGCCTTCTTGACGCCCTTGGCGACGTCTCCGGGCTGGGACACGGTCTCACCGGCGACTTGGAGAATGACGTCACCGGCTTTGAGGCCTTTGTCCGCAGCGTCGCTGTTGGGATCGACCTCGGTGATCACCACGCCGTCTTCGCCGGCACCAGGAACCTTGACGGCCGGGGCCAAAGAGAGACCGAGGTTGTCGAGCTGCATGCCGGCCTCTGGCTTGTCCTCCTCGAGCGCGGCAAGCTTCTTGCCGCTTGGGAAGGTGCCAAGCTTCATGTCGACCTGATGCTTGTCCCCATAGCGAACGATGGAGAGCTTGACATCGGTGTTGGGATGCAGCTCGGCGATCTTGCGGGCGAGGTCGCGAGAGTCGTCGATCTTGTCGCCATTCACCTCGACGATCACGTCGCCGGCCTTGATGTCCTCTTTGGCGGCAGGACCATCCTCGGCCACCTTGGTGACCATGGCGCCCTTGGCCTCTGAGAGGCCGATCGAATCGGCAATCTCGTCGGTCACATTCTGGATAACGACACCGAGCCAGCCGCGATCGACGCTGCCATGCTCTTGCAGCTGACCTACCACCTCCTTGACGAGGGCCGCCGGCACGGCAAACGCGATGCCGACATTGCCGCCGGAGGGCGAGAAGATCGCGGTGTTCATGCCGATGACCTCGCCGTCCAGATTGAAGGACGGGCCGCCAGAGTTGCCGCGGTTCACCGCTGCATCGATCTGCAGATAGTCATAGGGGCCCGATCCGATATCGCGGTTATGAGCGGAGATGATGCCTGCAGTCACCGTCCCGCCGAGGCCAAACGGATTGCCGACTGCGAGCACCCAATCACCGACGCGGGGGTCCTTCTCCGAGAATTTCACGTATGGGAACTGCTGCGAAGCCTTGACCTTGAGCAGGGCCACATCGGTGCGCGCATCGGCCCCGATCAGGGTCGCGGGAAATTTATCGCCGTTCTCGAGCGTCACCGAAATGTCCTCGGCGTCCTCAACCACGTGGTTGTTGGTGACAAGGTATCCGTCAGGCGAAATAAAGAAGCCCGAGCCCTGCGCCATGGTCGGATGCGGGTGTGGCGTCCGGTTGCCCTGGCCGGGCTGGCCCTGGCGGAACTGCTTGAAGAAGTCGTAGAGGGGGTTGTCCTCGGGCAAATCGGGCAGTCCCGGGATCTGCGTGTCGTTGTCGGCGACCTTAGAGTCGCCCTTGACGTTGATGCTGACCACCGCGGGGCTCACCCTCTGCACGAGATCGGCAAAGCTCAGCGGCGCCGCCCCCATAGGTGTCTGGACGGTCTGCGCCGGCGGCGTGGTTTGCGCCGGCTCGGCGGAAGCAAAGCGCATGTCTTGGCCGAGCGCGAGCCCCAAAGCGCCTACGGCAATCAGCGCGGCCGTCGTTACCGCAAGCGGCCCACGCGTAAACTTCCGCGAGCCCTGCTTGGTCACGGAGCTCTGATCAGGTTGATTCATAAGGTGCCTCTCTCCAAGGATAGAAGGAAATCTGTGTTAATCCGGCCCTCACGTGATCGATAAGCGAGGCTTCTAGAATGGAAAATATAGGGGCCCAGCAATTACGCAGCCGTTTCGGGGGAATTAAATTTCGGTAAGGTTGCCGGCTGCCGACAGCACCCACGCAACGCGAGCCGCTGCCCTTAGGCCCCCAATATGGTGGCCTTTCCCCTCGCAACAATCAGCGATCCTCGAGCAAATGCTTGAGCCGTCGCTCCTCGGCATCGCTGAGTTCCGCAGGGGCAGCGGCGGCAGATCGCCTGCGATAGGCAAAAACGACGATGAGGAGCGCGATGATGAGGACTGCCGGGGTGGCAAACCACAGCAAGAAGGTCTGGGGTTCGAAGCGGGGGTTCAGAAGGACGAACTCGCCATAGCGGGCGACGACGAAATCTTCGATCTGCTGATCGGTGTCGCCGGCCTTCAGCCGTTCCCGCACGAGCACGCGGAGGTCTTTCGCGAGCGGCGCGGCCGAATCGTCGATCGACTGATTCTGACAGACGAGGCAGCGCAAACCTTCGGAGATGTGCCGCGCTCTCGCCTCGAGCACAGGATCTTGCAGCACCTCATCGGGCTCAACTGCTTTCACTGGGGACATAGCCAGGCTGATCAGAACGGAAAGGAGCGCGCCGAACAGCACACAGCTGAGACGCGAACTCCGTGTATGTCGGTTTGCAGACATTGCCCTATTTGACGGCGGCAAGGTCTTGACCGAGTGCCTTCGCGCGTTTCGGTGCGCCGACCCGCAAGCGTCGGTCTGACAGCGACAAGCCGCCGCCGATGAACATCACCACGGCGCCGAGCCAGATGAGCCGCACCAGCGGGTGGAAATAGAGCCGCACGCTATAGGCGCCGTCCTTCAATTGATCGCCGAGGACCACGTAAAGGTCGCCGCGCCAGCTCGCGTGGATACCGGCTTCAGTGGTGCCACTCCGCTCCACGGTGAACTCGCGCTTGGAAGGTTCAAGCGTCGTCACCTCTTGTCCACCGCGCGCCACCTTGAAGAGTCCGACGCGCTCCCGGTAGTTCGGCCCCTGTCTCGGTGCAACTCCCTCGAAGGTCAGCTGATAGCCGGCAATCTCCGCGGTTTCCTTCGGCTTCAGCGCGAGGATGGTTTCGCTGCGCCAGGTCGTGGTGGCGACGATGCCGATCACCACAATGCCGAGCCCGGCATGGGCAAGAGCCGTGCCGTAGGCCGAGCGCGGCAGATTGCCGAAGCGGCGCCAAGCCTCACCCACTGAACCATCGACCAGCTTCACCCTGAAGGCGATCTCCGTCAGCGCGCCGGCAATGAGCCAAATTCCGAGCCCGATGCCGAAGGGCGCAAGCCACGGGCCCCGCTGTTGCCAGGCGAGGACTGCCACAACGGCGATGAGCGCGAGGACCGCCGCTGCCATGAGGCGCTGCCAGGCGGCGACCAGGTCTCCCCGCTTCCAGGCGAGCATCGGGCCGAACGGCACGGCAACCAGCAGCGGGGCGATGAGCGGCACGAAGGTGAAGTTGAAGAATGGCGCTCCAACCGAAATCTTCTCTCCAGTGAGGGACTCAAGCGCGAGTGGGTAGAGCGTGCCGACGAACACCGCGGCACAAGCGGTGGTGAGCAGGAGATTGTTGAGAACGAGGCTTCCTTCGCGGCTGATCGGCGCGAACAACCCCCCTTGCGCAAGCAGCGGCGCCCGAATGGCAAACAGCGTCAGCGCGCCGCCGATGAAGATGCCCATGATGGCGAGGATGAAGATGCCGCGCGCAGGATCCACGGCAAAGGCGTGCACCGAGGTGAGCACGCCGGAGCGGACGAGGAACGTCCCCATCAGGCTCAATGAGAAGGTGATGATGGCCAGCAGGATGGTCCAGACTTTCAGCGCGTCGCGCTTCTCCATGACGAGCGCCGAATGGAGCAGCGCAGTGCCGGCGAGCCACGGCATGAAGGATGCGTTCTCGACCGGGTCCCAGAACCAGAACCCACCCCAGCCGAGCTCGTAATAGGCCCACCAGGAGCCCATGGCGATGCCGAGCGTAAGACACATCCAGGCGGCCAGCGTCCACGGCCTCACCCAGCGCGCCCAGGCTGCATCGATGCGGCCATCGATCAGAGCGGCGACGGCGAAAGAGAACGCCATCGAGAAGCCGACATAGCCCGTGTAGAGGAAGGGCGGGTGGAAGGCGAGCGCGGGATCCTGCAGCACGGGATTGAGGCCTTGCCCGTCGAGGGGCGCGGGATCGAGACGCACGAAGGGGTTCGACGTGGTGATGATAAAGAGGAGAAACGCCGCGGCGATCGAGCCCTGGACGGCGAGCACATTGGCCTGTAGCTCTCGCGGCAGGTTGGAGCCATAGGTCGCGACCGCGGCGCCGAACAAAGCGAGGATCAAGACCCAGAGCACCATCGAGCCTTCATGGTTCCCCCATACGCCCGCGATCTTGTAGATGAGCGGCTTCGCCGAGTGCGAGTTGGCCCAGACATTCTGCAGAGAGAAGTCAGACGTAACGTAGGCCGTCATCAGGGCCGAGAAGGAGATGGTGATCAGCAGGAACTGTATCTGCGCCGCCGGCACCGCGACCGCCATCAACTGTTGGTCGCGGGTCCTTGTCCCCCACAGCGGGAGCACCGTTTGCACGATGGCCACCGCAAGGCCGAGGATCAGCGCATAGTGGCCGGTCTCTGCGATCATGGTCCTGAAATCCTAATCCACCTTGCTCGCGCCTTGCGCGGCGCCGGCCTGCGCGTCACCCCGCCAGACACCTTGCTCTTTCAGTTTCTTGGCAACCTCCGGCGGCATGTATTTCTCGTCATGTTTGGCGAGCACGCTATCAGCACGGAACACGCCGTCGGCGTTGAGGATGCCTTCGGCGACCACGCCCTGGCCCTCGCGGAACAGGTCCGGGAGCACCCCAGTATACGTCACAGGAAGCGTCGCACGCTTGTCCGTGACGACGAAACTGACCGTGGTCCCCTCCCCGCGCTTCAAGCTCCCGCTCTCCACGAGCCCGCCGAGTCGGAACCGCTGGCCGGCGCCGAGATGCTTCTCCGCCACCTCGGACGGGGTATAGAAGAACACGATCGAATCACGCAGCCCCGTCAACACCAAGCCCACGGCAAGCGCAAGCACGCCGAGGCTGGTGCCAATCAGGACGGCTCTGCGCTGCTTCCGTGTCATTCAGTCAATCTCCGTGTTGTGCTCACGATTTCAAGCCAAGCTCTGCGGCCAAGGCATCGAGCTGCTGCAGCGCCTCGGCATTGCCGCTGAATTGGGTCTTGGCTTGCTTAAGAGCCTTCACAGCGTCGTCCTTGCGATCGAGCACGGTATAGGCTCTTACCAGTTTGAGCCAACCGGCAAGATCGTCGCCGTTCTGCGCAAGCCGGTCGGCAAGCCTTTGGACCATGGTCTGGATCATGGCCTGGCGGTCGGCAGGGTTCATTTTTTGCGCGGCCGCCACATCGTCGGGGCCTGGCCCTGATGGCCCTGCACTCGAAGTTCCCTCCTGCTTGCCCCCGACCGGCTTGCCGGCAAGCCTGCCCTCGTCATCCGCAAGGCGCTGCTCAACTAGTCTTCGCCAGGGCGCGTCCGCCGGCGCGGTCGCGAGAAGCGCACGCCACCCATCGGCCGCGGCTGCGTACTGCGCGTCCTGCTCCTTGGCAATGATCAACACCAGACGAGGCTCAATGAGATTGGGGTCGAGCGCGATCGCCCGCTCCAAAGCTCGGCGCGCGTCCTCCGACACCACGCCGTCATTGGCAAGCACGAGCGCCTGGCCGTAGCCGGAGAGACGCTTCGGCGATTCGCCGAGCAGCCGGATCGCCTGGCGATAGGCCCCGGCGGCATCGGTGTATCGGCGCGCTCCCATATAGACGGGAGCGATGACCTCCCAACCTTCACCTTCCTCGGGATGCTCGCGCAAACGCGCCTCCACGCGAGCGACGAGGACCGCGAGATCCTTATCGCTCGCGGGATCCTCGAGCCGGGCTGTGAGGGGTTGGTCGGGAAGTCGGGGAGAGCCGTAGACGAGGTAGAGGCCGAGGGCTGCGAGCGGTAGCGCCACCGCGAGTCCTATCGTCAAGGCTCGTGTCGGGAAATGGGCCGGGAGGGATTTGCTGCCCTTCTCTTCCGCATCGGTGGCAAGCAGCCGGCGAGCGATTTCGATGCGAGCAGCCTCGGCATCACTTTTGCCGATCAGGCCACGCTCTCGGTCGCTCTCGATCTCGCCGAGCTGATCGCGATAGACCGTGGCGTTAAAGGCGGCGCGCGACTCCTCGCTTGCGCGTCCGCCGGCGAGCGGACGCAGCAAGGCATAGAGTACGAGCGCCGTCAAAACGGCGAAAATGACCCAGAGCAACACCTAGGACGGACCTCCGCTTATCCTGGGAGGTTAGCCATAGGCGAAAGGCCTCAAGGGGGGAAGCTTAGGGAGAGAGGCGCGAGATGAATTCCACTAGGCGGGAAGGAACGGAATTTGGTGAGAAAGACTAGCTGATGCCGCGCCAGGTTCCATTGTCCTCGCGGCAGGCGACGCCCTTTACGATCTCAGGCGAGCGGCCGCGATTGATCGTGTGAGTGTAGTTGCGGCAATACTGGTCGCCCTTCTTATAAGGGCGCCCGGGCACGATTGACCCGCGATGGTTCATCGCCGGATAGGTCCAGGCGACTGCCGCGCCTGACCGGCCATATTCCAAGGCTCGATATTCGGCGTCGGCGGCAATGCCGCGCTCCCGCGTGCCCATCTGCCTGCCAATTTCGTCGCTGCCGATGCCGCCAATGACGGCGCCGTTCCCCGTTGACACACGGATATTGCCCTTGCCTGCTGGCGGCTTGGCAGCCGGGCTTGAGAACGCTCCGAGCAGAAAGCCCGCGCTTTGGTTGGACCCGCAGGCCGCGACGACGACCGGCACCAAGACGAGCGTAAGGAGGGACGCCCCACGCAACAGCGCTACACGCATCGATTTCGTCCTTAACGGACAACGCAACTCGCGCCCGAAGGGGGCGCAAACTTTGAGTTGAATTGTCGCAGACGAGATTTAACAAGTGATTTCGGGCTCGAGGCCCGCAGGGTCTTAGGCCGCCGGCAGCTCCAGCCCGGCGCGCAGGCCCCCTTGCGGCGAGGGCTCAAGCTCGAAGCGCCCTTATAGAGAGGGGCGAGGTCGGCGACGATGGAGAGCCCGAGTTCGGACCTCGGCTTTGTCTCATCCAGCCTCTGGCCCCGTTTCACGGCATTGACCCGCTCAGGCCCGGTGAGCCCGGGCCCATCGTCGTCAACGAGCACCTCGAAGGTATCGGCACCATCCGCTTGAGCAGTAGCAATACAGACGCGGGATTTGGCCCATTTACAGGCGTTGCCCAGCAGGTTCCCCACCATCTCCTCGAAGTCCTGCTTCTCGCCCAGGAATTTGAGTCCGGGGCTCGAGCTGATGCTGAGCTCCAGCGCCCGATCTTCATAGATGCGGTCGAGCGCGCGCTTCAGCCCCTTGAGAACACCATCGACGTCGGTGGTGTCGCCCGAGCACTCCGAGCGCTGCGATGAGCATCATGCGGCAAGATCCCGGTCGATTTCCACGGCTTTGCCAGCCACCGCATAGGAATAGACACACGCCAGACGAGGTTCGACTCGAACTCATGACACCCCGTCGGCCATCGCCATCTCCCACAGCATTTCGATTATGCGTTTGCGACCATCCTGATCGAGCCGGGCGGATAGCACGCTCGTGAACCCGTAGAGATCGACGGCTTCGCGCTCCCGCGCCTCCGCGTCGCGAATAAGCCGGCGACATTCGTCATCGCTAAGGTCGAAGCGCTCTCGCAACAGCGCCTTGAGCTTCCGCCGCTCCTCTGGAGCGACCTCGCCGTCGATCACCGAGGCGTTAACGAGCAACGCGGCCGCGGCGACCCGCCATTCCTCTTCGCGCAAGCCGCGGAGTCGCGATTCACTATCGCCCACGCGCTCGAAGAGTTCAGACAGTTTGCTCAAGAATGTCATCGCGCTTCAGACCCCCCTCCGCCACTTGCGAAGCGAATCTATAGCGCAAGCGGAAGCCCTTCGCGACCTCAAGGACCCGCTCTTGCTTCGTCGGGGCATCCACGAATTTTCATGGGTTGGATCGAAGGAAGACGCGGATGGCCGGGACAAGCCCGGCCATGACGATTCTAGTCGTATTTGTTTAAGCCGCGTCGGCCTGGGCTGGCTCAGTCACGGCCCGGTAGCGCACGATGCCATGATAGGTGTCGCCGTCCGGATCCGGGCGCGCCTCGGAGAATTCGTGACGCAGATTTACGAGCTCATGGTCCACGAGCGAAAGCGGCTGGTTGTGCAGGGTCGACTTGATTGCCTCGATAATGTCATGCACCTGCTTCTTGCCGCCTGCGCGCGACCACACATGCAGGGTCAGGAGGTGCTCAGCACCGTCCTCCGTGCCTGTGCTCCAGTCGCGTAATAGGCTCTTGCCAAGGCTAATAAAGGGATAGCTCGCGGCCTGAGGCGGATCGTCGTAGATGTGCGTACCGCCAAGCTGGGAAGAATTCGCCAGCGCCTGGTAGATGCCGCGTTGCAGCGACCACCCTGTACTTGCCGTCATCGCAGGTCTCCATCAACCGCTGGTCAATGATATGGGGTGGCGCAGCGCGCCCTTCAATGCGAATCCTCGCGTCCGATGATCAGACCTTGGCCGACGCTTTCAAAGCCGCCGTGATCACCTTTCCGACCGCATGGTTAATAGCCGGTAAACGGGCGTGCAAAGATGGGACAAGCAAAGCAAATCGCCATGGACACAAGCAGGCTCGACGCTCTCCAGTCGGGAGGAGCAGTTTGGATCTCATCGGGAATCGCGAACGTCTCGTCGAACGCCGACGTCAGTTTTTGGGCGCGACGGGTTTCAAGCCGCAGGGAAAGGCGGTGATGGTGCAGTTGCTGTAGAGTCCCTGGCTTGCGCACGTCATTTCTGGATTTTTCGCCGTCTCCATCGTCGCGTCGCTATAGATCTCGGTCGCCTTCTTCAGCCATTCCGTCTTGGCGGCCTCCATCGACGTCTCCGGCGACGGCGTGAAAGATGGACCACGCGCCGAAACCTCCTTGTCGGAGCATTCGACGTCTGCCGCATGAGCGGCCGGCGGCACGGCGAGCAGCAGCACAACCACGCTCAAGGAGAAGCGAAAGATCGAGGCGATCGTCGACATCGGGTCCAGTCCCCCGTCACACGAGGGCTAGACACCTAGCATGGAAGCGCGCGAGCCCGCCACGCTCGCACCGCCGCAGGAGAAAGGCGCTGGTTCGAAGGCGGCGCGCAAAAATGGCGCCGAATCGAAAAGGCGGCGCCTGGAGAAACCAACAGGGCCGAGGCTTCCACCGGCAACCCGGAAAACTCTCGGCGCTCAGGCAACTGTCGCGTTATAGCTGAACCCTAGCCTCAGAGCGCGAAGCTCTAGAGGACTTTATTCCTATAAAAATCCAAAAAGAAGCCCCGGCCAAGGTGGATCGACTCGGGGCTTCCACACCAAAGGGGTGATCGCAGGGTTTGTGACCACCACACGCAAGCATGGCTCCGCTCGGCCTGCCGCGCCAGCGAATTGCACGCGACTGGTTAAGGTTAAGGGGCCCGGCCCCGCTTTAGCGTAAACCAACTCTGGCGTGCCTCACTTATAGGGCTTGGAGATCATCCAGGTCTGGGCCGGGATCTTGGCGCAGGAATTGGCGAACACATCAGTGATGTTGGGCGTGTTCGGGCCTGGGTTCTCGAGGCAGCGCGGATAGATGCGCATGTCCTCGTTGATGAGCGCGATGCGATCGTTCCATTTGAGCGCATCCTTAATCAGCGCATCGACCTTGGCGGCAAGGTCGGTGACCGTCCGATTGAGGCAGGCGATCTGCTCATCCGCGCTCCCTTGGCTGCAATCGGCGGCAAGCGCCGGCGCCACGGAGAGGGCCTGTAGAGCAGCCAAGGCGACGAAAAAACCAAAGCGCGTTCGCATCTTAGGAGTCCTCCTTCCGAATTCTGCCTCAAGCCAGGCGCACAATTGATTGAATGAATGTTAAGGCTCGCGCATGAGGTTGACGAGCGGCGCCTCACTCGCTCAAGCCATCGTGAAACTTCGCCGCCCTTCCCGCGTATCTCCAGCACTATAAGGAAACTGTCATGGACGTTCGTCCTGCAATCGTCGAAGGCAAGCCCAACCGGCGGGGCCTCCGAAGCCTTGTCTGGGTCGTCCTCTTCGCCCTCCTGCTTTTCGTGCCAGCCGGCACGATGCACTGGCCTGGCGCCTGGGTCTATCTCGCTCTCCTCGCGGCGTCGAGCGTATGGGGACTGAGGTGGCTTGGGCGCCACGACCCTGGGCTCCTCGCCGAACGCCTGCGCTCTCCGATCCAGCGGGGCCAGCTCCCGGCCGACAAGCTCCTAATGGTCGCCTTTGTGCCGCTGTGGTTCGGCTGGTTCGTGCTGATGGGGCTCGACCGGCGCTTCGGCTGGTCGAGCGTTCCGCTGCGGCTGGAACTCCTCGGCGCGGCGCTGCTCTGCCTCGGCATCTGGCTCTCCTTTGCCGTGCTGCGGGAGAACAGCTACGCCGCGCCGGTGGTGAAAGTGCAGAAGGAGCGTGGGCACAAGGTGGTGAGCACCGGTCCCTACGCTTATGTGCGCCATCCCATGTATGCGAGCGTCCTCTTGATCGGCGCCGGCGCGCCGCTCCTGCTTGGTTCCTGGTGGGGGTTCCTCGCCATGCCGCTCTTCATGCTGGTGCTTGGCGTCCGCGCCATCATGGAGGAGCGCATGCTCACAGCCGAGCTCGAAGGCTATGCGGACTATGCCAAGCGCGTCCACTACCGCTTCGTGCCGTGCCTTTGGTAGGGAGGCGAGGACATTGGCAGAGCCGGCCAAACTGATCGGCGGATCTGGCACTGTCGTTGCGCTTGGCCTCATGCTCTCTGCCTGCAGCCTCGCCAGTCCGACCGATCGAAGCTTCACTGCGGCCGATACAAAGCAGGCAAATCCACCAGACAAGACTGAGGTGGAGGAGGCCTCCAAGGCCTGCAAGGAGCAGACCCGCGATAAAGGCTTCAATTCCGTGCTCGCGATCGTTTCACGCCTGCGACCGGGCGCGGTCGACCAAGACTACATCGCCTGCATGAAGTCCAAGGGCTACACGGTCGCGAAGTGAGCGGCGCTGCCCCGCGTTAATGGCAGGGATGGAGTTTTCTGAAAATTTGCCGGATGCGGCAGAGGCTTCTTGAGGATTTTTCGTTCAGGATCGTGGGCGCTTTAAAACCGCGACAAGACGATGAGGCCGACATGGACGCCGCCCTACTTTGCCCTTCGCTCGTATGATCGAAGTGGTTCGAACTCCTGACAACCAGTGGGCTGGGACTAGCTAGAATTGGTTCGTACCGACAGACACTTAGCCTCCCACTGTTCACGTCTTTCCCCTCGAAGGTAACTGGCGAGGTAACACTTGCAACCGAAGGAGGGTTAAAGTGGGGATTTCCAAAGCGGCCAGACGGGTTCGTACCCTCTCCGTTCCATATCCTTGCTAGGCAATGAAATTGAGCCGTCTTCGAGCGGACCGAACGTGTCGGGTTCACGTTCCTTTTCATTTTGCCTTAGCTCAGCCAGCGTTTCCCCCTCGCCCAAACCGCCCCACGGTCGCTTTAGCCAGATTGCGAAGGGGGCATCGTTCCAGCGGCGACCAGTCGATCAAGCGTCAGTTTTCATTCGGGAGATAGCTTCGTCTTCCTCAATCTGCCACTCGCTCGGATCGTAGATCAATCGGCGGAATATCAGTCCGTCAGCCGGATCGCGGCCTACCTCACCCGCTCGCGATCCTTCTGCCCAATCTCGCCGGCGGCAATGAGTCGATCGAGCTCCTCAGCTTTCATGTGGGAGATGGTTTCTTCTTCCTCGATTTGCCACTCGCGTGGATCGTAGATCAGACGGCGGCATATCCAAGGTTCATCAGGCGGATCGCGGCCATCGCGACATGAACCTGCCTCCGGCGCGCTCGACGATCTTCCGCATCTCGGCCCCCCAACGCATGTACGCTTCCTGACAGGCGATCGTTTCAGAACCGCGCGTCCTTGTATTCCGCCTTCGCGCGAACTTGAGAAGGTTGACATCGCAATTGGACCCGACGAGGAAGTCGCCGGGAGCGACGCGATTCGTTGCGGACTCGGATAGACGGCAATTTCGACTTTCATTTTTCACCACTTCGAGTTTGCTCAGAGCGGTGAGAATGAGGCGGAAAAAGTAAACGAGACTTCTAGAATTGTAGCAAGAGAAGAGGCAAAAAAGAAAAAGAGTTCGGCTAACTGGGAAGAGGCAGAATATCAGGGTGGAGCGCACTCCGTGATTAAGGAAAGAATTTTAATGACCGTCATCACCTGGGACCATTGTTTTACCGGGACAGGATTGGATGATTTGATTGACGACCTGAGGCGTGGACAAACGAATGACAGGAGAAAAAATGCGAGAGCCGAGCGAGAGCTGGAAATTTGCCCGCGAACTTCTTGCAGTGGGACTATTCACCGAAGGGCCGACACCGATTGAATGGCTGGATGACATTGCAAAGATTTGCGAATGCTCTATCAGCACTCTGCACTCAGTCGCCAAAAGTCTTGGAGTAGAAACAGTGGAGCATCAAGGCAAGCTTTGTTGGCGCCTACCGTCCAATGTGGTGCCGTTCCAGCCATGTCCATGCCGCTACGAAGCAGCGAAAGGGTCAGCAGCATAAGCACAACGACCCGCAACGTCGTGCTGCGAGTCTCTACAGTTCGCCCAAACGATCTGGCAGTATCAGCATCTCCCATTTTGGTGGAGTGGCGATTGTAGCACCGGTGAGACGGCACTGATGAGCGATTTTCCCTCTCGCGATGGCGACGAGCGAGAAACAACCCCGCCGGTTATCTCCTCGCAATCCTCGCCTAAGGCGAGTTTCTGGCTCAGAGAACTGCCCTACACGGCGGTGTTCATTCTTGCGATTTTTGGTATCGCCTATAACAGCTACTCGAAGCAATCCATTGTCGGCTATTGGCAGTTTCTTGCGCTGATAATCTGCATGGTTTGCATCGGTTCTGGTTGGCCGCACGCTCACGACAAGAGGGCGCGACTGCACTTGGTCTGGACGCAGGCGTTGCATTGGCTGGCGTTCCTTGTCGCTATGAATGTGGTACTGCTTCCGAACGTTCAAGGAATGATGAATGCCGATGCCACCAGCCACTGCTGGCGCTGGGCACGTTTACGGCGGGCGTCCATATCCTTGACTAGGGCTTCTGTGTCCTATGGCAGCTCCCCCGTCCGCGCAGCACGAGGCTTCTCCGGTTCCACAGGCGGAACCAATGACGGTACGGGGGAGACCGTCACCAATAATTGGGTAGTTGCAGGGGCGTCGGCTTCGGTCGGCGCCATATCAGCCTTGTAGGCTCGTTCAAGCCGAGGTGTCTGGATAGTGAGCGGGTGTGGCTGTATGACGCGCTTATGGTCTGGATCAAAGGATGGGGTTCTTAGTTACGAGGGCATGTCGTCTAGCAATGCAGAACATTACCGTGCTCGTGCCGAGGAATGCTGTCGCAAGGCAATCCTGGCCGAGGATGTTGATAAGCGGTCCCATTGGTTGGAAGCTGCGGCGCGTTGGTTTTCGCTTGGCCGTGAGGAAGGCGCTCTGCCCAAAGACAAACTAGTCGAGAGCGCGCAAATTAGGCGGTTCGCCTTTAGGCCCCGTTTCGTCATCGAGCGCGTCAAGGAACGCTTGGCTCCGCTCTAAATCGTCAGCCAGTTTAATCCAGGTCTGCGCGAGGCTAGCGAACTGCTCTCTTCCTTGTGGTGATGCTGACGTTTGGGCAAGTCGCACGCATGTAAGGGCGTGCTGACGACACTCTTTGGGATCGCCCGGCATTTTCGACCTCCCAATACGCGACGCCTTCCCCCGTCGCCGTGACGTTAATCATTCCAAACGATCAAACGGGGAGTCAATGCGGTTGCCGTGCGCTGCAACAAGAAGCCCGGGCTTCTGCCAGCTCTCTGGGGGGCTGGATGGCGCCAATCGACCAGGGAGAACGCTGACACCGCTAATTCAACTTGCGATAGGATCGGGTGTTCCGGGGTTCGGGAGACGGAACTCAAGGCGCGCCCCGCTTCGTTAGCTCGCCATGTCGCCTTTTGGTATTGCCAATTTTCTTTTCAGCCCCGCAGGACGGTCATGCTTTCCAGACCGCAGAGGATAAGGCGTGGCTTTCACCGACTAGGGCTCTTTCTGGCGGCGATCCTGCTTACAATTGGCCTTGTACTAATGGCTTTTGATGTAGCGGACCTCAATGTGTGGCACCTTCGACGAGAGGATTTTCCGACGGCAAGCATCGACATCGGACTGGGAGCCCTCAGTCTCGTCTTTGCTTGCTTGGCTCTGTGGGCGACGGTTCGTGGCTTAGGCTGGGTGGTATCGAAATTCGTCATCGACGAACATCCGATAACTGATTCAATTTGAGTCCGACGGACCCTAAGGACAGTGCTCGACCGCTCGATCCATGCGCGCCGTATGCGCTATCGGCAAGTCCCATAGGTGTCAGCCACCACGTTAACGTGTCAGCCACTGTTCGCAGATGGCCGCTGTACAGTGACTAAGACCACCTCATCTGGGCCGCCGGTGGCTGTTCCAGAATGCTCTTAGCGCGAAACAGCCCAATACTAAGCACCGCCTAGCTGGATATCTTTTCGTTAAGCCTGCTCTGGCACGGTCATGCGGCGGATATGATCGAAGGTCGCTAAGTGACTGAAATCCCTAAAGTGCGATGAGAGCCACCGCGCCATCATGTTACCGTGTCGTGGCCTTATCGGGTTCGCTTGAGGTCACGGCTCACCTGAAAAACTCTGACGATTTAGAACTCCTCCTGACCGTTTTGAAAGTGCACGAGCATCTCTTCACGAAGGCGGACCCGACCAAGGTTTCGACTAAAGTCGATCGACGAGCCAAGAAGTTCTTCACCGAGGCGGATCAACTGGCAGGCCCATCCTTTCCTAAGCCGGACCCAGCAAAAATTGAAAATTTGGCAAAGGCGATTGAGAAAATGTGCCCAGCGGAGACTAAAGCCTAAAAGTGCGAGTGGGAATGACTCAAGCAGCCTCGTTTGCCTCTGGGGGCATGGTGACTAGGATCACCTCATCTTCGGCCGTGGGCGGTGTGCTATCCGGGCTACCGCGATACTTCCTGATGCGAAGTCCATCCCTACTCTCTTCGCTCACGCAAAGCTCCGCAGCCTTCGCGATGTCGATGACAGTGCGCGGCTTGCCCGTTTTGGCATCGAGCATGGTCACCTTACCCGTGAGGCCGCGAGCCAGCAGGGCGCGTGGCAGGTCATGCTCCGGGTCGCGCGACCCACGACTATGAGCTCGCCGTCAAACTCGACGCAGTAGAGGCCATTATAGCGAACGCCCTCCTTGCGCTCTGGCGGATGTAGCCGCGCGATCAGCATCTCTATGATAGCTCCTCATCACGCATGCATTCGGGTTCAGTCTCATAATCCCCAACGGTTGGCATCGAAACCCAAACGTTGCGCGGCCCTACGATATTCGTCCGCCATCGGGTCCCAATCGCATCGATGCCGCCCTCTCGGGTAGACCGAGGTCGATTTAGGAGCCACCGGCATGGCGAAGGTGAGTGCCAAAGCATCCGCAACGTCGGTCGAGTGGAGGCCACGCTTTTTGATGTCGTCCTTGGATTCGAGGACCATCTTGTTAGCGGAGTTAAAACTGTACGTTGGCGTGCATAGGTCGGTCTTGAGCTCGGGGTGGTTAGGCAAGCATCCGCCGGAGCGCAGCCACTTGGCCATCGCGTCCCACATCTCTGCCCGCTTGTTGGCATAGGCATCGACGAGCGCCTTGCTGCCGAAATTCACTTCGATCACGGAAAACCCGAGCTGTCTCAGCCGGTCGATCACGCCCTCGCCACGACCGGCATCGATAAACACCGCGTCCGGCTGCCATGCCTTCATCTCGGCCGCGACCTTGCCGGCGAGCGTCATGTTGTCGATGCTCGACAGAACCATCGGCGCGAAGGCGACAAGCCCTTGCCGCCTGATGATCACAGAGCGGTCATCACCGAAGCGAGCGACATCGACACCCAGAATCTTGGGGGAGCCGATAACGAGTTGTTCAATGGCTTGACGCTGGCAGGCCTCGCTCACCAGGTCGATGGGGATGAGGATGTCGTCGGACGAGGCCGAGAAGTCGCACAGGAACTCTTGCCGGTATTGCGACGCCGACATCGTGGCTTGCGAGCTTGCGAGCTCCTTGGGGTCGATCAGATTTGTCTCGTCCACCCGATACAACATGGCGACCCACTCGGGGTCCTTCTCACGACCATCACCGGCCACAGGGAAGCCGCTAGTGGCCCATTCGTACAGGGTGAAGAAGAAATCGGGCCCCTTCGGCGTGCCAATGAAAAACGCCCTCCCTTTGCGATCCGAGAGCGCCGGTCGGATGACCGAGCCCCACACGTCTGGTCTCAGGTCTGCGACCTCATCGATAACGATGCCGTCGAAATAACCGCCGCGAAGGGCTTTCGCATTGTCGCCGCTGAGGGGAAAAAGCAAGGATTGGTTGGTTTTAAGGGCAGCCGGCGTGTTGGCTCGTTATCTCCCGTGGCTCCAAAGCCACTGCCAGGCTGGCAGTGGCTTTGAAGCGCTCGAGCCGCGGCAGCCCCATCTCTGTGTGTCGGTGGGCTTTCTCGTCCAGGATGACGCAAGCGCCAAGGTGCTCGCGCCGAATCTCGGTGCGAGCAATGGCGGGGGCGGCTGGGATCAGGCCTCCGGTGTCATTACCATCCCGGCTGCTTCGGTCAAACGCACGCTCGCCGTCTCCCCTCTTGCCGATACTTTGGCTTCAGGCAGCGTTACTTGATCTTCTCGGCGGCTCGCCCCCCGACCGCCGGCCACCGCCTAGACCCCTGCCAAATCTCTACAAAACGCCTCAATCAGGGTGTAATTTGCTCGCTAGTTGCCGATCCGGGCGGCAGACGGGTGGCAGATCGGGCTAAAGAGGCCGGCTCCCGGTGCGGTGGCACTGGGGCCGGGGCAAAGTGCGGGACTTCCTACAAGGCAATGGCCGGCGCAAGCTGATCGATTGGCTCGCGATCGATTCGACCATCGATTCGGGCCTTTATCGCGCTTGGACCGGATTCAAGGACTGGTGGAGCGCCTATTCCAGCTTCTTTGGGCGATTTGAAGCGAGAGGCGTCGTTCGCATCATCAACGACCTTGCCTGCGAGGCTTTGACACTTGGATCGGGTGGCCTGCTCGTGCTGGTCGCTTTCGCCATTCCGGCCTTCGAGCTCGCTCAAGGCAAGATGAACCTGTCCGACGAATATAGCGTCACCTTCTACGATCGCTTCGGCAACGAGATCGGCAAGCGCGAACTCTTGCGCGACAACTCCGTCCCGCTCGATGAGCTTCCCGACTACTTGATCAAGGCGACGCTCGCCACAGAAGACCGGCGCTTCTTCGAGCATTTTGGCGTCGACGTCATGGGCACCGTTCGCGCGCTGGCCGAGAACGCCAGGCACGATTCCGTGGTGCAAGGCGGCAGCTCGCTCACCCAGCAGCTCGCCAAGAACATGTTCCTTTCGCCGGAACGCTCGCTGTCCCGCAAGATCAAAGAGGCGTTCATCGCGCTCTATCTGGAGAACCACTACACCAAGCGGGAGATCCTCAAGCTCTACTTCGACCGAGCCTATCTCGGCGGCGGGTCCTATGGGGTGGAGGCGGCGGCCCAATTCTATTTCGGTAAGTCGATCCGCGACGTGAATCTGGCCGAGGCGGCGATGCTCGCCGGCATGTTCAAGGCGCCCACACGCTATGCGCCACATATCGACATGGCCGCCTCGCGCGCCCGCGCCAACGAAGTGCTGACCAACATGGTCGAAGCCGGCTACCTCACCGAGGGTCAGGTCTATGGCGCGCGGATGAACCCCGCCAAGATCGTCGAGCGCAGCGACTATTACAGTCCCGACTGGTTCCTCGATTGGGCGTTCGAGGAAGTGCAGCGCGTCATGCAGAATCGGAAGGAGCATATCCTTGCGGCCCGCACCACAGTCGACATCGGCCTGCAGAAGATGGCCGAGCAATCGCTCCAGCAGACGATCGCTCAATACGGGCACAGCCGCTCGTTCAGCCAAGGTGCGATGATCGTAATGGAGAATGATGGGGCAATTCGCGCTCTGGTCGGTGGCAAGGATTATGGCGAGAGCCAGTTCAACCGCGCCACGCACGCCTACCGCCAGCCCGGCTCCTCCTTCAAGCCGTATGTTTATTTAACCGCATTCGAGACTGGGAAATACAAGCCGACCACGATCGTTAGCGGGTACGGCGCTGCTTGCGGCCGTTGGGCGCCCAAGAACTTTGCCGCCGGCGAATCGAACCGCATGATGCTTAAGGACGCCTTGGCCCATTCCATCAATACGATCGCGGTCAAAGTCTCCCTTGATGTTGGGCGCGACAAGGTGCTCGCTACTATGAATAAGCTTGGCATCACTCGTCTCAAGAAGACGTGCTCCCTGGCGCTAGGCGATCAGGGCCTCACACCGCTCGAGCACACGACCAACTATGCGGTGTTCGCCAGCGGCGGCATGGAGGTACATAACTACGCGATCGAGGAGATTCACACGCTGCAAGGTCAGCTGCTTTATTCGCATGAGCGCGACACGCCAGCGCGCAAGCAGCTGTTCAGCCGCGAATCGGTCGAGATGCTCAACAGCATGCTGCAAGGGGTGGTCACTGGCGGAACCGGTCGCGCGGCACAGCTCGATTTCACCTATTCCATAGGCAAGACGGGCACGAGCTCGAATTTCCGCGATGCCTGGTTCATGGGCATCACTGGCCAGTATGTCGCTGGCGTTTGGATAGGCAATGACGACTTCTCGCCTATGTCGCGTGTGACTGGCGGCAGCTTCCCCGCCCAGACATGGCACAACTTTATGGTGCTTGCTCACGACACAGATAATATTCCGCAGATACCGGGCATCGAGGTGCATCCGGTTCAAGTGGCCGAGCAGGAGCGCCTAGCGAAGCTGCAGACTGCAGCGGCAACGGATACCGAAGTCATCGCTCCTCCGACGCCGGAGAGTGTCAAGGACATGTCGATCACGACGCGGCAGCTTCTTGAGAAGCTCGGGACCATGCTCAAAGAGGCGCCGGCCCTCCGGCCAAGCGATACGAATCCTCAGAACCGCGCCGAGGCACCCGCGGCGCAACCTGCTGAGTCCGCGACCGCCACCCCGTCGAGCGTAGCCTCGGCCGCTCCCGGCGCGAGTCCTGCCGAAGGTCCAACTGCGCAGGGCACAGAGAGCCGAGGAGCGATCGGAAATCAACCCGGCGCACCTCTCCCGCCATGAGCTAGTGGCGACCCTATCTCGGCTCGAAGGTGCGCGCTTGCTTGACAACCCCTCCGCTTCCCACGTCACTTTCAGGTCAGCTTCCGCCGGGGCGCACTCCTCGATGCGCACGCTTCTGCGAACTCATTGCCGTCTTCGCCGCCGCTCTGCTGCTCGGCATCGGTTCGGCGCGATACATGATCGAAGAGGGTTCCCCGCTCACCACCAAACGGGTCGGACCCTGGGCAAGTTGGGTAAACGAAGGGAACCCGAATACCGATCCCTATACCAAGGCGCACCTTGCCCGCAGTGGCAGACTCCCCCTCACGTCGACGACCGCGCGCTACTTCGTGGCCCATACCGACAGCGCGGGGGACGAATTGAATTCGGCTTGCGAATATTCGATCGAAGGCTCGGCGCTTAATGCCCGGTGGTGGTCGATTGCGCTCTATGACGAGCGCGGATCGCTGATTGACAATCCGTCCCAACGATGGAGCTTCAACAGTGAAGAGGCCATCCGTCGCAGCGACGGCACCTATCGTATCAATCTGGCAAGAAATGCCCGCCCCGAAAACTGGCTGCCCAGCGGGGATGGGACCGACCGCAAGCTCGTGCTGATGCTGCGCGTCTATGGCCCCCGGGATATTGACACCTCGGGCATCGGGCAGATCCCCGACGATCGCTTGCCCAAGATCGAGCGCAAAACATGCAACTGAGAATCCCGCTACTTTATGTGCTGCTTTGTCTCGTGCTCGCGGGCCTAATCCATATTGCCGCCGTCCTGGCGCTCCCCTCACTTGCACCCAAGAACGCATGGGAGAGGTTGGTCAGGCTGGGGCCTATTAACACGATGATCCAGCTTCCGGCTTTGGCTACGGGACAAGAGGTCATGCCGATGATGGCGCCGGACGTTCGTTACGCCTTCTGCCGCTTCGATCTGGCGCAGGGGCCAGTACGCCTCAAAGGTGCCGTGCCCAACGATTTGTGGATGATCGCCTTCTACACACCGGAAGGCGACAATTTCTACACCGTCTCCGGTGTCGACATGAAAAGCGCGCAACTCGACCTGGTCATTGCCAAGGCCGATCAACCCGTGGCCGAAGCTGGGGTCGATGCTCCCGAAGAGTCCGACGAGGTGTTCGTTGTCAAGTCTCCGGTGGAGCAGGGCATCGCCATGATCCGCGCGCCGTTATCAGGCCCAAGTCGCGCGCCAAGCGCGGAAACTGCGCTCAAGGCCACTGCTTGCGGTCCTAATGCAAAGTAAGAAATGTTGCGCGGCGCCGCTGCGGCGGCTGGATGAAGTCTAACGCTGCTTCTTGCGCCCCCGCTGGGCCCGTTTGCCCGAGTGGTTGGCCGTTCCAGTCGGAGCTCCCTCGAAGGCCCTGCGCTCGATGCGCACTCCGGGGAAGATGATAACCTGACCGAGAGGGCGGTCCCTGGGCTCCATGATCCGCGGCGCGGCTTCTGTTGCGCGATGAAATTCCAGGATGGTCGCCATTCTCGGTCTCCTCGTCCCTGCCGAGTGCGAAACGCCATGAAGCAGTGGCGTCGCTCGTCTGGCCAGCATTAGGACGTAGGTAAGGTTAACGAACTCCTAAATCCGCGGAATTACCTTACGCCTCGGCGACGGCGTCGCCAAGAAAATGACGACCAGCCTTGTCTTCAACTTCGACGATCCAGATGTCGGCATCGAAATTCACCTGCCGCGCGAGGTACGTCGCGGCTTCGCCCTCAGTGATGACGTTTGCGGCGAGGCATCTTACCCATCGCCGCTCCGTGGCAGTGCCTTCGAGGCCGGCCGGAGCGGGTCCGTAGAGCATCAAGGTACCATCGAGCCGATTGACGCAGATATAGATCGCGCCGGCGTGCTCGTCGCCGCGGCGCGCTACAACGGCGGACGCGCCTTGGACCTCACAGCTGCGTAAATATGCCTTGACCCAAAGCTCGCTCTTGACCCGCATCGTTGGGTGAAGCTCCCTTACGGGCGCGGGGGGCCGCCGCTGAGATCGCGCCCGGTCACGCGCTGGATCTCCCGCAATAGCTCAGGCGTAATGCGCCCGTTCTGGGCGATCTTTCGGTCGCGCTGAAACGCGCTGACAGCGCGCTGAGTTTCGTCTCCCATGGTGCCATCGACCGCACCCGGCGCGTATCCGAGATCCGCGAGGATTTGCTGCACTTGTTTCACGGTCGAAGCATCGCTTGTGGTCGAGCTTGGCTTCACCTGCGGGACGGCCGCCGCGTCAGCGACCGATCCGGTGCTCGCCGCGGGCGCCACGGCCTCGCCCAGCAGGATGCGGCGAAGGAGCTCGTCGGAGGGCGCGCCGGTGACGGGGAGTCCATGATCCTTTTCGAAGGCAGCTATCGCCTTTCGCAGCTCGTCGCTCAATTTTCCGTTTACCGGCCCGCTGGCATAGCCGCGTGCTGCGAGCTCGCGCTGAACTGCGGTCACGAGTTGCTGTGGCGCCCCCTTCCCCGGCAGGGGCGGCAGATCGGCCGTCACCGCAGGCTTGGAAGCGGCAGCGGGCGCAACATGGATAGGACCGCTCGGCAGTGGCACGCTCGGAGGCGTCGGTCGCGGCATGACGGCGGCGTTACGCTGCTCTTGCATATAGAGCGCGTTGTAGGTGATGAAACCGGTTAGGCCGATAAAGGCCAGAAACACAAGGCGTGTCGCCACGACGCTCATCGCTCAAGGCCGAATCAATAGGTTGCTTGATGAGAGTCCCCTGAGAAGTCTCTCCAATGCAATCTTTGCTGTCGAACCTGAAAAGTTAATAAACGGCGTTTTGAGCCCAAAATTCAAGCGCCGTACCTTGCTACGCCGCCGATACGGCGGGGTTTGATGCAGACCCCTCGTCTGATTCGGCCTGCGGGTACGCGAGCGGCAACGTGACGATGGCAGTGGTGCCCTGGCCGAGCTTGCTCGCGAGCTCCAGCCTCCCGCGGTGCAAACGCGCAAAACCCTTCACCACCGACAGGCCGAGGCCGGCACCGTCATGGCTTCGATTATAGGCGTTGTCGGCTTGCACGAAGGGATTGCCAAGCTTCGGGAGATCCTGCTCGGCAATGCCAATCCCATTGTCGGCGACAGCCAACTCAATCGTGCCGTCTCTTTCCCGCGCTGAGATGCGGACCCATCCGCCGGCATCGGTGAATTTGAGGGCGTTCGCGATCACGTTGAGCAACATCTGCTTGCAGGCGCGCCTGTCGGCGACAAGCTCCGGCAGGCCTGGCGGCACCTCGGTCAGGAGCGTGAGCTGTTTTGCCTCCGCCGCATGGCGCATAACCTCCGCGCAGGACTGAACGAGCGAGCCGACGTCGAAGGGCTCTTTGACGAGCTTGAACTTGCCGGCCTCGATCTTCGACATGTCGAGAATGTCGTTGACGACATGGAGCAGGTGCTCGCCGCTCTCATGAATCATGCGCGCATAGTCCCGATAGCGTTGCTCCCCCAAAGCGCCAAACAGCTCCCGATTGAGGATCTCAGAGAAGCCGATCACGGCGTTGAGCGGCGTCCTGAGCTCATGGCTCATATTGGCGAGGAACTGCGTCTTGGCGCGGGAGGCGCTCTCTGCCTCATCGCGCGCCCGCAATAGCTCCCCCTCCTGCGCCTTGCGCTCCGAGATGTCCCTGGTGCCGGCGAGCACGCCCAGCGGAAGCGCGGCTCCGCGCGAGATTGCCAGCGGCCGGCAACGCATCTCCGCCCAGATGTAACCCTCCTCGCCCGATGGCCCCAGATGGCGCACTCTAAATTCCACGGTGATGGGCTCGGCGTTAGCGGCGCAGCGCGACAGCGCCGTGAGATAGGCTGGCCGATCGGCGATATGCACGCGCTCGAACAGTCCCTCACCCATGAGCTTCGCCGGCGGCTCGCCCAGTAATTGCTGTGAAGCGTGCGAGGTAAACAGGACGCGCCCCCTCTCGTCGTGCCGCGTGATCATGTCGGTCGCGTTCTCGGCGAGCAGCCGGTAGCGCTCCTCACCGAGGCGAATTGCATCTTCCGAGCGCCGATGCACGAGTTGCACGGCGATGGCGAGACCTGTGGCGTAGAGCACAGCGCTAATGGTCCCAAACAGGCCGAGCAGGTTGGCCGACACCGGGACCGGTGGCGCCGCGGGTGGCACGAGGCCGCCAGCCCCGGCGGCGGCAAGCGCGATCAGACCGAGAGATGCGAGCGCTGCCCCCCAAGCGACGGCGCGCCGATCAGTTGACAACGCCGCCTCGAGCGGAACCACCACCATCCAGGGAATGAGGAAGGAGGTGATGCCGCCGGTGAGCCAAGCCGAGAAGGTGATGAGGCCGGCAAAATTCCCCGCCGAGATGAGAGTCGCAGCACCGAACTTGCCTGTGCGCGACAGAAAGACGGCGATGCCGATTGGCGACAAGAACCAGAGAAAGGCGACGGCATCGAGCAGCGTCGGCCTGCCCGTGAGCCACAGATAGAAGGGTAAGACGCAGAGCGCGAGCAGGCCTGCGAGAAGATGCGCAGCGATGAAGGACTGGTGACGGGCGGCGCTTACGACGTCGTTCTGCACGGAGTGACGCAGAAGCGAGCCGAAATAGCTGCCCAATGCGCGCGGACTCCAGTTGACCGTAATGTGCATTTTGGAGCGGGCCAAGTTGCCGCTGTCGACCCCGATTATGTGGTCTTGATTATTCCGGCGCGCGCTTAAGGAAGCCTAAAGCGGAACTCGCCTCGCGAGTGGTGGGAGGTCGTAGACAAGGCCAGGCTCTGCAGAGTCCTTAGTCAAATTTTATGCAATCTTTCCCGCGCTTAAGACATGTTGTCAGGCGCTTAACAGTATTGGCCGCTTTAGACATCTCTTAAACTTAAACTCATTTTCTAGACGAAATTGATGGTGAGTAGTGAAAGTCGCTTATCGTCTCGCCGCTATAGTGCCGCCACCTGTGGGAAGGGAGCTGCCGGGACCGCCCGCCAGCTATGTTGAAAGGGGCACTGAGATGTTTCTCATTCGGACCGTCTTTTGGCTCGTCATCCTCGTTCTTCTGTTGCCGACCAACGCGCAGCAGCAGAACCAGGTGTACGGGACGGCTCAGGCCGCCGTGAAGGACGTGAGCGGGTTCTGCGAGCGGAACCCGAGCGTTTGCGCCACCGGCAAGGATGCCTTCGCGGTCTTCATGCAGAAGGCGCGGTTCGGCGCCGAGATGGTGATGGGCTTCGTCAAAGGCAGCACCGGATTTGGCGCGCAAGATGCCGGAGTCGCTGCCGGTGCTGGCGATCCTGGCGATGCGGAGGCGCCAGCCACCGACGATAGTGTCCCGGCCCAATATCCGGAGGGTAAGCAGTCGAGCCTCGATCAGGCCGGAGTCGGCCAGGAGGGCGTGGCGTCTTGGGCCGCGGCGCCGGTGACGGTGGAACCTGCGAGCGTTGAAGCCACCAATTCGCAGAATACGCTGAGCCCTAACGATCTTTTGCCGGCTTGGAACGGGCCGCGGCCTGCGGGCACTTAGCGTCGCGCCTCAGCAGTTTTTTCGGCAGGCCGCAACAGCCGAGGGCGCGCGCCGAGGGTGGTTCCCCGCCCTTTCCCACCCAGAGCGCGCGCCCCTGCATCATTGACACCTCGCCCCGCTCGCCAAATCTTCCTATATTACAAGGCATGGAGACCACGCGCCCAGTTCCGGTGAGTGACTTGTATTCGCCCGTAGGCTTCGACGAGATCGTCGCCGATTTCGACCTTCTCGAAGATTGGGAGGACCGCTATCGCTACGTGATCGAGCTCGGGCGGAAGCTTCCGCCGCTCCCCGACGGCGAGCGCAACGACACCAACAAGGTGCGGGGCTGCGTGAGCCAGGTCTGGCTAGCGACCACGGTCAATCCAGATAGTCGCGCGCCGCGCTTGAGCTTCATTGGCGACAGCGACGCCCATATCGTCCGCGGTCTTATCGCCATCCTGTTCGCTCTCTACTCGGGCAAGACCGCCGACGCCATTCTCGACATCGACGCCAACGCCGTGCTTGGCCGCCTGCATCTCAAGGAGCATCTGACGCCGCAGCGCTCGAACGGGCTTCTTTCCATGGTGGAGAGGATCCGCAAAGACGCACGACAGGCGATCGAGGGAGCTCCCAGGGTTCATTGATCGCCAGAGCCGCGCCAGGCGTCGAGCGTCGGCAGGTAGTTCTTGCTCCCCCAATGACGAATGCATCGCCGGGGCCGCGGCATCTCGTCCGGCACATCAAGACCGTAATGTCTCGCGAGCCGCGTAAGCGCGGGCTGCAGCACGACCTCGCCAGCCCGTTGCGGCCAACCGCGGCTTTTCTCGGCCTCTTCCAGTCCCTTCAGCTCACAGCAAATATCGATGAGCACGCCGGCGAGCTCCTGTCCCGCTGCTGTAAGCGCACGCGTCACTCGCTCCTTTGCGGCGATGATCTCGCGCCCTCCTCGATTGCTCGCACCACACTCATCGCTGCCCGCCTGTTATAGGATTACATACCTATAAAACTCTACGGGGTGTCGACGGCAGCGGGCATAAGTCGCAGCCGACAGGTGTCGAAATGCGTACGGCAAGACATCCTCGCCGGTGCTTAGCGCGCCTCTCCGCATCTAATCCTCGCCCCCTCCGCTTCGCGCGCATGCTCCAGCGAGCAAGCGAAAGAGGTTGGCAGTGAAGAAATGTCTTGAAGCGAACGAGAAGCGTGGAGCGCAACCAAATCCGGACGCGTCTCGCGTCTTTGGCTCGATGGTCGATGCCGGGTCCGGCTGCTATCTCCGGGCGCGACACCTGCCGCGGCTGATCGCGACTTTGGCCGCACGAGCTTGCGGACGAAGGTCCGAGGGCAGCCTGCTCTCCCTATCGAAGCTGAGACGGGCGCTCCGCGCCGAACGGCAGCGCGTGCTAGCGGGGCATTGGAGCTATGAGCTCAATCGTCACCTTGGCCTGATAACAACCTATAAGGCCGAGCTCGGCCTGATGCGCAGGGCAAAATTACGAGTTAAGCGCAATGCGCCCGGCGCCGCGCGGTCCACATCTGGGGCCCCGGGGAAAGATGACGACGCAAGTCCGGCTTTTCATCAACTTCGCGAACCGACTCGATAGGCGCCGCGGCGTCGTAGCAGAGGATCCGGTCGACGTGCGTTCCGTCCTGCGACAGCGGCAACCTCAACCAGAACAGCAAGATATGGTCTCGGCCTTGGACCGGTCCGCGCACGACACCGTGGAGAGGTACGCCCCCTTCCGCCACCCGGGTGTGGACCTGATGCCAATAGTCCATGCAAGCCCCGGCAAAGACCCGGTCGATCCGCTTGCCCGTAATTTCCTCGCCATACACTTCGCGCAGACGCGTCCCCGCCAACCGGAACCTCGCCTCGCCCAGCCCCTCGGTCAGGTCGATCAGCCCAATGCAGGGAAGAAGCTTCGGGACGCTGAAGGGGTTGATATCGGAGCGAGCAGGCATGGCGCGTGAGCCTGCCGTTTGGCACCAATAATCGTAGAGATCACGCTGACCTTGCGTCACCAACTGCGCCCGAAATGCGCGTCCGGACAGCATCGGCCTCCCCCAAATTAAGCCCTTGGACGGGCTCAACGAATCGCCGCGTTAACCGTCACTATGCGGAATTCGCGCGTCCTACGCAAGTCTCAAAAGGGAGATTCTTAAAGAGTCACAATAGCTTGTGGCGACTTGCTAAGTGCTGCACTTGATTTGGAGGTATTAGCGCGGCAGCAGCCTCGTTGCGCTGACCAAAATGATTCGTTTTGGCCTATCTGCGGCGCTGGCCAAGGCCCATGCGCTTGGCGAGATCCGAGCGCGCAGCAGCATAGTTCGGAGCGACCATCGGATAGTCGTGGGGCAGGCCCCATTTCTCTCGGTACTCCTCCGGCGAGAGATCGTAGTGGGTCCGCAAATGTCGCTTCAGCGACTTGAATTTCTTACCGTCCTCGAGGCAGATGATGTACTCCGGGGTTACGGAACGCTTCAACGGCACCGCAGGCCGGAGTTCTTCGCGGGCGGGCTGACCGGAGGCGGCCGACGCCCTGCTTAAGGCATCGAAGACATTGTGGATGACGCCGGGGAGATCGGCAGCGACAACCGTGTTGTTGCTGACATAGGCTGACACGATGTCGGCGGTGAGCTCAACGAGCTCATTCTTCTCGAGGTTTTGCTCCATCAAAGTCCTCCTTGGATCGAGCACAGTTCCAAGCCCGGCGCGGCCATTGTGTGCAAATGCTCTGTTATCTCCCGCGTCGCGCAAACTCTTCAGACACTAGATTGTGCCGATCTTGTGACGGGAAGTTGCACTTCTTTCGCAACTAGAAAATGTGGTCTGCAACTGGGGACAAAACGCAACTGTATATATAGCACCTTTTCTGAAGTACGCAATGCATCATTATTCATGAAGACTGTAAGCCAACTATACATACTCGATGAATACGCCACCTTGCGACAGGCCGCCTTGCTTCGCGTCCTGTGTTTAAGTTTAATTCAAGAGGTCTACAATCACTGGAAAATTTCTCATCTCTGGTTTTTGCTGTTAGCGCGCGCCGCGCAGAGGAAGGATGTGTCAAGCCTGGATGAGCACCTTGCCCAGCCCTCAGGAAAAAGAGTTTCGAGCACTATATCTCGGGCAACCAAACACAAGAAAAAGGAGAAGGTTCCTTTCCCATGGGTCGAAGACCTCAAGCCAAACCTGGAAAAATCAGTCAACGTGGTCAAATCCGATGCCGAGTGGCGGAAGACACTGACCCCGGAAGAGTTTCGCGTGACCCGCGAGCAGCGGGCGTTCAGTCATCGCTATTACAAAGAGAAGCGCGCGGGAATGTATAACTGTATCTGTTGCGACGCTCCATTGTTCAGCTCCGGGACCAAATATGATTCAGGCACTGGCTGGCCAAGCTTTTATGCCCCAGCAGTAGGCGGCGCCGTGAGCGAGCACGAGGATCGCTCCCTATTCATGCGCCGAACAGAGGCGCGCTTCGCCAAATGCGAGTCGCATCTTGGCCATGTCTTCTCGGACGGTCCCAATCCCACCGGCACGCTCTATTGCATCAATGGCGCCGCTCTGAAGCACGACGCTGACAAGAAGTCCGGCAACAGCTCCAGGTAAATCTACTCCGATGGATGCCAAGCCCCGCGCGGGGATAATTCCTCCCCGCGCTACCCGAAGGCCGCTCACCTCGACCCATCACGGCATCGTCCGAGTCGACGACTACGCTTGGCTGCGCGCCTCGAATTGGCAGGCGGTGATGCGCAATCCTGCTGTGCTCGACCCGGATATTCGCGCGCAACTCGAAGCCGAAAATGCCTACACATCAGGCATCATGGCCCACACAGAAGAGCTGCAACAGCTTCTCTTCTCCGAGATGAAGGCCCGCATCAAGGAAGACGATGCTTCAGTGCCTGCGCCCGATGGGGGATTTTCCTACTACACGCGCTTCGTCACCGGCGGGCAGCATCCCCTCTTCTGCCGCGTTCCCCGGGCCGGCGGCGAAGAGCAACTCCTCATCGACGGCAATGCGCTCGCCAAAGACCACCCCTATTTCCGCATTGCCAATGTCTCGCACAGCCCGGACCACAAGCTCATCGCCTACGCGGTCGATATCAAAGGCTCGGAGTTCTATACGCTCCAAATCATCGAGACCGGGACCGGCACTCTTCTCGATACCCGGATCGCCGACACCAATGCGAGCTTCGAATGGGCGTCAGACAGCCGCACATTGCTCTATGTCTGGGTCGACGACGAGCACCGCCCACGCAAGGTCCTGAGCCATGCCATCGGCACCGAAGGTCAGGACGCGCTCATCCATGAGCAGCCTGACCCAGGCTATTTTCTGGGTCTCGGGCTTACGCAAAGCCGGCGCTTCCTGCTGCTTAGCGTGCACGACCACGAGACCGCCGAGGTGAGCCTCATTGACACCGAGGACCCCTTTACGCCGCCACGTCTCGTCAGCCCACGCGAGCCGAAGCATGACTATTCGGTCGAGCATCACGGCGACCGCCTCATCATTCTCACCAATTCCGACGGTTGCCGAGGATTACCGCATCGTCGAAGCCCCGGTGGAGAACCCAGGTCGCGAGCATTGGCGCGAGATCGAACCTCATCGGCCTGGCCGGCTTATCCTTGAGATTGTTGCCTTTAAGGATCATCTGGTACGGCTCGAGCGCGAAGACGGGTTGCCCCGCATTGTTATTCGGCGCTTTTCCCATGGGAGCGAGCACGAGATCGCCTTCGCTGAAGAGGCCTATGCGCTCGGCATATCGCCAGGCTACGAATACGACACCCCCACGCTCCGCTTCACTTACTCGTCCATGACGACGCCGGCGCAGGTGTTCGACTACGACATGGAGACGCACGAGCGAACCTTGCGCAAGACGCAAGAGATCCCGAGCGGCCACGATCCAGCGAATTACAAGACGCGCCGCGTCATGGCGCCGGCAAAGGACGGCGAGACCGTTCCTATCTCCCTACTCTACCGCAAGGAGACACCGCTCGACGGCTCAGCACCGCTCCTGCTCTACGGTTATGGCGCCTACGGCATGTCCATCCCGGCAGGTTTCTCCACCAATGCGCTCAGTCTCGTCGATCGCGGCTCCGTTTACGCCATCGCCCATGTGCGTGGCGGTAAGGACAAGGGCTATCGCTGGTACAAGGACGGCAAGCGCGAGAGGAAGGTGAACACCTTCACCGACTTCATCGCTGCCGGCGACTATCTCGCCGGCGAAGGATTTACCTCGCGGGGCCGCATCGTTGCGCATGGTGGCAGCGCCGGTGGGATGCTGATGGGTGCCGTTGCCAATATGGCGCCTGATTTGTTTCTAGGCGTGATCGCCGAGTGCCGTTCGTCGACGTGCTCACCACCATGCTCGATGCGAGCCTGCCGCTGACGCCGCCGGAGTGGCCCGAGTGGGGCAATCCGATCGAGAGCGCCGAGGCCTATCGCACCATCGCAGCCTACTCGCCTTATGACAATGTTCGGGCCCAATCCTACCCGCACATTCTCGCGCTTGCCGGTCTCTCCGACCCGCGCGTAACGTACTGGGAGCCGGCGAAATGGGTGGCGCGATTGCGCGCGGTCAAGACCGACGATCACCTCTTGCTCTTGCGCACCAATATGGACGCTGGCCATGCCGGCGCCTCCGGCCGCTTCGAGCGTTTGAAGGAGGTGGCGTTGTCTTACGCCTTCGCCTTGAAGATCGCGGGTCTAGGCGGCTCGACCTGAGACGTGCCAGAGTGGCCCCACCCGCTTCCGTGTGAGTTCCGATGCTTCTTGCCCGCGACAAGTCACAACTGCTCATCGTCGATGTGCAGGAGAAGCTCCTGCCGGCGATGCCGGACCCTGAGCGTGTGGTCGAGCGTTGCGCGCGCCTAGTGCGCGCCGCGCGCAGCCTCGAAATTCCGATTACCTTCTCCGAGCAATATCCGAGCGGACTAGGGCCGACCGTGGCGCCGCTGCGAGAGGCCCTCGATTACGCGGGATCGGTCATCGAGAAGGTCGAGTTCTCGTGTGCGAAGAGCGATGCCTTGCGTGAGCGGCTGCATGAACTTAGGCGCAAGGGCCGGCCGCAAGTGGTGATGGGCGGCATTGAAGCGCACGTCTGCGTCACGCAGACCGCAATCGACCTTGAGGATCAGGGCTTTGAGGCCTTCGTGGTCGCCGACGCCGTCGCCTCGCGCGCCAAAGCGAGCCGTCGGCTGGCGCTCGCGCGGCTCCTCAAGACCGGTGTCGATATTGTGGACAGCGAGATGGTCATATTCGAGTGGCTGGGCCAAGCCGGCACGCCTGAGTTCAAAGAGCTGCATGGTCTGGTGAAGTAGACCCCCTCGCCCCTTCTTTCCTGAACCAATCCTGCACCTGTGGTTCATGCGGGGTTCAGCCGCAC
>CAVUZR010000033.1:0-8253 GCA_963745855.1 uncultured Alphaproteobacteria bacterium | reverse complement strand
GTGATACCCATTGTGGCGCGAGGACGAACGTCCCGCTGACTGCCAGGGAGGCTCCGAGGTGGCAGACGCGCAAGAGAGCCCCAAGCTCGATCGCACCCTCGGCCTTGAAATCGTCAGGGTGACCGAGGCGACCGCGATCGCCGCGGCACGCCTGCGCGGCCGCGGTGACGAAGCCGCCGCCAACTCTGCCGCCATCAATGCCATGTATCGGGAGCTCGCGCGGCTTCCCATCCAGGGCGTGATCGTCGTCGGCGAGGGCGAGGAGAGCGAAGCGCCGCTTCTTTATATTGGGGAAACCGTCGGGGCCGGTTCAAGCTCGGGGCTGGATGTCGACATCGCGGTCGATCCGGTCGAGGGCTCGACCCTTGCCGCCAAGGCGCTCCCCAATGCGCTCGCCGTCATGGCCATCGCCGAGCGCGGTAGCCTGTTGAAGGTACCGACGCTCTATATGGACAAGATCGCCATCGGTCCGGGCTACGCGAAGGACCTCATCGATCTCGACGCGCCCCCTGCCGACAATCTGAATGCGCTGGCCAAGGCCAAGGGAGTGCCGGTCACCGAGATCACCGCCTGTATTCTCGACCGCCCGCGCCATGGCAAGCTGATCGAGGAGGTGCGCGCCGCCGGCGCCGCGGTGCGCCTGATCGGTGACGGCGATATCGCCGGCGTCATCCACACCACCGAGCCGCAGGACACCGGCATCGACATCTATATGGGCGTGGGCGGCGCGCCTGAGGGCGTGCTCGCCGCGGCCGCGCTTTGCTGCATCGGCGGCCAGATCCAGGGGCGCCTCATCGTCACCAATGCGCATCAGCGCGAGCGCGCCCGCGCCGCCGGCATTGTCGACCTCGGGCGCAAATATAAGATGCACGACATGGCCTCCGGCGATGTGAGTTTCGCCGCAACCGGCATCACCGACGGCTCGCTCCTGGAGGGCGTGCGCCTGACCCGGAACACAATCCACACCCATTCCGTGGTCATGCGAGCGCGGACCGGCACAGTCCGCTGGATCAGGACCGAATATCGCGACGTGCCCGACCAAGGCTGAGTGTGCGGGCAGAGCGGCGAATCAGCTTAGGCTAGGCGCTTGACCGTTTTGGCAGGTACCTTCCAGCGTGACCGCGGCCCTCAATTACAAGACGATAGACCGTGAGACGTCCTCCGCCTTTCTGGGCGTGGAGCGGTCGGCGCGCGGCTTGCGCTGGGTCGAGCGCCTCGACCCATCCCGCGTGTCCACTGCGCTCGCCATTGCGCAAGCCCATGGTCTGCCGGAGCTTGTTGGCAGGCTACTTGCCGCGCGCGGCGCCGACGCCGCGACGCCCTCCAACTACCTCGATCCCTCGCTCAGGCATCTCCTGCCGGACCCGGCAAGCCTGCAGGACATGTCACGGGCGGCAGAGCGCTTCGCCCGCGCCATCCGCTCGTCTGAATCCATCGCCGTCTTTGGCGACTACGACGTCGATGGCGCGGCGTCAGTGGCGCTGATCCAACGCTTCCTGCGCGCCCACGGTCAGATAGCGGCGACCTACATCCCCGACCGTATCACCGAAGGCTACGGCCCGACGCCTGCGTCCCTCGCCGGGCTTGCGGAGGAGGGAGCGACGCTCATCATCACTGTCGATTGCGGCACTACCGCCGGCGTCGCCATCGAGGCAGCCAACCAACGCGGGGCCGAAATCATCGTCGTCGACCATCACCAGGCCGACGAGGAGCTGCCCCCTGCCTTCGCGGTGCTCAATCCCAACCGGCAGGACGACCTCTCCGGCCAGGGGCATCTGGCGGCGGCCGGCGTGGTCTTTCTATTCTTGGTCGCCACTGTGCGCGCACTTCGTGGCGCTGGCGTCTATCGCAACAGCGCCGAGCCAGACCTTCTTGGCCTGCTCGATCTCGTGGCGCTTGCCACCGTATGCGACGTGGTGCCGCTCAAGGGCGTGAACCGCGCGCTCGTGGCCAAGGGGCTGAAGGTCTTGCGGCTAAGGGACAATGCGGGCTTGCGCGCGCTGGCCGATACCGCGCGCATCGACGCAGCACCAACCTGCTACACGCTCGGCTTCATCCTCGGGCCGCGCATCAATGCCGGGGGCAGGGTCGGGGCCTCAGGCCTTGGCGCCAAACTGCTCGCCAGCGACGACGAGAGCGAGACGCGCGCCATCGCCGCAAAACTCGAAGCGCTCAACAGCGAGCGTAAAGGCATCGAGGAGCGCATGCTCGCAGAAGCCTTCGCGCTCGCCGACCGGGCCCTCAACTTGGGGCGCCCCTTCATCTGGCTCGGCGTCGATGGTTGGCACAAGGGCCTGATCGGTCTCGTCGCTGGGCGCGTCGCCGAGCAATTCAATCTGCCGGCCTTTGTCACCGCCTGGTATCCTGACGGAGAGGGCACGGGGTCGGCGCGCTCGATTGCCACCGTCGATCTTGGCCGCGTGGTCAGAGACGCCGTGCACGAGGGGCTTCTAACCCAGGGCGGCGGGCACGCCATGGCCGCGGGCTTCAAGCTCGAACGGCGCCGGGAGAGCGACGTGTTGGCCTTCCTCGACGAGCGCCTCGCCGGCGCGGTCGCTGCGGCCACCACCTCGCGCCCCTTGGCCATCGACGGCGCGCTGTCTTCGGCAGCTGCCAACACGGAATTCATGGAGCTACTCGAGCGAGCAGGACCCTACGGGGCTGGCCACCCCGAGCCGCGCTTCGCCTTCCCCGCGCACCGCGTGTCGCGCGTGCGCATCATCAATGACCAGCACGTTCGCTGCACGCTCTCTGCCGCCAACGGCGCGCGGCTCGAAGCTGCGGCCTTCCGCGTCGGCGACACGCCGCTCGCCAAGCTTCTCCTCAAGGCGGAAGGCATGCCGTTGCATGTCGCCGGCCATCTCCGCCGCGACAATTGGAACGGCCGGGACAGGGTCGAGCTGATCGTGGAGGATGCGGCCGAGGCCCTAGGCTCGCGCTAGCTTGCCCGCGCCTGCAAAGCTTTCTATATGAGCCGCGAGGCTGCGAAGCCAAAGGCTTACCAAGCCCCCTTCGTCTAATGGTCAGGACGTCAGGTTTTCAACCTGAAAACAGGGGTTCGATCCCCCTAGGGGGCACCATTTATGGCAGTAAGTATCTAAAAATACTAATATATTTTCTGATACTGCCATCGTGCCAGCACGCCTACCAGTGAGATAAGTTAGACTGGCAAAAAGGGTTGGCAGGACAATCGCTTAAGCCGGCCACAGGAACTCGGGCTACTTGACAGCGCCACACAGCGAGCCCTGGCGGCTGAAACGGCGGAGGCATGGGGTTAGGGGGATTTATAAGGCGGTCAGCGGGGGCGCTGTGCGGTCAGCTTTTACTGTGAGCCAGTGTCGAAAATGCCACCATCCTGCTTGAAGAAGCCCTTATGGTTTATTGGAAGATTCTAATGGGGGTCGAATCATGCGGCTTTTGATTATTTGCGCTATCGTCATCACAGCGGGTGTCGGACTCGCGGGCTGCTTTCATCATCAACAGGCCGTCGTCGCGGAGCCGATTTCACATACTCCGCTGAAATAACATTCCTGCAAGCCTCTCCTACAAATGCCAAGCCCGGTCGATTCATCGGCCGGGCTTTTTTGCTCCCTGCCAGCTTGGCGTCGACTTCGGTCGGCGCCCTTTTGGTGTTATCTTTTCGCCCCGAGTCTCGGGGTTGGCTGTTTTGGAAAAGCAGAGACGCCTATTCGTCATGGTGACTGGTGACGAAATCGTCGTCACCAGTGACGCGGGCTTTCGTGCCGCTTATTGCAGAAGGCCTCATTATCCGCAGCTCATTGTCAGACGGCGCACCGACACGGACGACCATGAGGTGATCGCTCAAGCTTGGCAGGCTGCTAACGATAAGGCGCGCGAGCTCGGGTGGATTGGAACACCCATCACCCACTTTCGCGTAAAAAGACGGGGACCATGACGCAAGCGTTCGGCTTCGGCCGGATAAGGGTCACGGCAGCCATTTGCCATGACTGGCAATTCTTTTGCCGAGCTTGTGACAGACGGAATCGCTAAAGTTTAAACCGCCTAGTTATTACCTGCTGGCCCTTAGTCCCGGCCAGCCTCTTCTCTGGAGGGGCGTCGGCTTCGGTTGGCGCCCTTTTTTTGTTCATGAAAGCCAACCCATTGTCGGAGTCCCGACGTGACTCCAATCCCAAATATACCAACTGTGATCGCTCGAGGGCGTCGCGGTGCGCTCTAGGCCGTGTACTCATAAATCGAGATTGGTAAGCAGCGGTTGGTCACTGTCCGCTTTGCCCCCAAAAGCGGACATTCGTCAGCGCGAGTGGCAGGCAGACGTCGCTCGCCATCATCCTCAATTCAGAGAAAAGCAAAGTAGCCCCTTTTATATTAGCGCACTGGCAAAAGCGGGCCGCCGCCTTTAGGTTCGGCACTCCTGGGTAATCGCCTGATCCATAGGCCCAGAGCCGCGCCGGCAGGCACGACATAGAGCGGGGCCGCATGCATCGCGATCCGCCCTACTTGGTAGTCCAGCGTTGCGACCAGGGCGACCAATAGCAAGCCGACAATCACCAAAACGTCGACGGGCCGAAACAGACCGCCTGCGAAGGGCTGCTTCAAGTAGCGCCAACTGAAAAGCGCGGTTCCGGCGAGGAGCGCAACGGGGACAATGTTCAGCACAAGCCCTCGCACGTCGAAATAGGCCTTCAGATTCTCAATCGCCGTGCTTGGATACGAGGCCAGATCTGTTTGGTAGGCGTTACCGGGATGCCGTACCATCATCACAATTAGGGCATAAAGGGCGACCGCGGCTACCGCGGCAAGCGCGGGCGCTCCGAGCCTTGCGCGGTCTTCCGGGAAGAGCACGCACCGCATGACAAGCCAGATGGCGAAAACCAGCGTGATCTTCTCGTTGAAGCCCACCGACAGGATGGTGAACGGGGCGAACGCCACCCACCGGTCGACCAGATAAAGCCCGATTGCTACTAGCAAGATCGAGGCAGAATCGAGGGCGTAGAATGCCCCATACCAGCAGAAGAAGAAGGCCAGGACACCTGCCGCTAGACCCTCAACGCGCCTGAGATTCGCTTTATCTACTGCGAGGCGGTAGGCCATTATCGAGGTGCCGATGATCGATAGAAACGACAGCGCCGCAATGGCTCCGGTCGCCTTGAGGACCGGCACGGATATCGTATCCGGTAAGCCGGAAAAGCTTATTGGGGGAAGCACATAGTAGAAGGGAGCAGCCGCGACCATTGCGAGCACGCGATAGCAGTAGGGCGAAGGCGGAAAGCGCCCCCCCGGCTGATCCAGGAGCCAGAGCAGAAAGGGCTCGTACTTATCGCGGGGGACGGTGTCGAATATCATCAAGCGCAGGATCACGAAAAAGAACGGCAGCAGGAACATCGCAAGCAGAAGCGCAATCCCGGCGCTCGCAAGCCAGCGGCTCGATAATGAGCCGAGTGGCATTGTCGGTGGTGCCATTGCAATGGTTCCTCCCCGATAAGCAGGGGAGAACATATCGATTGGAAGGCATCCGGTCGACCGCACAAGAGGACAGCATTCTCTTTGACCCGCGTCCATTCGCCCGCTATCGCTCCCCGCAAGGCTATATTGCCCTGATGCTCTCGGAAAGCCGAAACCCACGAGGCGCCTGAGGGCACGTACAGTCCTTCAAGGGCCATGCGGCCGCGAATGGATTGCGTCCGCTTTGGGTCATGAGCGGACATAACGGCCCGTTCACGTCATGTCCACTTTACCCCCAATAACGGAAGTTGGGCGGCGCATCCAAGTCAGCATTTGGCTGTCGGTTTATGCGTACACGCCCTAGTCCTACAGCTAAAGGTCGAAAGCAGAGCCGTGTGGGAAGGTCCGGACTCCTAAGTCGGGGGCAATGACCCTATAGAAAATTACGGGGGTGGGTTACATGCGTAATGCGCTCAAATTTACGCCACCAGCTGACAAGCCGAGGCAGGGCCGATGATCTGTCCGGTGATGAGCTTGCCGCCATCGCGGCTAGGGCCAAGCTGACCGTTGTATAAGGTTCATTGAAATCAGGGCATCGAGGAGCTTGAGCCTACCGGGGGAGATCCGCGCCACAGAAAACGGGACTCCACCGGTTACGGAAGTATCGAGGCGGTGCGCGAGTTGCTTCATTTGAGTCCTGGAGTTCAGGTGCAGCACTCTAACGCATACATCCTAGATGTCGCCACGTTCTGGCGATAGGAGGCTCCAGGAGAGGAGCCCATTAGAGTAAGCGGGCCCCTTCGCAATCAGGAGCAGAGAATGTCAAGCCGTCTTTCACCGCTTGCCTAGCCTGCGTCATTGCGTTTGCGCCGCAAGCGTTTGCGCAATCAGCACCTCTTTACACCGTGACCAAAACGGTCGCGTTGGGGGCGCCTGACCGTTGGGACTTTGTTGTGTTTGACCCGGCCTCGCACAAAGTGTTTGTCGCCCACGGGGATCGCGTTACGGTCGTCGATGGCCGTACTGGAGCAATTCTTGGCAACGTCGAGGGATTGCAAGGCGGCGCCCATGGTATCGCAATCGTGCCTGGGACCGGGCGCGGCTACACAGATGATGGGCGCGCCGGAACGGCTGCATCATTTGATCTCGACAAGCTGAATCTGATCAACACGATCAAAGCCGACGCCGACGCCGACGCCATCGTGTTTGACCCCACAAGCGGTCACGTCTTCGTCGTAGATGGCGATCCCGGCAAATTGACAGTCATCGATCCCAAATCAGATTTCGCTGTTGCAACCATCGACGCTGGCGGCAAGCTCGAGACTGCGGTCGCCGGTGATAACGGAAAACTCTATGTCAATGGGGAGGAAAAGAGGGAGATCATCCGTGTCGATACGGCGACCAATCAGGTAGACGGCCATTGGCCGATCCCGAATTGCACTAGCCCGCATGGGTTGGCCCTTGACCCCGAGGCACATCGTCTCTTTTCCAGTTGCACGAATAATGTGCTCGTTATTGTCGATGCAGACACCGGCACAACAATCGCCACGTTACCAATAGGCGCCCGGTCGGATGCCGCCGCCTTCGATCCCAAGCGTAAGCTCATCTTCAGTTCCAATGGTGACGGAAGCCTTTCCGTGATCGCAGAAAAGGATGCCAACACCTTTGTAACGGTTGCGAGTGTCGCGACCTTGCGGAGCGCGCGGACCATGGCAGTCGATCCGGTCAGTGGGCGTCTTTACGTGGTAGCAGCTGACACCACGGTCAACCCATCAGCTGATCCCTCGGATTTGAGGCACCGCTATGTCGTCACACCTGGTTCGGCGAAGTTGTTGTTTCTCGATCCAGCGCCGTAGCCACGTCGGCGCGACCTCGCCGCTATAGTCGATGAGCAGGTAACGCCTGCCACTCGAACGCCTAGCAGTTACCAGTAACACTCAAAGCCAAAGACAAGCCTTCTGGAAAGGGTCCGGTAGTTCGGACGTCAAAAAAAACCTCCCAATCGGCACGAGAGTGATGGAAACAAATTCCGAAGAGACATGACAACCGAGCACTTCGCCACCAAAGTTCCCGAGGTCACCTTTTTGGATCATCAAGATTTCTCGCGACGACGCTTGGTGAGACTGGCGGCGATACCGTCACCATGACCTGGGATCTAGGGTACCTGGTTGGAACGGCGATTTTTCTTTCGGCCCTAGTAGTACTGGTAGCCATCCAGATTGCTGCGAAGAAGTTTCACCCCTTCCTTTGCCACCCGCTCTTCAGGTATCGGTCGCGACGGTCAACACGCCAAAGGTAGAAGCGTTCTATTGGGTGGCGATTACGTTTTCCCAAACCTTAGACCGCCCTCGGCGACTGGATTGCCGACACATCAGGCCTCGGCTACGGAGGCGGAGCGCTCGTATTCGGCGCCGGACTGGCAGTGCTCGCTTCGACCTATTTCTGGACGAATATGTCGCGAAGTCCTGCTGTTCTGGGCCGCGTTTATCCTGACCCGCCCACTTGGCGCCACCGTTGGCGATTTCCTAGACAAGCCCATAGAACATGGTGGGCTCGCCTTGAGCCGTCCAATCGCCTCGGCGGTCCTTGCGGTGCTGATGATCATGCTCGTTCTCGTTCTGCGTCAACGGGCAGGCAGTCATCCTGGAGAGAGTGAGAGGATGGCATAGGTGCAGAAAGGTACTGCTTCCCGTACCCGACGTGAACTGGACGACCGCAGCACCCGCGGTGACAACAGCATTCCTAAGCTCGCTTGTCGAAGCCGTCGAGGCGCTGACAACCTTGCTCGCCGTCACGTTTGTCCGTGGTTGCCGGCGGGGATCGGCGGGT
>CAVUZR010000032.1:0-88293 GCA_963745855.1 uncultured Alphaproteobacteria bacterium | reverse complement strand
CAGGTCACGGGAAACTGAACGGGTCGTTCTGCCGAGTAGTGGCGGACGCACAGCAAGCCAATGCGACGGTTGGGTCGCCGGCTCTGGCTGACCGCAGAGTGAGGTCGGCTTCATCGGCGTGTGCCGCCCGAGGAACCGGCTTGCCGATTCTTGGGGCGGGTGGCCGGCCGGCTGGTCAGTTTTGGCGAACTGCCAGATCCGCCGGTTCTGCGCGGGGTGCCCCGGGAGCCGGCGGCGCCTGATGGGTTGGCCAGGTCGGCGAGTATCTCGCGGAGCCGGGCCAGCGCGGCGGCGATCCACGGGAGGGTGGCCGGGTCGGGGGCGGTGAGTGCTGCTTCTTGCTGCTGCGGGGTGTCGCCGTACAGCAGCGCTGTGGCCAGCCGCAGCCGCAGCGCGGTGAGGGGCTCGCCGAACGCGCTGCCGGGAAGGGTAACGGCGCCGTAGCGCTCCAGCAGCAGCCCCGCCAGGGCGGGCGCGGTGGTGACCTGGTGCCGGCGGGCCAGGAGCTCGCGCCAGGGCTCGAAGTCGGGGTAGACGTAGAAGCCGCCCTGTGGCGGCGCGACGGCCAGCCCGGCGGCGGCGCACACGGCCGCGACGGCGCGGGCGACGGCGCCGTGCAGGGCGCGGCTGGCCGCGATCCGCGCGCGGATGGGCGAGGGTTCGGCGAAGGCCAGGGCGGCGGCGTGCTGGACCGGCGCGGCGGGCGCGGACCAGATTTCGCTACCCGCGCCGAGCAGCGCCTTGCGGAGCCGGCGCCCGGCCGGGCCTGGGGGCATCCGGGCCACGCCGATCCGCCAGCCGCCCAGCGCCAGGTTCTTACTCAGCCCGGTGGTGATAAAGGTCCGCTCGGGCGCGGCCTGGGCCGGGCTCAGCACCGCCGCGGAGGGGTCGTGAATCAGGTCGCGGTAGATCTCGTCGCAGACGATGACCAGCCCCCAGGCGGCCGCGACCTCGCACAATGCGGCGACCGTGGCCGGGGATGGCAGCCGCCCGGTCGGGTTGTCGGGCAGGGTGACCAGCACCGACCGGATCGGCCGTCCGGCCGCGGCCGCCGCGCGCGCCGCGGCGGCCAGGGCGGCCGGGTCGGGTATCCCGCCCTCCCCGGCCGGGGCGGGCACGAAGTGCGGGCGGATGCCGATCATGGCCGCCTGTGCGGCGTAGCTGACCCAGGACGGCTGCGGCAGCGCGACGTCGCCGCCGATCGCCAGCAGCAGGACGAACAGCAGCGGCTTGCTGCCCGGGCCGCAGACGACCTGGCCCGGGCTGGTGGGCAGGCCGCGCCGGGCCCAGTACCCCGCCGCGGCCTGCCGCAGCGCCGGGTGCCCGGCCACCGGGCCGTAGCTGTTGGCTCCGCTGGCCGCAGCGAGCGCCTCACGCAGCGCCGGGTGCACCGGCAGCCCCGCCTCCCCGAACCCCAGCGGCAGCACCGGCAGGCCCCGGCGCCGCCGCGCGGCCATCGCCTCGTTCGCCGCCAGCGTCGCCGACAACGGGATACTCCGCGCGAACGGCGGCCCAGCAACGGTCGTCATTGCTGCTCCTTCTTTCCAGGCCGGCGCCGGTCTCGGCTCTGGCCGACGGGATGCCTGTCAGGTGCGGGGGCGTGCGCAGTGTGCGGGCCGGCGGCGCCCACCTCTAGCGGGGGAACGCTGGGGATGTCCGGGCCCGGGTGCCTGCCCGGCTCCGGCGGATCTGGCTCGCTGGGCAGGCCGGGGGTCGCGCCGATGCGGCCGGGGCCGCGGCGCTGGCGGCGAGCAGGCCCCGGCGAGTCGGGCCAGGATGCAGGCCAGATGGCGGATGACGCGGGTGGGGTTCATGACGGCCTCCGATGCGATGCGGATATCGGGCAGCTGCCCTGCGGCTGCCGGCCGCTGATGGGTGTGAGGTGCCCGGCCGGCCCGCGGGATGACCCGGGAAGATCGGGCGCGCTGTCTGCCCACATCGGCACGGTGATGCCGGAGGCGGGTCAGGTGCTGCGGGCGCTCAGGACGGTGAGCAGGCGGCGGCCAGCGGCCGGGAACCTGGGTGCGGGATGGGCGGGCTGGTGCCTTCGGGCGCGACGGGCCTGGCGGGCGGAGTGGGCCAGCGTGTCACGGTGGGCCTGGTGGTGCAGTTCGGCGACGCGGGCGGTGGCCAGGTAGTAGCTGAGGCTTGGGTTCATCGCGGTCTCCTCAGGTGGCGGGGTTGGTCCTGTCTGCCTGGTACCGGCTGCTGCTGTCAGCGGGCTGGTGTCCGGGCTGGTTCCACCGTCGCGGCCGGGGAGGGGTTTCTCCATACGCGAAGGCCCACGCGAACGCTCACATAAATCAGCCCGCCAGTCGCGGTGACGGCCGCCGTGCGGCACGCACCCGGGTGGCGGCGCTAAGGGGACTGCGGTCGTGGCTGCGGTGGGACCAGCTGCCGGGGGCGCAGCCAGCCAGCGCTGGCTGGGGATGGCAGGGGTGGCCCGGGGCATACTGTTGGGAAGGGTCTTGTCCCGCGCCGGGGCGGGGCGGCGGGTGGGTCGAGGGACATCGGGGCCATGGCGGAACAGCCTGCGCTTTCGTTCGCCGGGCTGCTGCGGCGGCTGCGGGCCGAAGCCCAGATGACGCAGGAGGAGCTGGCCGAGGCGGCGGCGCTGAGCCCGCGGTCGGTCAGTGACCTGGAGCGGGGCATCCACCGCACGGCGCACAAGGACACCGCCGTCTTGCTGGCCGGCGCCCTGAGCCTGGCAGGACCGGCGCGCGAGCTGTTCCTATCGGCAGCCCGCGGGCGGGCACCAGCCGGCGACGTGCTGGCCGCCGTATACGGAAGGCCACCGGGGGCGTTGGCGGCGGCGGCCCGGGTGCCGCCGAACAATCTGCCCGCCCAGCTGGCGACGTTTATCGGCCGGGAGCGGGAGCTGTCAGAGGTCCGGGGCCTAGTGGAATCCTGCCGTCTGGTCACCTTGACCGGCGCCGGAGGGTGCGGCAAGACCAGGCTGGGCATGCAGGTGGCCGCCGGGCTGCTCGGCGGATCCGGCGACGGGGTCTGGCTAGTGGAGCTGGCCGCGGTCAGCAGCAAGGACGCCGTGGCGCCTGCCATCTCTCAGGCGCTGGAGATCACCGCGCAGCCGGCCCGGGCGGCCCTGGACACCTTGCTGGATGCCCTGGCCCCGCAGGACATGCTGATCGTGCTGGACAACTGCGAGCACCTGATCGGCGGCTGCGCCAAGACCGCCGACGCCATCGTGCGGCGTTGCCCGCAGGTACACCTGCTGACCACCAGCCGCGAGCCGCTCGGCATCGGCGGCGAGACCATCTACCGGGTGCCGCCGCTGTCGCTCCCCGGGCCCGGCGATACCGGCTTGCGGGCGGCCGAGTCCTCCGAGGCAGTCGCGCTGTTCATCGACCGGGCCAGGGCGCAGGGCACCGGCCTGACGCTCGACGAGCAGACCGCCCCGCTGGTGGTGTCGATCTGCGCGCGGCTGGACGGGCTGCCGCTGGCCATCGAGCTGGCCGCGGCCCGGCTGCGCTCGCTATCGCTCAGCGCCCTGCACGACCGCCTCGACCAGCGGTTCCGCCTGCTCACCGGGGGAAGCCGCACCGCCCCGGCGCGGCAGCAGACCCTGCAGGCGACCGTCAACTGGTCCTACTCGCTGCTCAACCGCGCCGAGCAACAGCTGCTGCAGCGCCTGCCGGTGTTCGCCGAGACCTTCGATCTGGACGCCGCCGAAGCAGTCTGCGGCTTGAGCGACATCAAAACGCTCGACGTCACCGGCCTGCTCGGCTCGCTGGTGGACAAGAGCCTGGTCGTGGCCGAGCCAGCCGGGCCAGCCCTGCGCTACCGGCTGCTGGAGACTATCCGCCAGTTCGCCGCCGACCGCCTCGCCGAGGCCGGCGAAACCGAGGCCGCCGCCGTGGCCGCGGCCCACTGCGCGCACTACCTGTCCGTGGCCGAGACCATGGCCCCGCACCTGACCGGGCCCGGCCAGGGCAAGTGGCTGGCCCGGCTGGACGCCGACCAGGCGAACCTGCGCCGCGCCGCCGAGCACGCGGCCAGCCGCCCGGACGGGACCGCGCAGGTCCTGCGTTTCGGCGTCGCGCTGTGGCGGTACTGGGCCACGCCGTCCCGGAACGGGGAAGCAGCCGGGCTGCTCGTACCAGTGCTCAGGCGGCCCGAAGCCGCCGCGGACCCCGCGCTGTTCGCAGAAGCGCTGGTCGTGGCCTCGGAACTCACTCTCCTCACGGACATGCCCACAAGCCTCCAGCTCGCCGGGGAGGCTGACGAGGTCGCCGGCAGGCTCGGCGACGACCGGCTGCTCGCCCTGTCGCGCGGAACGCTGTCCTCCGCGTATTACTTCGCCGGCGAGCCGGGACGAGCGCGGCCGCTGGGAGCGGAGGCGGTCGAGCGGGCCCGGCAGCTCGGCGACGACGTGCTGCTGGGCCGGTGCCTGCTGGCGTATGCCACGTGCGGCGGTGGGGCGGCGGTGTACGCCGAGGCCTTCGCCTGTACCGAGCGTTCCGGCGACCTTGGTATCAAGCAACACCTTCACTACACTGCCGCAGACCTTGCCCTGCAGAGGGGGGCGATCCCGGACGCCAGGGCTCATGTGGAAGCCGCGATACGGGCCGCGGAGGCACTCGGAACTTCCGGCCACCCCGGCATGTCACTGAACCTGGGCATAGTCCTGCGGGCCGAACAAGACCTCGACGGCGCGCGATCCACATTCCAGGAATGCCTGCGGATCGGCCGCCGGACCGGCGACAAGAGGAACATGGCCTGCGCCTTCCTCTGGCTGGCGTTCCTGGACGGCGATCTGGGTGACTGGTACCGGGCAGCCAAGCTGCACGGCGTCGCGCAGGCCCTGCTCAACAAGACAGGAGTTCCGTGGGAACGGTTCGACGCGGGCCTTCGCGAAGAAAGCCTCGGCCAAGTACGCCAGGCCCTCGGCGGTGAGCAGCTCCAGCGGGCCTACGCCCACGGCGTGGCACTCAGCTTCGACCAGGCCATCGACCTCGCCCTACGGGGAGGCCTGTCGGCCACCTAACCGGTTGTTCTGTGCCGGTCAACCGCCACGCGACCACCACTTATGAACGGTACAAAGCCGGCAGGAACCCACCCAGAAGGCGGGTACCAGTGCCCAGCCACGTACCTCTCACCGCCTTGCCGATCACGAATGGAGATGCTGACCTCCGCATAAGGATGCGCAGACAGGACTCGCTCACATCGGCTGGAAGAGGAAGATCAAATAGGTGGCACGCACGGGGCTCCGCGGCTACCCTGCTTCCGCTCGTTCTCTTCGCGGGATGGATGGAGGCTCGTAGGGGCACAGCAGCGGAGTCCCGCAGGGTCTGCGGAGGGTCGTGGGCTTAAGTGGTGAGTACAGCACGGAAGTACCGCAACAGGTACGGATCTGGAGGGACGCGGATACACGCTCCGGGACGGTGACCTGCGGGGATGGACGCGGGTGGACGTGCTGCCTGTTGTTTGCAAGCAGGGGGTCAGGGGTTCGAGTCCCCTTAGCTCCACAGGTCAGAAGCGAAATTCGAATTCTTGAGCCCACACTTTAGGGCAAGTACAGCAGCAAAGTACAGCAACCGGGACCGCGTGAGATGCCGCACACGCGTTCGAGCTGGGCCTTGCCCTCGCGGGCGGCGGCGCACAGATTCCAGGTCTTGGGGCCCGAGTTCCGGGCCACTGAGCAGGAAGAACGCCTTTGGGAGGGCCCAGTGCCGCTTGCCCGGCGGCCAGCGGGCAGTGTGCGATCTCCCGTTTTCAAGACCGGCTCTTGCCGCTGATTCAGGTGGTCAGCCTATCCGCGCACGAGGCGGCAAAGCTGTAGGGGGTGCCGCAGTAAGAGAGATTGCCCGCTCGTGTGGGGGTATCTGCCGCTGGCGGTAGGAATGTCGGCGCCCGCTGCGCCACCCGCTCTCCTGGACCGCTGCTGGGTTGCCCGATTCGGGGGCCGGGCCGCGTAGCCGATGGTGGTGGCCAGGCGGCCCGGCCCGATGTGGTGGCGGGTTCAGGCGGTGGGGGCGTGGATTTTGCGTGCCGTCCGGGCGTGGTCCAGCAGCACGGCCGTGGCGGCGGCGACCAGGGCGGCGGTCAGCGCGATCAGGGTGATCTGCCAGCCGGGCATGCCGCCTTCGGCGATGACACGCACTGGTGGCGGGGGTGCGATGCCGCTGCCTTGACCGGGCGGCGGCACCCGCTCGGCGAAAGCGGCGGGCGCGGCGGCCAGGGCCAGCACGGCCCCGGCCAGTGTGGCCCCAGCAGCGCAGATACGGCGGAAATGATTCATGGTGCCCTCCTTGCAGGCGGTGGTGGGTCTGGACAAGAGCGGGCGCAGGTGCCTGCGGGTGGCGCCAACCCGACGCGGTCATCGCCTGGTGCGGCTGCCCGGTGCGCGTACTCACACCGACACAGCAGCGCGGGGCGAGTGGAATGGCCTTGGGATCGGCTTGGACGGGTGGCTTGGAACAGCGGTGGACCTGCGGCGGGCCTGGTGGTGGAATGGTCGGGAGCCGCTGGCCCGGGCGGCTTGGGGGAGGCAACCGGGCGGGGTGGGCGATGGCTGCTGACGCGGTGGCTGGCGAGACCGGGCCCGCGGAGTTCGGCATCCTCGGGCCGCTGGAGGTCTCCAGGTCCGGGTGTGCGGTGCCGCTGGGCGGTCCGCGGCAGCGGGCGGTGCTGGCGCTGCTGCTGCTGGAGGCCAACCGGGTCGTCTCGATGGACCGGCTGGCCGAGGACATCTGGGACGGGCACCCACCCGACGGGTGGGCCACCACGTTGCAGACCTATGTGTTTCACCTGCGCCAGGCGCTGGAGCCAGACCGCCTGCGGGGGGCCGCCGGAGGCGTGCTGGTCACCAGGAACCGCGGTTACCTGCTGCACGTGGACCATGAGGACCTGGACGCGGCCCGGTTCCAGGACGGCTTCACCGCCGGGCGGACTGCGCTGGACGCCGGCCGCTATGGGGAGGCCGCGGAGACGCTGCGCCAGGCGCTGGGGCTGTGGCGAAGCGGCGTGCTGGCCGACCTCGCCGACTACGCATTCACCCGGCCCGAGGCGGCCCGCCTGGAGGAACTCCGGCTCGCCGCCCTGGAGGCGCGGATCGATGCTGACCTGGCTCTGGGCCGGCACGACACGCTCACCGGCGAGCTGGAACAGCTGACCGCCGAGCATCCCCTGCGGGAGCGGCTGCACGGCCAGCTCATGCTGGCGCTGTATCGCTGCGGCCGGCAGGCCGAAGCGCTCGCCGCCTACCGGCGGGCCCGCGACCTGCTCGCCAGCGAGCTCGGCATCGACCCCGGAGAACCGCTCCAGCGCCTGCACGCATCCGTCCTGGCCCACGACCCGGCGCTCGACTTGAGCGCGGGCCGGGCTAGGCCTGAGTCGGCCCCATCGCGATTGCTAAAACTCTCACCCGTAGCAGACATCACACACTCTGATTAAGGATGTCCGGTTCCTCCGCCACCCAGTGGCGCTTGCGCTCTATCTCTGGGGCAACCTGTCGACGGTTTCCGAATGGATGCTTGGCTTCCTATTTGGCATTCTCCTCGTCGTCGAAGGTGCCGCGCTCGCGTCCTTGGCGTGGCGAGTTCGCCGAGAGATTTGAAGCAAAGGCTGACAATAGCCACGCAACAGCCGCTAGCGCGTAAGTCTCCTAAGGTTGGTTGGCGTTTAGGAGAATGACCATGCCGAAGTTGCGTGCCTCGAAGCGTAGGTTCGGGAGCGTACCTCTCCTCTTCATCATCTCCATCCTCTGCGTCGGGCAAGCTCCGGTCCCCGAGCCTGTCACCGACCAAGAGACAGAGCTCGGACAGGAGATGTACAAAGACCTGAGAAACAAGGGGGAGATCTTCGAGTCTTCTCACCTCTTTCGCCACGAGAAAGATCTGGGTTTCTCGTCTTGGTCCAATAAGTCGAAACCGCGAAACAATGACTCGCAAAGAGCGCCTGTTCGCTCATCACTCCATGCGGCTCAATCATCGCAACAAGACTATCGTAGAAAGGACTGGACTTCGGCCGCGACCAGAGCGTCACTGCCGATGACGCTCGGGTTCTGATCGCCCGGGATCCTGCCCCGCCGGCTATACGCCTACTGCGGGGCGTCGGCGGTGCGGCGGCACAGGATGCCGTCTACCAACGAAGAAAGGATCCCAACATGCCAAGCAACAAGACCATAAAGAAAGTCAAAGCTCGCTCGGCCGGCAAGCGCCCAGCGAGCAAGACCCATCAGGCGACAACTGCTCGCGCCGCGACACCGCGCTCGAATTCCAAGCAGGCAATCGTGATTGCGCTGCTGAGCCAGCCCAAGGGAGCGACGATTGCCGCGATCACGAAGGCAACCGGCTGGCAGCAGCACTCGGTGCGTGGCTTCTTCGCGGGCGTCGTGCGCAAGAAGCTCGGTCTCACGCTCCAATCCGAGAAGATCGAGGGCGATCGCATCTACCGCATCGTTTCGGGCAAACCCTCCAAAGCAAAACCCGAGCCGGAGGACGCCGACCGCCAGGCTGCCTAGCCATGGCGTGGGGCACGGCTGACCGGCATGACGCTCCATTCGTCTGATCGCGACGAGATTGATGCCGAGATCGATCGAATCCGCTCGCTCGACAAGCCCAGCGCCGACCCGAAAAGGCTGTCATCTCGGCCGATAAAGCTGCCTTCTTCTGAAGGCCTCAGCCTTGATGAACTCCGCCGCGAATGGCGGCGGCTTTACCGCAGCGAGCCGCCAAGGATCAGTCGCGACCTGCTGATGCGCGGAATCGGCTACCGGCGTCAGGAAATCCAACACGGCGGGCTCGGCAAGGCGACGCGTCGCAAGCTGAAGACGCTGGCGAAGATGTTCCGGACCACGGGCCGAGTCGCCCCTGATCCCGGTCTCAGCCTGAAGCCGGGCGCCCGGCTGGTGCGCGAATGGCATGGCCGCACCCACACAGTCACCGTGAACGAAGACGGATTCGAATATGCCGGTATGAGTTATCCGTCGCTCACGAAGATCGCTCGAAAGATCACCGGTGCCCATTGGTCTGGCCCGCGCTTCTTTGGCCTCGTGCGTGCGGGCGCGCCTACAAGCGGCGGAGACGACAATGGCTGAGTCAGAAAAGGCGTCGAGACGCTCTGCCAAAAGAATGCGCTGCGCGATTTACACCCGAAAGTCCTCGGAGGAAGGTCTGGAGCAGGCGTTCAACTCGCTCGACGCTCAGCGCGAAGCTTGCGCAGCCTTCATCCTCTCCCAGAAGCACGAAGGCTGGACGGTCTTGCCAACCTTGTATGACGACGGCGGCTTTTCCGGCGGGACGATGGACCGCCCTGCCCTGCAGCGTCTCCTCGGCGACATTGGCACCGGCAAGGTCGACGTCGTGGTGGTCTATAAAATCGACCGGCTGACGCGCTCGCTGTTCGACTTCGCCAAGATCGTGGAAACCTTCGATGCTCGGGGCGTCTCCTTCGTCTCGGTAACCCAGCAATTCAACACAACCACGAGCATGGGACGGCTGACCCTGAACGTCCTCCTGTCGTTTGCCCAGTTCGAGCGTGAAGTGATTGGCGAACGAGTTCGCGACAAGATCGCAGCTTCCAAGAAGAAGGGCATGTGGATGGGCGGTCTGCCGTCGCTTGGTTACGACGTGCAGAACCGGAAGCTGGTCGTCAACGAGGAGGAGGCTCTCACCGTCCTCCATATCTTCCGGCGCTATGTTCAGCTCAGATCGGTGCGCGCTCTACAGGCAGAACTTGATGCCGCGGGGATCAGGAGCAAGCGGCGGACCTTGGCGGACGGCACCCCCTATGGCGGCCAGAAACTGTCCCGCGGCGCCCTTTATCTGATGCTCCAGAACCGCATCTATCGCGGTGAGATCACGCACAAAGGGAATGCCTATCCCGGAGAGCATCCGGCAATTGTCGACAAAGCCACTGTGGGATCAGGTTCAGGCGATTCTTGCTGAGAACCGAGTCAATCGGGCAACGGGATCGGATGCAAAGCACCCCAGCCTCCTCGTCGGCCTGGTTTTTGACGAGAACGGCGAGCGACTGACGCCGAGCCATGCCGTCAAGAAGGGCACGCGATATCGGTACTACGTATCGACGTCTCTCATCACCGGAGCGGCCAAAGACCGATCAAAGGGACGGCGGATCCCGGCCGCCAATCTCGAGACCCTGGTGATCACCAGGCTTCGAACCTTGCTCGCCGATCGAGGCGCAATCCTCGATGCCATCCAGAATGAATATCCCGGCGCTGTCGAGCAGAACCGGCTGATCAAGCGTGGTCGTCAGATCGCAGAAGAACTCGGAACCCTTGCGCCAGACCAGACTCGAGCGATCCTAATGACACTACTCAGCCGCGTAGACATCAGACCCGATCGCGTTGAGATCAATATCCGTCGATGCTACCTGATCGAGCTGCTTGATGCGCAATCGATCAATCCGACCACGCAAGGGCGCAAGTCTGACAAGAAATCCGAGGACGTTCTGACGCTGACGGTGAGGGCACGGCTGCAGCGCGTCGGCCGCGAAATGAGAATGCTTGTCGAGAACACCGATGATCAGACGACAGCCGATCCCGGCCTGCTAAGGATTGTCGCTCGGGCTCACGAAATCCAGGAACGTCTGATGCAGAACACCGATCTCACCGTGCATGTTATCGCCAGCCAGGAACGAGTCTCCGCAAACTATGTCTATCGCCTCTTGCGTCTTCCCACGCTGGCGCCCGACATCATCACCGCAATCGTCAACGGCAAGAACCCACCACAACTCACCGCCAAGAAGCTGATGCGACTGACACCGCAAATACCGGTCGACTGGGCTGAACAGCGGAAGCTGCTTGGCTTTCAGCAACGATAAGTCACCGGTTCGGTTGGCCAACCCGCTCTAGTGGGACGACTTCCTCAGTTGCGCGATTTCGGTGCGCCATCGCCGTCCACGAAAAGTGAACCCCTGAAAGCCGCCCGGGAGACTTTCTGGTCCGCGCCGGCCAGGATCTGGCGCAGAATTGTCTCTGCCATTTAGGGCGCCGCCTGGGCACCGAAAAATGCCCCGGATTTCGCGGCGAAATCGGACCCGTTCAAATGACAAATAATTATTCTATATCAAGTCACTTAGGTGTGGCTGGGGCGCTAGGATTCGAACCTAGGATCACGGGACCAAAACCCGTTGCCTTACCGCTTGGCCACGCCCCAACAAGAAATCGTCTTCGCTGATCGAGCTTACCGGCTTCGGTGCCGGTGTGAGCCCCAGGCACACTCAGTCGCGACAAAGCGCGGCGGACCATAGCCGCTCACCTCTTGACCCGCAACGTCCGACGACGACCTTTGGAGATATCTCCCGGCGGTGTCGATTTCCAGATCGGCAGGCGAAGTCCTTCGGCCATCGTTTGGTTGCGGGACCAGAGGCGCTTGTCTATATACGTCACCTTCAGCCAGACGGAGTGTAGCGCAGCCTGGTAGCGCACCTGCTTCGGGAGCAGGGGGTCGGGAGTTCGAATCTCCCCACTCCGACCACTTGGTGGACGGATTGGTGGACCGAAATCAATGGGGAGGATCGTCTAACGGTAGGACATAGATCAATCGATGATTTCGCAGTGAAAAATCGGTAGCGCCGTCATGCTACCAGGGAAGTTAGTCTCGCCTCGTCAGTTGTGAAGGCGCTCACGCGGTTGACGTGAGCGCCTCTTGCGCCAGACCCTTCAAGGCTAATGTGCTGATGAAATCGGTCAGCCGCGCAACGAAGGCCTCGTCGATTTTCAGGTTGAACGGCGGCTGCGCGAACTGCTCGCGATTGCGTACGAACACGCTGCATTGACCCATCAGTGAGATGGCGGCGCACATGGCCTCGTGGTCCGAAGTTCCATGCGGAAGGAAACGCCGCACGAGCGCGGTGGCGCTGGCGAGAAACGGCATGGCGCCCGTCTTGACGAAATTGGTCAGCACCTTGCTGGGACGGACGTTCTCCCAAGCGAAGATGCGTATGTATCGGCTCATCTGATCGCGGGCAAGAAGCGGACGTAGCTGTTGATGCACGAAGCTTCGCAGGGCTTCCTCGCGCGGCATGTCCTTAAGCCGCTCGGGGTCGAAATTGTCGAGCCGTATATAGCCCTCGAAGGCGACCTTGAGCACCTCGAAGTAGAGCCCCTCCTTGCCCTTGAAATGGTAGTTGATCGCTGCCTGATTGACGCGCGCTTTGGAGACAATCGCCCGAATGCTTGTGCCGTCATAGCCCCGCTCGGCAAACAGGGCGACCGCGGCCTTCATGATGCTGTTGCGCGTATATTCGGACGGGCGGGACATTCGCATCCAGTTGAAAATTCAAACAAGTGTTTGAATTCAGTTTACGCGCGCTTGCGCGCCAATGCAATCGCCGGATCATGCCGCGAGGCGCCTGCCCTTTGCGCGGCCTCACAATGATTTTCTCTTTCCGCCCATCCCCACCGGTCATTTTTTGGTCACAAACGAGTGTTTGAATTTCAAATGATCGTTTGAAACCCTTGTAACAGTACGTGATCGGTGAGGTGAGCGAAATGGCAAAGTCGAGGGAAATGGTTCAATCCGCCAACATGTCGCCGACCAAAGGCTTCGCGGCGTGGCAAGCACTAACCAAGGCGTTGTTCGACGACTACCGCCCCGAGCTGCACTATATGCGTGGCCCGGGGCCCAAATGGCGCGAGAAGCACGATTGGGCCGTGATTGACGGCCCATCTCCGGCCGTGACTAAAGCATTGATGGCGGGTCTTCTGCCGTGAGTGGATCGTGAGTGGATACAGGGCGGTTCAATAGCCCCCTAGCTCTTCCTCGCCTTGCGGACCCCGGCGCGGGTCGGAAGTCACTTTGCGCCGCGGCACCCTTTTTGCGCAGCGAAATTCACTTCCCGCGATCCTTGAGCCCTCCGGCTACGACCGCTGGCTCGACGTCACAGCCAATGACGATGTGGCCAATCTCAACGCGCGTGAATAAGCTGGAGAATGATGACCCCTCACTGCTAGATCGCACCGGTGACCCATTGGCCTAGCCATGGATCAGCCCCGGGACTAAGCGACGAGGCGTCGCGCTTGGTCTCAGTCGCTCTTGAGAGCCCGATGCCTCACCACGAGGCTCCCCAGCGGGCGACACATGCCGGTAGAGGGTTGATCGGGTAATACCCAACTCTCGGCATAGATCACCGACATTTGTCTCAGGCTTGCCCATCGCAGCCATAGCCAATCGTAACTTGGCTGGCGTCATCTTCGGTCTACGCCCTCCTTTGCGACCGCGAGCGCGTGCTGAGGCGAGGCCAGCCTGGGTGCGTTCTGAGCGGAGGTCACGCTCAAATTCGGCGAGCGAAGCGAAGATGCCAAAGACCAGCTTACCCGCGGGCGTGGTGGTGTCGATAGCCGCTCCTTGACCAGTGAGAACCCGCAGACCTACGCCCCTGCTCGTGAGATCGTGCACGACATTCACGAGATGGCGCAGGCTGCGGCCTAACCGATCCAGCTTCCACACAACGAGCGTATCGCCCTCCCTGAGTGCCTGGAGGCACGAACCTAATCCGGGCCGGTCGTCCTTCTTGCCAGAAGCCGCATCCCTGTAGAGGTGCCGCTCACTTACGCCTGCGGCAAGCAACGCATCCCTCTGCAGGTCGAGCACTTGCGAGCCATCGGCCTTCGATACCCGCATGTAACCAATCAGAGGTGAGGGGGGAGGGCTGTCCCGCAAACGGCCGTTTATGCGACGGGCCTGACTTTGCAGTTTTTGGGCTCTAACCACGTTGCGAAACTTATATCTTTATCTTTGTGCCGTAAAGGGTGCGCGCTTTCGGCACAAGCGGGGCAAAGCCGAGCCCTTCCCAGGCCGAGTACTCATAAATCGAGCTCGGTAAGCAGCGGTTGGACGAATGTCCGCTTTGCCCCCAGAAGCGGACATTCGTCAGCGCATTGAGCATATCTGCTTTGTGCCAGAAGCAGACATTAGCCCCTGATGCGAATTGCTGTAGTTCGATTAATAACCTTCTGGGGGCGGAGCGCCGGCATAGTCGCCTTCCTGCGGTTGACCATTACCGTAGTTGCCCTCGTCGTTGTAGTCGCCTTCCGAAGGCGGAGCGTCGCCGTAGTCAGCTTCCGGAGGGGGAGCATAGCTGGTCGCAGGAGGATAGGCGTACCCGGCGGGGGGCACATAGCCATATGGCCTGTAGCCATAGCTGTAAGAGGGATAGCCATAACCGCAATAACCCCGGCGATAGCACCGCCGATAATAACGCCGCCAATAACCAACCTTTTCAGTGGGCGTATAGCTCTTCGTTAGAGGTGCCAGACTTCCGATACCGGTGGTTGGCGCTGCCTCGGCTTTCCAGATTATGCCGCTACTAGCTATGAGAATTGTCGCCGTTGCAAAGACAGTGAGCAGCTTGGGCATGTGTTTCCTCCTGACTTCCCCGTCTCGTGACTCCTAATGAAACCCCCGTTAGGGATGAGACGTTCCGGTCGGTTCAGGAGCGCCCAAGCGTGGCGTTCGTCGTGGTGATGCCCTACGCAAGCTGCGTGAGGAAGATGCTAAGCTCGCGTCGGCGCTTCTGGAAGCAGAGCAAGAGCGGCTGATTGGAGGCGCTCCACCCGCCGCCGCAGAGGCTTAGCAACGAGCGAGACACACTCAAGAAGGCCGGAACCACGTCGCAAGGACGCCCATGATCATGCCCGCCAGCCTTCCCGGCCATGGGTTTCGGAATGCCGATGCGCTGCCATCCGTTGAGGTGCAATCCCCGCATTGACTAACCCCACTTAGCTCAGCCTGAGGATACAACAAAAGGGCGCGCCCTAGAGGCTGTCGGGGTAGAGTTCACCAACGGCGACGCGCCAGGGGTGAATGGAAACAATGACCGGCGCTGATCTCCACGTCGAAGTGCGGGACCACGACATCATCGTCACGATGCCGGAAACCAGCTTTCGGGTGGTGTATCGGAAGCCAGATCGCGGTCCCCAGCTCGTGGCAAGGCTCGACTATTTTCAATATGAGCAGAGGGGTCCAATCACGCGGGCACAATTCCTCGCTCGCGCCCGAAAGCTCGCCAACGACAGGGCGCGCGAGCTGGGATGGATTGTCTGATGCGACGCTGTGTCCAGACTACTAAACAATCTTGTCATGTTCGAAGTGCTAGAGGCGTCGGCATGACCGAAGACATCCTCATTGAAACTCACGGCAACAACATCGTGGTCGCTATGCCAGGCACATCCTATCGCGTCCGGTACCGTAGGCCGAATGGCGGCGGCCGACAGCTTGTAGCCTACCAGTTGCCGAAGGCAGATGATCCATTAGCTAGCATAACCAGCGCGAACTTCATGAAGTTGGCTTGGCGCATCGCGACCGAGAAGGCGCGCGAGCTGGGGTGGATTGTGTAAGAGAGGCAGGGGTCGAGGCTGCCCGGCCAGACCTAGGGCGTGTACCCATAAACCGACAGATCGGGGAATGTGCGCCAGCGGGCCGGGCGAACTACCTGCCAAGGTGGTGTCAGGACGGGCACTACCGCTCTTGAGTTTGAAAGGTGTCGCAGCTCGCCACATCTCCCGATTTTAAGCCAGTCATAAACCACTGCGTACGTTGTGCTGAAGTGCCGTGGGTGAATGAGTCCGGCACGACGCGGCCTTGCGCTTGGTGCTGCAACCGATCATCTCCAATGGCCGAAGCCGTCTGCATTGCAGCTTCAACGTCTCCGGGCTCAATGAATTGCCACTTAGCCTGCGCGCGGTTCCCCCAGACTCCCGCGAGGCAGTCTGCTTGCAACTCCACTCGGACCTGGAGACCGTTTGCCTCAGCTTGCCCCATTGCACGTTGCGCCTGTTGCACCTTCGGCAATAATCCGAGCTGGTTCTGGACGTGGTGGCCGATCTCGTGAGCAATCACATAGGCTTGCGAGAACTGGCAGGTCTTGCTGCCGACGTCGCAAGCGCCGAAGCGCCGCTCAAGGTCCTGAAAGAAGCTTGTGTCGAGGTAAACCTTCTGGTCATTCGGACAATAGAACGGACCCATTGCGGATTGCGCAAACCCACAGCCCGACTGTGTCGCTCCTGAAAACATGACCAGCGTCGGCGGTTTATAAGTTTCGCCGTATTGAGCAAAAACTCCGGTCCAAACTTCTTCTGTGCTGCCGAGGACAGCCGAGACGAATTTGCCCAACTCGTCAGACGGCGCTCCGGTAGGAACCTGCTGTTGTTGTGTCTGGCCGACTTTGGACAGCATTTCCGCGCCACCAATGAGCAGCCGCGGATCGATGCCAAAAGCCCAGCCGACTAGGCCGAGTACCACAACTGTGCCAATGCCGATGCCACCAGCACGACCTGCAGTCACGCCGCGCCGATCTTCAACACGCTGACTTTTAGGTAGCTCATCCAAGCGCATGACTCACCTCACACGACAGAGCCAAGTTGGTTGTTATCGGACAATGCGATTTCCTCCTGCGGTTACTTTACAGCAGACGAGTGGTTATCGCCACCGGTAGCAAAAGACGGCTCACCAAAGCGGGCCGCCTTTTCGCTTTTAGAAGAAGATCGTGATTTTTTTCTTAGCCAGTCCAAAACTGTTACGATGCGTTTTCCCAATGACACTTTTTGGTGTTGCTGGCGGCTACAGTGCGTAAGGGAGGTGCACATGGGTATGCTTGACGAGTTACTCGGCGGTGGGCAACGTCAGAAAGACTATAAGGATTTCGTTGATCGATACGAACAAGGAAACCCGTCCGAGGGCTACTCCGATCAAGAGGTTCTGCAGCGGTATGGTGAAGTGTCCCACGCCGTGCCGTCCGATCAGTACGCTCAGGCGGCGCGAGAGGCGCTCGGCAAGTTGTCGCCGGAAGAGCGAGCGGAATTCCTGAAGATGCTGCAGGAGCGAGCCGCGGCGCGCGGTGTGACGCTTCCGCGAGAGGTAGCGCCCGATCCGACAGACCTGGGAAAAGTGCTCACCGACCTGCATCAGAAGCCCGGTCAGCTTCGGGATCTCCTTGGCGGTGGCGACGCCCAGCCTCAGGGGCAAGCGCCAGGGTCGAACCCGATTATCAACATACTGAAGTCCCCACAGGCCAGGGCCGTGCTCGCGGGCATCGCGGCCACGGTGGTCAAGCGCGCCACGCAGGGTGCATCCCGAACGGCATGAGGCCGCGCCGGAGCGTAGGATTTAATCAGTACAGGCCGGGGCCAGTCGCCCTGGTCTTTTCTTTTGCCGGGCCAGCGATCTCGCAGCGGGCTGGTACCGACTGGGCAGCAGCGTGAACGGCATCGCGGGTGGCGGCGCATAATAGAAGCCCCGCTGGCGCAGCACGGACTTCTCCGGTTCCATTATGAGCGCGCAGGGTGCAGTAGTTGATCGACGTGCCGGACCCGAGATTTCGATGTCGGAGTCTATAATCACCCCACGACCCAGGATGCGAAGGCTAACCAAGGTTACGGCGCTTTCCACCGCTGTAACCTTGGTTACTGATTTTTGACTCTAGTCTTCGCCAGCTGCCTCATTCGCCAGCCCTACTTTGCAGGCATCGCTAAGATCGGCGAAGTGAGCTTTGATGCACGCCTACTATGGACGCAAAGACACGAGCCATTGTACTTCAAATACAAGCCGATGATTGAGGGATTCAAGAACGCCATTGCGGAAGAGCGGAAGAAAGGTGCTAGCGAGGCCCGTATAGCCGCCATGGTTCACTAGTTGAGACAACTTCTGACATCGATCCCGATGCGATGGAATTGATGAGGATCGAACTTGCAGAGGCGGCCAAGACCACAAACCGAGGGACAAGAACGGTTCAGTGAGAGTAAGGGCGGCGAGCGAAGCCGACGCCTTAGGAGCGAGCCAACAGCCTAATCTATCAAATCCTCAGTTGCCCGCTGTGTCCTTCCTGCAACGCGCTAGCAGAGACAAGAGGGCCGACCTAGATGGTCTTTCTTATTCTGTTGACCATGAGGCCATCAGGCACTTGCCGCACGCTGTAGCTTGCGGGCAACGGTCAAAGACGACCGATCCGTGGAACGCCTCATCCAATCGGACGTTGGATCCTAGGACTAGCATCGACTCCTCACGGAGGAAACATGCGCAAGCTGATCACTGCTCTCTTCGCGACATTGACGATACTTCTCGCTGGCTCCATCGTTGGGAAAGCCGAGGCAGCGCCAAGACCGGTGTTCCCTCTAACGAAAAGCTATACCCCGACTGAAAAGGTTGCCTACTACCATCGATACGCCCGGCGACATTATCGCCGTGGCTACCGCCGTGGTTATTACGGCTATGGCTATGGCTACCACCGCCCATATTATGGCTATGGCTACCACCGACCCTACTACGGCTACGGCTACCGACGACCCTATTATGGTTATGGCTACCGACGCCATTACGGTTGGCGCTACTAGAACACTTTCAATCAGCCCCAAGGCTGGCAGAAGCCCGGCAGTCATGTGAACGTGAGGCCGGGCTTCTTGTTGCCTAGCCTCGTCGATACGCGCTCAGTGCGACTGCACACACCTCAGCGTACCCACCCGGTGTGCAGAAATGTGGCAGGTTAGGAGCGCCGACCCAAGGCCGTCCTCAGGCGAAGCTTTTCCACAGCTTCGGCCCGCTCTACCCGGCGAGAGAGGGTTTCTTTGTTGTTTGCAATGCAATTTGCCTCAACGATTTCCTTTCAAGCTTTTCGGGCACTTGTCCGTTTCCACGAATTTGCATGGACCGACCGTCGAAGAAGGCACCATTCTCAATGGCGAGCGATTGGTGGTGAATATCGCCAACCACATGAGCTTGCGACTTCAGAATGACCTCTCCGCCTTGAATTGGACCTTCGACTGTTCCATCCACAACCACGCGCTCGGCTGCGACGGTTCCGGTCACATGAGCCCCACGGGCGATGACGAGGGAAGTGCAGTGAAGTTCGCCATCAATCTGTCCATTGACCTCCACTAATCCCTCGGCGGTGACGCTGCCGACAATCTTCAACCCCTTAGCGATCACCGTTCCTCGTTGCTTCGACTCAAACATGGTGCCCTCCTATCCTATGCAAAGCATGGACATATCTATGCACTGAGCAACTCCGGGAGGGATTTGATGAAGCCATTCCCTCGTTCGCGTTGTTTCACGGTTTCAGAGTGCCCGTCGTGGTTTAGCTGCGGTTCTACCCCAGGAACCTGTGGGTTGGACGCTAGCGGATTTTCTGAGGGACGCGACTCGCCCTCAAAATGCGTGCCGTGTTCAACGGCGAGACTCTTGTGAACGAGGTTGCCTTCGACGTGGGCCGTGGATTGCAACATCACCTTTAGCGCACGCACCGAGCCGATAAGGCGGCCACGGACCATCACATCCTCCGCAACTACGTTACCCTCAAGCTGTGCATTTTCTCCGAGTACAAGCGCGACACAGTGCACGTCGCCTTGGACCTGGCCATCGAGATGAAGCTCGCCTTGCGATGTGACGCTGCCGGTGATCGTTAGGTCTTCGCTGATTGTGGAAATACTGAGTGAACTAGAATCTTGCGCGCGAGCTGACGTGTCCATTCTCCCTCACCCCCCAACGAGCCCCCTCAGAGTATTTGCATTATAAGCCTGAGCACGAAGGCGATCATCCCCCTCCATACCCTAAGGACGCTTGGGGCACGCGAATCCGCCATTTTTAGATGGGGAATGTCCCATCGGCGTAGCTCGTCAGTCGGGTTCGATACGCTTCTTAACCAAGTTTTAACCAAAAACTATTCGCGGTGCCGAACTTTGGATCACACGGCCACACATAACCAGCTCTACGCTGCCCAAGCCGAGCATCGCCGCACTGGCCTTCGATAGCGCTCAAACTTCCTCTCACCGCACGCGAAGGTGAGAAGAAAGGCGTCGGCCAAGTCAGGCGAGCGGAGTCCCCGCTTCTTCATGTCTGCCTTACTCTCCACCACCATCTTGCCGGTCGAGGTGAAGCTGTACGTGGGTGCCGTCAGCTCGGCAATCAGGGCGTCGTCCTGTGGGATGGAACATCCACGATCCTGAAACCATTCTCGGCCCTTGAACCACAACTCATCTCTAAGCCGCGCGCAGTTCTCTCGCGAAGCCGCCGCTTCGCCTACATTGACGCCTCGCACCGGCAGGCCAAGCTAGCGGCGCGGCGCAGCTGACGTTCCATCACAAGAACTTCCACGGATTGCCATGCCTTCGCGGCACAACTGACCTGGTGTCTGCTTTTGGCACTTAGCGGACGTGCAAACCGCGCTGATGAGTGTCCGCTTTGAGGGAAATAACGGACATACGTGGAAGTGACGCGATGTCTGCTTTTGACCCTAAGCGGACATCCCCAAGGCCCACCTAGTCTGTCCTCGCGGCGCCTGTGATAACGTCACGCGCCCGTCATTCGCAGTCGGCCGGCATGACAGGGGGCCTTCCTTGCCAGCACCCAGATAATAATGAGCTTTTGCCACGGTTGCGGACGTTGCCACGCCAGCTGCGGATGGCGTCGATCAACGAGACCTCAGTATCCGGCGCGTGCGTTTTCCTCCCCGACTCGATCACGCTCACCGTGCAACTACCCATGGCCACGCTCCCTGGAGCGCAAGTCCCATAGTGAAGTCGTTACTATTGGAAGGTCGCGGCTTGCGGCCTCGATTGAGCGTAGAGCCAGCCGTTGCTCGCTCTTGAGCCCCCCATGCGTCCATTGTATGAAGGCGGCCGTTCCTCCCGAGATAGGAGGCCCCTATGTCACCCGCCGCCGAACGGAAGGCCGCGCCCGCCGACCTGTCGCTCCTCGGAACGCCGGAGCCGCTCCCCGACGCGGTGGTGCGCGAGCACCTTGAGACGTTGCGGGAGTTCCTCGACGAGAAGTCGAGGAAGCTGCTCGGTTACCAGCTGAACCAGGACATCGACTACTCCGCCCTCGGGCCGTTCCTCGGCTTTAACTCCAACAATCTCGGCGACCCCTACATCAGACGGCAACTACGGGGTCCACTCGCGCACCTTCGAGCGCGCCGTGCTCGAGTTCGTCGCGCGCCTCTTTCACGTCGACGACCGCAAGTACTGGGGCTACGTCACCAGTGGCGGGACCGAGGGGAACATCTACGGGATCTACGTCGGGCGGAACTACCTCGAGTTCGGTCGGCAGGGGAAGGGCCGACGGGCCAGCGCCCCAGCCTAAGGCGTTCTTCTCGAAGGACACGCATTACTCGATCAACAAGACCATGGACATGCTGAGGCTCCCGTCCGAGACAATCCCCTCTGACCCGCTCGGCCGCGTCCGCGTGGACGCGCTAATCGAGGCGATCGTGCGGAACGACCCCGTCGCCCACCCACCGCTGATCATCGCGAACATAGGGTGACGTTCACCGGCGCCTACGACGACGTCGAGGAGATCGTCCGGCGCCTGCGTGAACGCGGGATCGAGCACTACTACCTGCATGTCGACGCAGCGCTCGGAGGCTTTTTCCTGCCCTTCGCGGAGCAGCTGAAGGGCCTTGGCGCGAAGGTGCCAATCTTCGACTTCAGGCTCCCGATCCACAGTGTCGCCTTCTCGGGCCACAAGATCATCGGGACCCCGATCATCTGCGGCGTCTTCATGACGCTCTTCGACTACCTCGCCTACGGGAACGCGCGGCAGGTCGAGTACATTGGCTCGGTCGACACGACGCTTGCCGGCTCTCGCAGCGGCCTCGCCCCGATCGCGCTCTGGTACGCGATCGCGCGCACGGGCACGAGCGGGTTCGTGAAGCTCGCCCGCCACATGCTCGACATGGCCGATTACGCCGTGTCCGTCCTGGCCGCGGCGGGCTTCAACCCGTGGAAGAACGAGCTTGGGCTTGCGGTGATCTTCGACCGCCCGCCCGAGTGGGTTGTGAAGAAGTGGTCGCTCTCGACCGAGGGCGACTTCTGCCACCTCTACGCCATGCGCCACACGACAAGGTTGCGCCTGGACGAGCTGGCCGAGGACCTGAAGACCGTCCGCGCCGTCTTCGCCCGGAGCGTGGCCGAAAAGAGTGACAAGACCCTCGACCGCCCGCTCTTCCTCAAGTCGATCGACCTCTTCTCATCGCTCGAGGCCGAGGAGATCTGGAGGGTCGCGCGCCTCACGAACGAGCGCCGCGAGGAGCCGGGCGCTTACCTCTGTCACGCGGGCGACGAGGGCGATGAGATGTTCATCATCGTCAGCGGCGAGGTCGAGATCGTCGACGAGCACGGCGGGGGACAGGTGAAGTATGTCGCCCGCACCGGCGAGGCGATCGGCGAGATCGCCGTGCTCACGGACCTGAGGCGCACGGCCGCTCTGCGCTGCCGCACGCCGGCCCATCTCCTCGTCCTGAAGGGGACGGACTTCCGGACGCTCCTCCACCGCCACCCGCCGATCTCGAGCCGGATCATCGAGCACCTGGCGAAGCGCCTCGCCGCCGCGACGCCTGGCTGACGCCTCGGCGGGTCGAAATTGAGCCGTTACCCAGCTCGAACTCTCAAAGACCGAGCCGTGCTTAGCCTAGGAACCGGAGAGGAGGTCGACCCCACAGGTGTTTGACCGTCGGCACCGTCAGCAGCAGGTGCTCGGCGGCTTCCTCCGGAGTCTCGCCGCGCGCGAGGGCGAGCGCCACTTGGAGCTCCCGCTCGCCCAGGCCGCTTAGCGGATCCGCCGGCAAGTCGGGAGGGGTAGCACCGCACGCCTCGAGCTCACTGCGGGCCTGCGCGAGCCAGGGCTCCGCCCCCAGCTGGGCGAAGCCGGTGAACGCGCCCTCGAGGTGTTCCACGGCCTCGGCGGCTCGGCCGACTTCCCGGAGCCGACGGCCGTAGGCAAGGAGCGTTCGGGCGTGCTCGAAGGGGCCGACCACGTCGCTTCCGTGGGCCAGCGAGTCGCGAAAGAGCCCGTCGACCGCGTCAGGACTGGCAAGCAGTCCGCGGCAGCACGCCAAGGCCGCGAGCGCCGAAGGCCGTTCCGTCTTGCGGCACTCCTGCTCGAAGATCGAAAGCTCGCGCTCCGCGTCGGCGGCTCGCCCCGCGCGGACGAGAGCCTCGATCAGATCGCGCGCGCGATGGGGAAGCACGGCTGCGTCGCACCAGCCCTGCTCGAGCTGCGTCTTGCGTACCTCGGCTAGGTGCTCGATTGCGGCGTCCAGCTCCCCGCAGCCGAGCGCGAGAAGGCCCAGCGCCGGAACCGAGCGGTCGAGGCGTGAGCCGGCTCCCAAGCGCACAGCGAGGGCGATCGCCTCGCTGGCGTGCCGACGACAATCGACGGCCCGCCCCTGCGCGGCGTCCAGCCAGGCGAGCGCGCCCGAAGCGAGGCCCTGGTCGGCGCCTTGCCCCATCTCGCGCGCGAGCGAAGCGGCCTCTGCAAGGGCAGCATGCGCCGCCGGCCAGTGACCCGTGTCGAGCTCGACGTCGGCTAGGCGCACGAGCGCGTAGGGAAGCAGGCCGAATGCGCCGTGAGAACGCGCGTTGGCGATCAACTGTGCGAGCACCTCCCGAGCACGGTCGTGCTCGCCGGCGAGGCGAAGACCCGCGCCTAGGTAGGCGCGCAGCTGGGGCTCCGCGTTAAGCTGCTCGCGGAGCTCGATGGCTCGGAGGAGAAGTGCGCGGCCGTTGCGCGGATCGCCGTTGAACGTCAGCGCCGTGCCGAGCATGAGCGCCGCAGCGGCCTCGATCGGTCCCCCCTCGGCGAGCTCGAGCGCCCGCTGTCCGATCTCGCAGGCGCGCGCGGGCGACCCGGCGCGGAGCGCCGGGATCACCGCAGCAGCGAGCAGACGGGCCGCCGCCGGCCTATAGGACGCCTCGCAGCGCGCAGCGCCGTCGAGCAGCAGGTCGCGTGCCCGCGAGGCCGAGCCGCTGCGCGCGAGCAGGCTGCCGAGCAGCAGTTCGGCCGCGGCCCGCGAGTCCCCCTCGTCGAGCTCAGGGAGGGCGGCCTCGACATGGTCGACTGCCGCATAGATGTGGCCGGCGAGCGCGGCCGCCTCAGCCGCGCCGACCAGCCGTCTCGCGCGCTTGGCCCGTGCAGGGCTCAGGCGCGCCGCGAGCTCGAGCGCGCGCGCGGCCGCCGAATGTGCGTGCCGTGAGAGAGCTCGCCTGGCGCAGTCCTCGAGCGAAGCCGCGATCCGCTCGTCGGGCCCGGGAGCGGCGAGTGCCGCATGCCATGTAGACGCGTCGGAGTTGCTGGCACCGGCGAGGGCGGCATGGGCGGCACGCCGCTCTGAACAAAGCGCTCCGTACACCACAGTCGAGCGCACGAGCGGATGCGGGAATGAGAAGCGGCCGCCCGAGATCGCGACGAGCGCAGCCTCCTGGGCCGGCCTCAGCTCCTCGAGGCTCAAGCGGGCCGATTGGAGTGCCCGCGCGATGGCCGCGCCTTCCTCCCCGTAACTGAGCGCGACGACGAGCAGGGCCCGGCGTGCGTCCTCCCCGAGCGCGCTGATGCGGGCAAGGATGGCGTGCTCCGCGGATCTGCAGGTGAGGAGCGCGTCGCCGAGCGGGACGCTCCCAACGCGCTGGCCCGGCGTGAGGCTGAGAGGGATCTCGCGCAGCGCGAGCGGGTTGCCGCGCGCGACGTCGACGACCTCCGCGACCACGGTCGGCGACAGCTCGTCGCCGAAACTCCGCTCGAGGAGGGTCAGCGACGCGGCTCGGTCGAGGGGCTGAAGCTCGACGACCTCGGCCGCGCCGAACGTTCCCGGGTCGCCGCCTGTCGCGACGAGCAGCGCGATCCCCTCCGCTCCGATCCGTCCTGCGATGAACGCCAACGCCTCGAGCGAGGCGTCGTCGAGCAGGTGCGTGTCGTCGACGCAAACAAGAAGTGGGTCTTCCTCCGCCGCTGCGGCAAGCAGCCACAGCGCGCCGGCGTACGCGGCGAATCGATCGCCGCGCTCGGCAGCGGCGAGGCCGAGGGTCGCTGACAGCGCTTGGCGAAGGGTGTCCGGGAGGGCGCCGATCCCGCCGAGGAGCGGCCGGCACAGTTCCTCGAACCCCGCGTACGGGCGCTCGCTCACGTCCTCGACACCGGAAACCCGGAGGACGCGCATCCCGTCGGCGCGCTCCGCGGCGGCGTCGAGCAGCGCTGTCTTCCCGACCCCGGTCTCACCGCAGATCACAATCGCGCCGCTGCGGCCGGCCCGGGCCTCGTCGAGCATCCGGCCGATGCGCTCCTGCTCACGGGCACGACCAAGGAGCCCCTCATCCGCGACCGTGGCCGTTCCCGCGCCGCTCGCAGCCGAGGCCGGGCGCCCGTGGGCGAGGGCATTCTCCAGCCAGCGGCGGAACAGCTGACGGGCGGTCTGTTGGAGCAGCGGCATCGAGCGCGCGTACTCCTCCAGGAAGCCTGCGAGGGAGCCACGTCCGTAACGGGCCTCGAACGTCTCCCCGAGCGAGGGCCACGCGTCGAACCAGTCACGGACGTCGTCGTGCGAGGGCTCCAGATGGCACTGGATCGCATACGCGGTCCGCCCGACATGGAACGCCTGGTTTTCGTAGCGGGAGGAGCGGGCGAGGCGCACCGCGCCCTCGGGTAAGTCGAATGTGTCGGAGTGCCACTCGAACACCTCGACGTCGGGCGGGAAGGCCCTGAAGACCGGGTCGCGGCGGGCGGCCTCGCAGAGGAAGATCGGATTGACGCCCAGCTCGGGCTCCGGCCCGCGGAACACGCGCGAGCCGAGCGCGGTCGCCAGCAGCTGGGATCCCAAGCAAACGCCGAAGTACGGACATCCCGTCGTGACGGCCTCGCGGATCGCGCGCTTCTCCGCCACGAGCCACGGGTACGCGTCCTCCTCGTAGACGCTCATCCCCCCTCCCATGACCACGAGCAGGTCGTACTCGCGCCAGTCGGGAAGCGCTTCCCCGAGGTCGAGACGAACACGATGGACCTCGATCCCGCGGTCGAGAAGCACGTCACCGTAGACGCCCACGGGATTCGAATGGAGATGCTCGAGCGCCAGTGCCCGCATGGGTGGTCGAGCCCGCTCGTTGCCTAGAGCTCTTCTCGTAGGGCAGAATGACGTGCAGGGCCACAGATTTCGCGGAAGTACTGGCCAAATAGCACGCCAGTTGCGCCCCTAAGCTACTCGCATCCCATCGAAATCCCTTGCTAAACCCCGCCAAGGGCGAGGGCGGCTCTTGGGCACTGGTCGCCACAGCTACGAACGCTCTTGGGTTGGTGTTGGCTAGCGGATCAATCTGAATTCAAATGCTTCTGAGTTTCGCCAACAGCCAAAGTTGCAGGCTAACCCCACACCAGGTGAATGTCTGCTAATGGCACTTAGCGGACGCGCCGGCTGATGCGCTCCACGTGCCCCCAATGACTTTGCGGAAGTCCACAAAAGCGACGCTCCTTGATGTGAAACAATGCCTCCATCGAGACGCGGCTAACTTGTCGAAAAAGCGCGGACAGTCCAATCTGGGAACGGTTCTATTCTGTCCGTAACGTGGCCGGGCCGGCGTAGCTTCCGGGAGGGATTCGAATGTCGATTTGGGAGAGGCTTTCAGCTGCTACACGCAATCTCTCGGTCGGAGGCCAGATCAGCTCGCTTCTCAGTTTCGGGTCCACTAGTCAAGCGCGCAAAGTCTCTGAACCAGACAACGAAATGCCCTTCACCGTGGGCGTCATCGTGCTAAGTGCCAAGATGGCCAAGGCCGATGGCACCGTCGATGCCGACGAGGTCAAAGCCTTCAAAGAGGCGTTCAAGCTCTCTGCGGCAGAGATGAAGCAGGCCGCGCCAATCTTCAATTCAGCCAAGCGGGAGGTAACAAACTTTGAGACCTGTGCCGAACAGCTCGTGACTGTATTCAACGGCAACCGCAAATTGCTTGAGGACGTCCTGGATGGTCTCTTCCACATAGCGAAAGCCGATGAGGAAGTGCATCAGCAAGAGGAACAGTTCCTTGAGAAGGTCGCCAAGCGCTTCGGCTTCACCGTCGGCGAGTTCAACTCGATCAAGGCCCGCCATCTGGATGCCGCCAAGCGCAATCCTTATGACGTGCTCGGCGTAAAGCCTTCGATCAGCGATGAGGAGCTCGAACGCTACTACCGCGTGCTTGTCGCTGACGACGACGCGCGCGGCGTGCCAAAGGAGTTTGCCATCATTGCCATCGAGAAGCGTGCGTCTCTCAAAGAGGCGTACGACAAGATCATCAAGGAACGCTCAAATCCGGTTAGCTAACTATCCTTGATGTCTGCATATGGCACAAAGCGGACGTACAAACCGTGCTGATGAATGTCCGCTTTGAGGGGGGACGCTTCGTTGCTTGATCCGGCGGCCTAATTCAAAGCGCAGTGGCTCAGCAACGTCCGCTTTCCATCGCTTAATGGACATGTGACGACGAAAATGAGGTCTCGCATAAGCGTGAAATCAATTGATGCTTAGGCGGCAGGGGCGAGGCGTGCGGCACGTCGGTCTCGCGCCTCGATGGCACATTTTGTGGCGTGAACGTCACGATTGATTACCTGGAGGTTTGGCAGGCCCCAATAGGTGAGCAAATCCGGCCACGGCGTTTCCCGGTGTTCGCTCCACACCCGAAACAGCGGGACGCGGTGGTCAACTTCGGCGCTCTTCCACAGCCGTCCGCCGCTCTGGCCGCAGCGCCGCGCTTGCAGCCGCCGCAGGAGCCGGGCGTAGTCACTCGGCGCGTTCCAAAATTGCCACGCGATCACACAGGCGCAGTGCCAGTTCGCATTCATGTTGGCGCCGCTATCCCACAGATCGACATGCCAACCGAAGCGATAGACCGGTTGGCCGCACACGCAGCAGAATCCCGGACCCTGCGTATATGCGCGTTCGCGATAGGGCGCGGGTGGCGTTCGATATGTGGCAGGCAATCCATGCTCGCGGTTATCGCCGAGCTGCCAAGTCCAGCCTCTGGGCGCTCCGCTCCGAGCAGCAAGCGCACGCGCCAGCCGATCGGCGCGGATCGGATGGGCGCGCCAATACGAATCTACCGCGAGCCGCGGCGTCGGCGGCACGAAAGGGCGGCCGAGTGCCCAAGACAGAACCGCGGATGGAAAGATGCGTGGCAATGCCCTATTGAGGCGGGCGAGAGACTGACGATTTCTTTCTGCCTTCTCCGCTTGCCATTTGGACATCTTCGGCCCCCGGTCCCGACAGCATGGTGCCATCAAGCCGTAAAGCCTTCGTCACCAAAAGGTAACAGGCTGTATGCACCGGCGACCTAACAGAGCGCCTCCTGGACAGGCGGATACCCAATCGAACTGAGGCGGTCGCCGCTCAACCGCCGGTCTGACCACACCCAGCGCCTTGTGATGCCTGGGGGTGTGCAGCTACTGCGCTGACTACGAAAACCGGAATGGTGGGGTTCGCAGAGTGCGCAAGCAGGCCCTCAGGCCATTCGTCAAGTACATAATCGGCGGCCACAGGGTCACCCTCGAAGGTCAGCATCAAACGCAGCTTTTCGCTAAACCACTCTAATGCCTCATCACGGTCGGCTGCGACCGTTGTCGCGACAACACGATGCTTGTCAATCTCGTGGAGGCTGTAGCGCATCAGACAAACTGGATCCTATTGAAGGAACCCGATTGTATTGTGATTCGTCACGGCGATTTCACCCGTGAAGTACCGTTTGCCATGGCAAAGGCCGAAGCCACTCGTCCAGCTTCGACCAGCGCCGCCGGCCAGAGACGTTGCGAACCGCGATGGCGACTGCCTTCTTCTGACCAACCAGAACGACGAGGCGTTTGCCGCGGGTGATACCCGTGTAGAGGAGGTTCCGCTGCAGCATGGCGTAGTGCTGGGTCATGATTGGAATCACCACGGCAGGGTACTCCGAGCCTTGGCTCTTATGGATAGTCGCGGCATAGGCGGGTACCAGCGTGTCGAGCTCACCAAAGCCATAGGTGACCGCGCGGCCGTCGAAGCTGGCGTTGAGTTCGCCGGCATCGGGATCGACGTCGTCGACATAGCCGATGTCGCCGTTATAGACGTCCTTGTCGTAATCGTTCTCGATCTGCATGACCTTATCGCCCGGCGCGAAGGTCCAGCCGAAGCGCTCGACCTGGCGATCACCAGCAGGATTTAGCGCGGCCTGCAGTTCGATATTGAGCGAGCGGGCGCCGATTCTCAGACCGGCATGGAAGCCCAGCGCTTCGGGCGGCGTAAGATGTATTCCGCGCGACGCGAGATAAGTCTCGACCCGCGTTCCCTGTGCCGGCGTGGAGGATTGCCAGATGGCGAGCGCGACCTCGCTGCGCCTGGCATTGTCGAGATCGGCTATGCGATGAGGTACTAGTTGAGCAAATGGGCGAAGACCGGTTTGCTCATGCACGCCGCGGGAGCGAGAAGCGGCAATCACTTGATTTTCGCGCGCCCAGCCACGTTCACGGCACCGGGCGCAACAATAAGAGGCGAACCCGGGTTCAGTGTGCCAGACGCGGAGGACGCGACGCTTGCGATTTGCCGGCGATCGACGGCCGGGACCACAGAGAGGGCACGTCCGTATCGGCGAGCGCGGCAAGCTCATCGTAGGAGATGGTTATCGGCGGCCTCCTGCTAAGCGCGAGCTGCGCAGCGCCATGATCATGACAGCACTGATGGTCAGATCCGCGCGTATTATCCGCGCTTGCGTTTTCGGGATTGGGGTGCCATTTCCGTGGCGATCAGTCCGGCGTCCAGCAGGAAAATCGTTTCGGGGCTTGTCGCGCGGCATCGGTGCGGCCCTCTCATTGGATAGGCTCATCTGGTTTCTGCCCCCTCGCGATGTTCGTCGAGCCACTCGACGTAATGACGCATGCGCGTACCGTGGCGCCGATCGCTGAGGCGGGTGCGCGGTGGGGCGTTCCCCTTTGCCCGCTGCCGCTGCAACGTGTCGAGCGACACGCTTATTAATGAGGCGAGCAGCTCGTCACTTAGGACTTGATCGAGATGAAAGGGGAGGACGCGTTGTGACTTGTCGTGTAACATTGAAGGCACCTCTCGCTCTAATGCTGCGGCGCATGACGCCGCTCGGTGCCGATCTATTTATGGGATGATTTCGCGCCCGTCTTTGTAAATTAAATATGCCTATTTATTTTACGGGCTTCACGTCGAGGCGGCCGTACGAACGAGTCTGGTCTTCCGGGCCTCCTCTAGATGTCGTCTCCAAATTCGGGGTCATCAGGTTCACACAAGCGCATGTTCGGCCCATGCCATTCCATCTTGTCACGTCGCTTCGTGTATTTCCGCGCCAGGCGCTCGATCCGACTTTTCTCACTCCCCACGTTTGGTACTTCACCCGATTTGACCACCGCTCGGGCAAGGTTACGGGCGCCTGTCTCGCCCGTCTTCCGGCTTAGAAAATCCATGCCGCGCCTCTTCCTCCTGCCTTCCAAATAGATTTCATGCGCAAATTCGAGTGAGGCGAGCCGTTCGTCACTTCCCTTCGGGTGCTCTTCAGCGGCGGCTATTTGAAGTCGCGAAAGGAGCGCTCGGGACGGACTTTTCGTCGCGTCTACAAGGCCACGGCGTTGGGAAAAGAGGCGAACAAGGTGGCAAAGATTAAGGTCGGCGAGCTTTTCGGCGAACTCATTGAAGGTCACTGAGGGAGGGATCAGCAAGCCTGGCCGACAAACGCCCATGTCTGCTTTGGGTCATTAGCCGACATAACGGCCCGTTCGCGTCATGTCCGCTTTACCCCCGAAAGGAGACATTGGTCAGTGCGAGTGGCACGTCCGCTTAGTGCCATAAGCAGACATAAGTGCCCGGCAAGTTATTTCTTGTAGTAGCCGACACCACAGATCTGGTCACCGACCTTCGTGTAGAAAGTCTCCTTCTCGAAGGGCTCGTCCTCGCCGGGTCGCGGCCACCAGTAGGTGGTCTCTTTTATCGCTCCCTCGGTGGCATTCTGCATAATCGTTTCACCGAACGGAGCACCGTGCTTGCCCTTAAGGTCTCTCAGCTGTTTGCCCTTATTCATGTAAGGCTGCGCGGTTACGATGCCGTCCGACGCGTTGGCGCACCACACATAAAGATCACGGTCCTTGAAGCCGCCCTCGCCATTGTTGAACATATCAAGCGCCTTCGCCTTGTCCTCTTTCACCGCGGCCACTGCTCTCTCAAGCATAGCTTTGGCTTCCTCTGCAGTGCCGAAGTCAGCTGCCCAGACTGACGTAGTGGAAAGCACCTGGATAACGGCATAACTGACGACGAATGCGAGATTGCGCAGCATGACTAACCTCCATGGAGCAGCAACGGGCTAATGTTTCCACGCCGTTCGCCTCTATCGTTTTCGATCTGATTCAGCATTTCCCAGCTCTTTGCCTTACGCCGAATGCGACGCTTTTTCGCTCAGGAGCAAACCATTATGCCGCAATCGCGAATGGCATGCATCAATGTCCGCTATGGGTCATTAGCTGACATTGTCCAGCGTCCGCGTCATGTCTGCTTTACCCCCAACAGCGGACATTCGTCAGTACGCGTGGGATGTCCGAAAAGTGCCACAAGCGGACATCGGGGCGGCACTCGAACCCCCACGGCCACGATACAAACACAGAAAAGGGTGAGCCTATTCTGAAGATAACACGCGACCGAAAGGCACGTCATTATGTCGGACGCATCGAAGCAGCAAGACTGGACGAAACCCGCCGCCATGGCGATCCCGAAGGGAGGTTACCTCGGCAAGCCCGAACAGGGACGCTATGGCCCGATATTCCCCAAGACTCCCGCGTGCTATGGCTTCTCCATCATCGCAAAGCTGGTCCCCGGTGGTGAGGAAGCCTGCTACAAACATGCCAAGACGATTGAGGAAGCGGTTGCCAAGGACCCAAACTGCCTTGCCGTGCTCAAGCTGCACTATTTGCGCTGGCAGGTCTTCCAGATCAACGGGGAGTCCTACTTCCAATATCAGGGCATCTTCGACACGGACTTCGACAAGTACACCGAGGATGCTGTGGCTCTCTTCTCGGCCACCGGCATTCTTACTGTCTTCGAAAACCTCGAAGGCTTCCCTAAAGATTGGAAGACCAGGCCAGAGGGATTCATCAAGTTCGTCCGGGACCACCACTGCCCGAGCTTCCTCGAATACGGGGAATATCCCTATGTTAGTGCCGACGAGATCAAGAAGGCGCTGAAGCTCAAGGCCGCCTTCTCGAACATGCTCGACCAGATGCAATGACCCCAGAACAGCGCATCATCGCTGGAACCTGCGAGATCAAGCGCATCACAGCGCTTCCGTCAGCGGGTTCCTTTCTGTTTGCTGCGCCAACGAAGAAGGGAGGGACGGAGATCCAACTCCGCTAAGTGAGGGACAACCTTGAGCTCACCGGGGGAGACCCGCGCCTAGAAAACGGGACTCCACCGGCTACGGAAGTAGGCCTCTGTGAGTCTCAGTGTAAAAGACAGCACCGAGGACGAGCCCAGGCGCATAGCGAGCAACATTGCCAAGCTGCCAATGTTACTCGGCAAAGGGGAATGAAGGCGTCGGCTTCGGTCGGCGCTTTCCTGCCCGCGAGCTACCGCGGATGCGCTCAAAGCCGCTGGCTGCGAGAAGGTTTTTGCCGAAAAGGTCTCCTCCCTAGCCGAAGGGAGCAACTCGAAGCCGCGCTTGATTATGTAAGGGAAGGCGACATGCTGGTGGTTACAAAGCTCGACAAACTCGCACGAAGCGTCTCCCACCTCGTTGCCATTGGTGGCCGATTAGAGGCGAAGCAAGTCGCCCTCAAGGTGCTTGACCAGGCGATCGATACCTCGAATTGCACCGGCCGGTTGATGTTCAATATGCTCGGCGCCATAGCTCAATTCGAGCGCGAGTTTATGCTCGAACGGCAACGCGAAGGAATTGCCAAAGCTAAGGCCGAAGGGAAGTACAAGGGGCGAGCCCCGACAGCACGAGCAAAGACGCCGGAGATTCGACGTCTGCGTTCCGAAGGCATTGGACCAACGGAGATAGCGAGGCGACTCCGGGTCAGTAGAGCAAGTGTCTATCGAGCGCTGAACACATCAGCGTAACGGGTCCCATCCGAGGCCACCGGGGGTATCCAAATTGAAGGCGGGGGGCAAGCCAGCCCATCATCCCGAGGGTAAAACGAAATGAAAAGCCCCAATCAGTTATTCACGGACCAGGGCTTTCGACCAAGGAGCGATCAGGGACGATCGCCACTAAATATATATACCACAGTTCGGGACGTTTTAGCGGGACACTTCGTCGTCGACTACGGTCTCTGCTTACGGCACGGCCGGTGCTATAATTAAACTTCTGCGCTATGGTTGGAGGCCGACAATGAAGTTCTGGCTGGCTGTTCCGCTCGCGACTGGGCTTATTTTATCGTTCTGTTTCACGCCGGTGATGACGGCCGAAAGAGCCTGTCGGCCAAGTCTCTCTAACTTTTATCACTGTCCGGACAACAACACCGCGTCACCAGCGCCTAGCAGTCGCGCGACGAATGCGACGAAGAAGTGTGTCCCGAGTGTTTCTAATTTCTGGACTTGTCCCGATGGTTCGAAGCCGCGCACGACTGCGTCCACCCGGACATGCCGGCCGAGCCTTTCAAATGGCTACCATTGCCCGGGGACGACTTCGGCTTCACCTGGGGTCCAGCGCGAAACGCCCACGGCAAATCGTGAAGTGCCTGTCCGTGAGCGACGACAGACCGATACAACTGCTTCGACGGAGCGCGCATGTCGACCGAGCTTGTCGAATGGGTATAAATGCCCCGGCGCCCCTTCTCCCTCAGCAAAGTCCACTGGAGAAGGACAATACGCGACCGAAGTACAAGCGAGGGTGCATTGCCCGCGTGACACTGTCGTTTGGGCAAATACGCATTCTGACATCTACCATTTCGCCGGAACTCGGAACTACGGCACCACAATAGCAGGCGCTTACATGTGCGAGCAGGACTCGATCGCAGAAGGCATGCGCGCAGCCAAGAATGAAACTCATCCCTAGGCGGGATATGATCAAGGTGCTGTAGGTGCAGGTGCGGGTGTAGGCGCAGGTGCAGTCGCTACCGGCGCCGCGGCTTTCGGTGCACTCGAAAAATTCATCTGCAAATATCCAAAGTGGATGAGCAACCCGAACACCACCGCGAACAATACGGTGTCGACAAGCGCGTTCACGAATCGATTGTTAAATTCGATAAAACTGCCCGCTGCGTTGAGGACAAAAACAATAACTGCCGCTACCAGAAGCCCATGCATAGAATCCCCTCCCGTCAATGCTAAAAGCATTTAATCGCCAAACACTAAATTAGCACCGGAACGCGCCAGGGAGAAGAACTGCTCCCCACAAATAATTGGTTTCATGCACAGCCTTAGAACTCAAGACCGTGCTAACGGGCAGAGCACTTTTGCGCAACAAGTCTCACGGATACGGATCCAAAATCACGAGGACCTACGTGCCTTTCCTGATAGCGCAAAACTATGACAGATCTCTGTGAACACCAAATGCCCGATTCGGTTCGGCCCCGGGTGCATGAAGGTGACTGGCTGTACTGCGTGGGAGGGGGCTTTGCTCTTCCCCAAGGAAGATTGCCAGAGAAAGACAAGGACACAGGCTCCAATGATCGACCATGTGACCATCAGTGTCCGAATGCGCGGTCGGAGATGGGAACATGCGCCCTAGGTCCTGAGGGCCCTGACATCAACGCCTGCCGATGGAAGAGTGAGCGTAAGGGGGCATTCTCCTACTCAACACCCTTATGAGGGTAAGTACCGGTCGAGAATAGGAGGTTTCAATGGACTATCTCATTGAAGCGAGAAAGTTTATTCAGCGTGCTCGGCAGGCCGACGTTCCAGAAGTAACTGAAACCGATCTCGAAATGGCTGAGTGGCTGCTTTCCAGAGAGATTGAGGAACGAGAGCACGCGCCAGCCAAGAGCTTCGCAAGTCAGACCGAGAGACGTGCGAGCACCTAAGATTTCGCTATTGACCCATTCAGCATACAGGTGCCGGTTCCGGGTCGACGGCGGATGTCAGGGGGCTGGGCCATCGCCTCCTGCATGGAATGCCTCCTGCGAAGAGCTGAGGCTGACCTAAATCTGCCGCCCAAAAACACTCCGGCAACCAGGCGTGAGGCAATAATCGGCTACACGGCGAGCGAAGCGTACTGTTGCGGCTCTTCCACCGTCGCACGCGGGCTTGCTGGCAATTGCAACACGGTTGCGCGTTGGCCTTTGCACAAATGCGTCAGCAGGACGATTTTCCCGTCGGGGAACTCAAGGGCGTCGTGATGGACGTTTGACCAATTCTTGTCGACCTGTTGGAACTTCGCGACCGTGTGCCCGAGTCTCCAGGAGAAGACCATGCCAGTATCGCATCTCACCTCCTCCTCGAAGGCAAGCTCGGTGCCGGGGAGCAAACAAACGGCCACATTACGGTCATCGACCGAAGCAAAACCACGCGTAGTCGTGTGGGGGAAGCTCGTCGAAACCAGCTTGTCTCCGACCTTCGCGGGCCGGGACGCGACTAAATGTAGGCTGTAGTCACACATTGAAGGTACTCCAATCACTCCGGAAGTACCCCCAGTCCATGATCATGGTAGTCGATCAAAACGGCGATCTTTTGTCTCGGGGAGCAAACAAACGGCCACATTACGGTCATCGACCGAAGCAAAACCACGCGTAGTCGTGTGGGGGAAGCTCGTCGAAACCAGCTTGTCTCCGACCTTCGCGGGCCGGGACGCGACTAAATGTAGGCTGTAGTCACACATTGAAGGTACTCCAATCACTCCGGAAGTACCCCCAGTCCATGATCATGGTAGTCGATCAAAACGGCGGTCTTTTGTCTGCCGGTGCCGGACAACCATCTAGGGGCAAAACTCGGGCACACACTCGGGCGAGCTCGGCACCACAAGTCCTTTTTTGGATCGCCGTCCACGCTCGGTATAGCGGCCTGCATTCGCCTCGACGATGCTGAAGGGAAGATGCCGCTGCAACGCAAATGGCGGGCTCGCAAAACGCATTCCTAAGTTTGCCTACTATCCGTTCGGTGCTGGATGCATCAGAATAGGGTTGTACATTCATAGAATATGGCCCCGATTATACCGGCGGCCGGCAGTGTGACGAGCCATGCTGTAATAATGCCTCCCGCGACGCCCCAGCGGACCGCCGAGACCCTCCGAGCGGCTCCCACACCCATGATAGCACCCGTAATCGTGTGGGTTGTTGAAACCGGCACTCCTAGAGAGGTCGCCAAATAAAGCGTCATCGCTCCCGCAGTCTCGGCGCAAAAACCCTGCACCGGTTTTAACCGCGTGATCCTCGAACCCATTGTTCGAACAATGCGCCATCCGCCAAACAGGGTACCAAAAGCCATGGCCGCCTGGCAGGAGAGCACTACCCAAAGCGGAACATAAAATTGAGATCCCAGAAGTCCCTCTGCGAACAGAAGACTCGCAATGATACCCATCGTTTTTTGGGCGTCGTTGGCGCCATGCCCGATGGAATAGAGGGCCGCCGAAATCAATTGAAGCGAGCGAAACAGCCGATCAACAGCAAAGGGGGTGCTGCGTAGAAAAAGCCAAGCCACGGCCAACCACAGAAGAAGTGCCAAAGCGAAACCAAGGAGTGGTGACCACACGATAGCGCCCACGGTTTTCAGGATGCCTGGCCACACGATGGCGCCGACGCCGCCTTTTGTAATTCCCGCGCCGACAAGGCCGCCGATCAAAGCGTGAGAGCTCGACGAGGGGATTCCGCCCCACCACGTGATGACATTCCAGGTGATGGCCCCCGGCGCAGCATGGTCTCGACCACCGCTTCATGCGTCTGGCCGCGCGCGCTCTTGTCGCGATGAAGCTTCTGAATCCACTCGAGATTGATCGACGGAACGATGCCGACGAGCAGATCCGCGTGGCGCGCAATGTTCACTTTCTCCGTCTTCACCGCGCCATGGAGGCCTTCGTAGAACAGAACGTTGGTGCCGGCGGCAAGGCCCTCCCACGGCGTGAACGTGCCTGCCTTCAACCCATAGGGACGCGCTTCTTCCTCGTTGTGCAAATATCGGCGCACCCTCCCGCTTCCGCGCTCACCGTACTCGCGAAAGAGTGCCTCCAGTTCCTCGAAGAGATTGGCCTCAGGGCCGAAATGACTGAAATTGGCGTAACCCTGACGCTGCATCTCAATCATCTTTTCTTCCATCGTGTCTCGATCGTAGCGGTGGAAGGCGTCACCCTCCACGATCGCCGGCACCACTCCCTCACGCCGGAAGATTTCCTCGAAGGTTCCCCTGACCGTGCTCGTGCCTGCGCCTGAAGAGCCGGTGATGACAATGATGGGGTGCTTGATCGACAAGAAACGGCGCCCTCCGATTCGTGCAATCGCACCCGAACTATACTCCGTTTCAGCACCCCATGAGGGTCAAGCCGCGCTGCAGGGCGCGGATCGAGCTTGTCCGCTGCATGAGGAGTGGATTTTCGAGCAACGAATTCTAAGCGTTTGGGGCTATAAGTCTTTGTCCGCAAAGGCCACATTTTGCGCCAAATGCCCTTGCAGATTAAGGTTGAGTTGCGGGCGGCGCTGCCGTCACTATCGCGCTTCGCTAGGATCGGACGCGCGTTGTTTGGAAGCCTATAATCGAGACCATGTCGGCAGAGCTTGCCTTCAATCGAAGCGTTGAGGTCGACTACGGCGTAGCCGAGGAGGTTGCGCCGCAGGTTCGGCGCATCGTTGCGAACAATCCTTCGCCCTACACCTTTCTCGGCACCAACACCTATCTCGTTGGCCGCGGCCGCGTGACGGTCATCGACCCTGGTCCCGCCGATGAAGCGCATCTTGCGGCAATCGCCGACGCCACGCGCGGCGAGCGCGTCACCCATATCCTGATCACACACAGCCATCGTGATCATTGCGACGGGGCGCGGCCTCTACAGGCGCTGCTCGGCGGCGATATTTTGAGCTTTGGCCCAACCGGCACCGAGCGCGGCGCCGGCGCGCCAGGCCTCGGCGAGGCCTTCGTCGATCCTGCCTTCCGGCCCGACCGGACGCTACAGGACGGGGACGTGGTGAAGACCGGCGGCGTCACGCTCGACGTGCTGCACACGCCGGGCCACGCGCCAGACCATCTCTGCTTTGCGCTGGTCGGACAGCGCACCGTCTTCACCGGCGATCACGTAATGGGCTGGAACACCACCGTCATCGCCCCGCCAGAGGGCAACATGGCGAAGTTCCTAACCTCGCTGGAGAAGCTGCTGGCGCGGCACGATAAGGTCTTCCTGCCGGCCCATGGCGGCCGGGTGCAAACGCCGCAGCGCGTGGTCAAGGCCTATATCATGCACCGGCAATGGCGGGAGCAGACGATCCTCACCTGCCTCGAGGACGGCGTCTCCACCATCCCGCGCATCGTCGCCAAGATCTATGGCGAGCTCGACGCCGACTTGAAAGCCGCCGCGGCCCTCTCGGTGCTCGCGCATCTTGAGCACATGATCAGTCGGGGCTTAGCAGTGGCCGGCCAAAGAGGCCACGGCGCTCAACCGGCGGCTGAGACTGTTGCTGGTCTTGCGAGCGTCTATTCCGTTTCGACGGGCGCTTCCTCACCGGCTTCTTAAGCACGGGTGCCGTGCCGGCCTTCGGCGCGGGCTCAGCCTGCTCAAGGCCAGTCTTCTCGCCCTTCTCCAGCGCTGACTGAACTTCGGCAAACAGCGTGCGGATGTGCTCGGCATTGGCGCCTAGGTCGTGCATACCGTAGCGCGATACCGAGCGGACGTCGACATATGCCCGGGAATCGTCACCGGTGACGCGGATCAGCTCGTCGTCGGTATAGCCCATAATCAGGGTGCGGGTAGTCGCCTCGATGCGGCCAGGCTGATCTCCGTCGGGAGCTTCATTCAGCACGATGTTCCACCCCAGCCGCTTCACCGCCTCATGCACGATGTCAAACGTCTCCGTCACCGAGCGCTCTAGCTCCATGGGGCGAAGATCGGGATAGGCCTTCTCACGCTCCTCGGCGGCGGCGAGGTCTGGCTCAACGATACGATTGGCGTCGGCGGGCCGCATGGCGGCGAGCTGCTTGAATTCCATCGACTGCCGCGTTGTCTGAATGTCATTGAGGGGCGGCAGCAGGAAGAATTGAGAGAGATACCACAGCGGCACGGCGAGCCCGATAAGCGCGATGGCGATGCCGGTAAAGGCTTGCACCGCACCGATCTGGCCGCCGAACCAGATGCGGGCGAGCCCGATGACCGCCACGATGATGGCAAGGAACAGCCCACCGATGGAAACCGCCATCAGGTTCATCGCCGCCGGCGTGGCCAGAGTGCCAAAGCGGTGCAAGAGGACGGTGAGGATGAGCAGCTGCACGAAGAACAGCGCCATGCGGCGCGCCCACAGTCCCTCATGCACCGTCTTCTGTAGATAGATCGCAACCACGCTTAAGCCCTCGCAAGAACCCCCATCGCCGACTTTAGGGGGGCACCATGCTTTACCCCGCTCGGCTGTCAACCCCTCACCGGGCGGCAAAAGGTGCATCCTACATCGAGGAAATGGCGGGTTTTGGGCCGTGCTAACCCAGAGGCGAATGCCGCAATATAGGCCTAACGAATCCTAAACTTCTGCCGGTGATCCTGGACCCCACGCCCGGCGCCCTGGCGATGGGCCGGGGACGAACAGGACCAGTTGGCGTATGCCCCCTCGTCGGCGCGCGTTCAAAGTGCCCTTTACAGTACTTGTAACCCTTGGGCTTACCTCGCTTGGCGGCTGCACCTACGAGCAGGAGGGGCCGCCGGAGGCCCATTTCGAGAAATTCGATGCCAAGCCTCCCAAGCTCGATACCGTATCGGTCTGCCACGCCTATGGCTGCAAAGAGCAGACGCCCTTCGCTTTCTCGCAGGCCGACATCGCCGAGATCAGCGCGGTGATGGCCCGGGTGCCGCGCAACGACAGTCCATCGGAGGAACGCAGGGCCATCGCCTATTCGATCGCCTGGATGGAGCGGCGCGTAGCGCCGACGGTCGGCACCGCGACCGATCGTCCAAGCATGGATTTTGGCGGCTCCGGCGATCCGACGCAGCAAGACTGCGTCGACGAAGCCACCAACACCACGAGCTATCTGTTGTTGCTCGAGCGCCACGGGCTGCTCCACCATCACACCGTGGAGAGGCCATTCGCCAAGGACAGCCTCACGCACTGGACCCATTGGGCTGCGGTGATCAAAGAGACCGACAACGGCGAGCGTTTTGCCATCGATTCATCTGCGGGCGCCAATGGCGAGAACCCGACAGTGCAGGCGGCCGCGAGCTTCTATGTGCCCGACAGCTCAGCGGACAACACGCCGCCCGAGTCCAGCCTCGCCCCTGCCGACACCAATGGCAACGCGGCGGCGAAAGGTGCTGGCGGGTTGACCGGAATGCTCCAGCGCAGGCAGAGCCTGGGCTATGCCGACAGCCATACCGGATCGTCACGGTGAAATTTCAGCCGGCTGATTGAGCAGCTGAAGCGCGAGCTCGATCGGGCTGAAGGAGCGGCGGTGATGGGTGCATACGCCGTGCTTCTTAATGGCGCACGCGTGCTCCGCGGTGCCATATCCCTTGTTCTGCTCCCAGCCATAGCGGCGGTAACGCCGCGAAAGCTTCACCATCAGCCGGTCGCGGGTGACCTTGGCGACGATGGAGGCCGCCGCGATGGAGACCGAGCGGCCATCGCCGCCGATGAGCGCGCGCGCTTTGCAGGGGAACCGGCGCGGCACGATGTTGCCATCGATCAGGGCCGTGGCTGCCGGCGTCTGTAGCCCACGATAGGCGGCGCGCATGCCCCACAACGTTGCTTGCAAGATGTTGTCGCGATCGATGCGGCGCACCTGGCCGATGATAATCGACACGCAGGACGTAGCCATGATCTCGGCGTAACGATCCTCGCGCGCATCGGCGGTCAAGAGCTTTGAGTCGTTGAGCCCTTCCGGGATGCGGTCCGGATTGAGGATCACGGCGGCGACCACCACCGGCCCTGCCCAAGGACCGCGGCCGGCCTCATCGATGCCGACGATCGGCCCACGCAATTGGTCCATCAGCTCCGCTTCGAGGTCGAAGGTCGGAAGGGTGCGAGGCGTCGAGCCCTGCTTGGCGACTCCCATGGAGACGAAGTCTTGCCAAGCGAGATCGCTTTGGCAACCCAAGGGATCGCTGCTGTGGAAAACCCTGGAACTTTGCGCTCCCATCTTCCTCTCCTTTCGTGATGGCCGGTGTCCCGGCCATCCACGATTGCATTCGAGCCCGGCTCAGACATGGATGCCCGACACGAGGCTGGGCATGACGAGCTGGTTGGGATTTGGAGAATTGTTGAGGCTAAGGCAAGCGCTGCGGACCTCTATTAATGCTCGGTTGGCGACCGGCTTAGGATGAACGCCAACCCGTTGTGGGATGAGGAGAATGAGCCCTGATCATGATTGCCGCGACCACCGGCGAGGCGGCTTACGTCGCCGCGAGCCGGAGCGTCGCCTAGAGCAACCGGAGTTGCTGGCCGGGATGGACTGGCGGGGTGAACAGGTCGGTGCGGAGCTCGACCGACTCTTTATTGAATCCGAGCCGCTCGGCGGCGATCTCGAATCTCCGCCCGATCATCCAGGCATAGGGGCCCTCGCCCACCATGCGCTCGCCCCATTTGGCGTCGTAAAGCTTGCCGCCGCGCGCCGACCGCATCAACGACAGCACGCGGTTGGCGCGGTCAGGGCAGTTTGCCTTGAGCCATTCGGTGAACAGGTCGGCAATCTCGAGTGGCAGCCTGAGCAGCACATAGCCAGCGTTCTTTACCCCGGCGGCGGCGGCGCGCTCCAGAATCCGCTCCATCTCCACGTCGGTGAGGCCGGGAATGACCGGCGCCACCATCACCGACGTCGGCACTCCCGCCTCGACAAGCTTGGCCACGGTCTCGAGCCGCTTGTCGGGCGTGCTTGCTCGCGGCTCCATGGCGCGGGCGAGCCTGCGATCGAGCGTAGTGACGGAGAGCGCGACTTTAACGAGACCGCGCTCTGCCATGGGGCGGAGCAGGTCGAGGTCGCGTAGGACTAGCGCGGACTTGGTGACGATGCCGACAGGATGGTTCGCCGCCGACAATACTTCGAGGATGCGCCGCATGATGCGATAGCGGCGCTCGATAGGCTGATAGGGATCGGTGTTGGTGCCGATGGCGATGGTGCGCGGACGATAGGCGGGATCGGCAAGCTCGCGCTCGAGCGCCGTAGCGGCATTGGTCTTGGCAAAGAGCTTGGTCTCGAAGTCGAGGCCAGGCGACAGGCCGAGAAAAGCGTGGGTGGGCCTAGCGAAGCAATAGATGCAGCCGTGCTCGCAGCCACGATAGGGATTGATCGAGCGGTCGAAGCCGATATCGGGAGAGGAGTTCCGGGTGATGATGCGCCGTGCCGGGACCTCCTGCACGTCCGTGGTCAGGGTCTCCAGTTCGCCGAGCGACTCCCAGCCATCGTCGACCGGCTCGTAGGCAATTGGCTCATAGCGGCCGGATCGATTGGTCGCAGCTCCTCGCCCGTTGCGGCGAGCGCCGGCCACGCCCCCGATCTCGAGCGGGAAGCTGTCGGACTTTCCAGGCTTTCGGAGCGCGATGGACATGCGCTCCATATAGAGATCGAATAAGAACAAATCAAGAACATCGGTAACGATTTGCAACGCGGGAATTGCCGGAATTCAGCCAAACGCTATAGTCCGCCTCCATGATTTCCGTGGTTATCCCCACCTACAATGCCGAAACCACCCTTGGGCCTACGCTCGCAGCGCTGGTGCCTGCGGTGGTCGACGGCATCATACAGGAGGCGATTCTGGTCGATGGCGGGTCGACCGACGACACCTGCGCCATTGCCCACGCTGCGGGGACCCGCCTCATCAGGACAAAGCTCGGCCGCGGCACGCAACTGCAGGCTGGTGCTGCCGCAGCGCGTGGCGATTGGCTCCTGTTCCTCCATGCCGACACGTTGCTGGAGCCAGGCTGGGCGGAAGAAGCTGAGGCTTTCATTGAGCGGGTGACGAGCGGGCGGCGCGCCCAAGCTGCGGCTGCGTTCCGCTTTGCGCTGGACGATGACGGAATCATGCCGCGCCTGCTCGAGTCGCTCGTGGCCCTTCGCTGCTTCCTGCTCGCGTTGCCCTATGGCGATCAAGGACTGCTCATCTCGCGCAAGCTCTATCGCGAGCTTGGCGGCTTCCGGCCTATGCCGCTCATGGAGGACGTCGATCTCATGCGGCGGCTCAAGCGGCGTCAGCTCGTGATGCTGCAATCCCGGGCGGTGACGAACGGCGTGCGCTACCGCAGTGAAGGATATGTGGCGCGCTCGTTTCGCAATTTCTGCTGCATGGTGCTGTACCTCCTCCGCGTGCCCCCGCGCGTGCTCGCGCGCCTCTATGGGTAAGAGACGAGCGCGCCCTCGCCGCGCTGCGCACGCGCCCCACCTCATCATCATGGCCAAGAGCCCGCGCGCCGGGCGCATCAAGCGAAGGCTCGCGGCGAGCGTCGGTGCGGTTTCAGCGACGCGCTTCTACCGGACGTGCCTCACCCATACGCTGATGCGCATTGGGCACGATCGTCGCTGGCGCACCGTGCTTGCAATCTCTCCGGACAGCGACGTGGCGGCGACGCATTGGGCGGAGCGAATCCGGCGGCTGCCGCAAGGCAATGGCGATCTCGGAAGCTGCATGCAGCGTCTGTTCGGGAGACTACCTCCGGGACCGGTTGTCATCGTCGGCAGCGACATTCCCTCGATCGACGCAAGTGAAATCGCCAAGGCCTTCCGTCTTCTCGGCAATGCCAACGCCGTCTTCGGGCGTGCGCCGGATGGCGGCTATTGGCTGGTCGGTTTGCGGCGCAGCCCCCGCGTGCCGGCGCCCTTCGCCAAAGTTCGCTGGTCAAGCCCGCATGCTCTTGCCGATACGCTCAGCAACCTTACGGGACGGCGTGTCGCTTTCGCCTCGACTCTCAGCGACGTTGATACCGAAGACGATTACCGCCGCATGCGCCAAAGCTGGGAGCGCCTCATCCCGCCTCGCTCGCGCGCAAAGCCTTAGAGCTTGGACTTCGCCCCCACCTTGCCCTTGAGGCGCGGCATGACCTCGATGAAGCTGCAAGGGCGGTGGCGATTGTCGAGCTGCAATTTGAGGATGCCGTTCCAGCCATCCTTGCAGGCTCCGGGCGACCCCGGCAGGCAGAAGATGAAGGTGCCGTTGGCCATGCCACCGCAAGCTCTCGACTGCACCGTCGAGGTGCCGATGGTCTCGAAGCTCACCATGTGGAACAGCGCCGAGAAGCCGTCGATCTCCTTCTCGAACAGCGGCTTGACCGCCTCAGGCGTCACGTCGCGCTTGGCAAAGCCAGTGCCTCCGGTGGTGACGACCACATCGATCTCCGGATCCTTGATCCACTTCTTGACCTGCTTGCGGATGTCCTTCGCGTCGTCCGACACGATCGCTCGCGCCGCGACCTGGTGGCCGGCCTGCTCGATCATCGACGCAAGCAGTGATCCCGACTTGTCACTCTTCTCGTCGCGCGTGTCCGAGATCGTGAGCACGGCGATGCGCACTGGCATGAAGGGGACGCTTTCGTCGATGCGGTTCATGTCGGAGTTTTACCGACCTCTGATTTCCGAATCCAGCGCCGCCTTCAGCATCAAGAGATCGCGCCAGGCGAAGCGCTTCTGTTCTGGCTTGCGCAGCAGAAAGGCCGGATGCAGCGTGGCGAGCGTGGGCAGATCGTGCCCCGAGCAAGAATAGCTCAACCATTTGCCGCGCAGCCGCATGATGCCTTCGCTCGAGTTCAGGATGGTCTTCGCCGCAGCGCCACCAAGCAGCACCAGCACTGACGGCGAAAGCAGCTCGATCTGGCGAGCCAGGAACGGCGCACAGGCCTCGATCTCTTCCGGCGTCGGCGTGCGATTTCCCGGCGGACGCCAATAGACAGTGTTGGTGATATAGACATGCTCCTCGGAGAGCCCGATCGAAGCGAGCATGCGGTCGAGCAGTTGCCCGGCGCGGCCGACGAAGGGCTTTCCCTGCAAGTCCTCGTCGCGACCTGGCGCCTCGCCGATCAGCATGACGTGGGCGGAAGCGCTCCCTCTGCCGAAGCACAGGCTCTTGGCGGTGCGCTTTAGCGAGCAGCCATCGAAATTCGCGACCAGGGCTTCAAGCTCGGCGAGGGTCGAAACCTCGGCGCCGATTCCTCGCGCCGTGCTCGAGCTTGCGATCTTCGGTGCGATGCGTGGTGGGGACGGTGCCTCGATTTTGCTCGAAGCCGGCGCGTGCACAATTGCCGAGGCGGGCCTCTCCGCGAAGCAATTCACCGGCGCCTCACCGATCGCCTCATCGACGCCCATGGCCTGATACCAATCGAACAGGGCGCGGACTGCTTTTTCATCTGCTGCCGGCATCATCTAGCCCGCTCTTGCCTCAATTGCCGCGCTTCCCCAGATGTGTCATTGCCCTACCCGCAGGGAATACTGGATTCTCGCTTGCGCGGGAATGACATAAAAAGCCTTGCCCCTAAAACCCGTTTGGCCCTTAGCCCCAAGCCGGAGCAAACCCTTTGAACGACGTGATCGAACGCGAGACCATGGAGCTCGACGTGGTGATCGTTGGCGCAGGCCCAGCTGGGCTCGCCGCGGCGATCAGGCTCAAGCAGCTCGCGGCCGAGACTGGCAAAGAGATCTCCGTGGTCGTGCTGGAGAAAGGCTCTCAGGTGGGGGCCCATATATTGTCCGGCGCGGTGATCGATCCGGTGGCGCTCGACCGCCTGTTGCCAGACTGGCGCGAGCAAAGCTCGCCACTCCAAACCCAAGTGAGCGAGGACCGGTTCTATTATCTCTTCGAGAACGGCGGAATCGGCTTTCCGTCCTTCCTGATGCCACCGCTGATGAGCAATCACGGCTGCTATATCGGCAGCCTCGGCAGCCTGTGCCGCTGGCTTGGCGAGCAGGCGGAGGCGCTTGGCGTCGAGATCTATCCCGGCATTTCCGTCACCGACGCGATCTTCGGACCGAACGGCGAGGTCGAAGGCGTCGTCACCGGCGACATGGGTGTGGCCCGCGACGGCTCGCACAAGGACAGCTACACGCCAGGCATCGCGCTCACCGGCAAATACACGCTGCTCGCCGAAGGCGCGCGCGGCTCGCTCACCAAGCAGCTGATCCGCCGATTCAGCCTCGACGCCGAGAGCGGGCCGCAGAAATATGGCATCGGGCTGAAAGAGCTGTGGGAGATTCCCAAGGATCAGCACAAGCCTGGCCTCGTGCAGCACACCATGGGTTGGCCGCTCCACGATCGCACCGGAGGCGGCTCATTCCTCTATCATTTCGGCGAGAACCTGGTGTCGGTCGGTTTCGTCGTGCATCTCGACTACGCCAATCCCTATCTCAACCCGTTCAAAGAATTTCAGCGCGCCAAGCTGCATCCGCTCATCGCCGCACAGCTCGAAGGCGGCCGACGCATTTGCTACGGCGCGCGCGCTCTCACCGAAGGCGGCTTGCAGGCGATTCCCCGCCTCGCCTTTCCGGGCGGAGCGCTGATCGGCTGCGCCGCAGGCTTCATGAACGTGCCGCGCATCAAGGGCAGCCACAACGCCATGTTGAGCGGCATGATGGCGGCCGAGGCTGCCTTCGCGGCAATCGAGGCCGGGCGCTCGCACGACGTGCTCGACGCTTACGAGGAAGCCGTCAAGCAAAGCTCGATGGCGACGGAGCTCAAGAAAGTACGCAACGTAAAGCCGCTTTGGTCGCGGTTCGGCACGCGGGCAGGCGTGATGCTCGGTGGCATCGATATGTGGCTGAACACTCTGTTCCCATTTCTGACCCACACGCTCAAGCATACTAAGCCAGACTATGCGAGCCTGACGAAGGCGGCTCGGGCGAAGCAAATCGACTATCCGAAGCCTGATGGCGTGCTGACCTTCGATATTCTCTCCTCGGTGTTCCTCTCTGGTACCAACCATGCCGAGGACCAGCCGGTGCATCTCCGGCTCACCGATCCGAGCATTCCTATCGCCGAGAACCTTCCCGAATATGCCGAGCCGGCGCAGCGATACTGCCCGGCGCAAGTCTATGAGGTGGTCGTTGAGGGCGACAAAGTCAGGTTTCAGATCAACGCGCAGAACTGCGTCCACTGCAAAACCTGTGACGTAAAAGACCCTGCGCAGAATTTTACTTGGGTGCCTCCGGAAGGCGGCGACGGGCCCAATTACGCCAATATGTGAGCTCCCACGCATAAGCGCGTGCGAGCTTGTCGCGGACTTTCGTCACAAACGCGCCGTGTTTCAGCGGCAAGAAGCTTTTGGGTTGCGGTAAGCGTGAAAACGCATAATTCTCATCCCCTTTAGGGGGTCGTTGAATCTGTTTGGGGCGGCGCCAAGCCGAACGCACATATGCCAACTGCCGAACCGTCTGTCCTCCGCAAATGGGCGCGGAGGTCTCTCTTTGTCTTGGCCATTCTCGCGGCTCCCACCGCCTATTCGGAAGTTGCCTCGACGGTAAGAGACCAACCCGAGCCCGGCACTCTGCTTGGCAATTATCTCTCCGGCCGCGTGGCTCGTGGCGATCACGACACGACAGCGGCGGCTGACTTCTATTCCAAGGCCCTTAGCGAGGATCCCAAGAACGAGATCATTCTCGAGCAGGCCTTCCTGCTTGAGACCGCGGCGGCAGATTGGAATCGCGCCATCGAGCTTGCGCGCGAGCTGGTCAAGGTCGAGCCTTCGCACCGTATCGCGCAGTTCCTGCTCGGCTGCGACGCCTTCAAGCGCGGTGACTACAAAGACGCCGACGAGCATTTCGCCGCGGCACGGCAGGGTCCTATCGCCGACCTGACTTCGATCCTGGCGCGGGCCTGGGTGCAGCAGGCGAGCGGCAAGACCGACCAGGCATTCGCCACCCTCGACACGCTGAGCGATGCCGACTGGGCGCAATTCTACCAGCGCTATCACCGCGCGCTGATCGCCGATGTTGCCGGCAAGCGCGACGTGGCGCGGACGGCCTTCGCGCAGGCCTTCAAGAAGAACCCAGCAACCTTGAGGGTGGCCGACGCCTATGCGCGGCACTTGGTTAACACCAACAACCGCAAGCTCGCCAAGCAAACCTTGAAGACCCACATTGCCAAGTCGTCTGAGCATCCCTTGTCGACGGCGCTGTTGGCCGACATCGAGGGCGGCAAAACTCCGCCCCTGCTCATCACGTCACCGAACGACGGATTGGCCGAGGTGTTCTACGGCATCGGCGATGCCCTCGCCGGTGAGGGCGGCCTGGACATGGGAATCATCTTCCTGCAATTCGCTCTGTATCTTGAGCCGGACTTCCCGCTCGCCCAGGTCGCGCTTGCCGAAGCCTATGATAGCGCCAAGAGATACGATCTCGAGCTCGCAGCCTTCGACGATATCAAAGAGGATTCGCCGCTTTGGCTGAATGTCCAGATTCAGAAGGCGCTGGCGCTGAACGCGCTCGACCGGGTGGACGACGCCAAGGTTCTGCTCGAAAAAATCGCCGACAAGAATCCGAAGGACGTTCGTCCGCTCGATGCGGTCGGCAATATCATGCGCTCGCATGAGCGCTACGGTGAGGCCCGCGATTATTACACGCGCGCCATCGCGCTGATCGGCAAGCCGAGCAAGGAGAATTGGCCGCTGTTTTATGCCCGTGGCGTGTGCAACGAGCGGCTCAAGGATTGGCCGGCGGCGGAAGCAGATTTGAAGCGGGCGCTAGAGCTGTCGCCCGACGAATCCCCGGTGCTTAATTATCTCGGCTACACCTGGGTCGATCAGAGCCAGAACCTCAAGACCGCGATGGATTACATCCGCAAGGCGGTGAAGCTCAAGCCTGACGACGGTTACTACATCGACAGCCTTGGCTGGGCCTATTATCGCATCGGCAACATCCAGTCCGCGGTCGAGCATCTTGAGCGGGCCGTCGAGCTGAAACCCGACGATCCGGTCATCAACGATCATCTCGGCGACGCCTATTGGCGCATAGGGCGGAAGCTCGAGGCAAAATATCAATGGCAGCAGAGCCTCACGCTGAAGCCGGATGACGATCTCATCGCCACCATCGACAAGAAGCTCAAGGACGGGCTTCCCGATACTCCGGCGACCAAGGCGGCGAACTCAGGCGTGCAGAAGATTGCCGAATAGTCCTGCTGTCGATCGCCTCGCTGAGCCTTTGCGATGACGGCGCTCCGCGACACCGCTAGAGCCAAGTTCAATCTCACTCTCGAGGTGCTCGGCCGCCGCGCCGACGGCTTCCACGAGGTGCGCAGTCTCGTGGCTTTCGCCGAGCTCGGCGACCACCTTACGCTTGAGCCGGGCCAGGATCTCGCGCTCGATGTCGAGGGCCCATTCGCGAGCGCGCTTGCGGGCGACAATCTCATCACCGCGGCGGCCGAAGCCACCAAGGCCGAAGTTCCGGGCATCGCGCTCGGGCGCTTCCGCCTGGTCAAAGCCCTGCCGGTCGCCGCCGGTCTTGGCGGCGGCTCCGCCGACGCCGCTGCGGCCTTGAGGTTGCTCGCGAGGGCCAATCCCGGGGGGCTTTCGCGCTCCGCCCTGGCCGGCATCGCCGCGCGCCTCGGCTCCGATGTAACCGCCTGCCTGAAAAGCCTGCCGGCGCTGATGACCGGCCGCGGCGAAAAGGTCACCGATATTCGCGGCATGCCTGCTTGCCCCGTCCTGCTCGTCAATCCTGGGATCCAGCTTCCCACCGCGAAGGTCTACGGCGCGCTCGACGCTGCGCCACTCTCCGCCGGTACCGATGCCTTCGCAGCAGCTCCGGATTTCGGCGGAAGCTTCGAGCGGCTGATCTTCTATGCCGCATCGCGCGGCAACACTCTCGAAGCCGCGGCTTTGCGGCTGGAGCCCGTCATCGGCGAGGTTGTCGCCGCGCTCAAGCGGCTCGACGGCGCGCGTCTCGTGCGGCTCGCCGGAAGCGGGCCGACCTGCTTCGCCCTGTTCGCCACAGAGGACGCGGCGAAAAGCGCCGCGACGTCATTCTTGGCCGTTCATCCCGCATGGTGGGTTGCCGCAACGACTCTGAGCGGCAGCTAGAACGGACGGTCGACGCAGAACGCGACGGCCTCGAGCAGTGCTGCCTTGGCGTCGCAGTCGGGAAAGATGGCGAGCGCGTCGCGGGCGATGGCGCCGTAATGGCGCGCCCGTTCCATGGTGTCGCTCAGCGCATGATACTTCTGCATCAGACCCATGGCCTCGCGGAGGTCGTCCTCGCCTATGGTGCCGTCCTGCAGCGTGCGCTGCCAGAAGGCGCGCTCTTGGGCGTTGCCACGGCGATAGCACAGCACCACCGGGAGCGTGATCTTGCCCTCGCGGAAATCGTCGCCGACGCTCTTGCCGAGCATCGACGGCTCGCCGGAATAATCGAGCGCGTCGTCAACGAGCTGAAAGGCGAGCCCGAGATTGCGGCCGTAGGATCTTAAGCCGGCAACTTCCGACTTCGGCCGGTTGGCGATCACGGCGCCGACCTCGGCGGCCGCGGCGAACAGTGCCGCGGTCTTGGCGTCGATCACCTCGAGATAATCGTCCTCGGTGGTCTCGGTGTTCTTGGCGGTGATGAGCTGCATCACCTCGCCCTCGGCGATGACGGCAGCGGCGTCGGACAGGATGCGCAGGCAGCCGAGCGAGCCGACGTCCACCATCATCTTGAACGCCTGACCCAACAGAAAATCGCCGACGAGCACGCTCGCTTCGTTGCCCCACAGCAATCGCGCTGCGGTCTTGCCACGCCTGAGATCGCTCTCATCGACCACATCGTCGTGCAGCAGCGTCGCGGTATGCATGAACTCCACGCTCGCCGCGAGCCGCACGTGACCCTCGCCGCGATAGCCGCAAAGCTTCGCCGCGGCGATGGTGAGCATGGGGCGCAAGCGCTTGCCGCCGGAGTCGATCAGATGCCGGGCAAGATCGGGGATCAGCTCGACATTGGAGCGGGCGCGATCGAGGATGATGCGGTGGACATGGCCCATATCCTCCTCGACAAGCGCGAGCAGTGGCGCGAGGCTTGCCCTCGGATCACGGGCATCGGAAAGCTGGACAACGACACCCAAAAGGCTCCTCCGCGAATGCCTGTTCTTAAGACGCGATTGACTTAATAGAGAATAGTGTCGGTGCTCCAGCTTCAAGGTCAAGGTGCCGGGTGGCGAAGGGCTTGCGCTCCATGAAGGAACTGTTGCGGTCAAACGACGCGGTGTTGATTTCCTATGTGAGCGCCCTTCTTGAGGAGGACGGCGTCGGCTTCATGGTGGCTGACACCAATATGAGCGTTCTCGAAGGCTCGATCGGGGCGCTGCCGCGCCGTGTGCTCGTGGCCAGTGACGAATTTGCGCGCGCGCGGGCGCTGCTGACCGGTGCCGGAATCGGCCATGTCCTCGCTGAAAACAAAGACTGACCAGAGCCCGCCCGCGGGCACGACGCTGGACGATTTCCTCGGCGGCCGCATCAGCGTGGTCCAGCCCAAGGCCGGCCACCGCGCTGGAAGCGATGCCGTCTGGCTGCAGGCCGCGGTTCCCGCTCGACAGGGTGATCGGGTGCTCGACGCCGGCGCCGGTGTCGGAGTAGCCGGGCTTTGCCTGCTTTGCCGCTCGCCTCAAATTAACGTGACCGCTGTCGACATCGATGAGGGCGCCTGCGCGCTTGCCGAGGCCAACGCGGCGCGGAATGGCGTTTCCGGACACTTCCGGGCAATCACCGCGGATTTAACCGCTCCGGCCGAATCGCTCTTCGCCAAGGGGCTAGCGCGCGAAGGCTATGATCAGCTCGTGGCCAATCCACCTTTCCATGCTGAAGGCACGGTGCGCCCTGCCCCGAGCTCCAGCCGCGCAGCCGCGCACATCATGCAAGACGGCGCGCTCGAGGCCTGGATCCGCTCGCTTGCGACCTTCGCCGCGCCGAAGGGACGGCTCACGCTGATCCACAGGCCTGAGGTGCTGCCCGAGCTGCTGCCGTTGCTCGACCGGCGCTTCGGTGCCGTTAGCTTTTTTCCGCTGTTCCCCAAGGAGGGCGCGCCGGCGAGCCGGGTTATTCTCCACGCGAGGAAGGGAAGCCGCGGCGGGCTTCGTCTCCTCCAGGGACTCATCCTGCACGAGGCGGACGGCCGCTACACCGCGAAGGCCGAGGCGGTGTTGCGGCAGGGCGAAGCGCTTGAGCTTGGCGACTAGGGAGTGGACTCATAAACCCGCAGCCATGCACCTACGGGAACGTCCGAAATCACACCAGAAGCGGACCTAACCGACCTGCGCGCAGACTACCCGGAGTGACCCGCAGCAGACATCTGCACGAGTTCGCCGAGGTTGAAGGCGTCGGCGTCGCAGAAACGACCACAATCATTTATCTTCGGCCTCGGCTTCAAGGTGACCACCTCCGTTCAAACTTTCTTAAAAGTTTCCTTGCCTGATTCGCTGTCAGAAGCTCACGCGAAGCCTTTGCAGGAACGGGGGATGAGATTCGTCATCAGTACCATCGCGCTTCTCGTGCTCGGCTCAATATTCGGCTCGATAGCCAGTTTGCTCTTTTGGCCTAGCCTGCCCGCGGCCACCACCAGCGTCGGCAGTGTCGCGGGCCATCCAGAGCGCTAAATTTGAGTCGGGCGCATGGGGATACTCTTTGTTAAACGCTCTTTGGCAGGATTCTATTCTTTGGCAGGATTCTATAATGGCACAGACTTACAGCGGCGATGGTCGGTCCCAATGGCCGGCGAGGGTAAGGGAAGTGGTTGAAAATATCGAACCCGTGAACGGGAATGGGTATCCTACTCCGACGGTAGGAGGCCCCGCGGCGCCCTCATGCTATCGAGTCTCGCATCTATCGGGCTCCCTTGAAGTCACCGCCCGCTTGAAAAGCGTCGACGACTTGGACCTCCTTGTAAAGGTACTGGAAGCGAATAGAGCGCTTTTCGCGAAGTACGATCGCTTGGCGGCTGAAGTGTTGACATTGACTGAAGAGCCGAAAGGCAGCGCTGCACCGGCCGCAGGTGAGGCGGCATAGCGCCGACTATTTTTTCTTCGTGCTGTAGGAAAGGTTGCGACGGCTATCCGCCACCGTCGAAAGCGAAGTTTTCAGCGCAGGCTTGGAAGGCAGCACATCAGTAAGCCCGCGCCGCAGGCTGGCCGCTCTAAACCCGAAATTTGGCGTGCGCTGTTCGCTGCTGGGGATTTCGCTCCCGGGCCGCCTACGTCTGCCAATGGCACAGAGCGGACGGTCGCCTCCGCCGAGCTCATGTCAAAATCGATCCTCCTCGACGAGGTGTCCGACCCGAAATTCGCATATTTCGGGAAAAAGCAGAATGAGATCGGTTGGCATTGCTCATGGCACGCTCTCTCCCTGCCTCTTCTCATGCGGGTACGCCTGAGCTTCTTGAACAACGGCTCGGCTTAGCCCGACCTGGTCGTTTCAACGGAATGCCATGACGCGATGAAGAGGGCGCGGCCGACAGTCGTCTTCGTCTTCGAGCATTAGGACTTCGGCGACATTCGTACGCCTTGCTGCCCTGCCGACAGTCATTCGAAAGGGGACGTCTCGCGATCGTCGATCCAGCGGATTTCGTGGGGCTCGGGCCTAGAGAAAGAGAAGGGTTGCCGCCTTGGGGGATAAGGCAGCAGCCCTCAATTGGCCCAAGCGTGAGGCGGCTTGGGCTTCCAGGATCCGCTAGTTGCAGACCTGGTAGTCGCGATAGACGGTGCGAAAGACGTACTCGCAGGAATAGTCGTCCCAGACGCGGATGGTCACCGGGCGGCTCACGGCGTAGCAGTGAGGCTGATAGTAGGAGTAGCCTTAGTGGGGACGATAGTGGTTGTGGCTGTAGCCGTAACCGGCTTCTGCCTGAGAGCGACGAGACCTGACTGGGCGGCAGCGGAAGAAGGATCTTCTTGAACATCGGGGTAACCTCCAGCTGGTGACGCATCCAAGCGTCTGGTTGGGCCCTTGGGCGGGGGACCATGCCCTCGCTCATGGTGCCGCTGGGGCGGTCTGAACCCAATCTGAGGCTGCCATTCATTTGGCGTTCACCCCCCGGGAACCTCCGCGAGGGGCGATACCCGACTGTTTTTTGCTTGATACGCTACCGCCTCGCTGCTTGAGCGCAAATCTTGATGCGCTACCGCTTCACTGCCTGAGCGCAAATCTTGATGCGCTAGCAAAAGGGGCCATCCCCGCCGCCGGGAATGGCCCTTGGAACCGCTTCTGTTTGGGCTTCGGGCTAGTAGCCCCATCCCCGGCGCCAATAGCGGCCGCGCCAATATGGGTAATAGGCGTAAGGATAGTAGCCGCCGTAGTAATAGGGCCGTAGCCGTAATAGCCATAGCCGGGGCCGACGTAGACACCGACGCCGGGGCCGTAATAACGACCATAACCACTCCAGCCCCGTCGCCAACCAGCGGACGCATCACCCGGGGCGATCGCGACGAACGCCAAGGCAAGCGCGCATGCCGCAACCAACAATGTTGCTAGCCTCTGCATGGGGATTATCCTCCTCAAAGGGTGCCGCAGTGGCGCTGCCAGAAAAACGCAAACGCCGTGAACTGTTCCCCCTCAGTGCGCCATTCTACCAAACAAAGCGAGAGTTTGACGAAGAGAGCGAGACTTGCGTTAAGCAAAGCTTAGAGCCGGCCGCGATCGATCCTCTCAACCCGCGTTTACCGCCTTGATTTGACCTTTTGTCTCTGTACGCTGGGTTGCATGGACAATCCTTTGGATAAAGCTCGCCCTTCGGTGTTGCATCGGGTCGGCAATCTTCTGCCTCCCGCCTGGACCGGCCGCGGTATCTTGATTCCGGTGCTCAGGTTCAGCGGCGCCATCGGCCTGTCGACGCCGCTCCGGCCAGGGCTCACGCTCTCCACCACCGCGGCGGCGATCGAGAAGGCTTTCTCCATGCGCGGGGCCAAGGCGGTCGCCATCCAGATCAACTCCCCCGGCGGCTCCCCCGTGCAATCCGTGCTCATCTACAAGCGCATCCGCGCGCTCGCCGAGGAGAAGAATCTGCGGGTCTTTGTGTTCGCCGAGGACGTTGCGGCTTCCGGTGGCTACCTGCTCGCGCTTGCCGGCGATGAGATCTACGCCGATGCGAGCTCGATCGTCGGCTCGATCGGCGTCGTCACCGCGACATTCGGCCTGAACGAACTGATTAACAAGATCGGCGTGGAGCGGCGGGTCTATACCGCCGGCCGCAACAAGACGACTCTCGATCCCTTCCTGCCCGTGAAAGAGGACGACGTGGAGCGGGTCAAGGCCATCCAGCGCGACGTGCACGATGAGTTCATTGCGCTCGTCAAGGCAAGGCGTGGCGTTCGCATCGACAAGGCGGGAGACGGCCTATTCACCGGAGAGTTCTGGTCCGGCAAGAAGGCGCTCGAGCTTGGCCTGATCGACGGGCTGACCGACCTCCGCAGCAAGATGCGCGAGCTCTATGGTGACGAGGTCCGCTTCAGCCTGGTCACGCCGTCGACGAGCTGGCTTCGCCGCAGGCGCGGCGTCTCGTTGCATGCCGGCGGCGCCGAATTTGGCTTCACGCCGGGCGGGCTTGCAGCCGACCTCATTTCTGCTATCGAAGCGAGAGCGCTCTGGTCGCGCTTTGGGTTTTAGGCCATGCCGCAACTTCTCATTCTGCTGGCCGCAGGCGCCGGCATGTTTCTGGCAAGACGCTGGTATCGCGACGAGCAGCGCCGCATCGCCGCCGAGCTTGCCCGCGCCCGGAAGGCGATGGACCAGGAGGCGGCGGGCAACATTGTCCGCCTGGAACGCGACCCCGCCACCGGGATCTATAGCCCAAGACGGGGCTGACGCGCGCTGCGCCACTCCTCTTGCCTTTGGGGAGAGGTGCTTGTGTGCCGCTGGCCTGTTTTTGTTTCCATCAAAACCATCCTGCTCTAGAAACCGGGGGCCATGGGCAAGCTCACCAAAGCTGACCGGCCGGTTGCGGCCCCTTCCTTTCAGGACCTGATCCTGAGGCTAGAGCGCTATTGGGCCGACCAGGGCTGCGTGATTCTGCAGCCCTACGACATGGAGATGGGTGCCGGCACTTTTCACCCCGCCACCACCTTGCGCTCGCTCGGGCCGAAGCCTTGGCGCGCCGCCTACGTGCAGCCATCACGGCGGCCAAAGGACGGCCGCTATGGCGAGAACCCGAACCGGCTCCAGCATTATTACCAATTCCAGGTGATCCTGAAGCCGTCGCCGCCTGACATCCAGGACCTTTATCTCGACAGCCTCAGAGTTGTCGGCGTCGACGTCGCCAACCACGACATCCGCTTCGTCGAGGACGATTGGGAGAGTCCGACGCTCGGCGCCTGGGGGCTCGGCTGGGAGGTGTGGTGCGACGGCATGGAAGTCTCGCAGTTTACCTATTTCCAGCAGGTCGGCGGCTTCGACTGCGACCCGGTCTCCGGAGAGCTGACGTATGGCCTCGAGCGCCTCGCCATGTATGTGCAAGGGGTGGACCGCGTCTTCGACCTCAACTTCAACGGGCGCGAGGGTAAGGACAAGGTCACCTATGGCGACGTGTTCCTGCAAGCCGAGCAGGAATATTCCCGTTACAATTTCGAGGCCGCCGATACCAAGATGCTACTCGCCCATTTCCGCGACGCCGAAGCCGAATGCAAGGCGCTGCTCGCCAAGGGCGAGAACCGCAAGCGCCATCTCATGGTGCTGCCGGCTTACGACCAGGCGATCAAGGCATCGCACATTTTCAATCTACTCGACGCGCGCGGCGTGATCTCGGTGACCGAGCGGCAGGGCTTCATCTTGCGCGTGCGCGAGCTCGCCCGCGCCTGTTGCGCGGCCTGGCTCAAGACCGAAGCTGGCGGCGCCAATGCTTGAGACGCGTAGGCCCGCCCATGGCTGAGCTTCTGCTCGAGCTGTTTTCCGAGGAGATTCCGGCCCGCATGCAGCCTCGCGCCGCGGACGATCTCGCCCGCCTACTCGGCGATGGGTTGAAATCTGCGGGGCTCAACTTCGATGCCGTCCGCAGCTTCGCCACCCCGCGCCGCCTGACCGTAGTGGTGGACGGCTTGCCAGCGTGCTCACCCGACGTGAGCGAGGAGAAAAAAGGCCCGCGCATCGGCGCGCCCGACGCAGCGATGCAAGGGTTCCTCAAATCTGCCGGGCTCAAATCCCTCGATCAGGCCGAGACGCGATCCGACAAGAAGGGTAACTTCTACGTGGCGCTGATCGAGCGGCCGGGTCGCCCCACCCCCGACGTGGTGGCCGGGATCGTGCCGGAGATCGTGCACAATTTTCCCTGGCCGAAATCAATGCGCTGGGGCAATGGGCGATTGCGCTGGGTGCGGCCACTGCATGCGATCCTCTGCATCTTCGGCGGCAAGGTCGTGCCGTTCGAAGTCGATGGCATCAGAAGCGGCAAGGAGACACGCGGCCATCGCTTCGTGGCGCCGAAGTCGTTCAGTGTGAGGAGCTTCGACGACTATGAGAAGAAGCTGCGGCAGGCTTACGTCATCCTCGATGGACGCGAGCGCGAGACCATCATCCTGAAGAGCGCGGAGAAGCTCGCCGCCAAGCAGAAGCTCGCGCTGATCGACGACATGGGTCTGCTCGCCGGGAATGCAGGGCTTACCGAATGGCCGGTGGCGCTGATGGGCAGCTTCGATGAGAGCTTCCTCGACGTGCCGCCCGAGGTGCTTTCCACCTCGATGAAGGCGCATCAGAAATGCTTCTCGCTGCGGCGCGGCGACACGCTCGCCAACCGCTTCATCTTGGTCGCCAACCTCGAGGCGGAAGACGGCGGCCAGGCCATCATCGCCGGCAATGAACGCGTGATCCGCGCGCGGCTCGCCGACGCCAAGTTCTTCTTCGATAACGACCGCAAGGTGATGCTCGAAGACCGCGTGCCGAAGCTGAAGGAGATCGTCTTCCACGAGAAGCTCGGCTCCCAATATGATCGCGTGCAGCGGGTGAGAGTGCTTGCCCGGGAGGTCGCCAAGCTCGTCCGCGCCGATCCGGACCTTGCCGAGCGCGCCGCGATCCTAGCCAAAACCGATCTCGTCAGCGACATGGTGGGAGAGTTTCCCGAGCTGCAAGGCGTGATGGGACGCTATTACGCACTCGACCAGGAGGAGGACCCGTTGGTCGCCGGCGCGATCGCCGCTCATTACAAGCCGGTCGGGCCGTCGGATGATGTACCGCGCGAGCTGACGGCGATCTCCGTGGCGCTCGCCGACAAGCTCGACACGTTGGTCGGTTTCTGGGCGATCGACGAGAAGCCGACCGGCTCGAAGGATCCTTATGCGCTCCGCCGCGCCGCGCTCGGACTAATCAAAATCCTTATAGAGAATGAAAAGCGAGCCTACCTGGCGGACCTCTTCTGGCATCACTTGCACACTATTGTTGGTCAAATTGCTGGGAAGTCGTTGATCGATGTCGGCGTCGTCGACATTTATGGAGCCGAGAGATTTCGAGCCGACGCGAAACGCATTCGAAGCGAGATCAAAGACGCGCGCATCCATAGTGCGCTGACCTATTATGAGAATGTATTTTCTGAGAAACCCACACTTTTGGAGTTCATGGCTGACCGCCTCAAAGTCCAGCTGCGTGAGCAAGGTGCACGACACGATTTGGTCGATGCCGTATTTGCGCTCGAAGGCCGAGATCAAGATGATGTCCTTATGCTCGTGCGCCGGGTAGAGGCGCTCGGCAGCTTCCTCGACACCGAGGACGGCGAGCATCTGCTCACTGGCACCAAGCGCGCCATCAACATTCTGCGCATCGAGGAGAAGAAGGACAATAAGAGCTACGATCAAGCGCCGGACGCCAAGCTGCTCAAACAGACTGAGGAACAGGCGCTGGCTAAGGCCGTGGATGAAGTCGAGCGCGTGGCTGCCACGGCGGTAGCGAAAGAAGATTTCGAAGCTGCAGTGACCGCCATAGCAAAGCTCCGCTCGCCAGTCGACGCCTTCTTCGACCACGTCACCGTCAACACCGACGATCCAGGCTTGCGCGAGAATCGCTTGCGGCTCTTGAACCGCATCCGCGCCACGACGCTTACCGTCGCCGACTTCTCCAAGATCGAAGGATAGCCTACTTCCCCGCCCGTTCGTCATGACCGGGCGTGGCCCGGCCATCCACGTTTGTTATGACCGCGAAGGCGCGCATCCAGTACTCATAGGGTGGCGCTAACCTGGTGAGGGCAATGGTTACTGGATCACTCGGTCAGGCCGGGCGATGACAAAAGGAAGAGAACTTATCCCCACTTCTCTAACCTGAATTAAACTTCACCCCTCCCTCGTCCATGAGGACGCGACTGTATCTTGGGACTTGGGACGCCGCGCCTGAACGGGCTGGCGTGCCCCGGCCCGCTGCCGCCGGCAGGAGTAACGATCCGGCCTCAGGGGTCCTCGAACCACACGCCTTGGGCGGAACTCCCGGGGTCGTCGGCTTCGCGCTGACTTAGGGCGCGCGGCACGGGCAAGCGGTGCTGAGGGCTGCAATCGCCGCTAAAGCGCGGCGCCGGATGGCTGCCCAATTTTGCGCAACGGACGCGGCCCTTCGGCGCTCAGCCGAGTCCTCCCTTTGCGGGAGTAGAGAGATTAGAGCAAAGCTCGGGCGCTGCAATGCGTCGCGGCAGCGGAGAGGCACGTGCGTAACCCTCACCCGGCTCGCCGCTAAAACGCCGATCCACCCTCTCCCACGAGGGGAGAGGGGAAAAGAGCGAGCCCCACCAAGAAGGGTGAGGGGGGATTTGACGAGGGGGGCGGTCCTGGATCGCCCGGTCAAGCCGGCGATGACGAGAAGAAGAAAAAAGTGGAGCGTAGAAGCATTCCCGCGTTCGCGGAAATCCAGTAAGCGTCAGTTGAGTGGGGATGCCGGGCCGTGATGAAAAGTATCGATTCGATATGTCAGCTCGTATTGGCTTGATCACCCTTGGCGTGGCTGATGCCGCCAAGGCTACGTCCTTCTATGAGCAGCTCGGCTTCGTTCGCTCCAAGACCGCAAGCCAGACCGCGATCAGTGTCTTCAAGGCAGGCCTCGTGGTCCTCGCGTTGTTCGACAGGGACGCTCTCAAGGACGGTGGCGAGGCTGGAGACCTCTGGACCGGCAATTGCGGCGCGATTGCGCAGAATCTGCCAAGCGAAGCTGCGGTCGACGCCATGATGGCGCGGGTGAGCCGCTGGCGCGGGTATCCTGGCGCAAGCTGCCAAGACCTTCTGGGGCGACTATGACGGCTACTTCGCCGACCCCGACGGTTTCAATCCGTTCTGGGAACTCGATGAGGATGGCCGGGTTAGATTGCCGGACTAGCTCCATGCCTCAGCACCTTTTCGTCTACGGTACTTTGCGGTCCGAATTCCCTCATCCGCTGGCGCACAGGCTCAAAACCCAGGCGAAGCTCGTGGGCCTAGGGTCGGCGCCCGGCGTGCTCTACGATTTCGGCTGGTATCCTGGAGCGATGTTCAAAGCCGACGCGAGAACACGAGTGATCGGCGAGGTCTACGTGCTCAAGAATACAGAGCGCCTGCTTGCCCAGCTCGACCACTATGAAGGGACCGCGGAGCCTGGCAATCCCTTCCAACGGGTACCCATAAAGGTTCGTCTCGACCGGGGCGGTACGGTCGATGCTTGGACCTACGCGATGATCGAGCCCCCGGAGCGGCGGCGTCCGATCGAGACCGGCGATTTTATTCGGCATCACCGCCGGCGCGGACAACGGCCATTTCGCCCTTAGGCCTCGCCGGCTGCGGCCATTTGTGTTGGGCGAAATGTGCCGGTAGAAGAGCGACTTAAGATGGAACGCACAATGATAAAGGCCAGCAAGGCCACGGACAATTCGCCCCGTTGGGTGTTCACCTTTGGCGCCGGCAGCGCCGAGGGCGACGCCACCCAGCGCGACCTGCTCGGCGGCAAGGGCGCTTATCTTGCCGAGATGTCGCGGCTCGGGCTGCCGGTACCGCCGGGGCTCACCATCTCATCTGAGGTCTGCACCGCCTATTACAAGTCGGGCAAGACGTTGCCAGAGGCGTTGATGCCGATGGTGAGCCAGGCGCTCGACGTCGTGGGCAACGTCGCCGGCGCGCGTTTCGGCGATTTCGACAATCCCCTGCTGGTGTCGGTGCGGTCAGGCTCCCGTGCCTCGATGCCGGGAATGATGGACACGGTGCTCAATCTCGGCCTCAACGACGTGACCGTCGAAGGCCTGGCGCGCCGCTCGTCGGACCGCAGATTCGCCTACGACACCTATCGCCGCTTCATTCAGATGTACGGCGATGTGGTGCTCGGCATCGACCACGATCTGTTCGAGGAGGCGCTCGAGAACTACAAAAGCCTCAAGGGCTTCGAGCTCGATACGGAGCTCAAGGCCGAGCATTGGGCGGAGGTGGTAGATCGCTTCAATGCCCTGGTCGAGCAGGAGCTCGGCAAGCCCTTCCCGCAAGATTTGCACGTCCAGCTATGGGGCGCGATCGCCGCGGTGTTCGGATCCTGGCACAATGCGCGCGCCATCGCATACCGGCGGCTGCACGATATTCCCGATGACTGGGGCACCGCGGTCACCGTGCAGGCCATGGTCTTCGGCAATATGGGGGAGCGAAGCGCCACCGGCGTCGTCTTTACCCGCAATCCCTCAACCGGAGCAAAGGAGCTCTACGGCGAGTTCCTGGTCAACGCCCAAGGCGAGGACGTGGTCGCGGGCTTGCGCACGCCGCAGCCGCTGACGGAGGCTGCGCGGGAATCGACTGGTGACCGCCGCCCGTCGCTCGAGGCCCTGATGCCCGAGGCGTTCGCCGAGCTCAAAGCCGCCTGCGCCAGGCTCGAGGCACACTTCCGCGACATTCAGGACATCGAGTTCACGGTGGAGCAAGGCAGGCTCTGGATGCTGCAGAGCCGCTCCGGCAAGCGCAGCATGAGGGCTGCGCTCAAGATCGCCGTTGACATGACCAGGGAAGGGCTCATCACCGAGCAGGAGGCGGTGCTCGGCATCGATGCTGCCCAACTCGATCAGTTGCTGCATCCGACGCTCGATCCGGAAATCCCGAAGCTCGTCATCGGCAAGGGCCTGCCCGCCTCCCCTGGAGCAGCCTCCGGCGAGCTTGTGTTCGATGCCGACAAAGCGGTGCACCTCAAGGCGCAGGGCCATACGGTGATCCTCGCCCGCGTCGAGACTTCGCCGGAGGATGTGCAAGGCATGCATGCCGCTGCCGGCATCATCACCACGCGCGGCGGCATGACGAGCCATGCTGCGGTGGTGGCGCGCGGTATGGGGCGCCCTTGCGTGGTGGGCGCGGCGTCGGTGCAGATCGAGCTTGAGCGGGAGACGCTGAGCTCGGGCGGCGAGACCTTGAGCAAGGGTGAGGTCGTCACCATCGACGGCTCGACCGGGCAGATCATCAAGGGCCGCGTGCCGATGCGCGAGCCGACGCTCTCCTCCGACTTCGTGACGCTGATGGGCTGGGCCGACCGGTTCCGCCGAATGAAGGTGCGCGCCAATGCCGACACGCCTGCCGACGCCCGCCAGTCCCTGGCCTTCGGCGCCGACGGCATCGGGCTCTGCCGCACCGAGCATATGTTCTTCGAGGAAGGCCGAATCGTGCCCATGCGCGAGATGATCCTCGCCGACGACACCCAGGGGCGGCGCGCCGCGCTCGCCAAGCTGCTGCCCATGCAGCGCCAGGATTTCATCGCGCTGTTCAAGATCATGGCCGGGCAGCCGGTGACCATCCGCCTGCTCGATCCGCCACTGCACGAATTTCTGCCCCACGGCGAGGCTGCCATCGGCGAGGTCGCGGTGACCATGGGGGTGAGCGCCGCCAGGCTGAAGCGAAGGGTCGCAGGCTTGAGCGAATTCAACCCCATGCTCGGCCATCGCGGTTCGCGCCTGTTGGTGAGCTTCCCCGAGATCACCGAGATGCAGGCGCGAGCAATCTTCGAGGCGGCCATCGACGCCGGTAAAAGCCTTGGCATGACCATCGAGCCGGAGATCATGGTGCCGCTCGTTACCGCCAAGGCCGAGCTTGACCTCGTCAAGGACCGCATCGCCGCCATGGCAAAAGCGGTCGAAAAGGAGCAAGGAGTGGAGGTCGCCTACTCGGTCGGCACCATGGTCGAGCTTCCCCGCGCCTGCATCAATGCCGGGGAGATCGGCAAGAGCGCAGACTTCTTCTCCTTCGGCACCAATGACCTGACCCAGACCACCTTCGGGCTCTCCCGCGACGATGCCGGGCGCTTCCTCGGCGAATACACCGAGAAGGGAATTATCCAGCATGATCCCTTCGTGACGCTGGACCCTGCTGTCGGCGAGCTCATGTGGCTTGCCGTCGAGCGTGGGCGCCGGGCGCGCCCTGACCTTAAGATGGGCATCTGCGGCGAGCACGGCGGCGACCCGGAGACCATCAGGTTCTGCGAAGATATTCGCCTCGACTATGTGTCCTGCTCGCCATACCGCGTGCCGGTGGCGAGGCTCGCCGCAGCCCAGGCCGCCTTGAAGCTTACGGTAAAGCCTCGTTAACGACGTTTCCAAAAGCCGTTAGGACTTCCCATTCACCATAATTTGTCCTAAATGATAGAGCAGCATAACTAGAGAATTAGACGGGACTCCGGGCAAACCGGTGGGGGACAATAAGACCTAAGTCGCTGTTTTACCCACCTTTTTGGCTGGTTTAAATTGGGGACGAGAGCCCCGGGTGCGCCCACTAAGTGGCGTCGTCGGGGCATGCGGAACGTCGCTTAAGGGCACTAGCGGCTGTTCGCGGACGAGACGGGGGATGACCCCGGGAGGGAACCATTGGGCCGACGCTCGCCTCGTCGGATGTGGCACGTAGCCGCTGCGCTAGCGCCACTCCCGCTCATAGCACTGGGTTATGCTTCGATTCCGGGCAACCAGCTTGCCTTCCGGGTCGAGCTTATGCTTTCGGGGAGCGGCTCGGCTCACGCGCGGTCGCTCGACGCCGATGCGGCTGACCACGTGCCGTTACCCAGAGCCGCTGCATCGCTGTTCTGGACGTCGGCGAAAGGGCCCCGCGCCGACCAATATATTGCAGTAAAAACAACCACTTACGCAGACAAACAATTCATCTCGGCAAGCGCTTCGGGATCTGACGTGACCGACTCGGTCGACAATCTCAGGGGCGGGCTAATCCGCGACAAAAAGTCCGACCGCCTCAATGCGCCGGTCACCGAAGTCGCGCTCAGGAGTGGCCCAGACCGCGGCGTCTCGATGTTCACGGACTTCGCCACCGGCAAGCTCCAGCTCGCGCCGGCGCTCGGCAGCGGGGCCATGCCTACGGCCCAGTCGATCGGCTACCACCCCTCGGCGCAGGGTCTCAGCTTCAAGTCTAAGGGCGAGAGTCAGGCCGAGTTCGAGGAGCGCGAGCGGCGCTGCCTCGCCACCGCGATCTATTTCGAGGCGCGGGGCGAGCCCGTTCAGGGCCAAATTGCCGTTGGCCAGGTAATTCTGAACCGGGTGCGCAGTCCGCAATTCCCGCAGACGATCTGCGGCGTCGTCTATCAGGGTCAAATGGCCCCAGGCTGCCAGTTCTCGTTCGCCTGTGACGGGCACACCGACATGCCGCGGCCGGATGCCCATTGGGCGCTGGCTCAAAAGCTCGCCAAGCAAATCACGTCCGGTGAGGTCTGGCTGCCTGAGGTCGGCTACTCGACCTACTACCATGCGGACTACGTGAGCCCGCAATGGAAGAGCGCCATGAATAGGATCGACACGATCGGGCGCCACATCTTCTACAAGAAGCGGAACGAGCAGCCCTATATCGTGGAGGAGGCTTCAAGCGGCCCGATCCCGGAATCCTCGAAAACTGACACGGGCGTCCTGTCGCTCGCCTCTACCGGCCCCACGGTCGCCCCGGTCAGCCCCACTCGAGCGCTAAGTCTAGGACCGGCGCCGAGTGAGTAAGCGCGCCGACCGAGATCAGGTCGACGCCAGTCTCCGCAATCTTGCGAACTGTCTCCAACGTCACGCCGCCTGACGCTTCCGTCACGACGCGCCGGTTGACCAGCGCCACAGCCTGCTTGAGCGTGGCAACATCCATGTTGTCGAGCAGCACGGCATCGATGAAGAAGTGCAGCGCCTCATCGAGCTGATCCAGAGTGTCGACCTCGACTTCGATCTTCACCAGATGCCCGGTGCGGGTACGCAATTTGGTGAGTGCCGGAGCGAGGCCACCAGCGGCGGCAATGTGGTTGTCCTTCACCAGTACTGCATCGTAGAGACCGAAGCGGTGGTTCATTCCACCTCCGGCCCGCACCGCATATTTCTCCAACGCTCGCCGACCCGGTGTCGTCTTGCGCGTGCAGGTGATCTTCGCCTTGGTACCACCGACCGCGGCGACGTAAGCAGCGGTGAGTGTCGCGATACCGCTCAAGCGCCCGAGGAAATTCAGCGCGACGCGTTCCGCCGAGAGCAGCGCCCTCGTCTTGCCCTGGATGCGGGCGATGCGCGTTCCGGCCGCGACCGGAGTGCCATCAGCGACATCGGCAACGAACTGCGCGTCAGGGTCGAGCCTCTTGAAGCTCGCCGCGGCAAGGTCGAGCCCGGCGATCACGCCAGGCTTACGCGCGACGATCTCCGCCTCGGCACTCGCCGATACCGGGATGATGGCATTGGTGGTGATGTCGCCCGCCAGGCCGAGATCCTCTTCAAGCGCCGCGGCGACCGCGCGTTCGACGAGGAAGGTTGGCAATTCGAGCTTGGCGGGCGCAGCAGTCATGCACTGAGACTGGCGGCCCATCTTGGGGCACGATCGCGGGCGTTTATCGCTTCTTCAGCGACGGCCTCTGCTTCCGCGAGCGTCAACCGGCTGCGATGCGCAAGCTTCGGATCGGCCTCGGGATAGTCGCTGCGGAAATGGGCGCCACGGCTTTCTTTGCGCATCAGCGCGGCGGTGGTGATCAGCTTGGCGGTGGTGAGCATGTTTTTGAGGCGCGGGTCTGAAGGCGCGGTGCGATCAAGGTCGGAGATGAAGCCAAGCGCGGATGCCAACGATGCATCATCGCGAATGACGCCGACCTTGGCCGTCATGGTGCGGCGGAGCGTACGCACCGCCTGCGAATCCGGTTCCGCGGCAACTGCGGTCTGCTCCAGCGCGACGTCCAGCGCGACAGCTCTACTTGTGGGCATCCTCTCGCAGATGTCTTGCGCCACACGGGCACCGAACACCACGGCCTCGAGCAGCGAATTCGAGGCAAGCCGATTCGCCCCATGGGCGCCGGTCGACGCAACCTCGCCACAGGCCCAAAGGCCTTCGACCGTAGCGCGGCCGTTCGCATCGGTGAGCACGCCGCCCATATGGTAGTGGGCAGCGGGGGCAACTGGAATCGGCTCCCGCCGCGGGTCGAGCCCAGCCGCCTCACAGGCGGCGAACACTGTCGGAAACTGCTCCGGGAATTCAGCACCGATCTTACGGCAATCGAGAAAGGCCCCGCGCCCACTCATCATTTCGCGATAGACGCCGCGGGCGACAATGTCGCGTGGCCCAAGCTCTGCGTCCTCGTGCAGCGCGCGCAGGAAACGCTCGCCGCGGCCATTGATGAGGATGGCACCTTCGCCGCGCAGCGCCTCGGTGGCCAGCGGCGTCGGATCGCGGCCGACATTGATCGCAGTCGGGTGGAACTGCACGAACTCGGCATCGGCGATGGTCGCGCCGGCGCGGCCGGCGATGGCAATGCCCTCTCCGCGGGATTCGCGCGGATTGGTGGTAATGGCGAAGAGCTGGCCTGATCCGCCGGTGGCAAGCACCACCGCGCAAGCCTCGAGCACCATACCTCGTGCCAATGGACTGGCGTCGACGCGCGCGACCTCAATTCCGGCAATTTGCCCGTCGCGGATGACGAGATCGCGGACACCCCAGCCTTCCAGAACTTGAATTGATGGCGTGGCGCGCGCCGCTGCGGTCAGCGCCGCCATGATTGCCCGGCCCGCGGTATCGCCCTTGACGTGAAGGATGCGGCGGGCGCCGTGGGCCGCCTCGCGGGCAAGGTCGAGATGTCCTTCGAGATCCTTGTCGAACGGCACGCCGTAGCGAAGCAAATCCTCGACCCGGTCGCGAGCCTCGCGCGCGAGCAGCAATGCGATCTTCTCATCGACGATACCGGCGCCGGCACGGATGGTATCGACAGCGTGGGCCTCTGGACTGTCGCCCTCGGCAAGAGCCGCGGCGATGCCGGCCTGGGCCCACACGCTCGATCCGCCTTGGCCGAAAGGCGTGGCCGAAACGACGGTCACCGGAAGTGGAGCCAGTTTGAGCGCGGTGAACAGGCCGGCAAGACCCGCGCCGACGATGACGATGCCGCCGCCCTCAGCGCGGGGCGGCAGTTCTTTGCGGGCCGGGATGTCCTTCCTGATCATGGCACTCACCACATCGCCAAGCTCTAATGACTGAGATTAATCATGCGCTCGATGGGCACCCGCGCCCGCGCGGCGATTTCCGTCGGAATTGTCACCTCTTCCTTAAGAAAGACGAGGGACTCGAGAATCTTCGGCAACGTGATCCGCTTCATGTGCGGGCAAAGGTTGCAAGGCCGCACAAAGTTGACCTTAGGCGCCTCGACGGCGACGTTGTCGCTCATCGAGCATTCGGTCACGAGCAGCACCTTGCTCGGCTGATGGTCGTGCACCCATTTGATCATGCCGCTCGTCGAGCCGGTGAAATCGGATTCGGCGAGCACGTCGGGGGCGCATTCTGGGTGGGCGATGATCTTCACACCGGGATCGGCCTCGCGATACGCGCGAAGCTCCTCGCCGGTGAAGCGCTCGTGTACCTCGCAATGGCCCTTCCAGGTGATGATCTCGACGTTGGTTTGGGTCGCGACCCATTTCGCCAGATACTCGTCGGGGATCATGATGACACGTGGGAGGCCCAACGACTCCACGACGCGCGCAGCGTTGGACGAGGTGCAGCAGATGTCGGACTCGGCCTTCACCTCGGCAGACGTGTTGACGTAGGTCACGACTGGCACGCCCGGATAGGCCTCGCGCAATGCGCGCACGTCAGCGCCAGTGATCGAGGCGGCGAGCGAGCAGCCGGCGCGGGAATCGGGGATCAGCACCATCTTGTCCGGATTGAGCAGCTTCGAGGTCTCGGCCATGAAATGCACGCCGCCCTGGACGATCACATCGGCGTCGCTCTTTATCGCCTCGCGGGCAAGCTGGAGCGAATCGCCGACGACATCGGCGACGCAGTGGAAGATCTCCGGCGTCATGTAGTTGTGCGCGAGCACCACGGCGTTGCGCGACCGTTTCAGCTCGTTGATGGCCACGATGTAAGGGGCAAAGGCCGGCCACTCGATAGGCGGGATTACGCGGGCGACCTTCTCGTAGAGATGGGCGGTCTCCCGCACCACCTCAGGCGTGTAGGCGAGGTCGGGCAGCACGGTCGGGAGTAGCTCCCGCACCGGCATGGGCTTCCTGCCGCTCCTGACGGCCGAGGCTTGCGTCATCGTCATTGCCCTACTCCCCTTCCCGAACCGATAATGCTCACTATGAGTATATATTGGTGGTTAAAACATCCGGCGCAAGGGCCGGTCACCCTCACCTGCTCAGCTATCCTCACTCGGAGTATAGGGGATCGGCAGGGTCCCTCAAAGGGGCTGTGGCGAGATTGTGAAGCGAGCTCAGTAGCCTGTGGCGAATCCGCAACCTCTCACATTGCTGGGCTAAGTCGCTGCATTTATGAGAGAACCAGCTCGGAGGATCCGGGCGCCAGCCGCTCGCGCGCTCAGTCCAGCGGCGGGGATCAATCCCCGAGCATGGCCAAGGCGGCGCGGCGCTCGCTCTGCTTCAGGCTCAGGAACAATGTGCGGGCGGCCTTGATGTCGCGGGCCGAACCACTCTCTGCGGCCGTCCGGAGCGCCACCGTCGTCGGATGGTCGACGCCGCAGATGAAAACCATGGCTTTCGCCAAGCGCCCCATGGCTTCACGATCGATCGTGCTTTCGTCCATCAAAGACCGCTCCGAAACTCCCATTGCCACTGGTGAGACTATCACGCCGAGGCTGCTTGCGCCTTCGGCCGCCTAGCTTTTCAGCCGGTAGCCGGTCTTGAAGATCCACCACACCACAGTGAGGCAGATCGCCAGGAACAAGACGGTCATGGCGAGGCTCAATCCCACGCTCACATCGGCCATGCCGAAGAAACTCCAGCGGAAGCCGCTGACCAAATAGACCACCGGATTGAACAGCGTCACCTTCTGCCAAAATGGCGGGAGCACGTGGATGGAATAGAAGGTACCACCGAGGAAGGTGAGCGGGGTGATGATGAGCAGCGGCACGATCTGCAGCCGTTCGAAGCCGTCAGCCCAGATGCCGAGCACGAAGCCGAACAGGCTGAAAGTGACCGCCGTTAGCACAAGGAAGGCGAGCATGAACAGCGGGTGCTCGATGCGGATCGGCACGAAGAAGCCGGCGGTGGCGAGGATGATCAGGCCGATAATGATCGACTTGGTCGCCGCGGCGCCTACATAGCCAATGACGATCTCGAGATAGGAGATCGGCGCCGACAGAATCTCGTAGATCGTGCCGGCAAAGCGCGGGAAATAGATGCCGAAGGACGCGTTCATGACGCTCTGGGTCAAGAGCATCAGCATGATCAGCCCAGGCACGATGAAGGCGCCATACGTCACGTCTTCGATCTCGGCGATGCGCGATCCGATTGCCGCGCCGAACACCACGAAATAGAGCGAGGTCGAAACCACCGGCGAGACGACGCTCTGCCACAGCGTGCGCCGCCAGCGCGCCATCTCGAATTTGTAAATCGCGCGGATGGCCGGGACGTTCATTTTCGCTGCCTCACCAAATCGACGAAGATGTCCTCAAGCGAACTTTGCGTGGTCTGCAGATCCTTGAACCTGACTCCGGCAGCGTTGAGGTCCTGCAGCAGTCCGGTTATGCCGGTGCGCTCGCCTTGCGAATCATAGGTGTAAACGAGCTCGTGGCCGTCCGACACGAGGGCAAGGTTGTGGCGGGCGAGCTCGGCCGGAAGGGCATCGAGCTGCTGATGTAGCTGCAAGGTCAGCTGCTTCTTGCCGAGTTTGTGCATGAGCTCGGATTTGTTCTCGATGAGGATGATCTCGCCCTTGGAGATCACCCCGATCCGGTCGGCCATGTCCTCCGCCTCTTCGATGTAGTGCGTGGTAAGGATGATAGTGACGCCGGAAGCACGCAAAGATCGCACCACCTGCCACATGTCCTGGCGAAGCTCGACGTCGACGCCAGCGGTCGGTTCGTCGAGGAAGAGAATTTCCGGCTCGTGCGACAGCGCCTTGGCGATGAGCACGCGGCGCTTCATGCCGCCGGACAGCGTCATGATCTTGCTGTCCCGCCGGTCCCACAGAGACAATTGCTCCAGCACCTTTTCTATGTGGGCAGGGTTGTCCTGTTTACCGAACAACCCGCGGCTGAAAGAGACCGTGGCCCACACGGTCTCGAAGGCGTCGGTGGTGAGTTCCTGTGGCACGAGCCCGATCATCGACCTGGTGGCGCGGTAGTCGGTGATGATGTCGCGGCCGCCGACCAGGACCTTGCCGGAGGACGGCGTGACGATGCCGCAGATGATGTTGATCAACGTCGTCTTGCCGGCGCCGTTCGGGCCGAGCAGCGCGAAGATCTCACCCTTCCTGATCTCCAGATTGACGCTTTTCAGCGCATCGTAGCCCGAGGCATAGGTCTTGGAGAGATCAATGACGGAGATGATCGGCTGCATGAGATGGCGGTCGCTCACGAAATCACCTGGTCGCGTAAATGATGGTGCAAGGGTCAAGCTGGAATCCAGCCTTCGATCCGTCGGGCGATGTCTTCGGCGCCGGGTTCGACCAGAAGCATGTGCCCGTGTCCAGCTTCCTCCCAGAATTGCGCATCGCGATATGGCAAGGCTGTGGCGCGCGCGGTTCCAAGCGACACAAGATTGTCATCGGTCCCGGAGAGGCAGAGCACTGGGCAACGCACCGCGCTCGTATTCACCGCGGCGGCCAGAGTCTTGTTGAACATCCAACAGAGCATCTGGAAATAAGCGAGCCCAGATTCAGGCCCAAATTTGTCGAACACCGCTCGCTGCTCATCCTTCGGCACGCGATTCAGAGAGTAGAAACAGGCAAGATCAAAGTCGGGGTTGATTACCGTCTTCCAGAACGAGGGGATGCGCATCAGGCTTTGGGCGAGATCCTTCTCGCTGTTGCTCGAGGGCAGGATGCCAGCGCGCGGAGCGGGGCTGACCAAGATGAGCGCGCGCTCGAGCCCAGACGCTGCAAGCTGCTGGGCGAGCAGCGCCCCCATGGAATGGCCAAGCAGCACTGGCTGCGGCGGCAGCGTGTTGAGGAACGCCGCGAATTCAGCGCGGTAATCGGCAAGGCCAATGCCGCCAAGCGTTTGGTCGGCTCCGGCCTTGTCCTTCCCGTGGCCAACAAGATCGGGCGTGTGGCAGGTCCACCCCAAGCCCTCGAACACGGCGCGAAATTTGTCGAAGCACCAGCCGCCGGCTGATGCGCCGTGGAGCATCACGATGTCCTTGGCCATGCCGTCCTGCCCCGTGCGAGATTGAACTTGAGCCGCGTCCACTCTCCGCGTTACGCCCGCGCCACTCGATAGCACGGCAAGGGCCGCCGCTCCTTGCAGAAACTCACGGCGCCGGACGAGCCGGCACTTCACGGTCATGCGACGTTCCTTTGTCTGCTCGCCCGCATGAGCGCGGCGAGGCCTGCCCTTGTGTCGGTGCCGGGAGCCCAATTGACCTCGCCAAGCGCCGTGCTATCGCCGACCAAAGGGCCCGCAAACAGCCGATAGGTCTCGGCATGGCCAAGGGCCTGTAACGCTGCCTTGAGCACCCTGCTCGGCACCGGGAACAGTCCTGCGCGCCGCCCCAGGCCATGGCGCATGGCCACGATCATCTCGCCCACGGTCAAGGCTTCCGGATCGGCAACAATGAAGGGGCGCTTCAACTCTCCCGGTGCGTCGAGAACCTTGGCGACGGCCTCGACCAGATTGTCGAGCGCGAGCAGAGAGCGCCTTGCCTTGAGGCTTGCCAGCGGCAGCGGATACGGCGAGCGCGCAAGCTCGGCGAGACGCGCCATGTTGCCCTGCACGCCTGGCCCATAGACGAGCACGAGCCGGAGTGCAACCCAATCGAGTCTGGTCGCGGCCAAGCCCTGCTCGGCAGCGAGCTTGGACCGGCCATAGACGTCGGTCGGCCGTGGTTCGAGTGCCTCGTGCAGGACGCCATCTGCCGTCGATCCTGATTGGGCGCGGATCGAAGAGAGGAACACGAAGCGGCGCACGCCCGCCCGCTCAGCCGCGCGGGCGAGCTTGATGGTGGCTTCGGTGTTGAGCAGGCGGTAGTCGTCCTCCGGCACGCCAGACATTGTTTGGGCCACGCCCGCGGAATGGATGACGGCGTCGACCTCGGCCAGCGCTTCCGACATGTTGTGCGGGCGGGCAAGATCGCCGATCAGCGCGCTCGCGCATTCGATCGGCGCCGAGCTTGGCCGGCGAAGCAGCACGCGCAATCGGTAGCCGCGCTTCGGCAGCTCTCGCAACAGATGCTGGCCGATGAAGCCGGTGGCTCCGGTCAAGGCGACAAGCGGCTTATATGGCGAGGCGGGGCTCGTGGGCTGAGTTCCTTGGTTCTACCGCACGCATAGCCTTGGCTCCGCGCAGCTCAGCTTAGAGCTCGCTGGCAGCCCATCTTACGACTGACGCGTCATTTGGGCGAATTTTCGAGCGTGAGCCGCAGGATCTTGCCGTCCTGCTCATCGGTCAGGGCATAGACCGAGCCGTCCGGAGCCTGCACCACGTCGCGGATGCGGGCACCCATGGGAATCCGCTCCTCCGCCGTGACACTCTCGCCGTCGAGGGTGAGGCGCACGATCGCCTGAGAGGACAAACCCCCAATGAGGAGATTGCCCTTCCAGGCGGGAATGGCCTCGGCGGTATAGAAGGTCATGCCGGATGGCGAGATCACCGGGTTCCAGTGATAGATGGCGTCGGCGAATTCCGGGTGGGTCGGCGGCTCCGGGATTGGGCGACCATCGTAGTGCGAACCCCAGCTCACTACCGGCCAACCGTAATCTTTGCCGGCCTCGGAAATGTTGAGCTCATCCCCGCCCATCGGGCCGAATTCATCCTCCCAAAGTTTACCGGTCTCAGGGTGGATGGCGGCGCCTTGCGCATTGCGGTGCCCGTAGGACCAGATCTCGGGACGGGCTCCCTCACGGCCGACAAAGGGATTGTCCTTCGGGATCGATCCATCGGGATTGATACGCAGGATCTTGCCGAGGTCGTTAGACAGGTCCTGGGCGCGCTCGAACGTGAAGCGCTCGCCAAGCGTGATGAAGAGCTTGCCATCAGGGGCGAAGACAAGGCGCGAGCCGAAATGGTTGCCGCCTGCCACCTTCGGCTCCTGCCGAAAGATGACCTGGAGATTCTCGAGACCAGTCTCGCCGAGTTTCCCGCGCGCCACCGTGGTCGAGGCGCCGCCCTCACCTGGCTCCGCGTAGGAGAGATAGACGAGGCGGTTCGACTTGAAGTCAGGGTCGATCGCCACATCGAGCAATCCCCCCTGCCCTTGGGCGAAGACTTCGGGCACGCCTGAAACGGGATTCGACTTGGTGCCGTCCTTAGCCACGAGCCGAAGCGTGCCAGGCCGCTCGGTCACCAGCATCTGCTCGTCGGGAAGAAAGGCGAGACCCCAAGGATTGGCGAGGCCGCTCGCCACGGTCTCGACCTTGATCGGCCCCGCTTGAGTGGGGAGCGTACGATCCTCGGCCAAGCTGATTTGCGGGAAGATTGTCACGACAGCGGTTCCCGCCAACAGCCAATAGAGCCATCCGCCGCGATGGCCGGGGTCGACATGTCTTGCACCATCACGGCTGGGCATCATTCGCCTTGGATCCTGAACGGATACAACGCCCTCTGGGGTTGAATGGTTCGTGGCGCCGGGCGAAACGTCAGTTCCTAGGCCCGTTGCGCAGAAAGCCGACGCTCTGCGCGCACAATTTCCTACGACTGGAGATTGGACTCAACACCAGACACTAAGGTCTTGTCGATCTTGAGCTTGTCGAAGGGGAACGGCTGCAACGAGGACAACGAGGCATAGCCGGTGCCGAAATCGTCCATGGCGATCTTTACGCCGAGCAGCTTCAGACGCCGCAGCGTGGATTCCTTGATCAGCACGCCGTTGGTGATTTCCAGTTCGAGACCGTTTGGTGTCGGCTAGGACCGAATGCACGAGGCCGGCCAAGAGCACCCTAGGATGCGACGGCGTCTTTTGCTCGGGTTGAGGGGTCTTGGGCTCCATCGGCGATCGTTCCCCCGCTCGCGTGTAGGAGCCAAGCGCCGAGAAACACGCGCCAATGGTTACCAACCCCACACTCTGCGGAGCGGTAAAGCGTGGTCTTTTGCGGCTTTCCACTTGGAACAGCAGCGCTCTATGCCGGCCATCGAGCCAGAGCCGCTTTTGTGCCGGTGAAAAGTGTGGATGACCGGCAAGCGTCCAGCATCGGCGTTCCCCGTAGGGAAGCCTGAACTCAAACGCGGCCCGACTTGACGCGCAGTCCTGGCGCCGGCCGCTCCAGCACCACCTCGCGACGGAAGCGATAAAGCTTCGCGGGTCTGCCCCCGGTCTCGGTCGAGACATTGCCGGTGGTTTCGACGAGCCCGCCCTGCTCAACCAGGCGCCGGAAGTTCTGCTTGTGCAACAACGTGCCGGAGATCGCCTCTACCGTCTTTTGCAAATCAAGCAGGGTGAATTCCGGCGGCAGCAGCTCGAACACCACGGGGCGGTATTTCAGCTTGCCGCGCAGACGCCCCATGGCGGTGGCAAGAATGCGGCGATGGTCGAAGGCCATTGGCCGGCCAAACTCTGGAAACTTGTTCCATTGACGCGCTGCCGTGCGGCCGTCACGCGCGGCCTCGGTGACGAGCCCTGCCTCGTAGAGCAGCTCGTAGCGCTCGAGCACCTTCTCCTCGTCGAAACCGCCGCCGATGCCGAAGCCGACCTTCAGCCGCTCGGAGCGGCGAAGCGGCCTTGCCGGCTCATCTAGCGACGGTGCCCGCTCGGCCCATTGCTTTAGTCGCGGCTCGATTTTGCGGGTGAGAATCTCAGGCTTGCCTTGCCGCCAATCCTCCCACGGGAAGTAGGCGTACCAAGGTGACCAATGTGAACCGAGCAGCTCTTCGCCGGCGCCGCGGGTAAGCGCGAGGTAGCCGATGGAGAGGATGTGCGATGCGGTGTCGCCAGGCTCTGCGTGTCGGCCGCGATCGCCGAAGGTATACAGCTGCTCCACATAGCCGAGGTCGAGCCCGGTCTGACGCTTCACCCAGGCGCGCAGGCCGATCTCGAGCGTGCGGTGGGCGCGCGGAGCGAAGGGGCCGAATGGCAGCGCGTCCCACTCGCCGGAATCTACCGTGCCGGGGTGCACTACAAGGATTTGCGGCTGCTGGTCGCGGACGCTAACGATAGCGGCGTTGAGCCCAAGCTCGATCTGAGTCCCGCCGACGGTCTCGGCGGCGCGGAGGGCCTCAGGCATGGATCAAGCCGCAAGCCTGGCCGAAAGTCCGAACACCTGCCCCTCCTCGGCGATTTCTCCGCGGCCGATCCTCTCGACCGCCGCGATCATGCGCCCCCGGCGGGAGAGAACTTCGTCGCCAAGAGCGACCAGCCTGCGGTTCGGATAGGCGGTGGGGGACGCCTCGCGCAGCGCCTTTGCCAAGTCCAGTTCGTCAGCTTCGGGGTTGAGCGCGCAGAGTGAGATGAAGGCCGCCGCAGTCGAGCGGCTGATGCCGGCCCAGCAGTGAATGAGCAGTGGCGCGTTGCGGTCCCAGTCGAGAGCGAATTGGAGGAGATCGGCGACATGCTCCTCGCAAGGCAGCACTAGGCCACTCGCTGGCTCGCAAATGTCGTTCATGTCGAGCCTGAGATGCCGGTCTGGGGTGATGGAGGCCGGAGTGGGCACCAAGGTCTCGCCATTGATCAGTGTGACAAGGTGACTCACCCTGGCGTCCTCGATCGCAGTCTCGACCAGGCTCAGCGGTGCGACATAGATGGTGTCTGGCGCCATGATGCGCGACACATTAGGGGCGTCTCTTGGCGAAATCAGGGACGCCATCCCCTCATCTTCAATAAGGCTTTGCATAGTGCCTTTCACCGGACGAGCTCATTGAATTGCTTGAGAAACCTCGCTTCGCTGTCGGCAGCTGGCGTCGGCGTTAACCTCGTCAGCTTGGCTACGAGGCCGGGCTTCAGCCCGCGCGGCTGACCGAAGTAGCGGCGCCCCTCCTCCACCGAGAATCCGGCGAGTGCGGTAGCCTCATAATACGCCACGATTTTGTCAGCACGTTTAATCAGCTTGGTGATACCGGCGGGAAGCTCGGCCGGAAGCCCGAAGCGAATATGGATGGCGGCGAGGAGTTTGTTCTCGAAGGATTTGTAGTCGAGCGCGAGCGCCGCTTTGAACGGGCTGATAAGATCGCCGATCACATATTCCGGCCCATCATGGATCAACGCCGCAAGCCGGAAGCGCCGGTCAAGGTCGGGCGAAAGAGCCCCGGCGATGGTCTCGACGAGGAGGCAGTGCTCGGCCACCGAGAAGGCATGGTCGCCGGTGGTCTGGCCGTTCCAGCGGGCGACCCTCGCAAGCCCATGGGCGATGTCCTCGATCTCGATATCGAGGGGCGACGGGTTGAGCAGATCAAGACGGCGCCCACTCAGCATACGCTGCCAAGCGCGCGCCCCAGTCTCCGGGAAAAGGCTGTTCATGCCCTCAGAAATAGCTCTGCGGCCGATCGAGGAAAACATAGACGAAACCGATGCATAATGGCATTCATTAGCCGCTTTTTGCCGCGTAAGGACCAATCAGCATTCCCATCCAGGAGATTCGCATGGCAAAGCTGCCCAGATTCTCGCTTGCGCACGATGACAAGACCAAGAAGTGGGAACTCAAGAAGGAAGGTTCCAGTGAGGTCGTGAAGGCCTTTGCCAGCAAGGCTGCGGCGCTCAAGGGCGGAGTCCTGGAGAAGGCCGTAGGCGGCACGGGCTCGGTCAGGATCCGCAAGCGCGACGGTAAGATCCAAGAGGAGCGCACCTATCCGCGCAGCGCCGACCCGCGCGGCTCTAAGGGCTGAACCGCGATCCGAGCTTGGCGCATTCAGCATGGCGGAAGCAAACTGTGAGATGGTCGTTGACCATGCCGACGCCCTGCATGAAGGCGTGCAGCGTTGTCGGTCCGCAGAAACGAAAGCCTCGCTGCTTTAGAGCTTTGGCGAGCGCCTTGCTTTCCGGAGTCTCGCTCGGGATGTCCGCCATTCGCTTATAGGTGTTCTGCTTCGGCGTGCCATCGACGAAGCTCCACATGAATTGGCTGAAGCCTGGACCAGATTCCAGCTCGAGGAAGGCTTTGGCGTTCGAGATTGCGGCCTCGATCTTGCCGCGATGGCGGACGATGCCCTCGTCCTTGAGCAGACTCGCGACCTTTCTTTGCCCGTAGCGCACCATCTTCTCGGCATCGAAATTATCGAAGGCGGCGCGAAAGGACTCGCGCTTGCGCAAGATGATGATCCAGGCAAGTCCGGCCTGGAAGCCTTCCAGCACCAGCTTCTCGAACAATGCGCGGGCGTCGAACTTGGGCACGCCCCACTCCTCGTCGTGATAAGCGACATAGAGCGGGTCCGATCCTGCCCAGGGGCAACGCTCCGAGTCTGCGCGGCTCATGATGGAACCTGCGCCGTCGACTTGATGTGCGCCCAGGCGGGTATACGCAGAGCGATAGTCATGTCGCCGGTGCGCAGAGGCAGTCCCGCAGCTTGCGCCTCCTCGGCTCGGTCGAGGCGGAGCAGTGCGAGGCCTGAGCGTCCGCTCACCGAACCGAGCGTGCCGATCGGGGTGCTCCCTGCCATGATCTCGGTGCCCGAGGGCGGCAGAGGGTGCTCCCCTTCCACGCCGACGATGCGTTTGCGCGCAGTGCCGCGATGCTCCATGCGCGACACCACCTCCTGGCCGACGAAGCAACCCTTCTTGAAATCGACGCCGTCAAGCCGATCGAACATGGCTTCGTGCGGAAAGGTGTCGCCATAGGCATAGTCTCGTCCGCCCTCCGGCACGGCAAGCGCGATGCGTTTCGCATGATACTCGTCCTCGGTGGCGAGGGCACAGCCGAGGTCGCCAGCATTTGTACCGGCGAGAAGCAGAATACGTTGCCCAAGTTCCGGCAGGCGGGGATCGGCATAGGCGACGGCGCCCTCCGGAAGTTGAGGTGCCCTGCCCCAAGCTGCCGCGACGGTGAACGAGGGATCGTCGACGATTTGGACCTGCGCGCGGAGTCGATAAAAGCCGAGGCGCCGCACAAGCTCGGCGGCTTTCGACTTGGGCGCGTCCACCAGGAATCCGTCCGCCGCCGGCACGACGAAGAAATCGATGAGGATCTTTCCTTGCGGCGTGAGCAGGCCGGCGTGGATGGCGCTTCCCGGCTTCGCCTTGTTGATGTCGTTCGTGATCAATCCTTGCAGGAAGGCGTGGGCGCCAGGCCCCACGACCCGCACTACCGCGCGGTCGGAGAGAAGCGCCGCGTTGCATTGGCTCATGATCATGATCTAGAGACTTATTCAGGCGGACTTAGGCCCGCAAGCTAAAGCGAAAGCTGTATTTTGGCCGAAACCTTCGATCTCCTCATCAAGGGCGCGACCCTCGTCAATCATGCCGGCGAAGGTCTTGCCGATATCGGCGTGAAGGACGGCCGCATTGTCGCGCTCGGCAGCCTCAAGTCCAATGCCGCGGGCCGAACCTTGGACGCAACCGGCCTGCACGTCCTGCCGGGCGTCATCGACACGCAGGTGCATTTCCGCGAGCCAGGGCTGGAGCATAAGGAAAATCTCGAATCCGGGAGCCGCTCCGCTGTGCTCGGCGGCGTGACCGCAGTGTTCGAGATGCCGAACACCAGGCCCACGACGGTGACCGCAGAAGCGCTTGCGCACAAGGTCGCGCTCGGCCGCGGGCGCATGTATTGCGACTTTGCCTTTTTCGTCGGCGCCACGCGCGAGAATGTCGAGGAGCTTCCCCGGCTGGAGAAGCTTCCCGGCGCCGCGGGTGTGAAGGTGTTCATGGCCTCCTCGACCGGAGACCTGCTGGTCGACGACGAGGAGACGCTATCGCGCATCCTGGCGCTGATCGAGCGGCGCGCCGCCTTCCATGCCGAGGACGAAAGGCGCTTGCGTGAGCGCGCCTCGCTGCGTCGTGAAGGCGACCCGGCAAGTCACAGCGAATGGCGCGATCCGGAAGCAGCCCTTGCCGCGACCGCCAAGCTGTTGCGGCTCGCCACCGCCGCCGGCAAGCGCGTGCATGTGCTGCATGTGTCGACCGCGGCGGAGATGCAGCTGCTCGCGCTCCACAAGGATGTGGCAAGCGTCGAGGTGACACCGCAACACCTGACCCTTGCCGCGCCCGACGCCTACCGGCGGCTCGGCACCAAGGCGCAAATGAATCCGCCATTGCGCGATGCGGCGCATCAGAACGTGCTGTGGTGGGGCTTAGATCAAGGCGTGGTCGACGTGCTCGGCTCAGACCACGCGCCGCACACACTCGAAGAGAAGGCGCAGAGCTACCCGGCGTCGCCCTCAGGCATGGCCGGGGTTCAGACGCTCGTGGCGGTGATGCTCGATCACGTCAATGCTGGACGGCTCAGTCTCGCGCGTTTCGTCGATCTCACCAGCGCCGGCCCGCAGCGCCTGTTCGGCATCGCCGGCAAAGGCCGCATCGCGGCCGGTTATGACGCCGATCTCACTATCGTGGACCTCAAGGCCGAGCGCGTGATCGAGGACGACTGGGTCGGCAGCAAATGCGGCTGGACGCCCTTCGCCGGGAGAAAGGTCAAAGGCTGGCCGGTCGGCACCATCGTGCGCGGGCAGCTTGCCATGTGGGACGGCGAGCTTGGGCTCGCCGCCGGCGAGCCGGTCCGCTTCGGCGAGGCGCTTCCCCGCGATCCGCTCGCTTGAGCGCTATTGCATGAAATAGTGCCAGACGCCATCGGCGGAGATACCGGCTCGGTAATAGGTGTACTTGCCGCTTTTCTTCATCTCGACACCCTGAGGTGGCGGCACCACGCGGTAGAAATCAACCTCTTGCGCCGGTGTCAGTTTGGTCAGGTCCATCTCGGCGAAATAGGGCCAGATATACATCACGTCTTTGCCCTCGCCTTTGCGCAAGAAGCCCGAGCTGAATACATTCATCAGCGCGGCGAGAATGTCGCGGCCCTGCCCGTCGGCGGACGTTTTCTTCCAGAACGCAATCGGATCGCTCACGGCGGTTGCGCTCAGCATCGGCGGCAGTTCGTTCTCCTGCAGCACCGGCAGCATGTTGTCGATATTTCCACTTTGTGCCGCGACAACGATGCTTTGCAGCGTGTCCCTGATCTCGTCCGGCAGCCGATTGAAATCATAGATCACCTCGGGCGATCCGGGGGGCGGAGTTTCGGGCGCGCCCGGCTTCGCCACGTCACCTTGAGGCTTTGGCGCGTCACTTTCGGGTTTTGCCGCGGGCGCATCTTGCCTCCCCGGCGCGTCGTTCTCGGCCACCGCCTGAGGCTCATTGACCTCAGCGCGAGCTCCGATCTCTTGACCATTGGCGTGCGCTAGGTTCGGAGAATTGTCGTCTCCCCGGTAGGCATAGACAATGAGAAGCGTGCCAGCTACCAATGCGCCGAAGGCCGCCAGGATTGAAATTGTGCGACTCATTTCTTCTCCCTTAGCCGCGCGTCCACTTCCGCAAAGCGGCCATGGCGCGTCCTGTACGCAGGACGCCTTACGCTCGCGCCCATCTTCGCGCATCGACAAGCAGCGATAGGCACTTGCCGTCCGGCGCGTATATCGTCCTATCCGGCATCCAATTGGTGCTCGCCGGCATTGGTGTCGGGCTGCTGGTAGCGGCGCCCATCGGGCCGGTCAACGTCCTTTGCATCCAGCGGGCCGTTACCAACGGATTCTGGGGCGGCCTTGCCGCCGGTATCGGCGCCATGCTTGGTGACGGGCTGCTCGCGGCCATCGCCGCCTTCAGCGTGACGGCGATCTCCGACGTGATAATCACTTATTCCGGTCTGATCCAGCTCCTTGGCGGTATCTTGCTGGTCGTCTTCGGCACCGGCTTGCTCTTCGCGCCACCCATGCTGCTGATCGCGCCTGGGCAAAAATCACACCTCTGGGATCATTGGGGCATCATCCCGCAGACCTTCTTTCTCACCATCTCCAATCCTGGCGCCATTCTCGGCATGCTCGCTTTGATTGGCGGCCTAGGCTCGCTGATCGGAGGAATCGACACGTATCTCGAGGCGCTGCTGCTCGTCGTATCGGTCATGGGCGGAAGCCTTTTGTGGTGGCTTGGCCTTTCCCGGCTGATCGCCACGATCAGACACCGGCTGACCGAGGGTCGCCTTAAGCTCATCAACCGAATTGCCGGGACGCTTCTGATCGCCTTCGGCGTCGTGCTCCTGTTTAATGAGTTCGTGCTCGGCTGGCGCTGAGGCGCTTCCTTATTGTGCCGTGCGGTTCAGCGTGAACTCGCCGTGCTGAATGCGGCGGGAGAGGCCGCCGGTCATCTTGGCCACGGCATCCTCGCCATAGGCAGCGACGAGATCGGCAAGTGCTGCGAACAGCGCGGCGTTGGCCAGCATCTCCGGCTCGATGCCGTCACGCAGAGCCTCTTCCCACGCATCGAGGATGTATCTCAGAGCGGCTTGCTTCCGAGCCTCATCGTCCGGGTGCTCTATCGTATGCCGGGCCGGCTGCAACAGCGTGACCTATCCATCACAATGCCTCGTCCTAGGCCAAAAACTGGCACGGACGCCCGGCAAAGGGGGGATAAGGAGAACTAACGGTTAATCTGCGGTTGCGGCGGTCTGCCACCCAGATCGCCGCGATTTTTCCGGAGATATCCGAACGCGGGATATGAAACCGCCTAAAAACCTTCGACGGGAGCCGTCTGGCTTGCACTGGGCTTTTTGCCGTGACGCGGCTTATGAGCCCGGCTGGTATCAGTGGCGGCGTTGTCCGCTCCGGTCAGGGCAGGTTTGGTCACTTCACCCTTCTTTGCGTCTGGCTGGTTCCCAGCATTTGGACCGGCCTCGGCGTCCTCGGGCTTCTTGCTGTCGTCAGTCTTTGCCTCCGGCGCGGGTGTGCCATTATTGGTCCTCGGCGCAGACGGGGTCGCGTCGGAGGACCCGCGGCTCGCGTAATGCGACGGCTTGGCAAGGGCGGTGGCGATCTGGGCACCTTCCGTGGAGAAGCGCGTAATGGCGACAGTGGCGGATGACGTGCAGGTGCGATAGGTGCGGCGGTAGCCGCGGTAGCCATCATTGAAGCTGTTGACGAGCTTGGCGCGGCGCACCGCTGTCGAGCCTTCGTTCTTGACGATTTCCTTCATCTCGTCGCGCCAGAGCTGACCTTCCTGGGCGCCGCAGAGCTCGCGCAGATAGTGAACTGCACCGAGAATCTCGGCAAGCCGCAGCAGCTTCGCGTCATAGGGCCGGTCGTCTGGCGGCGGCGGCGCCGAGCTCTCCTTCGGCAGGATCGGCGGCAGGTCGTCGGCTGGAGGCTTGGGTTTTGCCGGGCGCACTTTCGGTCGCGCCGGCTGCTCTTGAAAGAACGGCGACCAGAAGAATTGCGCCTCGGCAACTGGCGCCCAGCCAAGCATCGCCGTGGCGAGCACGCAGAACCCGAATCCAATCGCAAGCGCTTGGGGCGCCGTTCTTTTCATGCAGTCTGATTAACGCGTCTTGACGGCGAAAGCTAGGCGCGGACGGCCCCGATCAAGCGCGCGGCAAGGCTGATAAGGGCGCCAGTTCCCTCGGTCAGGCTTAGTTTTTCGAGATCTCCAAGGGCAATCCACCGCGCGCTCGCGGCGTCGCTTGCCGGCTGCAGAGAGCCTCCGGCATAACGCCCATAGAATACATCGAGCAGATATTTGACCGCTTCACCATCATCGCGCTTAGCGGAGATCTGGATGGTATTGAGGAGGCCTTCGATCTTTGCTGTGATCCCGGTTTCCTCCATGAGCTCGCGGGATGCTGCCTCGCGCGGGCTTTCGCCCGCTTCGAGGCTTCCGCCCGGAAGGCTCCAAAGCCCACGCCATGGCGCCCGGGAGCGCTCCACCAGCAAGATGGCGTCACCCTTGAACACTGCGATGCTGGCACCGCGACGAGGCGGTCGGTCGAATGCGCCGGTCATGACTCAAGCAACGTAGCCGCTTGCTCGCCCCTGATGGGAGCCCCATTGGGACAGAGCGGGTGGCGAGATCGACACTGTCGCCATCATCACCTGCGATGCCAATGCCACTGTCGCTTCCTTGCATGGCCGCATGCCGGTGGTGTTGGGGCACGAGCATTTCGATTCTTGGCTCGACTGCAAGATTACGGACGCGAGCGCGGCCCAAGTGCTGTTGCAGCCGGCCCCTGACGATCTGCTCGAAGCGATAGAGATGCATCCGCGGATCAACGACTCACGCCGCGACGAGCCAGGCATTCAGCAGCCGCTGCAGACGCAGCTTTTGCTGTGAGTTAAAGCAGCTTGCCAGGATTGAGGATGCCATTCGGGTCGAAGGCCGCCTTGATCTTTCGCATCATCTCGAGCTCGACTGGCTGTTTCGCGTGGCGAAGCAGGTCGCGCTTCAGCCGGCCGATGCCGTGCTCGGCGCTGACCGACCCGCCGAGGTCGAGCACGATTTCATGCACCGCGGCATTGAGCGTCTCCCAATTGGCGAGAAACACGGCGCGGTCCATCGAGGGTGGCTGGCTGACATTGTAGTGGATGTTGCCGTCGCCGAAATGGCCGAACGGCACTGGCCGCGCACCAGGGATCATCAGCTCGACGAGCTGATTGGCGCGGGCGATGAACTCAGGCACGCGGGCAACCGGCACGGCGATGTCGTGCTTGATGCTGCCCCCCTCATGTTTCTGCACCTCGCTCATCAGCTCGCGCAGGCGCCAAAGCTCGCTCTGTTGCGCAAGCGAGGTCGCGATCACCGCGTCGTCGATCTCTTTTGCCTTGATGCCCTCGCTGAGCAGAGTCTCGGCGAGACGAGTAACTTCGTCACCTTCACGTGGGCTCGACAGCTCGAACAGCACGTACCATGCATGGGCCGCGCGCAGCGGATCGCGGGTGTCGGCGCCGTGTCTCAGCACAAAGTCGAGGCCAAGGCGCGGCATCAGCTCGAATGCGGTGAGCGCGGATCCAGCCTGCTCATATGCGCGGGAGAAGAACGCGGCGGCTGACCCGAGACGGGTGAGCCCGGCGAAAGGCGTGACCGTCGCCGCCGGCTTGGGAAACAGGCGGAGCACCGCGGCTGTGATGATGCCGAGCGTGCCCTCCGAGCCGATGAACAAATCCTTGAGGTCGTAGCCGCTATTGTCCTTGCGCAGGCGCTTGAGCCCGTTCCACACGCTGGAGTCGGCGAGGACGACCTCTAGCCCAAGGGTAAGGTCGCGGGCGCTACCATAGGCGAGCACGGCAGTCCCACCGGCATTGGTGGCGAGCACGCCGCCGATCTGGCAACTGCCTTCCGAAGCAAGACTTAAAGGAAACAGTCGCCCAGCGCTTGCCGCGACAGCTTGCGCATTGGCGAGCACGAGACCAGCCTCGGTCGTCATGGTATTGCCGTCGAGATCGATGTCGCGCACATGGGTCATGCGGCCGAGACTCACCACCACCTCATGACCGCTCTCGAAGGGGATCTGTCCTCCGACGAGCCCGGTATTGCCGCCTTGCGGCACGATGGCAGTGCGCGTCTCGTTGGCGCGCTTCAGGATCGCCGCGACCTCAGCCGTAGTGCCTGGCTTCAGCACAAGTGCCGCCTTGCCGACATAGCGGTCGCGCCATTCGACGAGATATGGCGCCATGCGCTCAGGCTCGCGGATGGCGTAGTCCTCCCCCACGACGCGCACAAGCGCATCAAGCGTCTCTTGGCTCGGTTGCTTCGGCTCGCCGCTCTCGCGCGTCATGGCAGATCAGCGCTTACGGCCAAGGTGGCAGGCGAGCAGGCGCGCTTCAGCCGGTCGTTGATCGCCTCGCCGAGACCGTGGGAGGGAATGGGCATGACCGCGATCGCATCCACGCCAACGGCGTCGAGCGTTCTGAGCGCGGCGAAGAAATTCGCCGCCGCCTCGACGAGATCTCCACGAGGGCTAAGATTGATCATGGGGCCAGAGAACTTGGGCGCATGCGGACCGAAGGCAAGCAATGCCTCGCCGCTGTGAACGCTACGCGCCGCGAGGCGAAGCGGCGTCGCCGGCGCGTAGTGGGTGGCGAGCTGGCCCGGCGAGGTCACATGGCTGCCCGCCTCGGGTCTCGCAAGCTTGCGTCCAAGGACTGGCTCGATTTCCTCCCGCGGAAGCGCGCCAAGGCGAAGGAGAGTGACTTCGTCATCATCGACACCCAGCACTATAGATTCGAGCCCGAGTGCGCACGACCCCCCATCGAGGATCATGGCCGGCAGAGTCCCAAGCTCCGCTTCCACATGGTCTGCGGTGGTCGGGCTCACGCGCCCCGAGCGATTGGCGCTCGGCGCGGCTATAGGCAGCTTCGCCGCTTCGAGCAAAGCGCGGGCGACCGGGTGACTCGGGGCGCGGAGCGCGATGGTGTCGAGGCCGGCGCTGACGAGATCGGAGATGACGCAGCCTCGTTGGCGCGGCAGCACCAGTGACAACGGTCCCGGCCAGAAGGCTTTCAGGAGCCTTCGCGCCGTCTCATTGACCGCCGCATAGCTCTCCGCCTCATCGAGCCCGAGGACATGCACGATCAACGGATTGAAGCGCGGGCGCTCCTTGGCGGCAAAAACCTTGGCCACCGCCGCTGCGTCGAGCGCATTGGCACCAAGGCCGTACACCGTTTCGGTCGGAAAGGCGACGATCTCGCCCTTCGCCAGCGCTTCAGCGGCGCGCTCGATCGATCCTTTTGTGGCGGCGACAACCGGCATGGTGAACGAGTAAAGCCTTATTCAATTTGCTCCATTTCGCGTGTTAGCATTGCGCGGTCAAGCGACCTGCCAGTTTGAGTGCTTCTGCTTAATGCCCACCCTGCTCCTGACCCATCCCGACTGCCTCCTCCACGATATGGGCGCCGGACACCCGGAACGGCCAGACCGGCTGCGCGCCATCGAGGACGCGCTGGCGGCGCCGGTGTTCAACAGGCTGAAGCGCGAGCGGGCGCCGCTTGCCCAGCTTGCGGTTATCGAGCGGCTGCATCCTCCCGGCTACGTCGAGGCGATTCGCGCCGCCACGCCGAAGCAACGCCTCGTCTGGCTCGACCCTGACACGGCGATGTCGCCCGGCAGTTGGAACGCAGCACTCCGGGCGACCGGCGCCGTGGTCTATGCGGTCGATCAGGTGATGTCGGGTGCCGCGCGCAATGCCTTCTGCACGGTCCGCCCGCCTGGCCATCACGCCGAGTCATCACGAGCCATGGGCTTCTGCCTGTTCAACTCGGTGGCCATCGCCGCACTACATGCCCGCGCTGCCCATAGCGCTGAGCGCGTGGCGGTGGTCGATTTCGACGTGCATCACGGCAACGGCACGCAGGACGCCTTCTGGTCGGACAAGGACCTGTTCTACGGGTCAACGCATCAGATGCCGCTCTTCCCCGGCACCGGCGCTTTGAGCGAGACCGGCGCCGGCAATATCTTCAACGCGCCGCTCAGTCCACTCGATGGCAGCGCCCGCTTCCGCGAGGCATTCACCACCCGCATCCTGCCGGCGCTCGACAATTTCGCGCCGGACGTGCTGCTGATCTCAGCCGGTTTCGACGCTCATCGCGACGATCCTCTGGCGCAGATGGAGCTTACCGAGGACGATTTTACCTGGGTGACCGAGAAACTCATGGACGTGGCCGACAAGCATGCCGGCGGAAGGGTCGTGTCGACGCTGGAGGGCGGCTACAATCTCGATGCGCTCGCACACTCCGCGGCGGCCCATGTCCTGGTCCTGATGCAGGCTTCCTCTTGAAGCCTGGATCGCTTTTTAACCTCTTGTGGCCGTCACGCTTTTGTCTCCCGTGGGTAAGACGGCGCTCGCCCGTGGGTAATTCGGCGTTCCTGCTTTATCTCAGCGGCGTGGCTTCTTCGGGCTTGAACCTCACCATAGGTATTACTCATCGTCGGTTGAATTCTCTCACTTCGTGCCCGCAGTGGTCGCGTTAATTCGTGGTCACCACAATCAGGGAGCAATCTTCGCTCTAAACCTGTTACTCGACTGAACGCTCTTGGGCTAGGTTGCCGCATTCATGTGGGCCTACACTGTCGCAAAATAGAGAGAGAGGGGCCAGACGGAAGCGACCAATCGGCTCGGGCTGAAAAATCCTGCTGGTTCATCACCCTACGGTAAAACTGGCGGAGACGGAGGGAGACGAACGCCAAATTACTCAAGTGTGGAAATTCAAGGCCTTACCGTTAGATCATTCCCGTTCTAGCTGGGTCTTCTGTACCATTCTTCGGTACCGCTTTCAGCCGTGCAGGCCGGCCGCGGCCCAAAACCACGCTCAAGGTAGCTGGGATGGCGCTGTTTATACCTACCTTTGGCACGATCCGGAGACAGGGCAAGACCGCTACCGCGTTTTGGTTGGCCCATGGCACGGCCATCGCCGATCTGAGGTCCTAGCCACTGGCACCATCAAAGAGCCGGCTGCAACGGAGGGCGGTCGCGCACGATGCGACCGTCCCTGGGTGCAGCCTCAGAATGTAAACAGGCTGGCACCATGCGTGATGCGTCTTTTTCCAGTATCACACCCCACCGTCTCAAATGGTCTGGAGGAGGCTGAAATGGCAGAAGGAAAGTTCGTCGGATATGCCCGCGTTTCGTCGGTCGGGCAGAATTTGAGCGTTCAGCTTGAGAAGCTCGCGGCTGCTGGCATCGAGCCTGAGGACATCTTCAAGGAAAAGCGCACCGGCACCGATCGCGGGCGCCCGGAGTTGCAGCGTTGCATCGCCTATGTCCGCAAGGGCGACACGTTGCTGGTGACCAAGATCGACCGCTTGGCGCGCTCAACCAGCGACCTCTACAGCATCATCTCGCAACTGCAGGCCAAGGGTGTCGAGTTTCGGGTGCTCGATGATCCGACGATCGACACGACAAGCCGCACCGGCAAGCTCGTCATGGGCATCCTGGCGCTGATCGCCGAGTTCGAGAACGACATTAGGCGCGAACGGCAGCTAGATGGCATCGCCAAGGCCAAGGACCGGGGTGTGAGGTTCGGTGTCGAGCCTAAGCTCACGGATGAGGTCAAGGCTCAGATCAGGCAGCTACGCCAGGACGGCATGACCGTTCCTGCTATCATGAAACAGACAGAGCTCAGCAAGGCATCGGTCTACAGAGCACTCTCCGCTGTAGCAGGGGAATCCGGCCTCTAGCATCGGGGCTCACGGACCGTAGCCATCTTTGGTGCTTTCCTGCTCATCAGTTCGACTTCAGCCGCCGCTGAGGGAATGGCTACGTCAGTGCCGCCGCGATTTGCGCTGTGGGATTTTTGCAACTGGCGTTAACATCCTTCCGCTCGCCGGCCGCAATACACCGACCTTATCCCGGCGATAATCTTCCAGAGGTCGTCATCGGTTTTGATAATGTCTCCGAAGGGCGGC
>CAVUZR010000031.1:0-273605 GCA_963745855.1 uncultured Alphaproteobacteria bacterium | reverse complement strand
CTGGGACATTGTTGCTCGCCACACTTGTCGGATTTGAAGGTGTAGTTGTTGCACGGCTCTCCCGCCATAAGCGCTCCGCAACGGGGAGCGGATCGATCTTATGCTGCTGCCACCAATCGTTTCCTTGCCCGTCGTGTGGAGTGGTGGTGGTGGATCGCGCAAAGAGGAACTGTGAACTCATCGCTCACCTTCAGTCCTAGTCCTTTGGCTTGGGCATAACGAATGTGATGCGCCTGAGCCGGAGCCCTCCCACAGATGAGACAGGGTTGCAGGGCAACGAAGCGCAAATGCTCCTTGGAGCGGATCCGTTTAGGTTCGCTGATAGTGAGAACGCTCTTGTCGATCTTTGAGGGCGCGTTGTGATCAGGAAGATTTCTGGGCATCCGTCGATGTGAGCATTCCAGCTCCTGTTCGCACGTTTTACCAGCCCAATTGCGCAGTCTCTTAGGTGCCTAATTAGTTCGTGGGGGTGGCGCTCACTCATCCTTATGGCGGCGGTGCAAAGTGCGAACGGTCTCAAGATTCTGCTCCCAAATGGCGTAGAGAAGCTCAATGTCTTGAGCCGCGCTCATTGCTTTGCGCAGCGCCTCAACAAAATCTTTGGCTTCTTGGAACGTTGCGCCGGGAGCCCCGTGGCCGAGCGCAGCATTAATGGTTCTCTGTCGAAGTCCTTAAAGGCCGTGCCGCGCCCTCCAGTCTTGCGCACACCGGCTTGTTCCCGGTCGTAAAGAGCAAGACCAAAGGGATTGCCAAAAGTGGCGAGCGCCCGCTTGGTGGCGTCGGTCTCCGCGCTTTTCAGCGCGAGCTCATGAGCTTGTCCAGGGGTAGGGGCCGCGCCTTCGCCCGTGCCAGAGCCTTCTCGCACAATAATAATGTCACCGGCGCGCACGCTCACGCGCACCTTTGCGGTATACGCGGCAGCGTGATAAGGGCCGCTCGGTCCGCTCCACACGCAGCGGCTCGCCAACGTTCTCCGGTCCCAGGCATCGTAGCCGAAGATACGGTTGGCCTCGGCAATCACATGCCAGCCTTCAACATAGTAAAGGCTAGTCCCATTGGCTTTGCGCGTCTTAACGTGCTTTGGCTCGAGCTTCGCCCGCAACTGGCGAACTTGTACATTGGTTAGCGCCATCACTTGGTCCTCACGACTAGAATGGGATTTACGTTGCCGAGGCAAACGCCGGGGATCTCTTTGCCCCGCTTCAAATCGGTGGCGAGGCCTGCCGGTCGAGCTTTGGCGGCTGTGGGACCCAGTAGGCCTTGGGTATAGCTTGCTCTCAGCGTCACGAGGAGGGCAGGGGGGCCCAACCGCGTAAGAGCGGTAAAATCGGCCTGCTCCAGCTTCTTAAGGCCAACTTCGTTCATGGCCTCAAGAACCAGCCTCCGCTTCTTCGCGGACCGCTGCTCGAGACGTGAGAGCCGCTGCCTCATATCGTCCAGGCGAGACCGCAACCCGGCCTGGAGTGCCTCATCCACTAGCGCCGAGCGGATGATCGCCGCTATCATCTCATGAAGGTCGGTGATTTCCTCCAGAGTGTCCGCGAGCGTCTCGGGATCGAGTTGTGGCCAAGCGAATAGCAGGCGTTCTCTCGCCTGTTGGTAGTGATACGTTTCAATTTTCAACGGGTGCGATGTCATGGAAATCAGATCATCAATGATCGTTTTCATATCATACATGCGCTTGCGTGTCAATAGAAACGATCGTTATCGATATCATCTATATCTAAAATGATATTTTCTCCAGAGATTCGCGCTGGCAGGGCACTGTTAGGTTGGAGCCAGATGGATCTGGCAAAAGCCGCATCCGTGGGCGTCGCTACCGTAAGGCGACTAGAGGCCGCACGCGACGAGGTGAGAGGGTCGGCAGATACCTTGTGGAAGATCCAGAAGGCTCTCGAAGAGGCAGGAGTGCAATTCTTAGCGTCAGATGAAAGCGGCGGGGCAGGGGTCCGGTTTAAATCTGGCCAAAGCGGTAATCAGCGCTCGTGGAGAACGAGAAAGGTTCGGAAGTGACGTTGTTGTAGGGACTGCGCGGATCCCGCTTAAGCCGCCGGCAGTGGAGCAAGAGAGCCGTGCAGACCAGACTTGAGAATGCAGGCGTGGTTTTCATTCCCACGGATTACACAGGAGGACCAGGGAGTGCGGCTTTGGGAAGCTTCCTGCCTGCCCAGGCGTGAGGGCGAGGGCGACCGTCAGCACGTGATGCGAAGTCAGAGGCTCTCGGACCAGCCGTCGATCGGCGCGGCGACCGTCAGCTTTTAAGTGCGATGAGAAAATGAGCCGCTAATCGTCGCCATCTGGTTTGCTTACTGTAATAGTGACGAAGTTGTCCTCTGCTGACTTGTCCTCTGTTGCGCTCTCCCCTGGCCTCGCGACGGATTTCATGAGCCGTAGGGCGTCGTTCGCGTCTACGCGCGACGCCCGCAGATCATGGAGTTGATTGAGCGTGCGGCTGATCCTGTTCATTAAACTCGTCTCGTATCGCGACAGCTTAGTAAGGATGTCATCACGGATCAGGTCGCGAGCGACCTCCATGGTTTTCTCGTCATCATCCGTAATCGGATCTCGCAAGATCCGTTGGATGATTGCTGCTTCGAAACGGGGCACCCGCCTCTGCCGCCACAACAACACTGACAGATCCTCGACGAGCTCACGCTCAATTACAGTCGGAGCCTCAAAGTCTCGTTCAAGGCCGGCTCGCAGCGCCTCAAACTGGCCTGGTCCTCACCTTCGATGACTATGGCTTTACGACCGTCATCGCCGGCGTCCATGACGCTTCGCCATCGCCCCGAGCGACCAACCGACGCCAGGCAACGAAGTGGTCAGAAGCCTATCACGCCGTGAGCTGGTGATCCTGCGCACGCTCACCGAAGGCGCGTCGAACAAGATCATCGCGCGCAAGCTGGTGATCACCGAGTCGACGGTGAAGGTGCATATGAAGGCCATTCTGCGGAAGCTGAGGCTGCAGAACAGGACTTCAGGCCGCGATTTGGGCACGCACGCATCTCGGCGCATCGCTGGAAAACGCCGCCGCCTAAGGTGGAGTCGATTAGAGCGTCAGGCTTCCAGGCGGGCAGGTTTCCAAAGGGTCACGCTTCCACTGCGGCGACAGCACGTTCATCGAGCGCCACCGACTTGACCAGGGCGAACACGCCATCGCCGGGGCGAAGCGCGAGCTCGTCGATGGCCTTGCGCGTCGCCAGCGCGAAGAGATGGCCATGCCCATCGAGGTCGATGGAGACGCCGGCGAGCGGACCGTCATCGCCGGCCTCCATGACGGCTTCGCCATCGCCCTCGTTATCGCTGATCCTTAGATTCGCTAACGGAACTCTCATTTCCGCCAGCTTCGGGCATCGGCTTCGGTCGGCGCTCCTTCATTCAGCACTCATCTTCCGCACTAGGCGCTCCTGCCCTTTTTCCTGCTATAGTGCAACCACAGGGAGGGGGGCTTCCCAATGAAACCGTTTCTGATCGCGCGTATGGCGCTGACGCTTGGGGCCTGCGCGACCCTGTTGATCGCGATTGTGGTGCTTTCGTTGGTGCCAGCACACGATCGACCGGTCACAGCGCTCCCGCACTCACTTGAGCATCTGACGATCTTTTTTGCAGCGGGGCTGGCTTTTGGAATTGGCTATCCGCAGCGCCATAGGTTCCAGTTTCCTGCGCTACTTGTTTTCACGGCTGTCATCGAGATGGCTCAGCTCGTAGTTCCCGGACGACACGCGCGTCTAACCGATTTCGTCGTTGATGCTGTGGGGATAATGACGGGTCTATCACTCGGGTTAATAGCATCGCCCAAGCTCTTGAGCAGGCCCCTCCCGCCAGGGGAGTAGCAGGGAGTCTCGTATGCGTCACGCCACGCGGGCTGAAAGTCCGGATCGCGGGAGGGGGGTGATGTTACGGCGAAGCATCATGATAGCCGCGCTTATGCTGCTGGCGACGCCAGCGGCTGCGGGATGGACGCTGCCGTGCATTTTCGGCGGCTGCTCCATAACGTTCGTGTCTCCCGAATATGCCGCGAAGCCGGTGCAGCCGCTCGATCCGGAAGCTGCGTTGGCGCAAATCAACGCCTACCGGACGAAGAATGGGCGGAAGCCGGTTGTCCTTGATGAGCGTCTTTCTCGCGCCGCCGCCGCTCAATCAAAGGCCCAGGCCGGGCGCAGCCGCATCGGTCACGATGGGTCCGATGGCTCGAAGCCCATGCAACGCGCCGCGCGCGCCGGTTATCGTGCGAAGATCGCCTCGGAGAATGTCGCCTCCGGGCAGAAATCGTTCAGCGACGTCATGCGCAGCTGGGAAGGAAGCTCGGGCCATCGGGAGAACCTGCTGCGTCCCGAGGTGACCGCTGTTGGTGTCGCGATGGCAAAGAACAGTAGCGGATGGCCATATTGGACCCTCGTGCTCGGTGCCGAAAAGGCTAACGCGAAAAAGGATACTGAGGAGTCAGCCAAGATGGGCAAGGAAGAAGGACACGCGCAGCCTCAACCACTCACTAAGGAGGGCTGCAAGACGGCAGGCATGAAGTGGAACGATCAAAGCAATGTGTGCGGATAGGAGGCTCACTGAGCGTCGGCTTCGGTCGCCGCCGCGGAGCGGCGGGGCGGATCGCGCGATCGACTGAAATCAAAATGCTAAAGGGCCTTCGCGCACCCTTGCGTCACAACGTCACTCGTTCGCCCTGTGGGCGGCCTATCGATCATCAAATGGTACCTACCTTACCGGGGAGACTATGGATCCTAATCAAAGGCGTACCCGGACACCCCCACCCTCCGTTCAACTCAGTCGTTGCAAGCAAAGAGCTGCCGCTCGTCTCATAGCTTGCTTGCAGGTCAGGTGGCGGGAGCTGTGTTGCTCTTGCTAGACGCCCGAAAAGCCTTCGTTATCCACTGCAAGACCACGATTGCCTAAGGCGCAAAAAGCAAGTGAGCACAATTGTCCAAAGACTTGGACCTACGTATTTTTTTGCGTCCAGTGGAATCCAGTAGTAGTATGTTATTCGCGTCCCTTGTTCCCTTTTCGCGTAGGCGCGTCAGTAAGCGTAGCGAGGCCCAAACCGTAGCCAGGGCCCGTTCTCGAGTTGGCGTTCTTGCGATGAGTAACAGCGTCGAAGACGGCATCATCGTCGAATTGGACGGCGACGAAATTGTCGTTTGGAAGCCGGGAACGGTTTTTCTTATCGCTTTCAAGAAACCTGATCATCAGCGGCATCTAGTTGTCGTGCGCAGTTGGCTTGCCGACTTCACTTCCAAACCATTAGCAGAGTTTCGGGCTCTAGCGGCTCAGCTGGCCGTCAACAAGGCGCGATCGCTGGGATGGATCGTTGAAGCCACCTTGGCCAGCAAGCAAAACAAATTTGGCCGCCCGGTAATACAGGCCTACCCATGATGGAGAACGTAACCAGAGAGGGGGTCGTCGTCGTTATTGACGATGACGCCTCAGTTCGGGCAGCCCTAACGGAGCTTTTCGGGTCCGTCGGACTAGAAGTCAGACTCTACGCATCAGCGGGTGCCTTCCTGGAAGCCCGCATTCCAGACACTACGAGCTGCTTGGTGCTCGATGTGCGGTTGCCCGGAATGAGTGGCATCAAAGTTCAAGAGAAGCTGTCGAGAGCTGGCGTTTACGTGCCTATCGTTTTCGTCACCGGCCATGGAGACGTCGCGATGGCCGTGCGCGCAATGAAGGCAGGTGCAGTCGACTTCCTGACCAAACCCTTCCGAAGCCAGGACCTACTGGATGCGGTTTTCGCGGCCCTGGAACGGGATAGTGCCCGCCGAAAAATGCAACAATGGCACTCGACAATACGGGAACATCTTGAGTCCCTAAGTGGGCGTGAGCGAGAAGTGATCGCAAGAGTAGCAGCCGGAAACCTGAATAAGCAAATAGCTGCCGAGCTGGGGTTGAGCGAGGTTACGGTGAAGGTGCATCGTGCCAGTGCCATGCGAAAAATGTGCGCAACGAGTTTGGCCCACCTGATAAAAATGCTTGAGCACTTCGACACTCGCGCAACTCCTCAAGGTCGCAGCTTGGCGAGGATCTCGGTCACCGGGTCATGGCCTGTCAAACGTACCAAATCAGCATAGGCGGAATCAGCTTGCTCACTTGGCGTGCGCAGGAAGCGATCGAGCCCAAGCTTCACCACCAGCCCACGCAGCCCCTCGGCCGGTGTCGTTGCGATGCGCGACTCGATCCTAGAGAGCGCAAGCGCCGCGACTGCTTCTTCATCGCCTGTTGCGGATTGTGTTTTTTCGAACGCGATGAGCCACTGCTGAAACAAAGCGGTGATCTCCTCATCCCTGTCTTTTGACCGGAGCTGCGTAACCGTCTTGCGTTTGGGTGTTTACCGGCCACCGAGCGTCCCTCCTGGCAAGATAAAGGAAGCCCCGAGAGAAACAGGCTCGCGGGGCTAAAGACTGGGAGTCTTTCAATGCCCGACGGCCACTGCCGATGGCCATCATCTAGGGAGTTGATGGGAGGAGGGGAAACTCTCCACCACGAACTACCAATAAGCACGATTCGCGTTTCCCGAGAAAACGCGCCTTAGAGAAAAGCGGAACCGCTTGGGAGGTAGTGGCCACATCAAGACGGGGCATCTTGCATCCAAGTCGCGCGTAATGCTCACTACCCCCAAAGTGTTAGCGCGAGACACCATAACGAGTGAGATATTGAGTATATTCTTGCTGCTGGCTTCGGAGGCCAGCGATTCGGTTTGGATTTCTTAGTTGGGAGACCTATTCGGCTTCCACGGGTACGGCCCGCTCAATCCGGCGGGAGAGGCTTTCTCGGCGTTCAACTTGCCTCACTGATTTCTTTTCAAGCTTTTCAGCCGCTTGTCCGTTTCCGCGAACTTGCACCGAACGACCATCGAAGAAAGCGCCACTCTCAATGGCAAGAGATTGATGATGAATATCGCCAACGACTTGTGCACGCGATTTCAGAACGATCTCTCCTCCCTGAATTGGACCTTCCACTTTCCCATCCACAACGACGCGCTCGGCTGCAACAGTTCCGCTGATATGCGCCGCTCTGTCGATGACTAGGGAGGTGCAATGTAATTCGCCGTTTATGCTGACCATAAACCCAGAGTAAACCCTCGGCGGTGACGCTGCCGACAATCTTCAATCCTTTAGCGATCACCATTCCTTGTTGCCTCGATCCAAACATGGCGCCTCTTATGCGAGCACTATCGGACCAACTTCAACCTAAGGCTCTTAATGTTGCAACGGTTACCGAGATAAGGATACTACTCCATGGTATAACCCGGCACCCCCCACCCACTGCTTTCACCCGGTCAGGCCGAGCGAAGGATCCACGCACCTATCGACAGCGAAGTCCCTCGTAGCCAAAGGTGCGGCTCGGATGGGGGGCTCATCTCTGCGCGCCGATAAGACCTCCCTCGTAATGCCTCGATGTCCTAGGGCGTTTGGTTGCCTTTTGGCGCACCCGACCCCTTAGCGCCGGCGTGCGGCAGCGCTTTTCCTGCTTACGCTTGTCGACCGACAGGGGCCCCTGATCGAGTCTCGCCTGAAGCGAGGAATCGCGAGCAGGGGACCGGTATTTCGCTCATGCGTTCCGAGCAACTAGCTTCAACGGTTTGCCCCACGCGCCTTGTCTTCCGGCGACGAGAGGTCGCAACGAACTCCCTATTAGGCTCATCCGCCGCTGTCGGCCAGAATCGACATTGTCGACGCTCGCCTGACCGACTGGTTCAATCTTCACTTGGCCAATACTGGCTACTTTGCATGGGGTTGTTTTGCAAAATTGTTAGCTCGAGGCTGCGATTGGGCTCGCACGCATCTTGGTGAGCCGCTCGGAAACGATCGCTGAAGACGAAGCGGGCAAAAGATCACAGGTTCACTGCAGCCACGGCGCGCTCATCGAGCGCGACCGACTTGACCAGGGCGAACACGCGATCGCCGGGGCGAAGCGCGAGCTCGTCGATGGCCTTGCGCGTCGCCAATGCGAAAAGATGGCCATGCCCGTCGAGGTCGATGGAGACGCCGGCGAGCGGACCGTCGTCGTCGGCCTCGATACCGGCGACGGTGCCGGCGAGCGTGGTGCGCACGCTGAGATTTTGCGGGCGCGTCTTGGCGAGCGTGATGTCGGTGGCCCTGATGACCACGCGCGCCTCGCGGCCGATCGGGCCGGCGCGGCCGGTGAGCCAGATCGTGCCGGCCGGGTGCGAGATCTCGGTGAGGTCGTAAGCGGCATCGACCGCGGCAAGCCTGCCGGTCACCACCGAAGACCGGGCGAAGCGGCTCAACCCGGTGCCGCTCAGGCCGGGTCCAAGGACGTCTTCGACCGTCCCTGCCGCCACCACATGACCGTTGTCCAGCACCACGACGCGCGAGGCGAGCCGCGCCACCTCCTCGATGGCGTGCGACACGTACACGATGGGGATGCGCAAATCGTCGCGGAGCGACTCGATCAAGGGCAGGATTTCGAGCTTGCGCTCGGTGTCGAGCGAGGCGAGGGGCTCATCCATCAGCAGAATCTCGGGAGAGGCGAGCAGCGCCCGGCCCATGGCCACGCGCTGCTTCTCGCCCCCGGAAAGGCGCGCCGGCTTGCGCTCGAGCAGATGCCCGATCCCCAGCGTCTCGACCACCTGGGCAAACGGAATGCTTGCTGCAGCCTTCGGCGCAAACCAGCGCCCGAACAGAAGATTTTGCCTGACGCTGAGATGCGGGAAGAGCTGAGCATCCTGGAACACGAGCCCGACCCGGCGCCGATAGGCGGGCACGAAAATGTGGGCTTCGGTGTCCACCAGGACGCGGCCATCGAGCACGATGGAGCCGCGATCCGGCCGCTTGAGGCCAGCGATCAGATTGATGGTCATCGACTTGCCCGAGCCTGACCGGCCGAACAAGGCGGTGATGCCGGCGCCGTTCTCGAAGGCGACGTCGAGATCGAAGGCGCCGAGCTTGAGCGCAACGTCAACGCGGATCATGCGAAACCAGCCATGCTGTTATGTTTGTAAGAACATAACACAAGGGCTGTGGCACGCCCTGTCGCAGCGGGCTTCGTGAGGTGGCTCAGAAATAGCCGAGAAGAGCCGATATCTCAGATCGTGGTCGTTAAGCGCGTGAGCCATGCTGGCGATGCGTCAACCAGCAGGGTCTCCAACCTCTTGTCGAGCCCTGTCGCCACCAGGAGGCCGATCGCGACCAACACTCCGCCGAGGAAGCCTTTGCCGCCACTTGCCCCGCTTCCATCAGCCACCCGCGCCAGCGCGACAAAGCCTCGCGCGACAGAAGCCCAATAGCGATGAGCGGAACGCCGCGCCGATGCCGAACGTCGACCATGGTCGAGCGCCACCTCTCCGAGATTCTTCGCCCTTGGCCGCGGATCGAGGCGGCGCCAAGCGTCGGCCCGACGCAAGGGCTCCACACCGCTCCCAAGCGGCCGAGCGCTGGCGCGGAGCGAGGCCGAGCATGGCGCCGGCGAAGCAATGCCGGCGGCGAGCCCAAAAGCCGATCGCGCCTCCATCTGCTGCGAACCTCCGGTTTGGTCTGGTTCAGCATAAGGCAGACGCAATTGACGGGCCGAGCTCGCGGCTAGATCGACTATGCCTTGACGCGGCCGTGAAAGGCCGGTTGCGCCTCTTAGACTTTAGGCCAATGCCTCGGGCACGCTATAAGCTTTGAGCCATGTGTCTATCGTTCAACGCCGTCACCGTTCTTTGCGCTCTTCTGATCGAAGCTGGCTTCGGCTATCCCGTCTCGCTGCTCGACCGCATCAAGCATCCGGTCATGTGGATGGGCGCTCTGATCGAGAGCCTCGACAGCCAGCTCAATCACTCGAGCATGCAAGAGGCGAAGCGGCGCCGGAACGGCTGGGTCGCGCTTGGGCTGCTTCTCGCCGCAACCGTGCTTCCGGCCATCGCCGTGCAGTACATCGTGCTGCAGCTGCCTGGCCCGATCGCGCTCATCGTTCTTGCCTGCCTCGCCAGCACGCTCATCGCCCAGCGCAGCCTCTACGAGCAAGTCGCCGCCGTTGCCGATGCGCTTAATACGGGCGGGCTCGAAGCCGGGCGCAAAGCCGTGGCGGAGATCGTCGGCCGGGACACGCGTGCGCTGGATGAGGCCGGAGTGGCGCGCTCGGCCATCGAAAGTCTCGCCGAGAATTTCTCCGACGGTGTCGTGGCGCCAAGTTTCTGGGGCGTGCTTCTCGGCCTGCCCGGCATGGTGGCTTACAAGGCGATCAACACCGCCGACAGCATGATCGGCCACCGCACACCGCGCCACGAGGCGTTCGGCCAGGCCTCCGCAAAGGTCGACGATGTGGTCAATCTTCCGGCCTCGCGGCTCGCCGCGCTATGGATCGCGCTTGCAGCCTGGTTTCATGACGATGCCGATGTCCGCCGGGCGCTGGTGACGGTGCGGAAAGACGCGCACCGTCATCGCTCGCCAAATGCCGGATGGCCCGAAGCCGCCATGGCCGGCGCGCTTAGTGTGAAGCTCTCAGGCCCGCGTTCCTATCATGGCGCGCTCACCGAGGAGGGCTGGATCGGGGAGGGGAGAGAAGACGTGTCGGCTGCAGACATCCGCCGGGCGCTCGGCGTGTACAAGACCGCCTGCACGCTGCAGATCTTCGCGCTCGGGGGGCTCGCCTTCCTCATCGCGCTAATCTGAGCAGACGATCGATGTCGATATGCGCCTCAAGATGCGCGGCGAGATCATCGAGGGTGCGTTCAATCTCCGCATCGTGGCTGTGAGGCGAAGGCGTGCCGCCGAGTCGATCGATCCAGGCGCTGCGCTGGGCATCGTCGGCGAAGAAGCCATGCACATAGGTTCCGGCAATACGGCCGTCCGCCGAGATTGCGCCGTCGGCACGGCCGTCGCGGAAGCGCACAAGCGGCCGCGCCGTGTCCGGCCCGGTGGTTGCGCCCATATGGATTTCATAGCCCTTTACCGGCGCCGCATCGGCAAGTGTCGTGCCGCTGACTTCGGCGAGCGTTTTCTCGCCTTCGATCACCGTGTCGACCTGCAATAGGCCTATGCCCTGCACTGATCCCTTCGCGCCCTCGATGCCGCGCGGGTCTGTGATTGTCTGCCCCAGTATTTGATAGCCGCCGCAGAGCCCTAGCACATGACCTCCGCGCCGAACATGCGCGGCAATGTCGATGTCCCAGCCTTGCGCGCGAAGCGCACCAAGATCCGCGATGGTTGCTTTCGAACCCGTCAGCACGATGAGATCGCAGACTGGCAAAGGATGTCCCGGCTTCACCATGACGACGTCAACATCAGGCTCGGCGGCCAGCGGATCGAGGTCATCAAAATTGGCGATATGCGGCAAGAGCGGCACCGCAACTCTAACTTTACCGTTACTGCACGTGGCTCGCCGCTCGACAAGATCATAAGCGTCTTCCGCCGGTAGCCGGCCTGCACCCTCGAAAAACGGCACGAGCCCGAGCGAGGGCCAGCCGGTGTGCTTCGCGATCTCCGTCATGCCGTCGGCGAAAAGCGAAATGTCGCCACGCATGCGGTTGACGATGAAACCGGCCACGAGTTTCGCATCCTCCGGCTCGAGTACGGCCTTGGTGCCGACCAAGCTCGCGATCACCCCGCCGCGGTCGATGTCGCCTATCACCACTACGGGCACGTCCGCCGCGCGGGCAAAGCCCATATTGGCGATGTCGTTCTTGCGCAGATTGATCTCAGACGCACTGCCAGCACCCTCGACGAGGACGATGTCGGCGTCGTGCTTCAGCTTGGCGAAGCTCTCCAACACGGCAGGCAAGAGCTTCGACTTCAACGCTTGCATCTCGCGTGCCGTCGCCCGGCCGAACACTTTGCCCTGCACGATCACTTGTGCGCCGATCTCACTCTGCGGCTTGAGCAGCACCGGGTTCATATGCACCGTGGGGTCGACGTAGGCAGCTAGCGCCTGCAGCGCTTGCGCCCGGCCGATCTCGCCGCCCTCAACCGTGACCGCGGCGTTGTTCGACATGTTTTGCGGCTTGAACGGCCTGACCGAGAGCCCACGTCTCACCAGCGCACGACAAAGCCCCGCGACGAGCAGCGACTTGCCGACGCTAGACCCCGTGCCTTGCAGCATGAGGACACGAGCGGCCATCAGTATTCGATGCCGGCTTGCGCCTTCACCCCATCGGCGAAGTGATGCTTCACCAGCGTCATCTCGGTGACGAGGTCGGCGGCCTCGACCAGCTCGCGCTTGGCGTTCCGTCCGGTGACCACGACATGCAGATCGGGCCTGCGCGATTTGAGCGTCTCCACCACCTCGGCAAGCGGCAGATAGTCGTAGCGGAGCGCGATGTTCAACTCGTCGAGCACGATCAGCTTGAGAGTAGGATCCTGCATCAACGCCTTGGCCGTCTCCCAGGCCTTCGCCGCTGCCGCCATGTCGCGGGCCTTGTCCTGCGTCTCCCAGGTGAAGCCCTCGCCAAGCGTCTGCCAGCGCACCATGTCGCCGAAGTCTTCCAGCACGCTGCGCTCGCCGGTGTTCCAGGCGCCTTTGATGAATTGCACCACGGCGCATTTCCCGCCATTGCCGACCATACGCAGCACGAGGCCGAAGGCTGCCGTCGATTTGCCTTTGCCGGTGCCGGTATGAACGATGAGCAGGCCCTTCTCGGCGATGGACTTGGAGGCGACCTCGGCATCCTGCGCGGCCTTGCGGTTCGCCATCTTGTTGCGATGGCGCTCGTGCTCGTCAGGTTTCCGGTCGTCGGTCATGGCAACGCCTTCAGCGGCATAGGGAGCCCTGCCACCATGAAGAGGACGGTGTGGGCATTCACCGCCAGATGCTGATTGACGAGGCCGACCTTGTCCCGATAGGCGCGGCCGAGCGCGGTCTCGGGCACGAGGCCTGCGCCGACTTCGCTCGAGACCACGATGGTCGGCGCTGTGCGCCCATCAAGACACTTGATGAACCGCGCAACGGCGGCGTCGATGTCATGATCGCCGAGCATCAGATTTGACAGCCAAAGGGTAATGCAATCGATGACGACCGGCGCGCTTGTCGGCGCGTCCGCAACGGCGCGCGCAAGCTCGGTTGGCGCCTCGATCATCGACCATCCGTCGCCACGATCAGCTTTGTGCTTGGCGATGCGTTCTCGCATCTCATCATCCAGCGCCTCGGCGGTTGCCACGTACACCCAGGGCGGGGGCGTCGCCATGGCGAGGATTTGCGCATGACGGCTCTTGCCTGAACGAGCGCCACCAAGCACGAGCGTCAAGCGCCCGCGCCCGGCGGTGTTCAACTCATCCATGGGTTACGCAGTGGCGACCAACCGCCGCCGGAAATAGCCGGTTAGTCCACCCAACAGCATCCAGAACACCAAAGTCGTCATCACGACGGCGACGACGAAACTGTGATGCAGATTTTCCGGGATTGGCGATTCGTTGCTCACAGGCTGCGGCGCGCCGACAACATGCGGCCCCACGAGCAAGACCGCGGCGGCGACCACGGCGAAGACCGAGCGGCCATATGCGAGCAGCGCAATTCCGCCCGCGGTGCTGATCGCCGTTGCAACCCACCACAGCTGACGTGGCCCAAGCTCGGCTGCCGGCATCGCGGGAAGCTCCGGCGGAAGTCCGAGACCAGGCGCGAGCGTGAACACGGTGAACGCGGCAAGCCCCCAGAACACGCCCTGCCGCCAATCAACGATGCCGCCGGCGAGCTCGCTCACGGCGATGAGCAGCAGCGCGAAGCCGATTCCGGTTACTACATTGGCGGCAAGCGTGAATGCAGTGCGCTCGAAGCCGTCTTGCGGCGCCCAGCCTCCGTGCTCATGCCCATCAGCCGCCGCAGGTTCGAACTCATGATTGTACGCCGCCGGCGCCTTCGCCTCTTCGGCCTGCTCAAAGACTTCGGCCTTGAGAATTAGCGGCACGGTCGTCAGTTGTTGAGCGACCGTCATGCCAATGCCGGCGATCACGCCAACGATGGCCGCCAGCAAAACAATGTTGCGAAAATAGTCCATGGTTCCCTCCTTTAGTGACAGGGAAAGGCCATGGAATGGCGATAGTCGTGGCTGGCATTGTGCATCGCCTCGATGTGGGAGAAACCCACCCCGCCGATGATAAAAATGCCAAGCAGCGCGGCCATGAAGATGGGAATGGCGCGAGCCGCAGTCAGTTCCGCGACGCCGTCGGCAGCGCCCGGTCGCTTGGTCGATAAAGTAGTCATGATCTCTCCCTCTGTCCTCCACCCGAGGACGGTTAAGGTTGCTCGTCGCCGGCCGGTCTACTGGCTTGCGGGTCTTAGCGTCCCCTCCGCCTTCCCGGAGCGAATGGCTCCAGTGGCATCGAAGAAGGGCAGCTCTCCGCCTACAGTTGCGGGGGCAGCCGCGGCCTCAAAGCTTTCGCTCTTCACCGCGTTCCCGTCTTGCGTCCCGCGGAATGCGGGAACCGACGACGGTCAAAACTATAGTCTGACCTTGCTCCGCCGCAAGCAAGATCGGCTTCAAGTCCGTGTCCGTTGACAAGTCCTGCGCGCACGCCCTTTAGTGAGGCTGAATTGACGGTCTCCTCGAAAATGAGGAGTGAAAAGGGAATGCGGTGACGGGTTTTCGCCCGAATTCCGCAGCTGCCCCCGCAACTGTAGGCGGAGAGCTTGCCGTAATTGGCCACTGGGGTGATCCCTGGGAAGGCGGCGGCAAGCGAACAATCCGCGAGCCAGGAGACCTGCCGTCGCTTGCTTGACCCTCGATGCCGGGCGGGGTGCCCTGGCAGCGCGGTGGCCGGTGGCCGACCAGGCGCGGGACGATGCCCCGCGCCGTTCCTGACGGCGCTTGCACCCGAGGATGCGTTCACAGTGTCTGACGGGACGAACGTGCCGCTCAACAGTCGCCCACATCTGTATATCTGTCTCTCTTGCCGCTGCCGCGGCGCTGGCGCCGTGCCTGAGGGCGAGCCGACAGACGGCCGTCGGCTCTATGAGGCGGTGAAGGCGCTGGCCGACGACATGGGTGAAGGCGCGCCGGTCCAGGTTCTTCCCACGCTGTGTTTTGCCAATTGCGAGCGAGGCTGCAGCGTTGGCATCACTGCACCCGGCAAATGGTCCTATATCGTCGGCGAGCTCGGCCCTGGGCATGCCGCCGATCTCCTCACCTATGCTTCGGCCTACGCCAAGGCGAAGACCGGCGTGGTGCTGCCCTCCGGGCGCCCGGCCTCGTTGCAAACGAATGTGATCGCCCGCTTCCCCGCTCCCTTCGAGCCAGCCAAGGACGCCGCCGAATGACCGACGCAAGCCGCATTCCTGCGACGATCATCACCGGCTTTCTCGGCGCCGGCAAAACCACGCTCGTCCGCCATGTCCTCGAGACCGCGCGGGGCAAGCGGCTCGCAATCATCGTCAATGAGTTCGGCAGCGTCGGTGTCGACGGCGAGGTGCTGAGGAGTTGCGGCATCGAGAGCTGTCCGGAGGAGAATATCGTCGAGCTGTCCAATGGCTGCTTGTGCTGCACCGTCGCCGACGATTTCATTCCCACCATGCAGGCGCTCATCGACCGCAACTCGCCGCCTCAGCACATTCTCATCGAGACGTCGGGGCTCGCTTTGCCGAAGCCTCTGGTGAAGGCCTTCGACTGGCCGTCGATCCGCTCGCGGCTTACGGTCGATGGCGTGATCGCCGTGGTCGATGCTCCGGCCGTGGCCGAAGGACGTTTCGCCGACGATCCCGAAGTCATCGCCCGCCAGCGCGCCGAGGATCCGTCCATCGAACACGACAACCCGCTCGCCGAGGTCTTTGAGGACCAGCTCATGGCCGCCGACCTCATCGTGCTGAACAAGACCGATCTGATCGATGCCAGCGCGGGCGAACGGCTGAAACGCGAAGTCGTGGCTATCGTACCGCGCGCGGTGAAGGTTGTCGCGACGCGAGAGGGCAGGGTCGATGCCGACGTGCTGTTGGGGCTTGGCGCCGCAGCAGAGGACGATCTCGCCGTGCGTCCCTCGCATCACGACGCACTCGACGGCGCGCATGAGCACGACGATTTCGAGAGCTTCGTGGTGACCGTGCCGGAAGTGCGCGATCCGGACGACCTGTTGGCGCGTTTGCAGACCGTCGCCGAGACGCATGACGTGCTCCGCATCAAGGGCTTCGTGCCCGTCACCGGAAAGCCTTTGCGGCTTGCGGTTCAGGGGGTCGGCGCGCGCTTCCGTTCGAGCTTCGACCGTCCCTGGCCGAACGGCCTCGCGCGGGAAGGTCATGTCGTAGTGATCGGCGAGCGCGGGCTCGATCGCGCCGCCATCGAAGCGCAAATTCTGGGCTAGGCCATGCATCTCTTGGTGCGCGAAACGAGAAGACTTGACGAGGCGGCAGACGCCGTCGATCTCGGCCAATCGTGCGCCGACCTCGTGTTTCTGTCCTTCTCAGACAGCGATCTTGGTGCGCTCGCTGCCGCCTGGTCTGCGCAAGGGGAAGCGGCGCCGTCGCTCCGCCTCGCCAATCTCGCGCTGCTCCGCCATCCGATGTCGGTCGATCTTTATGTCGAGCAAGTGATCGCCGGTGCGCGCTGCGTGGTGATCCGCCTGCTTGGCGGCCTCGACTATTGGCGCTACGGTGCCGAGGAAATCGCCCACGCCGCCACGACCCATAACATTCCGCTGGCGCTGCTCCCCGGTGACGGCCGCGAGGACGCACGCCTGGCCGAGCTTTCGACCGTCGATGACGCGACGCTCGCGCGGCTTGATGCATTCTTCGCCGCGGGCGGTCCTGAGAACATGCGTCGCGCGCTCGACCTCATGGCGCATCTCGCCGGGCTTCAGCCGGACCACGGCCTTGTCGCCGGGCCTCTTCCCATGCATGGCGTGCATCTTGTTGGCGTACCGGAAGTGCCCGGCCGCCCGCTCGCCGTCATCGTGTTTTACCGCGCCTATCTGCTCGCTGCCGACCTCGCGCCCATCGAGGCTTTGGCGCGGGCGCTCGACCAAGAAGGCCTCAACGTTCGAGCGCTTTACGTCGCCAGCCTCAAGGATCGCGACACGGGCGACTTCGTTGCGGAGACCTTGCGCGAGTGGGCGCCGCGCGTCGTCCTCAACGCCACGGCGTTCTCCGCCCGCCTCGACGATGCGCCTTCGCCGCTCGAGGCTGCCGGCGCACCGATCTTGCAAGTCGTGTTCGCCGGATCGAGCCGGGAAGCCTGGCGGGACTCGCCGCGCGGGCTTTCGCAACCGGATCTCGCCATGCAGGTGGTGCTGCCCGAGCTCGACGGTCGCTTGCTCACCACGGCGATCTCCTTCAAGGCCCAGGAGAGCGAGGTCGTAGGACTCGAATTCGCCCGCGTCGCGCATCGACCCGCGACGGAGGGCATCGCCGCCGCTTCGCGAAGCGCGTCGCTGTGGGCACGCCTCGCCGAGACGCCGCGCGCGGAGCGCAAGCTTGCGTTGGTGCTGTCGGACTATCCCGGCGCAGCTGGGCAAGCGGCTCACGCAGTGGGCCTCGACGCCATCGCCAGCACCGTCGAGATCTTGCGGCTCCTCAACAGCGAAGGCTTCGATGTTGGCGCCCCGCTTCCCGACAATGCGAGCCTCGTCGCCGAGCTTTGCAATGCCGAGCCTGCACCGTTCCTCTCGCTCGCCAATTACAAGCGCCTGCTCGCGACCCTCGACGCCGAGGCCCGCGCCAAGATTGTCGCTGCGTGGGGCGCGCCTGACAACGATCTTTCCGTCCGCGACGGCCATTTCACTCTGCGCTTCGCCCACCTCGGCAAGCTCATCGCCGCCATCCAGCCAGACCGCGGCAACGCGCTCGACCGCAAGTCGAGCTATCACGATCCGGATCTTCCGCCGCGCCACGCTTATGTTGCTTTCTATCTCTGGCTGCGCGAGAGGATGCGCATTCACGCCATGATCCATCTCGGCACCCACGGCACGCTCGAGTGGCTGCCGGGCAAGGCGATGGCGTTGTCGTCGTCCTGCCTGCCTGCGGCGCTGCTCGGCGGTCTGCCCGTGATCTATCCCTTCATCGTCAACAATCCGGGGGAAGCTGCCGCCGCCAAGCGAAGGCTTGGAGCGGTGACCATCGGCCATCTGACGCCGCCGTTGAAGTCTGCGGGTCACGCCAACGACACGCTAGAGCTCGAGCGCCTGCTCGACGAATACGCGGCCGCTGACGGTCTCGACCGCCGGCGCACGGCGCTGCTCCGCGAGGAGGTTCTCGACCGCGCCGCCGTGGCCGGACTTCTTGCCGAGAGTGGGGCCGACCGCGCGTCGACCAAGGAGGATCAGCTCGCCCGCCTCGACGCTTATCTATGTGATATCAAAGACTTGCAGATCAGGGATGGGCTTCACGTTTATGGCCGCCCGCCCGATGCTCAACACCGCGAAGAGTTTCTCGCCTCGCTGGCGCAGTCCAATCCACAAACGTCCGCGGAAGAACTTGCCGCGCGCTTCGACCAGGCAGCGGCGCGCGAGCGCGAGTCGCTGCTCACCGCGCTCGACGGCAAATTCGTGCCGCCGGGTCCCTCAGGCGCGCCGACCCGCGGTCGCGCCGACGTTCTACCCACCGGGCGCAACCTCTACGCCATCGATCCCCGCGCCGTGCCGACGCGCTCGGCGCTCGTGCTGGCCGAGAAGGCGGCGAAAGAATTGCTGCGTCGCCATCTCCAGGATCATGGTGAGTGGCCGCGCGCGCTGGTCATGGATGTATGGGGCAGCGCCACCATGCGTACCGGCGGTGAAGACCTAGCGCTCGCGCTCCTGCTCATGGGCGCGCGGCCGGTCTGGGATCAGGGCTCTGCCCGCGTCAACTGCATCGAGATCGTGGCCGTAGCCGAGCTGGATCATCCGCGCGTCGACGTCACCTTGCGCATCTCTGGCCTGTTCCGCGATGCCTTCGAGGCGCAGATTGCTTTGTTCGACGAGGCGGTGCGTGCCATCGCCGCGCGCGATGAGCCTGATGATTGGAATCCGCTCGCCGCATCTGCTCGTGGCTTGACGGGCGAGGCGTGGCGGCGAGCGACCGCGCGCATCTATGGCGCCGCACTTGGCGACTACGGAGCTGGCGTCACCGAGCGCGTTGAGCGCGGCGCCTGGGAGGCGCGTTCCGATCTCGGCCTCGATTATCTTGCCGCGTCCGCTACGGCCTATGGCAAAGGCCTCGACGGCGTCTCCGACAAAAACGGTTTCGCCGCACTCGTGAAAGCCGCCGATGCCTTCCTGCATCAGCAGGATCACGCCGAGATCGATCTTCTCGATAGCCTCGACTATGCGGCCTACGAGGGCGGGTTCGCCGCCGCCGCCGACCGCCTCGGCAAGGCGCCCGCGCTCTACCACACCGACATCTCGCGCCCCGAGGCGCCGAAGGTTCGGACACTGGTCGAGGAGATCGCCCGCATCGTGCGCGGCCGTGCCGCCAATCCCGCCTGGATCGAAGGTATGATGCGCCATGGGTATCGCGGCGCCGCCGAAGTCACCCGCAGTGTCGAAGGCTTGTTCGCCTTCGCCGCCACGCTACCTACGCGGCTCGACCGCCAATTCGATGTCCTGTTCGACGCGACGCTCGGCAATGAGAGCGTCGACAGCTTCCTGCGTGAGCAGAACCCCGCGGCGCGCGAAGCTATGGCTGCGCGGTTTGACGAGGCCATCCGCCGCGATCTGTGGCGCCCGCGCCGGAACAGCGTGGCGCGATTGCGTGAGGCGTCATGACCGCGGCCCCGGCAATAAAGGGTTGGTGCCCGACACTGCTCTCGCCGATGCAGTCCGGCGATGGCTGGCTCGCGCGCGTCAAGCCCAGCGCCGGTGAAGTGACTGCCGAAGCTGCGCGCATCATCGCCGATGCTGCCCGCCGCCACGGCAACGGCCATATCGATCTCACCTCGCGCGGTAATTTGCAGATCAGAGGGCTCAGCCCCCGCTCGGCGGAAGCGTTCGCCGGGACAATCATCGGCGCAGGCCTCGCCAGCGCCAACCCGTCGCTCGAAGCCGTCCGCAATGTCATGGCGAGCCCGCTTGGGTCTGACGACCCTTCCGCCGCCTTCGACTCTCATGCTGTCGCGAGCGACATCGAAGCCATGCTTGCCGGCGAGCCGGCGCTTTGGGCGCTGCCGTCGAAATTCGGCATTCTTGTCGATGGCGGCGGCGCGCTGCCTCTGAACGATGCCAGTGCCGACATCATGGTGCGTGCCCATGGCGGGCAGCTCGCCGTGTGTCTCGATGGCGGGACGTTGGTGGCGCTTTGCCTCCCATCCTCACTCACCGAAACCGTCAAAGCTTTGGCGCTCGCCTTCCTTCATCTTTCGGCGCAGCGGAGCGAGCCGCCGCATCGCGCGCGCGCGCTGGTGATGGCGGCCGGCGAGGAGGCGATCTTTGATGAGGCTAGTCTGACCACCGTCCAGGCCTCTCCGGCACCGGAACGTCCAAGCGAGAGCCCTATAGGGCTGATATCATTGGAAGATCAGGCGCGAAGCGTCTTCGGCGTAGGACTGCCCTTCGGCCGCATCGACGCCAATGCGCTGGCACCCCTTGCCGATCTGTCAGAGAGCTATGGCGACGTAAATTTGCGGACCACGCCCTGGCGCGCGCTGCTGCTGACGGGCGTCGCCGCCGCCGTCGCCGAAAGGCTCGCGGCTGACATCAAGGCGCTTGGCCTCATCGCCGATCCCACAGACGCACGCCTGCACCTCTTCGCCTGCGTGGGCGCGCCGTCCTGCCAAAGCGCGACCGTCGATGCGCGCGCCGATGCCGAGCGCCTCGCTTCGATGATTGGCGCGACGCAAGATCAAACCCTTCATGTTTCGGGCTGCATCAAATCTTGCGCCCATCGCGGTGCCGCTTCGGTCACACTCGTCTGCCGCGACGGTCGCTATGATCTCATACACGATGGCAGCGCAGCCGATCGGCCGAGCCTGACCGCTCTCACCATCGATCAGGTCGAAGCACTGCTTCAGTGCGCCAAGGGGCAGCGTCCATGAGCGCCGAATACGAATACGCCCGCGACGGCGCCGAGATCTATCGCCGCTCCTTCGCCATCATCCGGGGCGAAGCCGACCTCGTGCGTTTCACGCCAGACGAAGCCCGCGTCTCCGTCCGCGTCATTCACGCCTGCGGCATGGTCGAGATCGCCCGCGACCTCGTCTTCGCGCCCGGCTTCGTCTCCGCGGCGCGCGGCGCGCTGCTCGCAGGCAAGCCAATCTTCTGCAACTCCAAGATGGTGGAGAACGGCATCACGCGGGCGCGGCTGCCCGCAAGCAACGAAATTATTTGCACGCTCAACTCGCCAGGGATAGCCGATCGCGCCGCGCGTCTTGATACCACGCGCTCTGCCGCGGCTCTCGATCTCTGGCTCGATACACTCGGTGGCGCGCTTGTCGCCATCGGCAATGCGCCGACGGCATTGTTCCGCCTGCTCGAGCTGATCGATCAGGGCGCGCCGAAGCCAGCAGCGGTCATCGGCATGCCTGTGGGGTTCGTCGGCGCGGCGGAGTCGAAGGACGCGCTCGCGCGCCAAGGAGCAATTCCCTTCCTCGTTGTGAAGGGCCGTAAGGGCGGCAGTGCCATGGCGGTCGCCGCCGTCAATGCTCTCGCCAGCGAGGCTGAGTCATGAGCGCGCGCGGCACGCTCTACGGCGTCGGCGTTGGCCCGGGAGACCCTGAGCTCATGTCGCTCAAGGCCGCGCGTATCCTGAAATCCGCGCCCGTCATCGCCTATTTTGCCAAGAAGGGGAGCGTCGGCAACGCGCGCCGCATCGTCGATGGCCAACTCAATCCAGACGCCGAGCTCGTCCGCCTCAATTACCCCTTCACCACCGAGCTGCCCGAGACGGATCCCTGCTATCGCGACGCGCTCGTCGTCTTCTACAACACGAGCGCCGCGACGCTCGGGGCCAAGCTCGACGCAGGTCAGGATGTCGCGGTGATTTGCGCCGGCGATCCCTTCTTCTACGGCTCCTATGCACATCTGCATGAGCGCCTCGCCGAGACGCACCACTGCGAAGTGATCCCCGGCATCACCGCGATGAGCGGCTGCTGGACGCGTGCCTCGATGCCCATGACCTGCGGCGACGAGATGCTGGCCGTGCTGTCCGGCACCATGGACGCCGACGCGCTGGCCGAGCGGCTTGCCGCGAGCGACGCCGCGGTGATCATGAAGGTCGGCCGCAACCTCGCCAAGATCAGGCACGCGCTCGCCCGCGCCAACAAGCTCGATCGCGCCGTCTATGTGGAGCGCGGGACCATGCCCGAGGAGCGCATTGTCCGCCTTGCCGACAAGCCTGACGACGTGGCCGCTTACTTTGGCATCGTGCTCGTGCCCGGATCGAGGACGCCGCTATGAGCGGATGTCTCTCCATTGTCGGTCTTGGCCCCGGCGCATCGGAGCTGATCACGCCGCTTGCCGCCGAGACGCTTGCCGCGGCAACCGACCTCGTCGGCTACGCACCCTATCTTGCGCGTGTGCCGGAACGCGCCGGCCAGCGCCGGCACGCCTCCGACAATCGCGAAGAGCTGGCGCGTGCGCGACAGGCGCTTGAGCTTGCCGCTTCGGGGAAGTCTGTGGCTGTCGTCTCTTCCGGCGATCCCGGCGTCTTCGCCATGGCCAGCGCCGTTTTCGAGGCGATGCAGACCGGCAAGCCAACCTGGAAGGACATCGAGGTGACGGTGGTGCCTGGTGTGTCGGCCATGCTAGCCGCCGCGGCCCGCGCAGGCGCTCCACTCGGGCACGATTTCTGCGTGATCTCGCTCTCGGCCAATCTGAAGCCTTGGGATGTCGTGCTGAAGCGGCTTGAAGCGGCGGCGGCCGCCGACTTTGTTATTGTGCTGTACAACCCGGCCTCCAAGGCTCGGCCCTGGCAGCTTGGCGAGGCGTTCCGGCTCATTGCCCGCCACCGCGCGCCATCGACGCCGGTGATCTTCGCTCACGCCGTGAGCCAGAGCGACGAGCGCATTGAGATTATGACACTTGCAGAGGCTGATCCCGCCAAAGCAGACATGCGCACGCTCATTATACTGGGATCGAGCGCGACAAGGCTTATGTCCAGGGATGGACGCTCGGCCTTCGTCTACACCCCCCGTCACGCGGAGCTGGTCGAGCCATGAGCGCGCTCGAGCCAGGCAAGCGCTTCAGCGACAGTCTCGACGAAACGCGCTTCGGGCAAAGCTGGACGCTCGACCATGATGACGGGGAGGGACAGCGCCCGCGCGGCGTCGAGCTTGGCGGCGGCTCCAGTGCCACCCGAGTTCTTGGTGACGAGCAACTCGACCTTATGCTCCTGGAGCAGGGCCCTCTCGTCCTTGAGCTTGAACGGCCCGCGCGCGGTGATCAGCTCCACGCGAGGCGGCAATTCATTGGGGGAGGGCGCCTCGACGCTGCGCACAATATACAAGTGCTGCGGCGCCTGACGGAAAGGCGCAAGCTCCATGCGGCCCGTGGTGAGAAAGACACGCCGAGGCTCATCGCCGATCGCCGAAGCCGCCCCTTCGATGCTCTCCACCATGATCCAGCGATCGCCCTCACACGGCATCCACTCCGGCCGGCGGATGGCGAGCAACGGCACATCCGCCGCACCCGCAGCCTCGACGGCATTTGCCTTCATTTGCACGGCGAAGGGATGCGTCGCGTCAATGACGAGATCGTAGCTCTCCCCGGTGAGGGTGCGCGCGAGACCCTCAGAGCCGCCGAACCCGCCTCTGCGCAATGTCCCAGGGAGCAGCGCAGGGTCCGCGGTACGGCCGGCGAGAGACAGGGTGACGTCGAAGCGCGCATCGCCCGCCAGTGCGCGGGTAAGGTGCGCGGCCTCGCCGCTTCCGCCGAGAATGAGAAGCTTCAACACTGTCATGTCGCTGACGAGGTCGCATTGTGAGCGCCGCCGGTCAACAAGCGCGATGGCTTGCCATCGTGGGCATCGGCGAGGACGGCCCGGAAGGCCTCTCGCCGGCGGCGCGCGCGCTCATCGCCAACGCCAAGCTCGTGATTGGCGGCAAGCGGCACTTGGCTCTCGCCGATGGCCTGCCGAACGGAGAGCGCAGGACTTGGCCAACTCCCATCGCCGAGTCCATCCCCGCCATCCTCGCCCATCGCGGTGAACCGGTCGCGGTACTCGCCTCCGGTGACCCATACTGTTTTGGCGTGGGCTCGATGTTGTCAGCCCATGTGCCGGCTGAGGAGACGATTTGCATCCCCGCGCCGTCGTCGTTGTCGCTTGCTTGCGCGCTGCTCGGCTGGGCGCTCGACGACGTCGCTACGGTCTCGCTCTGCGGCAGGCCGATCGTGACTCTGGCGCCGTGGCTGCAGCCGAAGCGCCGCGTGCTCGCGCTATCCGCCGACGCGACGACCCCCGCCGCGGTCGCGCGCTATCTCAGCGCCCGGGGCTTCGAGCGATCGATCCTGCATGTGCTGGAGGCGTTGGGCGGCCCGCGTGAGCGCATGCGGAGTACGACCGCCGATCATTGCGGCTTCAACGATGTCGAAGCGTTGAATTTGCTCGCCATCGAAGTGGAAGCGAGCGCAGACGCCAAGGTCGTGCCGCTCGCTTCCGGCCTCCCCGACGAGATGTTCGAGCATGACGGCCAGATCACCAAGCGCGAGATCAGAGCGGTGACACTGTCCTCGCTTGCGCCTCGCGCCGGCGAAGTGTTGTGGGACATTGGCTGCGGGTCTGGATCTGTCGCCATCGAGTGGCTGCTGCGTCACCCCGCGAACCAAGCCATCGGCGTCGAGCACGACCCGGCGCGCGCCGCCCGTGCCGCCCGCAACGCCGCCGAGCTCGGTGTCCCACGGCTTGAGGTGGTGACCGGCGAGGCTTGGGCCGCTCTCGACAAACTGCCCGCGCCCGACGCGATCTTCATCGGTGGCGGGACAGATCCCGCGCTGATCGACAAGGCCTTCGCTGGGCTGAAGCCAGGCGGCCGCATCGTCGTCAATGCCGTCACGCTTGACACCGAGAAGGCGGTGTTCGCCGCGCAAGCGAAGCTCGGCGGCACGCTGACGCGCCTATCGGTTGAGCGCCTCGATGCGGTCGGCGGCAAGCAGGCCTTCCGCCCGGCGATGACGGTCACACAGTGGAGCGCAGTTAAACCATGACCGTGCATTTCATCGGCGCCGGTCCCGGCGCGCCCGATCTCCTCACGCTTCGCGGCGCTGACCTCATTTCGCGCTGCCCGGTTTGTCTCTACGCCGGCTCACTGGTGAACAGAGAGATCCTCGCGCTGTGCCCCGAAGGTGTGCGCATCGTCGACACGGCGCAAATGAACCTCGACGAGATCATAGCCGAGTTCGAGGCCGCCCATCGCGCCGGCCACGATGTGGCGCGGCTCCATTCGGGCGACCTCTCGGTGTGGAGCGCGGTCGGCGAGCAGCTTCGCCGCCTTGATGCACTTCACATCCACTATACGCTGACGCCTGGTGTCCCGGCCTTCGCCGCGGCTGCTGCGGCCCTGAAGCGCGAGCTGACGCTGCCGGAAGTGGCGCAGTCGCTCGTGCTGACGAGAACGAGCGGGCGCGCGTCAACCATGCCGCCGCGCGAAACACTGCCGAACTTCGCAGCGACCGGTGCCACAATAGTGCTGCATCTCTCCATCCAGGCGCTTCCGCGCGTGGTCGAGGAATTGACGCCGTTCTATGGCGCCGATTGCCCTGCGGCGATCGTGGTGCGCGCGAGCTGGCCCGATGAACGCATCATCATGGCGACGCTCGGCACGCTGCTCGCTGAAGCCAACGACCCACCGGAGCGCACCGCGCTAATCGTGGTGGGTCGGGTGCTCGGAGCCGAAGATTTCCGCGACAGCGCGCTCTACGACGCGAACTACCTGCGCCGTTATCGCTTGGGAGGCGCCGCATGAACAGCCTTCGGCACACTCCTTCCGACCAACTTTCCGTCCCGGTCGAAGATCGCAATGTCGAGTTCCGTGTCGGCTCCCGCCAGGACCTCTGCGGCAATATCCCAGGCCTTGGCCGCCACGGCATTGCCGAGTTTGACACCTTCCGCGGCCGCGAGGCCAAAGGCCTCTGGCGTCGTGTTGGCGCCCACAATGCGCCGCGCGAGGTCTTCAGACCCGCCGCACTCCCGCGCAACCTCCGCCAGCACGCCGAGCTCGACGCGTCCCCGCGCGGAATGAAGATCGAGCATGCCTTGCGCGAGCTTCGTCATCTTGGCAACCCCGCCGGCGATGGTGACGCGGGGGAGGGGATGGCTACGCAGATATTTCAGTGTGCCGCCGACGAAATCGCCTATGTCGAGAAGTGCCGTCTCGGGCAGATCGTAAAGCGCCCTGATCGCGGCTTCCGATGTACGCCCCGTGGCGCCAGCAACGTGGGTGATACCGGTGGCGCGCGCCACGTCCACCCCCTGATGAATCGAGGCGATCCACGCTGCGCAGGAATAGGGCACCACCACGCCGGTCGTGCCGAGGATCGACAGTCCTCCGATGATGCCGAGCCGGGCGTTGAGCGTCTTGGCCGCCATCTCTTCGCCGCCCGGAATGGAAATTTCGATCTCGACATCGCCATGATGCCCGCACGCATTCGCCACCTCGGCGATCGCCGCCCGCATCATCGTGCGAGGTACAGGATTGATAGCGGGGTCTCCCGGTGGCACCGGGAGACCCGGCAACGTCACGGATCCGACCCCAGGTCCGGCCTTGAAGCTCACCCCGCTTTCGGCAGCGCCCTGCCGCACCGTCGCGAGTATGAGAGCGCCGTGGGTAACGTCTGGATCGTCGCCGGCATCCTTGATCACTCCAGCCGACGCGGCGTCGCCCCCCAGACGATTGACGGCGAGCGCGAAGGCAACGCTCTGACCGCCGGGAAGCGTGATCTCAACCGGGTCCGGGAATTCGCCGGTCAGCAGCGCGGTATACGCAGCCTTGGCCGCCGCGGTTGCACAGGCGCCGGTCGTCCAGCCGCGGCGAAGGGGGCGAGCTTCGTCCATGGGAAACGCAATAGAGCTTTGCCGCTTACCTGTCACCGCGAGGGATATCGGGCATGACTGACCGCCTGCGCAAAGCCATGGTCGGATTTCCGCGGTTCGAGCCGGGTCACGTGTGGCTTGCCGGTGCCGGGCCCGGTGATCCAGGGCTGCTTACCCTGCATGCGCTCGCCGGCCTCGCCGAGGCCGATGTCGTGGTGCATGACGCGCTGGTCGATGACCGCGTGCTGGCGCTCGCCAATCCGGGCGCCACGCTCGAATTTGCCGGCAAGCGCGGCGGCAGGCCGTCGCCGTCGCAAGCAAACATCACCGACCGGCTCATTGCCCTTGCCCGCGCCAATCATAGCGTGTTGCGCCTGAAGGGCGGCGACCCCTGCATGTTCGGCCGCGGTGGCGAGGAGGCGCTGGCGCTCGCCGCCGCCGGCATTCCTTTCCGCATTGTCCCCGGCGTCACCTCTGGGCTCGCAGCGCTTACGGTCGCCTCGATCCCGGCGACGCTGCGCGGGGTGAACCAGGCCTTGATCCTTGTCACCGGTCACTGCGGCGATGAGGAAGACACGATCGATTGGGCGGCGCTCGTGCAAACCGGTCAGCCGATCGTCCTTTATATGGGTCTGCGCAATCTCGACGGCATCGCGGCCTCCCTCTTGGACGCGGGCCTCGATCCCCATGAGCCTGTCGCGGTGATCGCTTCGGCAACCCTATCCGAACAGCGCATCCTCATCTCAGAGCTCCATCGTGTTGCCGCCGAGACGCGCGAACTGGAGTTCGAAGCGCCGGCCATCATCGCCATCGGCGCCATCGTGCGGGTGAGGCAAAAGCTGCTCGACCTTGCGGCGCGTGTGCCGGAGATGGTGGCGTGATGCGGTCGAACACGAAGGCGATTCTCGTCGCTGCACCGCGCTCGGGCGCCGGCAAGACCACCGTGACGCTCGCGCTGCTCGCGGCCTTCCGCCGGCGCGGCCTGCGTGTCCGTGCCGCCAAATGCGGCCCCGACTATATTGACCCCGCGTTCCACGCCGTTGCCTCCGGCACTCCTTGCCTCAATCTCGACAGCTGGGCCATGGGTCCGGCGCTCCTCGCCAGCGCCGCCCATGAGGCGTCTTCGGGCGCAGACCTCCTGATCATCGAGTTCTGCCATGGGCCTGTTCGATGGTGCTGGCGGAAGTGCGATTGGCGAAGGCGCCGCGGCGGAACTCGCCATTCACCTGCGCCTGCCGGTTCTGCTCGTGCTCGACGTGGCAGGACAGGCACAGTCCGCAGCAGCGGTGGCGTTCGGCATTGCAAGCTTTGATCCGCGCGTTCGCATTGCCGGCATCATCCTTAATCGGGTCGGCAGCGACCGTCATCGTGCTTCAATCGAGCGCGCCATCGCCACGCTCGACGTTCCGGTGGTCGGCGCCTTCCCTCGCGACCAGGCGATCCATCTTCCCGAGCGCCATCTCGGCCTGGTGCAGGCGGTCGAGCATGACGACCTAGAACTTCGCCTGCATCGTCTCGCCGATCTCGCGGAGCGCCATTGCGATATTGGACGAATTCAAGCCCTCGCCACGGGTCTCAGTGTCGAGCCTCACGCGGCCGCTGCCCTGCTGCCGCCGGGGCAGCGTATCGCGCTCGCCTCGGACGCCGCCTTTGCTTTCATCTATCCGCACGTGCTGAGCGGCTGGCGTCGCGCCGGCGCAGAAATCGTGACCTTCTCGCCCCTCGCCGATGAGCCGGCACCTGAACATTGCGACGCCTGTTGGCTTCCTGGTGGCTATCCGGAGCTGCATGCCGACAAGCTCGCCGGCGCCGAACGCTTCAAGGCTGGGCTCAGGCAATTCGCGGCCGGCCGGCCCGTGCATGGCGAATGCGGCGGCTACATGGTGCTGGGGGAGGGACTTGTCGATGCGGGCGGTGCGCGCCACGCCATGGCCGGGCTCCTCTCTCATGCCACGAGCTTCGCCGAGCGACGTCTACATCTAGGCTACCGCGCGGCGACGCTCCTTCAGGACTGCCCGCTCGGACCCGCGGGCGCGCGGCTGCGCGGGCACGAGTTCCACTACGCCACGCTCATCGATCCTGGCGCTGACGAGCCCCTGGCCGAATTGTTCGACGCCGAAGGCATAGCGTTTGGGCCGAGCGGTGGCCGGCGCGGGCAAGTCACCGGTACCTTCTTCCACGCCATCGCCCGCGAGGAGGGCCTGGTGGCACAAGCTCAGCAGAAACTGACGAAGCTTGCATGAGCGGCATCGCCAGTCTCGCCGACATCCGCGCTTTGCTCGAGCATCTGCCACGAGGCGACGATGACGCCGCGACGGCAATTGCGGAGCGTCAGTCGCGCTTGACCAAACCGCAAGGAAGCCTTGGCCGGCTCGAGGAGCTTGTTGCCTGGCTTGGGCGCTGGCAGGGGCGGGAGTTGCCCGCGCTCGATGAAGTATCGGTTCTTGTGTTTGCCGGAAATCACGGCGTGGTGGCGCGCGGCGTGTCTGCTTATCCAGCCTCGGTGACGGCCCAGATGGTGGCGAATTTCGAGCGCGGCGGCGCGGCCATCAATCAGATCTGCAAGACCGTCGGCGCCACGCTTCGCGTCATCCCTGTCAAGCTCGATGCCCCCACGGCTGATTTCACGCAAAGTGAGGCCATGACCGAGGCGGAGTTCGCCGAGGCGGTTGCGACAGGATACGACGCGGTACCACGCCACGCCGATCTCGTTTGCCTCGGCGAGATGGGTATCGGCAACACCACGGCGGCATCTGCGCTTGCCGCGGCGCTGCTCGGCGGTGGCGGCGAGCGTTGGGCGGGGCGAGGCACTGGCCTCGACGACGCGGGCATGGCGCGGAAACGCGAAACGATCGACGCGGGCCTAAAGCGCCATCAGACCCATCATGCCGACCCGCTCTACGCGAGCATGATCTTTGGCGGCCGCGAACTTGCCGCCATCCTCGGCGCGACGCTCGCCGCTCGCCGTCACCGGATCCCCGTGTTACTCGACGGCTTTGTCGCCACTGCTGCCGCATCCCCGCTTGCTCGGTTGCAGCAAGGCGCGCTCGATCATGTCCAAGTCGCGCATTGCTCGGCGGAAGCCGGGCATCGCGGGCTCTGCGCCGAATTGAACTTTAGGCCGATCCTCGATCTTGACATGCGGCTTGGCGAAGGGTCCGGCGCTGCGCTCTCAATATCGGTGCTCAGGGCGGCAATTGCCTGTCACCTTGGCATGGCCACTTTCGACGAGGCCGGCGTCGATGAACGGGACTGATGTTCTGCGTGCAAGGCTCGCCGAGCTCGGAGCGGCCTTCGCGCTGCTGACGCGGCTTCCCGTGTCTCGCCTGTCGCTGCCGCGCGTAACAGTGCCGTCAGACGCGGTTTGGGCCTATCCGATCGCGGGCGCAGCCGTCGGCGCCATCGGCGGCGCCATCTACTGGATCACCCACTCTCTGTCCTGCCCACCGGTGCTCGCTGCGCTCTGCGCCCTCGTCGCCATGGTCCTCGCCACCGGCGCCATGCATGAGGACGGGCTTGCCGATTTCGCCGACGGCCTCGCCGGCGACACGAAGGAGCGGAGGCTTTCTATCATGCGCGATCACCAGATCGGCACTTACGGGGTTATTGCGCTCGTGCTGTCTCTCGCCATGCGCGCGACGGCCATCGCACTCATCGCCGAGCCTCGCGCCGTTATGGCGGCACTCATTGCCGCCGACGCCGCCAGCCGATTGAGCGCGTTGCTCCTCATGGCGGCGCTTCCGCCGGCGCGCAGGGAGGGGCTCTCCGCATTGGTCGGAAGTCCATCGGCAGGACTTACCGCGATCGCGCTTGGACTGACCTTTATCGTCGCCTGGCTGCTGCTTCCCTTCGGCACTGCGCTGCTGCTGATTTTGAGCGCGATTGTCAGCGCTGTCGTCCTCGGCCGCGTGGCATTGCAGCGCCTCGGCGGCCAGACTGGCGACGTGCTTGGCGCGAGCAGCCAGGTCTGCGAGTGCCTCGCTTTGATCGTCCTGGTCGTCGCCTAGTCCCAATGGCGCATTAGCGCCGGGTCAGCACACCATATATAAAGCCCGCACCGAGCGCGATGCCCACTGCGGCGAGCGGATTGCGGCGCACCGTGCCCACGAGTTCATCGAGGGCCGCCGCAGCCGCAGCCTGCATATCCTCCACCTGGTGACTGCCTAGTCGCTTGACATCGTCAGCCAGCCATTTGAGGTCCTCGCGCAGTCCGGCCAGGTCCTTCGCGATTTGGTCCACTTCCTTGCCGAGCGCTTGCCGGGCTGCCATTTCGGCGTCATTCGGCGCCATATCGTCCTCCCTTTTTGCTAAACGAAGTTAGTCTAATCCCATTTTCGATCCTAAGCGTTACACGTGCAGACCAAAGGACCGAGCGACCATCCATGCTGTCTTGCAAGGAAATGGACAACCTCGCCGCGGTGGAAATCGAGATTTCGGCGCGCGTGTCTACCGAGGAGTTCGACCGCACGGCAAAGAAGCTGGAGGGCTTCATCGGGCGCCATGGCCGGGTGCGCGTGCTCGAGATCGTCAATCATTTCGAGGGCATGGACGCAAAGGCGTTTTGGCACGATCTGAAATTCAGCCTGCGCCACCTCAACGACTTCAGCCGCTGCGCCATCGTCTCCGATGCCAAGTTCCTCTCGCTCTGGTCCACCATGGTCGAGCCGTTCATCGATTGCCAGGTCGCCCATTTCAAGCCGGAAGAGGTGGAAGCCGCGCGGGACTGGCTGCTTTGGCCTGAGGGCGCCGCCGATATCATCTGAAAGCACGAATCTCCAAAGCATCGTGGACCTACGTAGTTTCCCGTAGGGGTGTGGCCTGATGGGGGCGCTGACAGAGGGCGGGCGCCATCACCGGGCGCATCATCCTGCCCAAGCACCCCATGCCGGCGATTCCCCTTACCAAGGCCGAGATTGCCGATCTCGCCACCTATATCCTTAGCCTGCGTGAGGACGCCCGGCCGTAAACCCAGCGGCCCAATTCTGCGTTATGGTTACGACGCCACTGCCGCTGGAGGGACGAGGAATACCATGCGCCAAGATCCCGCCATGCGGGCCTTCATCATTCACCTCGGTATTTTCGTGCTGGTGGTCGGCGTGCTCGTCGCGATCAACCTCTATCGCAGTCCCGACCACATTTGGTTCATCTGGGTGCTTGCCGGCTGGGGCATTGGTGTTGCCGCACATGATCTTGCGCTCCTGTTACAGCGCACCGGCCGGCGCGAAGCGATCTTTACCGACAAGAGAAAGCGGACCTTTCTTATTCATCTCTTCGTCTATGTCGCGGTGAATGCGCTCCTGATCGTCGTCAATCTCCTCTACACGCCCGGCTATCATTGGTTCCTCCTTCCGCTTATTGGGTGGGGCCTGCTGGTCGCCGCCCATGGCTACCTCGCGTACTTTCGCCAGCGGCAACACTCCACGCGAAGACCGCAATCTACGCGAAGACCTGCTGCCGCTCGTCCAGGAGCAAAGACATGAAGAAGGCAAGGCTTTGGTACGTGATCGCCGATGGCGGCAGGGCGCGCTTTGTCGAGCGAGACGAGGAAGGCGCGTTTCGGACGCTGTCGAGCTTCGTCTCCACGGAGCTGCACAAGAGCGCACACGAGCTTGGGCGCGACCGCCCAACGCGGGTCAAAGAGAGTGCCTCGCCGGCGCGCTCGGCGGTCGAGCCGCGCCGCGATCTGCACGAGGCGGTCAAAGAGGACTTCATCCGCACCGTGGCAGACACCCTTGCCGCTGAGCTCAAGGACAGCAAATTCGATGAGCTCGTGCTGGTCGCGCCTCCTGGCGTGATTGCAGAGCTCAAGGACTCATTGAGCAAATCGACGGCCAAGGCGGTGGTCAAGGAGCTGCACAAGGATCTGACCAAGGTCCCCGACCACGAGCTTACCAGGCACCTCGCCCCGTCCCTGTAGTAGCAATTTGCAATTGGCCGTCATGGTCGCCTCGGGCCGCCCTCGGGGCTCGACCCCGCAACGTGACGTTTTGCGAACGAGCCGGTCGACGTTCGGGAAGATTGGCAAAGCGAGCCGGGATAATTCCCCAGCGGAATGCCGCCAACTTCTCGCGAAATCGGGAAACCCTGGCAGGGCGCGATCGGCTAGCCTCCGCTTCGCCACCGACCGAAAGCCCCGCAACCCCTTCACGAGTGAAGTCGCGAGCTCGGAACTTTCGTCGTTCCCTCGTGGAAGAGTACGCATTGAACCTGGTACCTCATTCCACAGCTGCCTTGCTCCCGCGTTCCATCGAGCGAGGCGGCTTCGTCAAGACAGGCTGGCGCGATTTTGCCGCCGTCTTGCTGCTCCTTCTTCCTCTGCTTGGACAGGCTGCGATTGCCGAGGAGCAAAAGCCCGCGGCTGCGCCGGCGCCGGCCGCAGACGGAACGCCGCCTGCGGTGACGGTTCCGATACACTACCTCACCAAGGCCTATGACGAGCCGCCACCACTGTCGCTCGTCGATCCAATCCTCACCGACAACGGCGTGCAGGGCGCCCGCCTCGCCATCGCCGACAACAACAAGAGCGGCGCTTTCCTCGGGCAGAAATACGAGCTCATCGAGGATCTACTGCCCGCTAATGGCGACGTGGTCGCCAAGGCCAAGGAAATTATGAGCAAGGGCGATGCCCTCATCGTCGCCGATCTCGAAGCCAAGGATCTGCTCGCCGTCGCCGACCTGCCCGAAGCGAAGTCCTCTGTCATCTTCAATATTCGGCTGAGCGACGATGGGCTCCGCGGCGAGCAATGCCGGTCCAACATCTTCCACATCGCACCGAGCAACGCTATGCGCGCCGATGCGCTGGCGCAATATCTCATCTGGAAGAAATGGCCCAAATGGTTCGTGCTCAAGGGCGTCGCGCCTTCCGACCAGGACTATGACGCCGCCGTCGAGCGCGCGGCCGGCCGCTTCGGCGGCAAGATCGTCGAGGAGCGCAAATATAAATTCGATGCCGCCAATCCGCGCACCGACTCAGGGCATCAGCAAATTCAGACGCAAATGCCTGAAGTCACTCAAGGTGCTCCCGAGCACGACGTGGTTTGGGTGGTCGATACGACGGAGCGGTTCGGCGAATATGTTCCCTACCGGGACTACGACCCGAGGCCGGTGGTCGGCACGCAAGGCCTGATCGCGGTCGCCTGGCATCGCTCCTACGAGCAATATGCCGGCACGCAGATGCAGCATCGCTTCGATCGCTTTGCCAAGCGCGTGATGACCGAGCGCGATTATTCGGCATGGATCGCCGTGCGCGCCGTCGGCGAGGCAGTCGACCCGGTCGGGCAAGTCGGACGTTCCGGACATCCGCAAATATCTCCTGTCGGACGACTTTACGGTCGCGGCGTTCAAGGGGGAGGGGCTCTCCTTCCGCCGTTGGGACCGCCAGCTTCGCCAGCCGATGCTGATCACTGGTGCGCGCTCGCTGGTGTCGATGTCCCCGCAGGAAGGTTTCCTGCACCCAAAATTCCTCACCGACACGCTCGGCTACGACGAGCCGGAGACCAAGTGCAAGTTCCCCAACTAAGCAGGAAAAGGTACCGGAGATGAAACGCCCAATCTTGATTGCCACCGCCGCGCTGCTCACCTGCATCCTCCCCGCCGTTGCGCTGCAGATCTTCGTCTCCAACGAGAAGGACAACACGGTCACGGTGATCGACGGCAAGACGCTCGAGGTGATCAAGACCATCCCGACTGCGCGGCGGCCGCGCGGCATCATCGCCAGCCCCGACGGCAAGGAAGTCTATGTCGCCGCCGGCGATGGCGACATCATGGATGTGATCGACACGAGCAAGCTCGAGATCACGCGCCAGCTCGAGTCCGGTCCAGACCCGGAGCTGATGGCAGTCGATCCAAAGGGCGGCACCCTCTACATCGCCAACGAGGACAACTCCATGGTGACGGTCATGGATACGGCGAGCGGCGACGTGAAGGCCGAGATTCCGGTCGGCGTCGAGCCGGAAGGCATGGACGTGAGCCCGGATTCGAAATACACGGTCGCCACCTCCGAAAGCACGAGCATGGCGCATGTCATCGACAACGCGACCGAGAAGCTCATCGCCAATGTGCTGGTTGACACGCGGCCGCGCGAGGCGCCCGGGCCCAGTGCCGCGAACAGATATTTTCCATCCTTGGTGAATTCCATGCCCACCGGCTGGAGCAGTTCGGGACGGACGCCCGGCACCTCGAAGCGGATCTTCTTGAGCACCTTCCAGGTGCGAGTTGCAGACGTTGGCACTCATCGCCGAAGGCAAACCATATGGCGTTATCGCCGAGCATCTGCATGTGAGCTACAAGACCGTCGCCAACACCTGCACCCAACTCAAGGCCAAGCTCGGCGTGCGCACCCTTCCCGAACTGATGCGAATTGCCATCCAGCATCTCCCCACCGCCGCTGCGCGGCCGCCAAAATAGGTTGCGAGCAATCACGGCACCGCGCGACGAGCGCATGATCATTCTTTAACTCTGCGGTCTATCGGCCTGCGCGCAGATCTGTCCGCTTTATGTGCGGCCGATGGTAGCAATCGCTTGATTGTTGTCCCCGGACATGGATCGGAAAAGGTGCACTGCACAATTGTGATCGTTCTTTGAGCATGGTTGCGCGGCATGACCAATGCATGGAACCAATGCTTGGTAGATTTTGATGCTGCTAGAAATTTTCACTTGCAAACCGAACGCATTTGGCAAATATGGGCGGGCAGCTTGGCAAGGAGCGGGCCGCCGTTTGGCAACGGGTTTTTGGTAACCCCGCGACCCCCTCTAGGTTAGGCTGCGTTTCCTCGTGAGGTGTCACTAGCGTGAATGTGGTCGTTAGAGAACCCGCTACTGCGGCGGGCGCGAGGCGCGTTAATTGCTTCTGCGCTTTAGGGCAGCCTCCCACATCGACTATGACATTGGCAAACTCGCAAGGGTTTCGGTTCCCTTGGCACATTCCTGCTGAGGGCAATTACCACTACTAACAACTCAGCTTAATCGGTGAACTGAGTAAGCTAGGGAGAGGAGAAGGAAATGAACTACCTCAAGTTTAGTGTCGTAACCGGCGGGCTCATCGCCTTGATGATGAGCATGTCGGGTGCGGCGATGGCTGGTACCGACGAGGAGCAACTGGCCAGGATGAAAGATCCGGACCAGTGGCCCGCCCCCGGTCGTGATTTTGCGCTTACCCGCCACAGCACGCTGTCCGACATTACTACCGGCAACGTAAGCAAGTTGCAGATGATCTGGCTGCAGGGCACCAATGCTCTGCGCGGCCACGAAGGTCAGCCCCTCGTGATCAAGGACGTCGGTGGTAAACCCACCCTGTTCATGGTCTCAGGCTGCCCTGCGATGTCGAACTGCAACGTGGTTCAGGCTCTGGATCTGTCTGATCCGGACAACCCGAAAGAGATTTGGAACTACGTGAAGAAGACTGACCGTGACGAGTCGGCTGTGCCGCGCGCTTGCTGCGACACCGTCAACCGTGGCGGTTCTTTTGCTGACGGCAAGTTCGTGTATGGCACCCTCGACGGCTTCTTGATTGCCCTTGACGGCCAGACCGGCAAGGAAGTCTGGGTTGTCAAGCACGCTTGGCCAGAGCATGGCGAGACCATCACCCCCGCTCCGTTGATCGCGGACGACAAGGTGATCGAAGGCTTCGGCGGTGACGAGTTTGCTGCCCGCGGCCGTGTCGTTGCCTACAATCTGAAGGACGGCTCTGTGGCTTGGACGTGCCAAAGCACGGGTTCCGATGCGGACGTGTGCTTGACGGCTGATACCAACAAGGCCAACCCGCAATTCGGTCAGGCTGGTTCCGATCTCGGTATCAAGACTTTCCCGGGTGAGGACTACAAGATCGGTGGCGGCGCTGCTTGGGGCTGGTATAGCTACGACCCCGAGCTGAAGATGGTCTACTACTCGACCGGTAACCCCGGCCTGTGGAGCCCGGCCTATCGCTGCCCGGACAAGACCCATGAGGAGTGCAACGCTGGTGACTTCGACAACAAGTGGTCGATGACGATCTTCGGCCGCAACGTCAAGGATGGCAGCGCTGTCTTCGCCTATCAGATGACCCCCTTCGATCAGTGGGACTATGACGGCATCAACGAGAACATGTTGACCGACATGACCATCGACGGGAAGAAGGTGAAGGCTCTCACTCACTTCGATCGTAATGGCTTTGCTTATGTGCTCGATCGTACTGACGGCACTCTGCTCCGCGCCACGAAATACGTGACCGTGGACTGGGCCGAGAAGATCGACATGAAGACTGGCCGTCCGGTCAAGGTGCGTGAGCACTCTCCGCTCGAGCGTGGCCGCAACGTCGAAGCTTGCCCGTCAGCCATGGGCGGCAAAGACCAGCAGCCAGGTTCGGTCGATCCCAAGGAGCCGAACGTCTTCTACATGCCCACCAACAACTGGTGCATGGAGCTGGAGCCCCAGGAGCGCACGCACACGAATCAGGGCACGGTTTACGTGTTCGCCAACGTGTACATGTATCCTGAGAAACCCGGCACTACCGGCAAGGTCAAGAAATACGACGTCTTGACCGGCAAGACCGTGTGGGAGATCCCGGATCCGTATCCGAACTGGGGCGGCACCATGGTCACCGACGGCGGCCTGATGTTCTACGGCAGCCTTGGTGGTGACTTCCGCGCAGTCGATCGGAAATCCGGTAAGATCCTGTGGAGCCGCAAACTCGGATCAGGCATCATCGGCAACCCGGCTACTTGGAAGCTCGGCGGTCATCAGTACGTTGGTGTCTATTCGGGCATCGGCGGCTGGATCGGTCTCCCGGTGACGGCTGGCCTCGACCTCAACGACAAGTTCGGCGCCATCGGTGCTACGGCTATGACGAAGGCCGCCGGCCTGAGCTTTATTCCGCAGGGCGGCGAGCTGAACACCTTCAGAAGTCATCGAGTAAACTGACTCTCTAGGCTGAGACGATTGGACGCCCGATGTCCTTGCGGCATCGGGCGTCCTCTTCTTATATAAGACCAGAACATATGGTCCCCCCTTGGGGGCCGCGTGGGATTTCGACCCCACCGCCGGCGCCCCCACAAGCAAGTGATGTAAACGCCCGTGTCCCTCACCCATCGACTTATTCTCTCGGCCGCGGCTGCTTGCCTTGTCGGCCTTAGCCTCATCACCCCGGCCTTCGCGGACAAGAAGGCGCTCAGCCGAGATCTGGGCAAAGAATTCGACGATCTCACCCCGAGCGAAAAGATTGCGATCAGGGCCGCGGCAAAGGCCGCGTATAAGGCGAAGAAGATCGATCAGCTCGTCGTTTGCGCCGATCCGGGCAACATGCCCTTCTCCAACATCAAGCAGGAGGGCCTGGAGAACAAGATCGCCAACGTTCTTGGCGAGGCCATGGGCGCAAAGGTCAGCTTCTTTTGGCGTCCGATGCTTGAGCGCGCGCTCAACCGCGAGACCTTCGACGCGCGCATGTGCGACGTCATGATCACCGTGCCCGCCAATTACGGATCGCAGCTCACCACGTTTCCCGTCTACCGCACGACCTACGTGCTCGCCTTTCGCAACGACAAGGGATTCGATTTCAAGAACTTCGACGATCCCAAGCTCAAGGAGCTGAAGATCGGTGTGTTCCAGACCTCGGGCGTTCGCGAGGCGTTGGTGAAGCACGGCCTAGCCGACAATTTGAATCTCCACGTGATTACCCACGACGCCGACCTGAAGCCGGAGAATCAACCCTACTATCAGGTCCAGCAAGTGGTGGACGGCGCCCTTGATGTCGCTGCCGTGTGGGGGCCGTTCGCCGGCTGGATCAAGTCGAAAGGCGAGCCGATCACCCTTCAGCCCGTGAACCTTTGGGAAGACACGACGCCGCTAGAGTTCGATCTCGCCATGGGCGTGCGCAAGACAGACGTGCTTTTGAAATACGCGCTCGAATTCGCCCTTGAGGACAAGAAAGACGAGATCGAGAAGATCTTGCGAGACTACGGCGTCCCGCTCGTGCAATGCAGCCGCTGTCTGATCGCCGGCGACCTTCCCGCTCACGGTTATTACAACACGGTCTCTCAGCAGGACTTCAAGGCCCGCCCGGACCTCGCCTCTCCGGATCAAGTCGTGACTCAAGAGAAGCTCGAAGGTTGGCTCGCCGCCGGAGCCGATCCCAACCAAGAGCTAAGCAATGCGATCATCGCCAACGATCTGGCGCGCGTGAAGTTCCTGGTCAGTAAGGGCGCCGACGTGAACAAGGCCGACGATCAGGGTGCGACGCCCCTCACCAGTGCCGCCCGCCAGCGGCATCCTGAAATGGTCGAGCTGCTCATCAGTCTCGGCGCCGACGTGAATAAGCCGAACAGTGACGGCATGACGCCGCTCGTCGCCGCCGTGATGCGCGACCATGTGCCGACCATCAAGGTGCTGCTCGCCAAGGGTGCCGACATAGAGAAGCCGGGTCCGGAAGGCTACCGGCCGCTCGGGATTGCCATCTCTGAGGACAAATTCGAGGTGGCCAAGACCCTGATGGAGGCCGGGGCTGACGTGAAGACCCCTGCGGGCCCCGAAAATCTTACACCCCTGATGGTCGCGGCGGCTCAGACTTCGCCCGCAGAGGGCGCGGTCTTCCTCCCCTCCAGCACCCGCCCGCTCGACATCGCCAAGGGGCTGTTGGAGCGCGGCGCTGACGTGAACGCCAAATCGAGCACCGGCACGACCGCGTTGATGATCGCCGCAACCCACAACAACCCGCCGATGATCGGATTGTTGATTGAGTCTGGCGCCGATATCGACGCGAAGAACGATCAGGGCAAGACCGCTCAGGATGTGGCGGAGTTCAACGGAAATATGGAGGCCGCTCAAGCCATCCGGGTGCTTGGCACAGCGAAGGCCGCGAGCGCGCCGCCCGTGCCGCCAGTCAATGGCCAGGGAACCTCGAGCCAATGATTTCGGCTCGTCTGGGGCAAAGTTGGGGTTCGATTGCGCAAGCCACGGTCGTTGCCGTGGCTTTGTGCTGTGGGGCAGCGACGGCTGAACCTGCCGCCGCACAGGCCGCGCCTTGGCGCCTGTTCGTCACTCCTGCGGCTGCCGCCACGACGGAGCGGGACTTCACCGAGGACGACGTCAACGCGGCGGTGAAAAGGGTCGTCGACGATCGCAGCAAGGACGGGCTCTTCGTCTTCCGCGACCCCAAGATCAACGCCGACCTCAGCCTTGTCTACGAGAAGGTCAAGATCGTGCGCGGCATGGAAGGCTATGGCTTACGCCATCGACTTCTGGTTCAAGCCGGACGGCTCAAATCTCAAGCTCATGGACATCCGCGTGCAGAAAGGCCCGAAGCAGGAAGGCGATGGCTGGACCATGATCACGCGTATGCCGGTCGCTTGGTGGCGGCTGCCGGTACAGGAGCATCCGGGTGACACCGAAGTGACGCGCGCCTGGCAAGTGATGAGCGCCATTCACAACTACATCGCCACGCAACTCAATCAAAGGCAACCAGGGTAAGGAAACGAACTGTGCGCAAGATCATGATTGGACTATTAGCGGTAGGGCTCATTAGCTTCGGCCTCGGAGGGTGGAAAGTGCTCGCGGCGGACGAGACCCCGGCCGCGTCGCCGACTCCTCCGGCCGATGCGCCTCCTCTTACGAGCGGTCCGGCACCGGCCGCAGGTGGCGGCGCTGCTCCTGCCGCTCCGGCAGCTGGTGCAGCCGCGCCCGGCGGTCCCATGCTTGGACCCGCCACGCCGCCCGCCGACCTCGTCGCCAGCACCCCGAAGGGCGAGCTGAAAAATCCCTATAATGACAACATCGCCGCTATCGCCGAGGAAGGTCACCACAGGTACCTGAGCGCTGGTTGCAATGGCTGCCATGGCGGCGGTGGCGGCGGCGGCATGTGCCCGCCGCTCACTAACGACACTTGGGTCTACGGCGCCGGCGATGACACGCTGTTCCGCCTCGTCACGCTGGGCTCCGACGGCCTGCAGAAGGACGGGTATACAAGGGTGAAGCATGAAGTCGTGGTCGGTCCGATGCCGCCCTTCGGGCACATCATCAAGACCAGCGACGATTTGTGGAGAATCATCGCCTTCATCCGCTCGGTGAATCCCGACTCCCTGAAGCATGCAGGCGACGCTTACAAGCCGGCGCAATAATCTACACCCTGCACGTCATCCGAAATTCGTTACGTTAATTCTCTAGCCGCCAAGCTGTTTTGTCAGCTTGGCGGTCGCATGCCCCGCCCTTGGCGTGCACCACAACGTGACCGGATCGCCGATTCGCGCGGCCTGTGGGACTCAAGCTCTTTCCTGCACTCTCATTCGGCCATCGCTAACGTTGCCATAGTTTAACTTGGCAAAAAGCTTGCCATGTCGTTCGGTGCGCATTGCCATTAGTCCATAAGTCTGGAAAATACTCTTCCAAATCGGTTTGCGGGCTCCAGCATGGGTCGAAAGACTCCGCGAGCTCAGGCCGCAAAGGATGCCCTCGGGAGAAATGCCTAGGAGTTGAATGTGTCGGTTGGTCCTGTGTCGCGTGATGTTCGTTTTGCCGTCGCGCTGTCGTCTCTCCTGACAGTTTTGGCTTTGAGCGGCGTATCCCTGGCCGAGGAAGCGCAGGCTCCCGCACCGGCTCCGCCCCGCAAAGCCTGCAGTGGCCCCGAGCTCCGGCAGCGCCGGCGCAAGGCGGCGAGGCAGCCGCGCCCAACGCACCGGCCCTCGTCAAAATACCGGTCTACTATCTCGGCAAGAGATACCCGGAGCCTTTACCCCTGTCCTATGCCGAGCGGCCGGTCCTCGACAAAGGCATCCAGGGCGCCCGCATGTACGCCAAGCAGGCCAACAAATCGGGAGCCTTTGTCGGCATGGGCTTTGATCTCATCGAGGCCATCGTCCCGGAGAATGGCGACGTTGTGGCCAAAGCCAGGGAGATCCTGAAGAAGGGCGACGCGCTCATCGTCGCCGATCTCGAGCCCCAGGATCTGCTCGCCGTCGCCGATCTGCCTGAAGCCAAGAATTCGGTCATCATGAATATCCGGAGCAGCGCGGAGGCGCTGCGTCAGGAGGACTGCCGCCCCAATGTGTTCCACATCATTCCGGACTGGGCCATGCGCGCCGACGCGCTCGGACAATATTTCATCGTGAAGAAGTGGCCGCGCTGGTTGGTGATTCGAGGCGATTCCGCCGCCGACAAGGATTATCTCGCTCAAATCCAGCGCACCGCCAAACGCTACGGCGGCAAGATCGTGCAGGAGGTCGTTTATCCGTACCCTCCCGGCTCGCGCAATACAGACTCCGGCTATCAGCAGGTGCAGGCCCAGATCCCCATGGTGACGGAACAGACCCCTGACCATGACGTGATCTGGGTCATCGATACCGACGAGTTCTTCGGCGATTACCTTCCGTATCGCACCTACAAGCCTGATCTCGTGGTCGGCACCCAGGGTCTGCAGGCGCTCGCCTGGGACAAGTCCTACACCGAATACGGCTCGATGACCTTCCAGAACGATCTGTTCAAGCTTACCAAGCGGGACGCGACCGAGCGCGACTACACCGCATGGCTCGGCGTGCGCGCGTTGACCGACGCGGCGATGCGGGCAGGCAAGACCAGCGTCCCGGATATCAAGCAATTCATCTTGTCGAAGGACTTCAATCTCGAAGGCCATAAGGGCGTCGCGCTGAATTTCCGCCCCTGGGATCACCAGATGCGTCAACCAATCATCCTTGGCGGCGGCACCCGCACCATCGTGTCCAAGTCGCCGCAGGAAGGCTTCCTGCACGAGAAGAACGTCAACGACACGCTCGGCTACGACGAGCCGGAGACCAAGTGCAAATTCCACTAACGCATCAAAGGTAACACCCGATGAACCGCCCCATTGTCCTGTTTGCGTTTACCACCGCTATGCTCGTCTTCGCAGAGCCGTGCTTCGCCGGGAAGATCTTCGTCTCCAATGAGAAGGACAACACCGTCACGGTGCTCGACACCGACACCTACGAAGTGATCGCGACTATCCCGGTAGGGCGGCGCCCGCGCGGCGTCATTTTGAGCCCGGACTATAAGGAGCTGTTCGTCGCCGCCGGCGACGGCGACATCATGGATGTCATCGACACCGCGACGCTGAAAAAGAGCCGCGAGCTTGAATCTGGGCCAGACCCGGAGCTGATGGCCGTCGATCCCAAGGGCGAGAAGATCTACATCGCCAATGAGGACGACTCACTCGTCACCATCATGGACATCAAGAGCGGGGACGTTCTCGGCGAGGTGCCGGTCGGCGTTGAGCCGGAAGGCATGGCGGTAAGTCCCGACAACAAATATACCGTCGCCACCTCGGAAAGCACGAGCATGGCCCATGTCATCGACAACGAGAAGAAGAAGCTCATCGCCAATGTGCTGGTCGACTCGCGGCCGCGCGAGGCAAAGTTCACCGCCGACGGCAAGGAGCTTTGGGTCTCCTCCGAGGTCGGCGGCTCCATCTCGGTGATCGACCCCGCAACCTGGAAGGTGACCAAGAAGATCACCTTCGAAGTGCCCGGGGTTAGGCCCGAGCTGCTGCAGCCGGTCGGCATGGACTTCACCAAGGACGGCAAGCAGCTCTTCGTCGCGCTCGGCCCGGCCAACCGCGTCGGCGTCATCGATACGGCGACCAAGGAAGTGAAGGACTACATCCTGGTCGGCCAGCGGCCTTGGCACGGAGAGCTCAGCCCTGACGGCAAGAAATACTTCGTCGCCAATGGCCTCACCAACGACATCACCATCATCGATGTCGATTCACTGAAACCTGAGAAGTCGGTGCCGGTGGGCCGTCTGCCCTGGGGCGTCGCGGTGATGCCGTAACGGGTTATTTGGCGCCCAGCGTTTTCTGCACGCGCTTAACGAAGGCCTCGGACAGGAGGATCGCGCCGAGCGAAATGACCACCGAGATCAGCGTCAGCCTGAGCGCGCCCGCCTCTCCTCCAGGCAATTGTGTGAAGGTGTAGATCAACGTCGGCAGCGTTTGCGTCTCCCCTGGGATGTTGGAGACGAAAGTGATTGTGGCGCCGAACTCACCCATGGCGCGGGCGAAGCTCAGAATGGCGCCCGCGATCACGCCGGGCAGGATCAGCGGCAACGTCACAGTGAAGAACACGAAAAGCGGATTGGCCCCGAGCGTAGCCGCCGCTTGCTCGACCCTGCGGTCCACCGCCTCGAGCGAGATCTGCATGGCGCGCACCATGAGCGGGAACCCCATGATGGCGCACGCAAGCGCCGCGCCGGTCCAGCGGAAGGCGAGCACGATGCCGAAATGCTCGTCGAGAAAGTGCCCGATCGGCCCTTGACGCCCAAACAGCAGCAACAGCACATAGCCGGTAACGACTGGCGGCAGGACCAGTGGCAGGAGCACGAGCGCATTCAGCAGCGGCCGGCCGTAGAAGCGCGTCCGTGCCAGCACCCAAGCCATGGCGATGCCGAAAGGCAGGCTCGCCGCCATGGCGAGCGTCGCCACCCGCAAGGAGAGCTTGATGGCAGTGATTTCTTCGGGGGTCAGCGCCAACACAAGCTCATGATCTCGCAATGCCCGGAAGGCTCTCCGGCGGAAAAGGGCTCGGCCGGAAAGCCTAATAGCACCAGAAGGGCCCGCGTCCCAAACGCGCGGCCGTCAGGCCTCAGGTCGCGGGAACGAGAACCTTGAAGCCCTTCTCTTCGAACACGCGATCGGCTGCCGGCGATTTCAGAAAGCCGAGAAAGCCGACCGTATCGGCGGTTGACGATGCCGTCGCCGCCGCTGGATAGATGATCGGCGGGTGGGTGTTCGCAGCGAAGGTGTCGATGATCTTGACGTTCGGGTCGGATTTCGCGTCGGTGGCATAGACGATGCCGAGCGGCGCTTCGCCGCGCGACACGAGAGCGAGCGCCGCGCGCACATTCTCGGCCTGGGCGATCTTGTCCTTCACCCCGTCCCACACGCCAAGCTTGTCGAGCGCCGCCTTGCCGTATTTACCGGCGGGGACCGACGCGGTATCGGCCATTGCAAGGTGACCATCGCCGATGAGAGAGGCAAGCGGGAAGCCCGGCGCGATGGTGGCCGTGAGCTTGGACTCTTTCGGCGCGATCAGCACCAGCGTGTTGCCGAGCAAATCGAAGCGCGTGTCCGCCTTGATCAGCTTGCGCGTGGCGAGATAGTCCATCCAGTCCTCATCCGCCGAAATGAACGCATCGGCCGGCGCGCCTTGCTCGATCTGTTTGGCCAGCGCTGAGGATGCCGCATAGGAGATCGTCGCCTTCTTGCCGCTCTGCTTCAGCCAAGCGTCGTTGACGGCGTCGAGCGCGTCCTTGAGGCTCGCCGCGGCAAAAACGACCGGACCTTTGTCTTCGGCGCTTGCACGCAGCGGAAGGATGACAACGCCGATCGCCAAGACGGCAATCAGCGCACGAAGCAGCTCTCTTCGCGTTACAATTTTCATGATGTACACCTGATTAGGTTCCCTGGAAACTCGATCCCGCGTCGAGACTCGCCTTGGTCCTGTGCCCTGCGGCCTTAAGCTTGTCCAGCGCTTCGCGCACCGGCGCGTCGATGCCTTCACCGCCTGCATCCATGTAGGCGAAGATTGCGTCGCGCATGCGCGGGTCCCAGAACTTCTTGATGTGGTTGGCGATCCCAGGCACGACCTCGTCGGCGCGCTGCGACTCGAAGAACTTGCCGATCTGATTTGCCATATAGACGAGGCGGTCAGGCGACATGAGTGCGAACCTATTCCGCCGCGATCAAGGGCTCGGCGACGCGCCGCGCCTGCCGCGAGAGCTCCTCATATTCCTCCTGCCACTCCGAAGGCCCGTTCGAGGGCATGACCTGCACCGCCGTCACCTTGTATTCGGGGCAGTTGGTGGCCCAGTCGGAGAACTCGGTGGTCACCACGTTCACCTGCGTGCTCGGGTGATGGAAGGTGGTGTAGACCACGCCGGGCGCCACGCGCTCGGTGATCTGCGCCCTGAGCGTCGTCTCGCCGGCGCGGCTCGTCAGCTTCACCCAGTCGCCGTCGCGCACGCCGCGCTGCTCGGCGTCGTGCGGATGGATTTCGAGCACGTCCTCCTCGTGCCACACCACATTGGCCGTGCGCCGCGTCTGCGCGCCGACATTGTACTGGCTTAAGATGCGGCCAGTGGTGAGCAGGAGCGGGTAGCGCGGGCCGGTCTTCTCGTCGGTCGCCACATATTCGGTGATGACGAACTTGCCCTTGCCGCGCACGAAGCCGTTGATGTGCATCACCGGCGTGCCCTCAGGCGCCGCGGCGTTGCACGGCCATTGCACCGAGCCGAGCTCGTCGAGCTTCTTGTACGAGACACCGGCGAAGGTCGGGGTCAGCGCCGCGATCTCGTCCATGATCTCAGACGGGTGGTTGTAGTGCATCGGATAGCCGAGCGCGTTGGAGAGCAGCTCGGTCACCTGCCAGTCCTCGTAGCCGTTTTTCGGCTGCATCACCTTGCGCACCATCTGGATGCGCCGCTCGGCATTGGTGAACGTGCCGTTCTTCTCGAGGAACGTCGAGCCGGGCAGGAACACATGGGCGTAGTTTGCAGTCTCCACCAGGAACAGGTCCTGCACCACCACGCACTCCATGGCGGAAAGCCCGGCCGCCATATGCTGGGTGTTCGGATCTGACTGGAGGATGTCCTCGCCCTGGATGTAGAGACCCTTGAACGAGCCGTCGAGCGCGGCGTCGATCATGTTGGGAATGCGCAAGCCGGGCTCCTCATCGAGCGGCCGGCCCCACAGCGCCTCGAACAGAGCGCGCGTCGCGTCCTCGGACACGTGGCGGTAGCCGGAGACCTCGTGCGGGAAGGAGCCCATGTCGCAGGAACCCTGCACGTTGTTCTGCCCGCGCAGTGGGTTCACGCCGACACCCTCGCGGCCAATATTGCCGGTGGCCATGGCGAGGTTGGCGATGGCCATCACCGTGGTCGAGCCCTGGCTGTGCTCGGTGACGCCGAGCCCGTAATAGATTGCGCCGTTGCGGGCGGTGGCGTAGAGCCGCGCTGCGCCGCGGATTGACTCGGCTGGCACTCCGGTGAGCTTCTCCACTTCCTCGGGGCTGTGGCGCTTGTCCGAAACGAAGGCGGCCCAGTCCTGGAACTCGTCCCAATCGCAGCGCTCGCGCACGAAAGTCTCGTTCACCAGGCCCTCGGTCACGACGACATGGGCGAGCGAGGTGACCACGGCCACGTTGGTGCCGGGCTTGAGCGGAAGATGATAGTCGGCCTCAATATGCGGCGTGCGCACGAGGTCGATGCGGCGCGGATCGAGGATGATCAGCTTCGCGCCCTCACGCAGCCGCTTCTTCATGCGTGACGCGAACACCGGGTGACCGTCGGTCGGGTTGGCGCCGATGATCATGATCACGTCGGCCTGCTCGACGGAGTCGAAATCCTGGGTGCCGGCCGAGGTGCCGTAGGTGGTCTTCAGCCCATAGCCGGTCGGCGAGTGGCAGACCCGCGCGCAAGTATCGACATTGTTGTTGCCGAAGGCCGCGCGCACGAGCTTCTGCACGAGGAAGGTCTCTTCGTTGGTGCACCGCGATGAGGTGATGCCTCCAACGGAGGCCGGGCCGTACTTCGCCTGGATGCGCTTGAACTCCGAGGCGGCGTAGTTGATCGCCTCTTCCCAGGAAACCTCGCGCCAAGGATCGGTGATCTTCGACCTGATCATCGGCTTCAGCATGCGGTCGTTATGGGTGGCGTAGCCGTATGCGAAGCGGCCCTTTATGCAGGAATGGCCGCGATTGGCCTTGCCCTCCTTGTAGGGAAGCATGCGGACCACCTCTTCGCCTCGCATCTCAGCCTTGAACGAGCAGCCGACGCCGCAATAGGCGCAAGTGGTGACGACGGAATGCTCCGGCGTTCCGATCTCGATGACGCTCTTTTCGTTCAACGTGGCAGTGGGGCAGGCCTGCACGCAAGCGCCGCAGGAGACGCATTCCGAACTGAGGAACGGCTCCGCCATGCTCGGCGACACGACGGAGTCGAAGCCGCGACCGGCGATGGTCAGCGCGAAGGTACCTTGCACCTCCTCGCAAGCCCGCACGCAACGCGAGCAGACGATGCACTTGGATGGCTCATAAGTGAAATAAGGATTGGAACTGTCGATGCCGGGGTTGGGGTGCTTCTTGCCGTCGTAGCCGTAGCGCACGTCGCGCAAGCCCACGGCGCCCGCCATGTCCTGCAGCTCGCAGTCGCCGTTCGCCGAGCAGGTCAGGCAGTCGAGCGGATGCTCTGAGATATAGAGCTCCATCACGCCCTTGCGCAGGCGCTTCAGCCGGTCGGTCTGAGTGTGTACCACCATGCCTTCGGCCACCGGCGTGGTACACGAGGCAGGCGTGCCGTTGCGGCCCTGGATCTCGACCAGGCACAGCCGGCAAGAGCCGAAGGCCTCAACCATGTCGGTCGCGCAAAGCTTCGGGATCTCCCTGCCGAGCTCGACGGCCGCGCGCATGATGGAGGTGCCTTCCGGCACCGTCACCGCGACGCCGTCGATGGTGAGCGTCACCGTCTTCTCGGATTTGGAGCGAGGCGTGCCGAAGTCGATTTCGTGGATCAGCGACATTGCGAGGTCCTCATTCAGCAGCTGCAAGGCGCTTTGGCGAAGCGCCGAAATCTTCGGGGAAATGGGTGAGCGCGCTCATAACCGGGTATGGCGTGAAGCCGCCCAGCGCACACAGCGAACCAAACTTCATGGTGTTGCACAAATCTTCGAGCACCATGATGTTCTTGGCGCGATCCTCATCGGCCATGATCTTGTCGACCAGCTCGACGCCACGCGCCGACCCGATGCGGCAGGGCGTGCACTTGCCGCAGGATTCGATCGCGCAAAATTCCATGGCGAAGCGGGCCTGGCGGGCCATGTTCACGGTGTCGTCGAACACCACGATGCCGCCATGGCCGATCAGCCCGTCGGCCGCGGTGAAGGCTTCATAGTCGAAGGGCGTGTCGAACAGGCTCCGCGGGAAATAGGCGCCAAGCGGGCCGCCGACCTGCACCGCGCGCACTGGGCGCCCGGTCCGCGTGCCGCCGCCGATCTCGTCGACGAGCTCGCCAAGGCTCATGCCGAAGGCCGTCTCGAACAAGCCGCCGTGCTGGATGTTGCCGGCGAGCTGGATCGGCATGGTGCCGCGGGAGCGTCCCATGCCGAAATCGCGGTAATAGGTGGCGCCGTCGCTCATGATGATCGGCACGGTTGCGAGCGACAGCACGTTGTTGATCACGGTGGGCTTCCCGAACAGCCCGACATGGGCGGGAAGCGGAGGCTTGGCACGGACCTCGCCTCGCTTGCCTTCAAGGCTCTCCAAAAGCGAGGTCTCCTCACCGCACACATAGGCCCCGGCGCCGACCCGCACCTTCATGTCGAAGGTGTATTTCGAGCCCGCAACGTTGGCGCCGAGCATGTCGCCTTCGCGGGCGCAGTCGATGGCGATCTCCATGGCCTCGATCGCCTGGGGATATTCGGAGCGGATATAGACGTAACCGTAAGTGGCGCCGACGGCGATGCCGGCGATGGTCATGCCCTCGATGAGCACGAGCGGATCGCCTTCCATAATCATGCGGTCGGCGAAGGTGCCTGAATCGCCTTCATCTGCGTTGCAGACGATGTACTTCTGCTGGGGAGGGGTCTGGGCGACGGTGCGCCATTTGATGCCGGTGGGAAAGCCAGCGCCGCCGCGGCCACGCAAGCCGGAATTCACCACCTCTTCGACAATCGCTTCTGGGCCGACGCCAAGGGCTTTGTCCAGTCCCTTGTAGCCGCCATGGGCCTTGTAGTCCTCGAGCGACCTAGGATCGATGATGCCGACCCTGGCGAAGGTGAGCCGCGTCTGCTTCTTGAAAAACGGAATGTCCTCGACCAGACCGAGAGAGAGGCGATGCTTGCCGCCTTCGAGCATGCCGGCGTCGAGCAGGCTATCGATATCGCCTGGCTTCACCGGCCCATAGCCGATGTGCCCCTCTGGCCTCTCGACCTCGATGGTTGGCTCGAGCCAATACATGCCGCGCGAGCCGGTACGGACGATGGTGACATCAAGCCCGCGCGTCTCTGCGGCCTTGAACAGGGCGCGCGCAACTTCGTCGGCGCCGACGCAAAGCGCGCCCGAATCCCGCGAGATGAAGACGCGCGCGCTCATGCCTGCGCCTCTTTGAGCAGCGCGTCGAGCTTTACCTCATCCAGCATGCCGTACACGCGGTCATGGTCGAGCAGTGCGGCTGGAGAGCTGTGGCAAAGCCCGAGGCAATACACCGCCTCGAGCGTCACGCGGGCGTCCGCGGTGGTTTCGCCAAACTTCACGCCGAGCTTCTCCTCGGCGCGCGCCGCGAGCGCATCGCCGCCCGCGGCCTGGCAGGATTTGGCGCGACAGAGCTTGAGCACACGGCGCCCCGGAGGCTCGTTGCGGAAGTCGTGGTAGAAGGTCACCGTCCCGTAGATCTCGGCGCGGGAAAGGTTCAGTGCCTCGGCGACCATGGGGATCGCTGCTTCAGGAATGCAGCCAAAGGCGTGCTGAAGTGCATGCAAAATGGGCAGGGCGGCGCCATCCTGGTCCTTATGCGCCGCGATAATCGTGCTCGCGCGCTCAACGTCCCATAACTCATATTTAGGCATGCGCAGGCAGCATCCCTTGGATGACAAGAATCAAAGCCATCCCGTTTCCTAGCGGAGGGCTTTGATCCTGATGCAAAGATATTATGCCGTTCCCTGCATCGCAAGCGCCCGACGCCAGATTTCCCTTTGATTACAAAGTTCTATCGCCCGATCGGGATTTCATATCGCCCTTGCGGGCGGCCAGCGGCACAGCGCCGTCCCTGGCCAAGATCAGCGCAAGTTGCTTGGCCTCGCTGACCAGCGCATTGATCAGCGGTGTCAAGGGATTGCGCTGAGGGACGACGAGCCCGATGGAATGGGTCACCACCGGCTTGACGATGGGAATAGCCCGCACCGTATCCGTGAGGCCGAGCACCGCCGCAAGCTTGGCGGGCATCACACTCGCCCAGCGGCCCGTACGCACATGGGCGAAAAGCACGATGATCGAGTCCGATTCGAGCGTCGGAGCCACCTCGGCGCCCGCCTCGCGCAAGAGTCCCTCGATGATTCGGCGGTTCTGCATGTCGGGAGTGAGCAGGCAAAGCGGCACTTTGCCCACCTCCGTCCAAGTGACGCTGTCGCGATTGCCGAGCGGCGAGTCGGAGGAGGTCAGGAGCCGATATTCCTCGCTATAGAGCGGCACCGTCTGCACGCGGCCCAAAGGCTCGTTGTCAAGATAGGTGAGGCCAGCATCCACCTCCAAATTCTCGAGCAGTCCAAGCACCTCAATGGAATTGCGCGACCAGATGGTGAAGCTCACGTCGGGATGCTTGGCGCGATAGGGTGTGGTCAGCAGTTCCACCATGGCAAGCGCGGTGGGGATGGCGGCGATGCGGATGTGGCCGGCAAGGCCGCGCTTCAGGGCGTCGATCTCCTGATGCATGGCGCGGGTGTCGCCGACGATGCGACGGGCCCAGTCGAGCACGCGCTCGCCTTCCGGGGTGAAGCCCTGAAAGCGGGAGCCGCGCTGCACCAGCAGGACCCCGAAGGAATCCTCAAGCTGCTTGATGCCAGCCGACAGCGTCGGCTGACTCACGCCGCAGGCCTCGGCGGCGTGACCGAAATGCCGCTCGCGGGCGAGCGCGATGATGAATTCAAGTTTGTCGATCATGCCGTGGGGCCTGCCGGGGTAATCCTTATCTTCGCAAGAAGAAGCCGCAAGCGCCAGTGCAAGGGTTGAGTTGCCGCCGAGGAGTATGACAATTCAGCGACGGCTTCCGCGGTGGAGGCCTTGAGCACGATCGCTCTTGATGATTTGGCTGAGCAAGGCGATCGCCTGCAGCGGCTTCCCCTCCTTCACGCACGCCCTCTGGCCTGCTGGTAGAGCGCCTGGCGCTGCTCCTTGTCGGAGCCCAGCGTCTCGATCGGCAGTCCGCCCTCCGCGCAGACGGGAGTGGTCTCGGCGCGGGCCTGCCCCACGGCGCCAAGCAAGCAGAGAGTGAACGCGTCGCGGGGAAGGTCACTTTCCTTTTTCGATCCTCGTGACGGTCAATCTATTGCCGCGGCTGGTCGTCATGGTCTCGGCCTGTGCCCATATCCATATGCTGCATCATCTCGTCGTAGTCTAGGAGCGCTCTCTACGAGGGCTCGATATTGATCAGCGCTGAGCTCAGGCAACTTCCGCAGGAATGCCACGACGTCCCACAGAAGCTCATCGTCATGCGTCACTCCCCACGCCGGCATGCCGGTCATCTTGAGGCCGTGTTTCACCACCCAGAACTGCTCCGCCGGGGTGAGTTCGCTTTTGCGGCGGAGTTCCGGCGCTCTCGGATAGAGGCGCCGGCTGATCTCGGTCCGCTTCATGCCAGGGGCGAGATGGCAGAGGCTGCACATCTCGTCATATTGCGCCGCGCCTGAAGCAATGCGTTTGGCATCAGCCAGGTCGCTCGGCACCGTTATGCCGGCCGCGCGAACGGCGATCGAGCTCTCTCTTACGGTGTTCATCAGCCAAAAAACCGGCTGGGAGTGCGGCGTGTCCGCCGCAACGTCGAACGACCCCATATGGACGAGCACAGCGGTAACGATGACGACCAGCAATGCACCCGCCGCCAACACTACGATCAACAAGCGCCTTGTGCTCTGGGAAACTATCAAACTAGTTCTCACGTGAGACTGATCGGGAGCGCATCTATTTCTCCGTAGCCTCCATTGCATTGTTCATGTGGGTCATGCAGCCCTGCATGTCCTTCTTGGACATCATGTCCTCCGCCATTTGCATTTCCTTTATTGCTTCCGTCTTGGCCTCTCCATCGTCCATTGCTTGAACGTCCGCGTTCATCGCGTTGATGCTGGTCTCGGTGCACTCCATCTGGTGTCCCTCATGGGCGACGGCGAAAGTCGCGGGGGCACTGACAAGAACAAAGGTCCCAAATACCAGGTTCGAAAAAATCAACTTAGGCATTCGGCGTCTCCTTTTGGGTTGAGCGTCTGTTTGACATTCGATGCTGTGACTGCTCCCGGGATTAGTGGTGACCGTCATGCCCGCCGGATTTCACATGTCCATCCCTGGCATGTCCATCCCTTTCATGTTCATTCCGGGCATCGTCGATCCGGGAGCAGCTCCTGCCTTGGGCTGGCGCGCCGGTTCCCCGGCCTCCACGACATTCACCTCATAGGCGACGGTGCCTGATGGATTCTTGTAAGGACCAGGGTCCTTGTAGTCGTCTGGGGCCAGCCCTTCACGCACCTTCACCACGGTGAACATGCCGCCCATCTCGATTGCGCCGAACTGACCGAAGCCGGTCATCATCGGCAGCGTGTTGGCGGGAAGCGGCATGGACATCTCGGCCATATCGGCCATGCCCGTGGTTCCCATGGCCATGGCGGTCGGGGCTGCGCGGTCGAGCGCTTGGCTGAGCGCACTCTGCGGCACGCCAATGAACGTCTTCGTCTTATGCCCCATGGCGTTCATGGTGTGATGCGATTTGTGGCAGTGGAACGCCCAGTCGCCGGGCGCATCCGCCACGAATTCCAATGCGCGCACTGCTCCCACCGGAACGTCGGTGGTCGCTTCCGGTATTTGCGCGGTCTCGGGGATCCAGCCGCCATCGGTCATGGTCACGCGAAAATCGTGGCCGTGTAGATGGATTGGGTGATTGGTCATGGTGAGATTGCCCATCCTGATGCGCACGCGATCGCCGAGTCTCGCCGGCAGCACGTCGATGCCGGGGAATACGCGCGAATTCCACGTCCACATGTTGAAGTCCGTCATCTCGGCGACATTCGGCAGGGATCCGCCAGGCGTCACGTTGTAGGAGCTCATGATGAAGACGTAGTCGCGGTTGACCCGATGCAGCGCCGGATCGCGCGGGTGCACCACCACCATGCCCATCATGCCCATGGCCATCTGCACCATCTCATCGGAATGCGGGTGGTACATAAAAGTGCCGCTCTTCTTGAGTTGGAACTCGTAGACGAAGGTCTTGCCCACCGGGATGTGCGGTTGGGTAAGGCCGCCGACGCCGTCCATGCCGTTCGGCACCAGCATGCCGTGCCAATGTATCGTGGTGTGCTCAGGCAGCTTGTTGGTGACGAAGACGCGGATCTTGTCGCCTTCGACCGCCTCGATGGTGGGCCCAGGCGCCTGCCCGTTATAACCCCAAAGGTTGACCGTCATGCCTGGGGCAAATTCGCGGGTCACCGGCTCGGCCACGAGATGGAATTCCTTCAACTCGCCATTCATGCGCCAGGGCAGGGTCCAGCCGTTCAGGGTCACCACCGGTTGGTAGTCCTGACCCGAGGGTGGTGGAACAGGTGGCTGCATGGCGGGCGAGGCCGCCGTCGGCGCCTCAGGGATGGTCGCCGCCTGGCTACGGCCGCTGATGGCGGCGACACTTGCCAATGCCACCGCCGACCCGCTGAGGAAATTCCGCCGCGAAAGTTTCATGAGTTCAATCCTTCTCTACTCGGCACTCGCGCCGCTGCTCGTCGCCGCGATCACCGCGTCTGGCTCGGAGCCGAGAGTACCGCCAAGCATGGCTACGCTGAGATCGGTCGAGGCGAGCCAGAAATTCCGCTTGGCCTCGATGCCGGCGACCTTGGCGCGTGACCGCTCCCGCGCCGTTTCGAGCAGCACGAAAGCATCGACCTGCATGGCGTTGTATTGCAGCTCGGTTTCCGCCGAGATGGTCTGGTGCATGGGCAGCACCTCACTTTCGTATTTCTTGGCGATTGCATAGGTGGCGTGGTAAGCGCCGTAAGCCTCGCGCGCCTCTTACGCAGCATTCACGCCGAGTTGCCCGAGGCGATTGGCGGCTTCGAGATAGCGCTGCTCGGCCTCGCGCACATTGGCCTTGCCGAAATCGAACAACGGCACTTCGAGCACGAGTTCATAGCCGCCCCCATCGGCGTGCTTCTCGCCGCGATCCTTCTGCGTCTTGGAGACGCCAGAAGCGTCGAGCACATTGAGGAAGTGCGTCTTGCGCGTGAGCCCATAGGAGTTCGCCATCACCTCCATCTCGAGCCGAGCCATCTGCACATCGACGCGGGCATTGAGCGCATCCTGCTCGATGGCTTTGACGCTTCGCGTCGAGCCGGGCAACCCCGGGAGGGCGCTTGGCAGATCAGGCGTCGAGATCGGAGTGCCAGAGCCCCATCAGTCGCGTGAGCCTTTCGCGCGCCGCCACCGCTTGCTGTCGGGCGCCAACAAGCTCCGCGTCGGTTTCGGTGGCGAACACTTCCCGGCGCGCCTGATCGAGCTTGTTCATCGCGCCGGTCTGCGTGAGATGCCCGGCGAGCTCAGCCGAAGCTTCAGCATTCGCCTTGGCCTCGCCGAGTGTCGCCACGATTTGGCGTGCCGCGACGGCGCGCACATAAGCGCGCCGCGTCTGCGCCGCCAACCGCAACGTCTCCTCCGCGGCGCGAAGTTCGGCTTGCGCGAACCGATCGTCCGCGATCCTCGTGCGCGCCGGCATAGTCAAGAGCGACAGCAGGCTGCCGATCACTTTGCGCTCGATGTCGAGCTCGACCGGAGTTGAGATGTCGGAGAGGACGAAGCTCAGGGCAGGGGGCCTGCTCGCCTTGACCGCGAGCGCCTCGGCGATGCCTAGGCGGTTATAGGCGGCTTGCACGTCGAGATTGTTGAAAAGCGCGATCTGCACGGCCGCGTCGGCGCTGAGCGGATGGTGCAACAGTCGCGTCACCCTCGTCTGCACCGCAACTTCATCCTCCGCCGAGCGAACCTGGATCACGTCCTTGTTCAGTCCGCTGCCGGCAACCATCGCGACGGTACCCATCCCGCCATCCGGCGAGAAGGTCCGGCACGCGCTGAGTGAGGCCACCGCGGCGACGAGAATCGCGAGGCGCACGCCGCTAAGATGAGAGAACATGGTTCATCCCTCGTCTGTCGTTGATGAAGCCCTCGGATGGGACTCTGGTCTCGCCGAAGGCGCTCTAGACGGATGGGAGGGAAATCGGAGGCCGGTCGAGACGCTCTGGCCCGGCGACCGGCTGGCCACGCTTGGCCTGCTCGCACGAGCGCGGCGGACCTGAGCCCTCATGGCAAAGACTGCGCTGATCACCGGCATCTCGGTCAGGACGGGGCTATCTCGCAAAGATGCTGCTTTCGCGCAACTACCGCGTGGTCGGCGCCTATCGGCGCGCGTCTCTGAGGTGTCCCTCGATCGCCCTGGGATATTCGTAGTACTCGACGCGTCTTCGGAGCAGCGCGTTCAGATTGATCACTCGGACACTCCCGGGCGAAGCTACAATCCGTCAGCGTCGAGGCCGGGCGAATGTGACAGGTTCGCCGGCTATTTGAACTCGACCTTGAGCACCTTGTAGGACTTGCCGCCGCCGGGCGTCGACACCTCGACGATGTTGTTCTTGCGCTTGCCGAGCAGCGCGCGGGCGAGGGGAGAGGTGATCGAGATCTTGCCCTTCTTCACGTCGGCCTCGACCTCGCCAACAACCCGGTATTTCACCTTGTCGTCGGTATCCTCGTCGATCAGGGTGACGGTCGCCCCGAACATGACCTGATCGCCCTTGAGCCTTGAGACATCGATGATGTCAGCGCGCGACAACTTGTCCTCGAGGTCGGCCATGCGAGCCTCGGTGATGCCCTGCTGCTCCTTGGCGGCATGGTATTCGGCGTTCTCGGAAAGGTCCCCATGGGTGCGCGCATCGGCGATGGCCTTGATGATGCGCGGGCGCTCTACGGTCTTGAGATGCTTGATCTCAGCCTCAAGCGCAGCATAACCCTCCGCGGTCATCGGCACCTTGTCCATCATCAGTTCCAAGCTCCTCTGGGCTCCCCGGATACTGTCCAGGAATTGCCCAGTCTAAGTCAAGATTTGGGTGAATTGCCCACGAAGCGTGCGGTTACGCCGTTTTCAGGCCCGCATAGCTTTGCAGGGGCGCTACGGTGAGGTTGCCAGCCCTGAGGGCCTTGATCGCCTCGGTGACGGCGAGAGCGCCAGCCACGGTTGTATAATAGGGGATGTGGTAGAGCAAGGCCGAGCGCCGGATGGAGAAGGAATTGGCGAGTGCCTTGGCCCCTTCCGTGGTGTTGAACACGATGTCGACCTCGCCGTTGGTTATGGCGTCGACGATATGCGGCCGGCCCTCCAAGACCTTGTTAACCTTTTCGCACTCGATGCCGTGCGCGTCGAGATGGCGCTTGGTGCCGCGCGTGGCGATGATGCGGAAGCCCATGGCGGCGAGCTCGCGAATCGGCGGCACCACCTTGTCCTTGTCCGAGTCCTTGACCGACACGAACACAGTGCCGGTCAGCGGCAGCTTAGAGCCGCCGCCTAGCTGGCTCTTGGCGAAGGCGATGGCGTAGTCCTTGTCTATGCCCATGACCTCGCCGGTCGAGCGCATCTCGGGCCCGAGCACCGTGTCGACGCCTGGGAAGCGGGCGAAGGGGAAGACCGCCTCCTTCACCGCGATATGGTCGAGATGCGGGCGCTTCAGCCCGAAGGAAGCGAGCGGCTTTCCCGCCATGACCTCCGACGCGATGCCGGCGATGGGGAGGCCGACCACCTTGGCGACGAAGGGCACCGTGCGGGAGGCCCGCGGGTTCACCTCCAGTACATAGATCTCGTCGTTCTGGATGGCGAACTGCACGTTCATCAGGCCCACCACCTTCAGCGCGCCGGCAAGCTCTACCGTTTGGCGCTCGAGCTCGGCCACGATGGCAGGTTTCAGCGAATGCGGTGGCAGCGAGCAGGCGGAGTCGCCGGAATGCACGCCAGCCTCCTCGATATGCTCCATCACGCCACAGATGAAGACGCCGGTCCCATCGGCGATGGCATCGACATCCACTTCGATTGCATCGCGCAAGTAGGTGTCGAGCAGCACCGGGCTCTTGCCCGAGACCACCACGGCCTCGGAGATGTAGCGGGCGAGCTGCGCATCGTCATGCACGATCTCCATGGCCCTGCCGCCAAGCACGTAAGATGGGCGGATGACAAGGGGGAAGCCAAGCGTGCCGGCGATGGTGATCGCTTCGCTGGGCGAGCGGGCGATGCCGCTCCTCGGCTGGCGAAGCCCGAGGCGATCGATCAATGCCTTGAACCGGTCGCGGTCCTCGGCGAGGTCGATGGCGTCAGGTGAGGTGCCGAGGATCGGCACCTTTGCCGCCTCTAGCGCCTGGGCGAGCTTCAGCGGCGTCTGACCGCCGAACTGCACGATGACGCCCTTGAGCGTGCCGTTGGTCTCCTCCTTGCGCACGATCTCGAGCACGTCCTCTTCGGTGAGCGGCTCAAAATAGAGGCGATCCGACGTGTCGTAGTCTGTCGACACCGTCTCCGGATTGCAATTGACCATGATGGTCTCGTAGCCGGCATCTGACAGAGAGAAGGCGGCGTGGCAGCAGCAATAGTCGAACTCGATGCCCTGGCCGATGCGGTTCGGGCCGCCGCCAAGGATGATGATCTTCTCCTTCGCCGAAGGCTGTGCCTCGCATTGCGGCGGACCAGCGAATCCCAACTCATAGGTCGAGTACATATAGGCGGTGGGCGAGGCGAACTCGGCGGCACAGGTGTCGATACGCTTGTAGACCGGGTGCACGTCGAGCGCCCTGCGTCGCGCCGCCACCTCGCTTGGCTCGAGCCCAGCAAGCTTGCCAAGCCTCTCGTCAGAGAAACCAAGCGCCTTCAGCATGCGGAACTGGGCGGCGCTGTGCGGCAAGCCAAACTCGCGCACCCGCGCCTCCATATCGACGATGTCCTTGATCTGGCGGATGAACCAGGGGTCGATGTTGCAGGCCTCATAGATCTGGTCCTCGTCGAAGCCGAGACGCAGCGCCTGCGCCACCTTCAGCAGTCGGTCTGGCGAGGGGGTGCCGAGAGCGGCACGGATGACATTCTTGTCGTCACCTTCGCCAAGGCCCGGCAGCTCAATGTCGTCGAGACCGGTCAAGTCCGTCTCCATCGAGCGCAGCGCCTTTTGCAGCGACTCCGGGAAGGTGCGGCCGATGGCCATGGCCTCCCCCACGGACTTCATCGAGGTGGTGAGCACCGGTTTCGCCCCCGGGAATTTCTCGAAGGCGAAGCGCGGTATCTTGGTCACCACGTAGTCGATGGTCGGCTCGAAGGAGGCAGGCGTGGCGCCCCCGGTTATGTCGTTGGCGAGCTCGTCGAGCGTGTAGCCGACGGCGAGCTTGGCCGCGATCTTGGCGATAGGGAAGCCTGTCGCCTTCGAGGCCAACGCCGAGGAGCGCGACACTCGCGGGTTCATCTCGATGATAATGAGGCGCCCGTCGGCAGGGTTCACCGCGAACTGCACATTCGAGCCGCCGGTTTCCACGCCGATCTCGCGCAACACCGTAATCGAGGCGTCGCGCATGATCTGATATTCCTTGTCGGTGAGCGTCAGCGCCGGCGCCACGGTGATGGAATCGCCGGTATGCACGCCCATCGGATCGATGTTCTCGATCGAGCAGATGATGATGCAGTTGTCGTCCTTGTCACGGACGACCTCCATCTCATACTCCTTCCAGCCGAGCACCGACTCCTCGATCAGCACTTCACAGGTCGGCGAGGCGTCGAGCCCGCGCTCGACGATCTCGAGAAACTCCTCGCGGTTATAGGCGACGCCCCCTCCGGTACCGCCAAGGGTGAAGGAGGGGCGGATGATGGCCGGCAACCCGATCTCCGGAATGGCCTCGAGCGCCTCGATCAGTCCCTTCTCGACATAGCGCCGCCGGCGCGCACCTTCGCCTTGCGACCAGGAATGCTCGAAGGAAGCAAGCGCCAAAGCCGCTGCTTCGGGATCGACAGTCGACTCGCTGATGCGCGCTTTCTCGCTGCGATATTTCTCGCGGTCGGCGCGTTTGAGCGTCGCCGCGTCGGCAAGTCGCGAGCGCGGCGTCTCGAGCCCGATCTTGGTCATCGCCTCGCGGAACAGCTCGCGGTCCTCTGCCTTGTCGATCACCTCGGCGCGGGCTCCGATCATCTCCACGCCGTATCTGTCGAGCACGCCGGAGCGTTGCAGGCTGAGCGCCGTATTGAGCGCCGTCTGCCCGCCCATGGTTGGCAGCAGCGCATCGGGGCGCTCCTTCTCGATGATCTTGGTGACGAAGTCTGGCGTGATCGGCTCGACGTAAGTTGCATCGGCCACGTCAGGGTCGGTCATGATCGTGGCCGGGTTGGAGTTCACCAGCACGATCCGATAGCCTTCTTCTTTCAAGGCCTTGCACGCTTGGGTGCCGGAATAGTCGAACTCGCAGGCCTGGCCGATGACGATCGGGCCGGCTCCAATGATCAGGATCGACTTTATGTCTGTGCGTTTGGGCATCGGGGGGCGTCTAGGCTTTGCCCTTCTTCTCTTCCATCAGCTTTACGAAGCGGCTGAAGAGGTAATGGCTGTCCTGCGGCCCGGGCGACGCCTCGGGGTGGTACTGCACCGAGAACACGGGTCTGTCCTTCACCTTCAGCCCGCAATTCGAACCGTCGAACAACGACACGTGCGTCTCCTCGACTGATCCCGGCAGGCTCTCGCGGTCGACGGCGAAGCCGTGATTCATCGAGGTGATCTCGACTTTGCCCGTTGTGAAGTCCTTCACCGGATGGTTCGCGCCGTGATGGCCCTGATGCATCTTGCGCGTGGTGCCGCCAAGCGCGAGCCCCAGCATCTGATGGCCGAGGCAGATGCCGAACACCGGCAAGCCTGAGTCGACGAGCTTCTTGATCTCGGGCACGGCATAGACGCCGGTCGCCGCCGGATCGCCTGGACCGTTTGACAGGAAGACGCCGTCAGGCTTGCGCGCCAGCACCTCCTCCGCGGTCGCCGTCGCCGGCAGCACCGTGAGCCTGCACCCCGCAGTGGCGAGCTCGCGCAGGATGTTGCGCTTCAAGCCATAGTCGATGGCGACGACATGGAAGCGGGGCTCGGTCTCGCGGCCATAACCTTCGCCCCAGCGCCACTCCGTCTCGTCCCAACCGTAGCTCTGGCCGGAGGTCACGTCCTTGGCGAGGTCGAGCCCGACCATGCCGGGGAAGGCGGCCACCTCGCGCTGCAGCGCGCCTAGATCGAAATTGCCGTCAGGCGCATGCGCGATCACCGCGTTCGGCATGCCCTTCTCTCGGATCAGTGCGGTGAGCGCGCGGGTGTCGACGCCGGTGATGGCCATGATGCCGCGTACCTTCAGCCACTCGTCGAACTCCTGGGCCGCCCGGTAGTTTGAGGCCCGGGTGATCGGCGCGCGCAGCACGCAGCCGCGCACGCCCGACGCCGCGGCGAGGCTCGCCGTCTCTGTGTCCTCATTATTGGTGCCGACATTGCCGATATGGGGGAAGGTGAAGGTGATGATCTGTCCGGCATAAGACGGGTCGGTCAGGATCTCTTGATAACCGGTCATGGCGGTATTGAAGCAGACCTCGCCAACGGCGATGCCGGTCGCACCAGCGCCCTTGCCTTCGATGACTGTGCCGTCGGCAAGCACCAGCAGCGCGGTGGCGCGTTCCTCGCCCCAGGGGTCTGTCGCCCGCGCGTGTGCGTCCAGGGCCTCCGCGGCCGGCATGTCGGGATTGTCGTTCATCGGCTTTCGTTGTGCCGCCAAAGGCGACGCGGCTAGGGCTTGAAGTCGGTGCACGTCTGTCGGCGTCAAGACCGACACTTCTGCCACGCATCCAACGAGCCCAAGTCTTAAGTTACGTGTTCATCCTGGTCAAGTTCATGCGCGAAATATCTTCATGTGAAAACAAGGAGTTATCGTAACGAAATCCCTTGCTTGCTTTCGTCTGCTCAATTACCTTGAAACTTCATCCTCGATTCACCGCTTTCCATCCCATGCGCGAGACCATCACCGCCGCACTGAAAACTGCGACCAAGGCCCAGGACAAGCGCCGCATCTCGACGCTTCGGCTGGTCTCTGCGGCGATCAAGGATCGCGACATTGCTGCGCGCACGGCAGGCAAGGGCGAGGCGACCGATGCGGAGCTGCTCGAGCTACTCGCAAAGATGATCAAGCAGCGCGAGGAGTCGGAGAAGATCTATGCCGACGCCGGCCGCGCCGAGCTCGCCAAGCAGGAAGCGGAAGAGATCGCCATCATTCGCGAGTTCCTGCCGAAGCAGCTCTCCGAAGCCGATACGCAGAAGGCCATCGGCGATGCGATCGCCGAAGTGGGAGCGTCAAGTGTCAAGGACATGGGCAAAGTGATGGCGGCGCTGAAGGCGCGCTACGCCGGCCAGATGGACTTCGCCAAGGCGAGCGCGCTCGCAAAGGCGAAGCTCAGTTCGTAGCCTCTCCGCATTCCTTCTTTGTCATTGTTCGCGTTCGCGGCGTGACGACTGTTCTGTGCGCATTCTGCACAAAGCTTTTGCATCAACCATGCGCGCTGCGCACGCATGGTTCTCCGCTAGCGTCATCATCTGAAATCCAAATTGCGCATTCGGGAAAATGCTGCGGCAGCACGCCGCGTGCACTGCAACATAGTTCCGTCACTGCACTGCAATAGGAAACGGTGCAATGCAGCACGGAACTGATTCGTGCTCGAGCCAAAAGGAGTCCAACGATGTTTCACTTCTCTCAATCCTCGAAGCTCGCTTTTGCCGGCGCAGTCGCCGCGCTCCTCGCCGCAAGCACGCCGGTAAGCGCGGAGGAGCCGCGGCAGCATTTGGGGCCAGTCGGTCCCAGCGAGCCGATCCTCGCCACGTTCGGCGACAAGCGCCTCATCGCCTTCTATGTGCCGGACAGCGGCCGATGCTCCATCAATGCCGTGGTGTTCGACGCTGCATCCGCTGAGGCGTCGAATTCGCCCGCGCGGGTGCGGATCAGCCTCTGGCCCGGCGAGTCGTTTCATCTCGACGCCGGCCAGAAGTCGGTCAATCTTCGCTGCGGCGACAACGCGTCGGCCATGGCGCTGAGCGGCCCAGCCGAGCTTATCAACACGAGTGCGACGACGAGCGTGCGATAGCTCACAGTGGCTCCGCCGGTTCCTTTCCCTGAGGCGACCGGCAGAGTGAATGACCGGGTGGAGCGGGTAAATCTCTCCGCCCGGTTTTGTTTTCCACAGGGCTTCTGGACACTTGGGGCCACATTCACTATTTGTTCAACCGGTGAATTGTGGTGATGGACCAAAGAAATTGTGGTCCTAGCCCTTTTGCACGGGCCCACTGCTTTCGATGAAATTCTCCGATTCGTTCCTCGATGAGATCAGGGCGCGGCTGCCGGTCTCAACCGTCGTCTCCCGTCGCGTCCCGCTCAAGCGCGCCGGACGCGAATGGAAGGGACTGTCGCCCTTCAACCAGGAGAAGACTCCCTCTTTCACGGTCAACGACCAGAAGGGCTTCTATCACTGTTTCTCGTCCGGCAAGCACGGCGACATCTTCGGCTTCGTCATGGAGACGGAAGGCTTGAGCTTTCCCGAGGCGGTGGAGAAGCTCGCCGGCGACGCCGGGCTTCCCATGCCGAAGCCCGACCCGCTATTCGAGCGCACAGCCAAGGAGCGCTTGGGTCTTTACGATGCGCTCGAGGCAGCGTGCGCCCACTTCGAAGAGCAGCTTGGAACGCGAGAGGGCCGCGGTGCCCTCGCCTATGCCGAATGGCGTGGGCTCACCTCGGCAACGATCAAGGATTTTCGCATCGGCTTCGCACCGAACGCGAAGGACGCGCTCAAAGCGACTCTCATCAAACGCGGATTCAACGAGGCCCAGCTCCTCGATACCGGCCTTCTGGTGAAGCCCGACGACGGTCGTGCGCCCTACGATCGCTTCCGCCACCGGCTCACCATCCCGATCGTCAATGCGCGCGGCCGCACCGTCGCCTTCGGCGCCCGCGCGCTCGATGCCGCGACCGAGCCGAAATATCTGAACTCTCCCGAGACCAAGCTGTTCGACAAGGGCTCGACCGTGTTCAACTTTGCCCGCGCGCGGGGACCCGCCTTCGACAAGGGCGAGCTGATCGTGGTCGAAGGCTATATGGACGTGATCGCGCTGCATCAGGCTGGCTTCCAGCACGTGGTCGCCACGCTCGGCACCGCCTTCACCGAGCGCCAGATGGATCAGCTCTGGCAGCTCGCGCCCGAGCCCATCATCTGTTTCGACGGCGACCGGGCGGGCGAGGCGGCAGCGGCGCGCGCCATCGACCGCATGCTCCCGGTGTTGCGCGAAGGCCATTCCTTCCGCTTCGCCTTTCTGCCGCAAGGCTCCGACCCCGACGACCTCGTGCGCAACGAAGGTGCCGGCGCGCTCGCCCGCTGCCTTGCCGAGGCGCGGCCGCTGATCGATGTGCTGTGGCGCCGCGAATGTGGTAGCCAGAATCTCGACACGCCGGAGCGCCGCGCTGCGCTCGAAGAGCGGCTTGAGCGCCTGCTCGGCACCATCGGTAATGCGCGGGTCAAGGATCACTATCGCCGCGACGTCAAATCGAGGCTGTTTGGGTTGTGGCGCGAGGCGACCAAGCGCAACGCCGCTCCCGCACATACATCGCCGTCGTCCTCCGGCAAAAGCAACGCGCGGCCGCTTCCGTCCTCCCACGGCTTCGCCATCACCATCATTCTCGCGCTCGCCCATCACCCCTGGCTGCTCGAGCATTTCGCCGAGGAGGTGGCCGGGCTCGATATCGGGCAAAGGCAGCTCGCCGAATTGCTTGGCCAACTCACCCGCACCATCTTCGATCGTCCCGGCATCGCGCCCGGCACTTTGGCCGAGCTCATGCGCGCGAGCCCGCACGCCAGGCTGTTCGACACGCTCGACCGCTCGAGCGCCTTCAAGCGCGTCGCCTTCCTTCAGCCTGAGTCTCCGGCCCCGGAGGTCGAGGAGCATTTCACCGAGCTCATCTTCCGCTGGACCACGCTCAAGACGCTGGACAAGGAGGTGCAGGAGCAGGCTCTCGATCTCTGCGATCTATCCGAAGCCGACTATGAGCACTTCGTCCAGTTGCAGCGGCAGGTGGCCAATGCTGGCCTCCGCCACGCCGCCGACGATGCCGGCGACCGCGACAGCGCCAAACGGTTCCAGGAGACCATCGCCAGGCTGAAAGCCGAGAATATCGGGGGCCAGCGGGGCCGACGCCCAGACCGGCGCGCGGACCAGCGCTAGGACCGCTGCAAACGGCACCCTTATTGCATGGGAACGAGACGCGAACTCATGACGGCCGTCATGGCCAAAAATTGTGCTTTTGAAGGGCTTTGCGGGCTTGACACATGGGCCTCGTCTCGCCAATTCCATTCCAGGAACTTGGTCGGCCAGAGGAGCGCCGCGAGGGGTCCTCGGAACGGGGGCCGAAGCGCTTCCAACAGGCGTTGGTGGTAAGGCCAATCGCCGGCCATCGTCGCGTTCGCTCGACGGGCGTCTCGCCCCGGGCATTCTTAGCGGGCAGTGGCCCGCGCATGCACATTCGGTCCGGAACGTGAGTTCCAATCCTTCTGCCAAAGATTGGGGCGGGTTTGATTGGGGAGAACGAAGTCGGCCAAGGCTCGAGCGGTCAGTGTTAGCGATGCTGGCGGCGAGCCGAGGGCCGAGTCATGTTTAATCGTCGGTTAACGGTGATCGTCGCTAATCGCCCAATGGATTCGCAAAGAGAGCGCAAGGCGTCGGGAGAGCGATCCGGCCCCGCTTCGGAGTATATGAATGGCAACCAAGACAGCTGACGCAGAGGATCAGGAGCAGCCGCAGACGGAAGCTCCGGACGGTCCCGTGCTCGACATGTCGGACGCAGCCGTCAAGAAGCTGATCAAGACGGCGAAGGCGCGGGGCTTCGTCACCTATGACGAGCTGAACGAGGTTCTGCCCTCCGAGGAAGTCTCTTCCGAGCAGATCGAGGACACCATGTCCATGCTTTCCGACATGGGCATCAACGTCATCGACACCGACGAGGCCGAGGAGGCGCCTGAAGGCGCCGACGCCGTCGAGGCCGCGCCGCGCCCGGTCACCACCGTCACCCCGATCGCAAAGGTCGAGACCAAGGCCGAGCCGTCCGAGCGCACCGACGATCCGGTGCGGATGTATTTGCGCGAGATGGGCTCGGTCGAGCTTCTCTCGCGTGAGGGCGAGATCGCCATCGCCAAGCGCATCGAGGCCGGCCGCGAGGCGATGATCGCCGGGCTGTGCGAGAGCCCGCTAACCTTCCAGGCTATTATCATCTGGCGCGACGAGCTGAACGAAGGCAAGATTCTACTCCGCGACATCATCGATCTCGAAGCCACCTATCAGGGCCCTGACGCCAAGCCGGCGCCGTCGCAGCCGCTGCCCGAAGGCATGAATGGCGAGACACCGGGTCATGGCGGCAACGGCCATGCCGCGCCAGGGGCCCAGCAGCCTACGGCAGCCCGTGACGACGAGGATGGCGAGCGCGTCGCCCAGGAAGAATTCGACGATGAGGAGGACGATCTCGAGAATTCGCTTTCGCTCGCCGCCATGGAGGCGGAGCTGAAGCCAAAGGTGCTCGAGACCTTCGACCTCGTCGCCACCAACTACAAGAAGCTCCGCAAGCTGCAAGACCAAGAGGTCGAGCGCGCACTCCGGAACGACACGCTCTCCTCCGGCCAGGAGAAGCGCTACAAGGTCCTGAAGGACGAGATCGTCGCCGAGATCAAATCGCTGTCGCTCAACAACAACCGCATCGAGTCCCTGGTCGAGACCCTATACGACATCAACAAGAAGCTGCTCGGCTATGAGGGGCGCCTGCTCCGCCTCGCCGAGAGCTATGGCGTCAAGCGCGAGGACTTCCTCGACGAATATCAGACGAACGAGCTCGACCCCAACTGGCTCCGCCGCGTCGGCCGCCTGAAGAAAAAGGGCTGGGCAGATTTCGTGCACGACGAGCGTGGGCTGATCAAGGAGATCCGCACCGAGATTCACAACCTCGCCGCCGAGACCGGCCTACAGATCGCCGAGTTCCGCCGCATCGTGCACATCGTGCAGAAGGGCGAGCGCGAGGCGCGCCAGGCCAAGAAGGAGATGGTTGAGGCCAATCTGCGCCTCGTCATTTCCATCGCCAAGAAATACACGAACCGCGGGCTTCAGTTTCTTGATTTGATTCAGGAAGGCAATATCGGGCTGATGAAGGCGGTCGACAAATTCGAGTACCGCCGCGGCTACAAATTCTCCACCTACGCCACCTGGTGGATCAGGCAGGCGATCACCCGCAGCATTGCCGACCAGGCGCGCACCATCCGCATCCCCGTGCATATGATCGAGACCATCAACAAGATCGTGCGCACCTCGCGCCAGATGCTGCATGAGATCGGCCGTGAGCCGACGCCGGAGGAGCTGAGCGAGAAGCTCGCCATGCCGCTCGAGAAGGTGCGCAAGGTTCTCAAGATCGCCAAGGAGCCAATAAGCCTCGAGACCCCGATCGGCGACGAGGAAGATTCCTATCTCGGCGATTTCATCGAGGACAAGAACGCGGTGCTGCCCATCGACGCAGCGATCCAGTCGAATCTGCGCGAGACCACCACGCGGGTGCTCGCCTCGCTCACGCCGCGCGAGGAGCGCGTGCTTCGCATGCGCTTCGGCATCGGCATGAACACCGACCACACTCTGGAAGAGGTCGGCCAGCAATTCAGTGTCACCCGCGAGCGCATCCGCCAGATCGAAGCCAAGGCGCTCCGCAAGCTGAAGCACCCGAGCCGGTCACGCAAGCTGCGGAGCTTCTTGGATAACTAAACTCCTCTCCCCGCATGGGCGCAGGGGTACGAGCCGGGGTGAGGACCCCTGGGGCACCGGCAGGCAACGCGTCTCTTACCTGTTGCAGGACTTTTTGATCGCCGCGATGCTGGTTCCGGTCGGAGCCAATGCCGGGCCCGTCAGAGCTAGTCGCGGCCGGCACGGCGACCGCCGTCACGGTCACCGGCAGGACTGCGGTAAGGGGAACGGTCGTCGTCGGCAGGACCGCGGCGACCGGCGCAGCCGTCGTCGGCAGGACCGCCGTCAGAGGCACCGCGGCCGCCGGCCGCGGGCTCGCGCGCGGCACCGTCTGCATCGCGACCCTGTTCCACAGGTGCGGCCGGTATTATCCCTAGCCGAGGCGGCGCCGAGAAAGGCGCACCGTTTCATCCTCGTGATGGCCGGGCTTGACCCAAGAGACCCGGCGATCCAGTCCTCTCTTCTCGGGGAAGACGGCGCGCGAATAGTACGCGGCGGGTGAGGGGCCTCTACGATCTCGCTGAGCCGGCCGGCCTGAAACCCGCGATGCAGGTCACGAGCTGCGAGTGGAATGCGGAGCATCCGAAATGGTTTCCGCCCGGCTCGACGGGCAACAAGGTCATGCTGATCGCCGCGGTGGCAAAGCAGAGCGAAAGTCAGTTCCACATCGCGACGCTCGACGTGACCGCCTTGGTCCAGGGGCATTGAGCGGGAGGGCGCGAGCTCTACGCACCATCATCCCCAGGCGCGTTCGCCGTCGCAATAACACGCATGCGGGTCGACCCCGCGCAACATCGGATAGTCGGTGTAGCCCTGATCGGCGCCGCCGTAGAACGTCTCGCGGTTGGAGGGATTGAGCGGCGCGTCGAGATAGAGCCTGGTCACGAGGTCGGGGTTGCCGATGAACGGCTTGCCGAAGGCGACGAGATCGGCGCGGCCTTGCGCGATCGCCTCGTTGGCGCGCTCTTTGTCGAAGCCGTTATTGGCGATGACGATCCCGCCGAAGCGGCGCTTGATCTCCCCATAGTCGAAGGGCGGGACGGGCGTGCCGCCGGTGTCGCCTTCGATCGTATGGAGATAGGCAAGGCCTCTGCCTGAGAGCGCCGAGGCCACGTGATTGAACAGGCGTTGCGGATCGCCGTCGGCGATGTCGTTTTGTCCGTTCTGCGGCGAGATGCGAACGCCGGTGCGCTCCGCGCCCACCACCGCGATGACCGCGTCGACCACCTCGAGCAGGAACCTCACGCGATTTTCGATGCTGCCGCCGTAAGCGTCGGTGCGCTTGTTGGTGCCGTCGCGCAGGAATTGATCGATGAGATAGCCGTTAGCGCCATGCACCTCGACGCCGTCGAAGCCCGCGGCCATCGCGTTCTGCGCCCCTTGCGCATATTGCGCGCTACGATGCCCGGGATCTCGGCGATGTCGAGCGCGCGGGGCGTGGGGATCGGCTCGAAGCCTTTTGCCGTATAGGCCTGCCCGTTCGGCCGAATGGGGGAGGGTGCCACCGGCAACGCGCCACCAGGTTGGAAGGATTGGTGCGAGATGCGGCCGACATGCCAGAGCTGGAGGACGATGCGGCCGCCGGCGACATGGACCGCGCCCGTCGCGCATCTCCACCCCTGAACCTGCTCGGCGCTGTGGATGCCGGGCGTCGAGATATAGCCCTGACCCTCGGGAGCCACCTGCGTCGCTTCCGAGATGATGAGGCCTGCGCTCGCGCGCTGCGCATAATAGAGCGCGTTCAGCTGGGTCGGGACGTTACCGGCTGCGGCGCGGCTCCGTGTCAGCGGGGCCATGGCGATGCGGTTTGGCAGGGTAAGCGGTCCGAGCGCGACGGGCGTGAAGAGGTTTGACGCGGTCTTGGGGCGGTCTTGCATAATAAAGTCTCCGATGGTGAGGGGAGCGTTTACCGATCTCGGCGGATAACGCCTTGCGCCTGGCTCGGTTCTTGCCCTGGCTCGGTTCTTGCCAAGGAAATTCGGGCTCGAGCCCTCCAAAGAGCTGATCCAAAAGGCACAGTCTTCGGAATTATCTACCTGTCCCCCTTTCCATCGCTGGTCAATTCTATAAAATCCTGGGACAGAGGGGTCTCTGGGGGACCATGCGCCAATTTGCCATTGGTAGCACTCAGCGTATTCCGGAGACATGCGGGCGGCGGACTTGAGGGAGCTGGCGGTCGCTGCCGCCAACTTCGCGCAAAACTGGCGTGACACCTCACAGGTGGCCCGCGCCAACCTCGTCCATCGCCTCGTCGACGTGCTGGCTCCGAAAATCGACGATTTGGCCGTGCTCATGGCACAGGAGCTCGGCAAACCCATCCGCTTCGGCCGCACCGAGGGACGCCAAAGTCTCGAGATGCTTCAAGCCATCCTCCGTCGCACCGAGGGGCATCACGGATTGGCCGAGGAGTATAAAACCCACGTGGTCATGCGGCGTCCGCATGGCGTCGTTGCCGCGATCACGCCCTGGAACAACCCCATCTATATCGCGCTCGGCAAGATCGTGCCCGCAATTCTGTACGGCAATGCCGTGGTGTGGAAGCCTGCGCCGGAAGCACGATCGGTGTCGCGCCATCTGCTTCGATGTTTTGTCACGGCGAGCTGGCCAGGCGAACTTGTCAACCTACTCGAAGGCGGATCGCACGAGGCTGAGGCGCTGATGAATGAGCGCTCGATTGACGCTGTGACGATCACCGGTTCTGCGGCGGCAGGCGACAGCGCGCAGGAGATATGTGCGCGCCGTCACGTTCCGCTGCAGGCGGAGCTGGGCGGCAACAACGCCAGCATCGTTTGGTCGGATGCCGACCTGCCAGAGGCAGCACGGAAGGTCGCCGCGGGAGCGTTCGAAATGGCCGGCCAACGCTGCACCGCAAACCGTCGCGTGATCGTTCATGCGGCGTGCCTCAACCAATTCGTCGAGCTGCTGGTCAAGGCAGCCGCCGCGATGCAGTGGGGCGATCCGCTAGATGGTGGGACGGAGATCGGACCCCTCGTCAGCGCGTCGCACCGTGATCGGGTGGCGGGCGCTGTCGCGCTCGCTGTAGCCCAGCGCGGAAGCGAGCTGCTGCCGCTCGGCGAGCGGCCACCGACGGTCGGGGAGCATGAGGGGAAGTTCTATCCTCCCACGATCATCAATTGCAACGACCCGGCGCACGACATCGTTCAGGAAGAAACCTTCGGGCCGGTGCTCGTGGTGCAGCCGGCGCAAGACTGGGACGAGGCCATTCGTCTCTGCAATGGGGTCCGCCAGGGGCTCGCCGCTGCCGTGTTCGCGACCTCGCCCGACAAGGTCCGGAACTTTATCGAGCGCGCCCGCGCCGGTATTCTCAAGGTGAATGAGGCCACCGCTGGGGCGGTTGTCGATGCGCCGTTCGGCGGCTGGAAGGCGTCTGGCGTGGGGTTACCCGAGCACGGGAGTTTCGACGTCGAGTTCTTTACCCGCCCGCAGACCGTATACCGCGACAGACGCGTAAGGGGGTCGTCTTCTTGAGGAGGTCTTCGTCGTTGACCGGGATGCCGGTGGGGAAGCTTTTGCTATCCGGCGTGATCGGTCTGGCGCGCCGCTGGCCGCATCGCAAGGCCATCATCTCGCCGGACCTTACTCTGTCCTTTAGTCAACTCGCCGCGCGAGCTGTGCAATCCGCTGCCGAGTTGCGCAGCCGGCTTGAGAGCCGTGGCTAGCAGCGAAGGGCCGGGTCGGAGCGTCGCCTACATCGGTCAAAGGGATACTGGTCAATGGGACGCAGTCGAGATCAGTCGCCAGGCCGCCCCGCCGCGCGGTAGAACAGAGCATGGTCGAGACCAAGACCAAAACGGACAGCTGGCTCGGGATCTTCTCGAGCCTCGAGCACCATTCGCAGCCGCTCGCGACGCGCGGGCGGTTCGCGCGCCGTCTCGCTAAGAATGTGGGTCTCGCGCTTGGGCTGATCCTCGTCTCGCTAGCCGTTGGAATTCTCGGCTATCGCTATTTCGAACGGCTCGACTTGAGCAGATCCTTCGGTCATGCCGCCATGATCCTCGGCGGCATGGGGCCTTACGGCGAGCCGAAGAACGAAAGCAGCGAGGTGTTTGAAGGCGTCTACGCGCTCTATGCCGGGCTCGTGCTGGTCGGCGTCACCGGACTCATTCTCACACCGGTGTTTCATCGCGTGATGCATCAATTGCATCTCCCTGACGGCGAGAGCACGGATCAAGCCAAACCGAAGCCTCAGATCAAGCGCTCAAGCAGCGCGAAGCGCGATAGCGCCTAAATCAAGCGCTCAAGCGAAGCGCGATAGCGCATAGAAGCAAGCGCTCAAGTAGTGCGAAGCGCGATAGCGCATAAAAACAGCTCACCACACGACCGCAATTCCGAGCATGGTCAAAGCGCGTTTTATGAAGTTCCTCCCGGACAGTTTCCGCGCCGGACTGTATCCTAACCGCGCTCAAGTAGCGCGAAGCGCGGTAGAGCCATAAAAACCCCACGCAATGTGCCGACAAAGGGCGGCAATATGGACAAGTTCGACCCGACCAGCCTCCCGGACGTGCCGGATATCCCGGCCTCGATCATCGAATCCGGCATCGCCGATCAGCCGCTCACCACGCTCGTCGAAATCGCCATGCAGCGGCTCATCGCTGCCGGCGTCCCCATCGACCGCATGAATGTCGGCTGTCGAATCCTGCACCCGCTGTTCGACGGCATGAGCGTCACCTGGACGCGCGAGGGAGGCGCCGAGGTGTTCTACGCCGCGCTCGTCGACCAGGAGGGCTCCGAGTTTCGCCTCTCCCCGTTCTACGCCATGCTCTCGGAGGCCAACCGCGAATGGCGGCTCAGGCTTGATCATGATGCGATCGAGCGCTTCCCGCTGCTCATGCAGCTGAAAGCCAAGGGCTTCACCGACTATCTTGCGCTGGTCGTGGCCTTCGGCGGCGCCGAGCTCCACCCGCAATCACTCGACGGGCTCGCCACGTCATGGTCGACGCGCTCCCCGCAAGGCTTCAGCGCCGCCAACGTCGCCGCCATGCGCGCCGTGCTCACCCCGCTCGCGCTCGTCTTTCGCCTCGCCCTCAAGGACCAGATCACCAAGGCCGCGCTCAACACCTTTCACGGGCCCCTTGTCGGCGGCCGCATTCTCTCCGGCACGATCAAGCGCGGCGACGGCGAGCGGCTTGCCGCCGCGCTCTGGTACAGCGACCTGCGTAACTCGACCGGCCTTGCCGACCAGCTCCCGGTCGATGCCTTTCTCGACCTGCTCAACGCCTATTTCGATTGCGCCGCGGGCGCCGTGATGGAGCAGGGCGGCCAGGTGCTCGACATCATCGGCGACGCTATCCTCGCCTTCTTTCCCGCCGGCGACAATAGCGGGACGCAAGCCTGCGCCTCCGCGCTGGACGCCGCCGCCGGCGCGCGCGACCGGCTCGCCGCGCTGAAGCGTGAAGGCGGCGGCAAGGCGCGCGCCATCGAGTTCGGGATCGGGGTGCATTTCGGCGATGTGGTGTTCGGCAATGCCGGCACGCCGGAGCGGCTCAAATTCGGCGTGCTCGGCCGCGCGGTGAACGAGGTGGCGCGCACCGCCGACATGTCGAAGTCGCTAAAGCGCCCGGTGGTAGTGAGCGACGAGGTGGCGCGGCGCTCCGAGCTCACGCTTGCCGATCTCGGCCTGCACGAGCTCCGCGGCATCCCGCAGGCGCGGCGGTTGTGGGCGATGGAGATCAGCTAACGCAAACAATCATGCGCTCAAGCAGCGCGAAGCGCGTAGCGCAAATAATGAGCGCTCAAGGTGGCCGAAGTCCGGTAGCGGATTAAAAATCCCGCTTCAGCAATGGGGCGCCATAACGGTTTCTCGCGCCGAGCTTGCTTAATGTCGGGGCGGGGCCTACTGTTTTCGTACTGGCACGCCGGACCCAGGCGCTGACGGTGAAGACTAGCGCGCCTGTCAAATGCGCGCCCCCTTTCCCGACCATCTCAGCACGCCGAGCGCCCCTTGCGCTCGAGGCCCGCGGCTTTCCAGCCTGCGAATAATCGCCTGAGATCTAACCCCCCAGAGGTGAGTTCATGACCGCCACTTATAATCCCCAAGCTGCCGCCGCGGAGGCCCGCGCCAACTATCGCGACGTGACGGAAAGGCTCGGCGCCCTCGGCCTCGACACCGCAATTCCGGAGAGCGTGCGCGCCCTTGCCGAGACCACCGTCGACCAGACCCGCGAGGCCTATGACCGCTCCACCGATGCGTTCGAAGCCTCGGTGACGACGTTCGAGAGATCCTTCGACGCCGCCGGCCAAGGCGCCGCCGCGTTCAACCGCAAGTTCATCGATATCGCCAAGCGGAATCTCGCGACCGGCTTCGACCTGGCCAAGAGCCTGGCCGGCGCCAAGAGCCTGGCCGACATGGTTGAGCTGCAGGCGGCCTATTGGCGCAAGCAGATCGGCACGTTGACGGCGCAAGCCGAGGAGGTCCGCGAGCTGTCGACCAAGGTAACCGCCGATACGGCCGAGGCGCTCAAGGCGCATATGGCGAACAGCCCAAGGGCGCGCCATTAACCCCGCGCTCGAGTAGCGTAGCGATAGCGCATTAAGAGAATCGCGCTCAAGGTGGGCGAAGCGCGATAGCGCCAAAACCCGCGCTCAAAGGTGTGCGAAGAGCGGTAGCGCAAATAAAATCACGCGCTCAAGTAGGCCGAAGTCCGGTAGCGCAAAAAATGAACGTCAGGATTTCTTCTGGCCGCCGCCTTGGCCTGGCTTGGCGCGCTGATCGAACGAGAGCGGCGAGGGCGCCGGCGCCAGCTTCTTCTTGTCCTGCTTCGGCTTCTTCTTCTCTTTGTTGCTCCGCTGTTGGCCTTTGGCCATGTCGTCCTCCTTGAGGGTTTTGCGAATCAGATCGCACGCGCGACTCCACCACATACTATCCCGACGTCTCAAAAAAATAGAGCCGCCCGTAGGCGGCTCATGCTTTGGGCTGGCGTATGCCTGAACCCCACGTCCACGACTCGTCGCGTTTCTAGGTGAGGCTTTTTGTCGTGGATCAAACGAAACCGAGGCTGAAGCAGCCTCGGGGAATGGCGACCTAAGCGCCGGCGCCGATCTGGCGGCCCTTCAATACTGCGTCGACGTCACGCTGGGCTTGCGCTTGGTCGAGACCATACTTGGCCACGACCTGACTCACGAGGTCGGCCTTGCCCTTGAGCGCAGAGACCTCCTGCTCGGAAAAGTGGCTCCACTTCGCAATGATGTCCCTCATGACGGCCAGTCTGTTCTGGTCCGGCAAATTCGATTTTGCAGAAGTATTGGTTGCGGTTGAATGTTCCATTTAAAATTCTCCAGATATATGAGAAAGTAGACTCTGAACGATCATCATTCAAAATCATTGTTATTATGGAGACTGCCGAACATTAAAACAAGTGCGTCGCAGAAATATTATGCATGAGCGCTGAAATATTTTGGAATGACTTAATTAAAGCACATTCCCTTTGGAGAAATATCATTCACGCTTCTGGCAGTTTTGAGCATTGCCGCGGTCGGTCTCGTCTCCTCCCACATCCTGAATTAGCGCGGTTCGTATCTCGTCCCGTCGTCATGGCCGGGCCGGCGCGTGAGCCAGGTCCGGCCATTTCGCGTCTGAGCTTGGCGAAACCTGAATGCGAGGGAGCCCCACGAAGGGGCGCGAATTGGGGACGCGGCTAGCGCAGGCCCACGAGGTTCAGGACCACGAAGGTCCCGTAGATGAGGATCGCCGCGGACACCAACAGCACGGCCAACCAGGCGGCGCTCGGCAGGCGACTCGCAGTCTCGTTGTCATTGGCGGGGCGCATGAAGCTCCTGTTTCTCCGGCCGCGATGGCGGGGCAACCAAGACTCACCCTGCGCCCTTTATTTCCATGGGTCGAGGCATTTCCCTGCGCTCAAGCAGCGCAGCGAGTTGCGCGATGGAGTGACCTGCCTCGCGGCAAACAAGCTATATCCTGAAGTACAGCGCCAACATTATAAATCCATTCTGGGCATAGATATATCTGGGCATAGATATAAGAGACATGCTTGAACAGATGTACCTCCACCAAGTCAGCAGATCGAACTTAGCGACAATTTTGGCCCGCCTGTATCCAGCCCTTCGAGCCTCGGGACGCAAACTTGGTCATTGCACGGCAGCCGGGATCCTGAGCAAAACATCCGCCCCCTTGCATTCGCCCCACCCACCCCCTTAATGCGCAGGCCATGTTCTCAGCCTGGATGAAATTCTCTCTTGATGCCGCGCGCCTTAGTTTCGAGGTGCAGACGGTGATAACCTTGCGCATGTTGAAGCTTGCGCAGGGCGGTAAGGCTGCCGAGCGTGAGGCGCATCGCATGGTGGCTGAGAAGGGCGTGGCCTTCGCCGAAGCTGCGGCGACGCTCGCCACCGGCGGCTCGATGAATAAGGTCGTCCGCCGCGTCCGCTCCCGCGTGAGCAAGAACAAGCGCCGCCTTTCGCGCTAACTCGACGTTCAATCACATTCGCATGTCTTCCTCTCCCCAAGGGGAGAGGGGCAACAGACATTCATTTGCGATGGATCAGCCACCAAGCGCCGATGGCGAGCGACGCGTCGAGTATCGTGAACGCCACGAACAAGCGGGGAAAGACCCCCGCTATCGCCAGGGGCAAAAGCACCAGGGGGACAAACACCAAACGGTCGATCACGGAGGCGGCGACGATCTGCCGTGCGCCGGAGCGGCCTCCGAACACATAGAGCCACCCGATCACGACGATCGTCAGACCGATCACGCGCATGAGCGCGCCTTCATGGCCCACGAAAGCCTCCTCCCTGAAGAGCGTCTGCAGCACGCCGGGCCAAACGATGAGAGTTGCTCCCGCGATCAGATAGACGACACCGTTGAGTGCCGTGTACCTGGACGCAGTCGTCAAGCTCGACGGTTTCTCCAAGAGATCGTTTATGAGGTTCAATGTCGTCCTCCCAAAAAGGCAGAGCGGGCATTACGACGTCCCATGCGCAGCCATGCTGAACAAGCTCTGTGTTCCTGCGCACCCAATCAAGAGCCGTCATCGAGTCGCGCGGCCCGGCGATGGTCTATTCACCATTTATCCCCGGCGCTCGCGCCTCCCTTAAACTCACGCCATCTCTTCCCCATGAGGGATGCGTGACCGGGACCGTCCTGCCACGTGGAGAAGGGTGCGGCGCCTGAGGAAAACCGCGAAACGAGAGGCTGCCTTGCTCTATCGGACGCGGCCGCTTGGCGCTCCGCGCCCCTCGCTTGCGCTCAAGTAGCGCAGCGATAGCGCATCAAAGCTCGCGCTCAAGTAGCCCAGCGATGGCGCATCAAAGCATGACTCGCGGGGCGGGGCCCCGGCGAGGGGTGACGCGCGCGCGGTGCTTATCGAGACCGCTTCGCTATTTCTCGGCGCGTTTGATGCCGGCGCGGATGAGGTCGATGGCCTCGGCGGGCTCCACCCAGCGCAGCACCTTCACCCATTTCCCCTTTTCGAGATCCTTATAATGCTGAAAGAAATGCCCGATCTGCTCCATCAGGATCTCTGGCAAATCGCGGTAGCTCGCGACGCGCTTATAAAATGGATGAAGCTTGTCGACGGGCACGGCGATGATCTTCTCGTCGATGCCCTTCTCGTCCTCCATGAGCAGCGCGCCGATCGGCCGCGCGCGGACGACCGCCCCCGGGGCGACCGGCGTTGGCGCGATCACCATGCAGTCGAGCGGATCGCCGTCCTCGGACAGCGTATGCGGGATGAAGCCGTAATTCGCCGGATAGAACATCGCCGTGTGCAGGAAGCGGTCGACGAACATGGCGCCCGAGGTCTTGTCGACCTCGTATTTGACCGGCGCGCCACCCTGCGGGATCTCGATGATGACGTTGACCTCGTGCGGCGGATTTTCGCCAACCGGGATGTGCGAGAGGTCCATGAGCGTCTCGTCCTAATTTCCGTCGCGCGGATGCGCCTGTCGCCACTCCGACGGCTGCTGAAACGTTCCGCGCCACATCCCGCGCTTGGCGGCCTGCGCGTCCTCTTGCGCGGCCTCGTAGAGGCCAGGCCTGTCGCCCACCCCGAAATTGACCGCGAGCCCTTCGCGCACCAGAGCCTCGCCGAGATCTTGCGTGGCGCTCGTGCGGCAGATGGCGAGGGTGCGATTGAACTTGTCGCGGCCCTTCGGCGTGCAGTCGACGGCCCGCCGGGCGACCAGCGCCTTGAGCTTCGCCTGCGCGTTGCGGCCGCACGTCCAGTCCTTGCCGTCCTGATCGATGCAGGTCTGGTCGAGCTCAGGGGTATCGATGCCGTAGATGCGCACCTCCGCGTTGGCGGACCGGAGCGTGTCGCCGTCGATGGCCGCGACCCTGTCCTTAACCATGAAGTGCACGTCCTGCTCGATGCCGCAGAACCGCGCGATCAGCGCGAGGATGATGAGCGCGACGACGAGCCCGACCACCTTCCCAACTAGCGTGCCGAGGTTTTTCGTGCCGGTGTTGGCGGAGGCGTCGCCGCGGGAGGATTTGCTGCCGGGGGTGCTATTGCGAGGGGGAGGGGAAGTGGAGGGAGGCTGCATGCTCATGCCTCTGTTTAATTCGGAATGGGGCGCCTTGTCTCGGCCCCTTATGCATGACAGCGAGGTGGACTATGATCTGGACGTCCCCATAGAACCCGAGGAGCGTCCAGTCATGAGCATTTTCGGAGACATCATGTCAGCAATTTTCGGCAGCTCGGCCAAGGCGGGTACGCCTGCGGCGTCCACCGAAGCCCCCGCGGCCAAGCCTGCCGCCGCGTCGCCGTCAAGCTCGCCGTCGGCGACCAGCGCGCCGTCGGCCGCCCCTGCCGCCGCTCCTGCCGCGAGCGTCGATGTCGCCGCCGTGCTCGACGCGCTCGCCAAGAAGAACAAGCAGAAGCTCCATTGGCGCACTTCGATCGTCGATCTGATGAAGCTGCTCGATCTCGACAGCAGCCACGCCGCGCGCAAGAAGCTCGCTGGCGAGCTGCATTATTCCGGCGACACCAATGACTTCGGCCAAGATGAATGTGTGGCTGCACAAGCAGGTGATGATCAAGCTCGCCGCCAATGGCGGGAAGGTCCCGGAGGAATTGAAGCACTAGGGGACTTGTGCGCTGCGATCAATTCCTAACGGGAGAGGTCAGGCGCGCGCCGACGGAGGCGATGAGAAGCTCGTAGGCGCGATCGACGATCTCGTCCAGCGACCGCGTCCGCGCGAACATGGCCTTTGCCTCGCGCAAGAATTCCTCGCGGCTCGGGATATGTGGCACGTGCAGGGTCTTCAGCATCTCCCCCGTGCGGTGCTGTGCGCGAAGAAGTGTCTCCTGCAGCGCGGACAGCTCTGGGGTATGCAGCGCCGAGGTGATGGCGGCGGCGATCCGCTCTGAATTGAAACGCGCCGCGAGCTCCTCCGCCGCGCGATTGACGACCTTGGCGCCGAGCCGCTGCTCGTTCCGTAAGACCGGCTCTGGCGGCGTTTTGAGGTCCCAGACAAAGCCAATCCAGGACAGCGCCCGCAGCAGGTAATAGGTCGGATCGATTTCCCACCATTTGAACCCTTGTCGGACGCTCGACTGGTAGGCGTGGTGATTGTTGTGCCAGCCTTCGCCCATGGTGAAGACCGCCAGTAGGAAGTTGTTGCGCGAATCGTCGCCCGTCACGTAGCGCTTGCTGCCCCGCACATGGGCGAGCGAATTGATGCAAAACGTTCCGTGATAGACGAGCACGGTGCTCCACAGGAACCCGACGACGAGACCGGACCAGCCGGCGACGAGAAAGCAGAGACCGGCGAGAACGATGGCCGGAAGGATCTCGAGTTTGTGCAGCCACATCAGCTCGGGGTACCGCACCAGATCCGAGACTTTCGCCAGATCGGGGCCGTCGTGCTTGCGGGAGAAGATCCACCCCAAATGGCTGTAGATGAAGCCGTGGTGCCGCGGTGAATGGACGTCCTGCTCGGTATCGGAATGCAAATGGTGATGCCGGTGCTTGGACGCCCACCAGATGACGCTCTTTTGCGCGGTCGTCTGGGACATGAATGCAAGAACGAACTGAAACGCCCGGCTGGTCGAATAAGCGCGGTGCGAGAAATAGCGATGGTATCCGGCCCCGATGGCAAAGATGCGCAGCCAATAGAGCGTCACGCAGATGGCCAGCGCCTGCCAGGTGACGCCCGTCCAGATCGCCGCGAAGCAGCCGAGATGGACGAATATGAAGGGAATAGCCGAGGGATAGATGATGTCGTCATGCAGATCGTCGGCATCGGTGTCAGGGGTCATCGGTCAGCGATCCGTCTTGGCCGGTGGTTGGTCTCATATATGGAGCGTGCCGCCGGTTTCGCCAAACGGAGTCCGGGTTCCAGCTTGCGTAAATCATCTTATAGGACGAGATCCCCGCAACGCCTATAGCTGAACGAAAAGAAAGGACACTACTGCAACGCGGAGCCCGGAGGCTGCGTCGGATAAACAGCGCCGGGATGCAGGAAGGTCATGGTGACAAAAGCGCCGATGAACGAGCCTGCGGCGGCGAACACCACATAAACCCAGTGATGGGTGTAGCTGATGACTGCGAAGGACGAGAGCATGTACCAGACGCTGCTCCAGGCTGCCGCGGGGAACCGCTTCCGCCGCAACACCGCGTTGGTGAACATGACGTAGATGGCGTCAGTCAGCGCGGTGGCGACGAGAACGGCGGCGGCGATCAGCGGGTCGAAGGCGAGGCTGGGCATGGTCCTGGTCCTTGGCTGGCGGGAGTTGAACCCGGGCCCCCGACTAGACCACGGCCGCCACCGCCCGTCACTCGTAACGCAATGCGTCGATGGGGTTCATCAACGAGGCGCGGCGCGCCGGGTAGTAGCCGAAGAACACGCCGACTAGCGCCGCGGCGGCGAGCGCAATGAGCACGAGCGCCGGCGACAACGCGATCGGCCAGGCGCCCCAATTGGCGAGTGCGAGCGCCGAGCTTGCGCCGATGATGAGGCCGATGAGCCCGCCGGTGAGGCAGAGCGTCACCGCCTCGATCAGGAATTGGGAAAGGATGTCGCGGCGGCGGGCGCCGACCGCCATGCGCAAGCCGATCTCCTTGGTGCGCTCGGTCACCGACACGAGCATGATGTTCATGATCCCGATGCCGCCGACGATGAGCGAGATGGCGGCGGTGGCGCCGAGCAGCAGGCTCAAGATGTTCTGCGTCTCGCTCCTGGTGCGGATGAACTCCGCCATGTTGCGCACCTGGAAATCGTCGGTGGCGCTGGGGCGCACATGACGGCGCTGGCGGAGCAGAGTCTCAATCTCGCTTTGCGCGTCGTTCATCTCCTCAGCCGAAGCGACCTCGACCATGATGCGCTTCAAGTTGTCGGGCACGGTCTTCTCCGCCCCGAACAGGCGCCGCCGCGCGGTTGCGACCGGCACGATGGCGGTATCGTCCTGGTCGGTTCCGAAGCCCGACTGGCCCTTCGGCGAGAGCAGGCCGATCACCGTGAACGGCACGTTCATGACGCGCACCTGCTGGCCGATGACCGGCGCATCGCCAAACAGCTCCCGCGCCGTGGTGGCGCCGATGATCACCACCTTGGCGGCGGATCTCCGCTCGGCATCGGTGAAGTCGCGGCCCTCGGTCAACGCCCAGTCGCGCACCTCGAGGAAATCGCTGCCCACGCCATCGATCGACGTGGTCCAGTTGGTATTGCCGAACACGATCGGCGCCGAGCCGCTCACCACGCCGGTCGCTGCGGCGACCCCGGGTACCTTGTCTTTGATGGTGACGAGATCGGCCTCCGACAGCGCAAGCGCAGTCCCTTCGCCGGCGCGCCGGCCGCCGGAGGTGTATGACCCAGGCTGGATGACGAGCAGATTGGTTCCCAGCGCCTTGATTCTGTCTTCGATGGCCTGCCCCGCGCCGCTTGCCACCGACACCATGACGATCACCGAAGCCACCCCGATGATCACCCCGAGCATGGCGAGGAAGCTCCGGAGCGCATTGAGCCTGAGCGCTGCGATGGCGGCCTTGAAGGCGGCGAGCGTGTTCACTGCGTATCCTCGACCATGTAGCCGTCGCGGAAGGTGATGCCGCGGTGCGCGCGCGCGGCAATGTCGAGCTCGTGGGTAACGAGGATCACCGTGATGCCGCTCTCGTTCAGGTCCTCGAACAAGGCGATGATCTCGTCGGTGGTGCGGCTGTCGAGCGCGCCTGTCGGCTCATCGGCAAGCAGAATGTGCGGATCGTTGATGAGAGCCCGCGCGATCGCCACGCGCTGCTGCTGGCCGCCGGATAGCTCGGAGGGCTGATGCCGTTCCCGCTCGGCAAGGCCGACGCGTGCCAGGCATTCGCGCGCCTTCTCCCGCGCATCGCCCTTGCCATTGCGATGCGAATAGAGCAGCGGCAGGGCGACATTGTCGAGCGCGGTGGTGCGCGCCAGAAGATTGAAGGTCTGAAATACGAAGCCGATCTTCTCGTTGCGGTATTGGGCGAGCGCATTGGAGCTCAAACCGCTCAGTTCGCGGTCCTCGATCTTGAGCGAGCCTGAGGTCGGCGTGTCGAGCGCGCCGATCAAATTCATGAAGGTCGACTTGCCAGAGCCGGAATGACCGGTGACCGCTAGGTACTCGCCGCGCGCCACCTCGACATTGATGCCTTGCAGCGCGCCGATGACGCTGTCGCCCATACGATAGGTCTTGACCAGATCGCGCGCCACGATCTGCGCAGCAGGGGAGGGAGCCGGCGCTTCCATCAGGGCGCCAGTTCGCGGGTGCGCAGCACGACCCGCGCGCCAGGTTCGAGGCCACCGGTCACCTCGGTGGCATTTGCGTCGGATAGGCCGAGGCGAACCTGATAAGGCACGAGATCGCCACCATCGTAGGTCCACACCGTGCCCGAGCGAGGGGCGCCCGGACGTGCGCGCTGTAGCTCCTGGTATTTTTTGTACTGATCCGGTGTGAGCACGACGCGGAGCACCTTGGCGATGCGCATGCGCGCCTGCTCGCGCGCATCGTCCTGGCTTGGCACTGTGCCCGCAGGCGCGACACTCCTCAGCGTCGTGAACTCCGCCTCGACGCCGGCGCGCACCTTGTCCACCTCCTCCGGCGTGAGCTCGAGGTCGACCTTGAGCCTGTCGAGGAGCCGGCCGGTGCGGTCGCCCGTGCCGGAAGCGACTTGTGTGGCACCCGTCGCGGTCGTGTCGCGAACCAGCGCTTCCGCCGGGCCGCGCGGTTGGAAGCGGAGCGCGTCGTTGGGCACCACCACGACGCCCGGATGCTCGCCGGTGATGATCTCGACATTGGCGGTCATTCCGGGCAAAAGGCGCCCGAGCGGATTATCGGCGGCAATCACCACAGTATAGGTCACCACGTTCTGCAAGGAGACCGGCGCAAGTCTGATCTGCTCGACCTTCCCCTCGAAGCTCACGTCCGGGTAGGCATCGACGGTGAAGCTGACCGGATTGCCGCTCGTCACCTGGCCAATATCGGCCTCGTCGACCTGCGCCCCGATCTGTACCTGGTTGAGGTCCTGGGCGATGGTGAAGAGCTTCGGCGCCTGGAGGCTGGCGGCGACGGTCTGCCCGACCTCCACGATCTTGTCGATCACCACGCCGTCGATCGGAGAGCGGATATAGGTACGGTCGAGGTCGATGCGTGCGCTGTCGAGTGTCGCCTCATGTTGGGTGAGCGTCGCCTTGGCATTTTCCACGTTGGCCTTGGCGATGGCGAGGTCCGCCACGGCGCTTTGCTCGGCGGCGACGGCGGTATCCAGTGCGGCTTGCGAGGTCGCGCCCTTGGTCACAAGCTCCTTGGCGCGGCCGAGATCGAGCTCGGCCTTGTGCAGATTGGCTTCCGCCCGCCCGATGCCGGCTTCTTGCAGGTCGACATTCGCTTTGGCCACCGCTACCGCTGCTTCCTCCACGCGCACGCGAGTCTCGAAGCTCGACGGCTCAATGCGGGCGAGCACCTCGCCCTGCTTCACCTCGGTGCTGTAGTCGACATTGACCGCGCCGATATTGCCGGAGAGCTGCGAGCCGATGTCCACGGTGACGAGGGCGCTCACGGTCCCGGAGGTCGCGACCACGCGACGCACATCGCCGCGTTTGACCTCTGCCGTCTGGATGTCGAGCCGGCCGGCAGCGCCTTGCTGCTGCCAATAGTAGTAGGCGCCGGCGCCGGCCGCGGTGGCCACCACGAGTATGAATAGCCAGCCCTCTTTCATGCTTACCCCTGGCGCCAGCCGATAGCACGAGCGGGGCATAGCAAAGCGCTACAAAAAGGCAATGATGAGGAAAGGCGCCCGTCAACGAAGCGCCGCCGCAGTTTGGGTTTCGGCAGCGCTCTTTTGTCCCGGCGCAAAAGCCCGGGGGAAGTCAGACGGCTAGCCTACCAGTGCGCGCGCAGGCTCGACGGTGCCGTTCCAGCCCTTCACGTCGCCGAATTTGTTGTCGCCTATTCGAGCTCGAAGGTCATGCGCACCCGCACCTCGACCGTCGCGGTTCCGGCCTCGATGGGAACGGACTTGGCGGACATCTCCATGGGAGTGGGCGACGCGTAGCGGGTCACCACCATCCCTTCATCCTCTGCGATGGTGAGCACCTTGCCGAGCGTGCCGCCAGCAGCCTCGGCATAGAGCTTGGCGTTGGCGGTGGCTTGGGCGACGGCTTGTTTGCGCGCTTCGTCCTTCAGCGCCTCGGGCTCCGACACGCCGAACTCGATGGAGCCGATGTCATTGGCGCCGAGGCTCACCACCTTGTCCAGAATTGCCCCGAGCTTGGACGCGTCGTGCACGGTGATGCGCACCGAATTCGTCACCTGGTAGGCGATGATGGCGGGCGCGCGCCCCTCTTTGCGCTCCTCATAGACCGGCTGCACCGAGAAATTCGTGGTCTGGATATCCTTGGGGTCGAGCCCTTCGCCCTTCAGCGCATCGATCACCTGGCTCATAGCGGTGCTGTTCTTGGCGAGCGCGTCCTTGGCGCTCGGTGCCTGGCTGGTCACCCCGGTCGAGATGTCGACCTTGTCTGGCGTGGTCCTGACCGAGCCAGTGGCGGCGAGCGAGATGGTGCGCCTATTGTCGTTGTCGTCGGCGCGCGCGAGGCCCGGCACTGCGGCGGCGAGCATCAGGACGAGAGCTGCGAGGGAGCGAAGCGAGGCGGTCATCGGCATCCTTCCGGAGTTGCCCAGGGGCGGAGAATGAACCGGGGAGGGGGCCCCGTGCAACGGCCTTCTACCCGGTTCGCGGGGCAATTGAAGTCTGCTATGAGGCGTGAGAAGCGAGCGAAGCGGGGCCCGTAGCTCAACTGGTTAGAGCCGGCGGCTCATAACCGTCTGGTTGGAGGTTCGAGCCCTCCCGGGCCCACCACTTTCAAGAATTCGGCGTTGATTTCATTTTCCTTTGGGTCCTTCTGCCCGCACCGGATGCGAAGGTGCGGGAATAGATGTTCCGCTAGCGTTCGCCAACTTGGCCATTGCTTGGGCCGCAAGCCGTCGTCTGTTTGCGCTCTGCGTGTAGTGGGCGGCCATCTTGCGGTCGGTCCAGCCGAAGATCGCGTCCAACTCCGCTTCCGCCGCTCCAGCATTTGCCGCTCGTGTCGCCGCAATCTTGCGGACGCCATGCGATGATCCCGGCACGCCGGCTTCTCTGCACGCGGCGCGGAACTCGTTGCCGAAACTTTCCTTGGTGAGGGGGCGACCATGCGCGCCCGCGACGAATGTCAGATCGCCGCAAGGACCAGCGTTCAGGGTCGCCTGCAGCACCGGCAGGATCGGCAGAGTGACCTCGATCGTGAAGCCGCTCTTTTCCGTCTTGATTGTTGCGATGCCATTGCGAACATGCGGGCGTCCAAGGCGCACGGCGTCACCACGTCGGAGCCCTGTGTAAAGTAGCACGTCCAACCATACTCTTTGTCGCGTTCCGATCGGCCAGCGCGCATCGTATGCTGTGACGTGGTCCTCGGTCCACGGGATGAAGCCTTCGCTCTTTTTGCGTGGCGGATTATCGACGCCCACAGTCGGATCGGCCTTCACCAGTCCCGCCTTGTGCGCCCACCTGAACAGGCCGCGCATTGCGTCCAGGAAGTGTCGCGCTTGGTGCGGTGCCTTAGCGCCGTTCCTTGCCGGCGAGGATCGTGGCCTGGGTGATCCGTGCGTAGGCCTCGTGACCAGCCGTCTCGATCACGCCCGCAAAGATGTTGTCGCGACGTCGCCGCGTGGCGGCTGAAAGGTCTGTCCAGGTCGTCGTCTCGCGGTAGCGTCAGTAGCCATTGACGGTTTCGACAGCATCTCTGACCGGGAAACCAAAGTGCACATCAAGTTCGCTACCTTTGATCCCAATCGGCGGACGCACCGAGCAATTGTCGTTTGTTTCTCAGCGTCAAGCATGGAAGATTTTCCATCCAAAGCCTTGCCAGTCCGCGTCGTAATCCCCCTCTAGATTTATCCTTCTCGGAGTCCCCACTGTGTGGTATCTGAGTACCACATGGAGATTGCTGAGAACAGCACACCTACCCGCAGCGTTCGCTTCGATAAGCATAGAGGCAAATGGCTTGCGCAAATCAAAATCAAAGGAAAGGCCTTCAACCCAGGCCGTTACCAAAAGCAGGAAGAAGCCTACCGCACGCGCTGACGCAGCCCGGAAGCACTTCGGACAATTCGCATGAGCACGGATATGCCAGAAACCGATAAGCCATTGAAACGCGTGGGAAATCCAAATTGGATCAAAGGCGGTGCATCGCCTAACCCTTCAGGCAGAACGGATAAGCCAATCGCCATGCTGGCCAGAATGCATGCGCCGCATGCCTTGAAACGCTGGTCACGATATCAAAGGATGAGCGTGCTCCTCATGCAGCCCGCGTCAGCGCCTCTCAGGCGATCCTAGACAGAGCTTATGGCAAGCCTCCGACGTTCAGCACCACGGATACCACGCAGCTCAAGCGTGCCATCGACATGAGCGACGATGAGCTAGCTGCCATCGTAGCCAAGGCTAGGCTCACAGTGGTGAAGTGAACAATATCAATTGGTTAGTTATGGGCCAGTCCAGTCTCAAGTTGTGTACAATGAGAGGCTGATCGTGAGACACGCATTTCCGCGTCTCACATCGCGTCTCCGAATGGCATTCTCAGAATGTCTGAGACAAGGTTCATTTGCGCCAGGGAAATCAAGACCTATCGACCAGCGGGGGGAGATCCGCCAGCGCAGAAAACGGGACTCCGATTGGGGAGGAAAAGCCTTTCCCCCGGGGGCATATCCGCCGTGGCGCGCAGGGAGGTTCAAAATTTGGGCAATTGGCGCCCAAGGCGGAACGTGCAGGCCCGTGCTTTGTTTGATTTGTCTGGGGGCAATTTACGGAACGGAGTAAGCCTATGTGGAAGAAAATGCTTTTAGCTTCGGCTGTTACTGGTCTCTTGGCTGGTGCCGCCGTTCCCATTCAAACGACCCCGGCAGATGCCGCTCGGAGTGGCTGCCATAAGGCCGCCAAGGCAAGGTACCCTGGCGATCACACGGCGCGTAAGGCGTTCAAGCGCTGGTGCAAGAGTCAATGGAAGCTGTACAAAGCTGCCCATAGGGGCGGCCCTGAGGCGCCGGCCTAATCTGTCAAAAAAGCAGGGGATCCGCGGTAGCCAAATCGTCGGCAATAACGCCGCCGATAGCCCTGAATGCGGGTTGGCGGTCGCTATGCTTAACCAGACAACACCCGCAATCACTGCGGTACCGAACACAACCGTCCGCATCGACTTAGCCTCTGCCTAAGTCGCGGTTTATGAAGCAGTGAAGGCTGGCGTTCTTGAAGACCTAAGGCGTCCGGCGCCAATTTGAGCGGGCATGTCCGCTTTGGGTTATTAGCCGACATAATTGCCCGTTCGCGTCAACTCCGCTTTACCCCGATAGCGGACATTCGTCGGTGCAGGTGGGATGTCCGCAGCCGTTCTATTTCCGTGAGCGGTTGCTGCTTTCAATGCAATAGCTGGCACTGCGTTCGTCGGACATGGTGGAGCAATAGCACACCCGCACATGGCGCCATCGTGAGGATGCCACCAAGAAGCCCGACCGCTAACGCAATACGGGGCCGGGCTTCTCTCAGCCTAGGGGGCTGTTACCGGTGCCTTTTTGTCCGAACCACCGGCCTCCGATTCAACCCGCGATAGGATCGGGTGTTCCGAAAGGGTAGGTGTTCCTGGCGTCGGCTTCGGTCCTTAGTGAAGGCATCCCGTTAGGGCTTAACCCCTCCGCAATGATTGGGGAGATACCCTTGGCGTCTCCGTTCAGACTGAGCGGACCATGAGCAGCTAGGCGGCTCCCAGGGCGCACCTTCTGGGGCCGCTGTTTGCTTTAAGCGTCGGCTTCGGTCGGCAACCGCACCCCTGGTCGTTTGCCGTTGGTGAATTCGCCTTCCTGGCCTTATTGCCGTCGGGTGAATTCGATATAGTTCGGCACAGGAGGCCTTGCGCCTTCGACCACAAACCGCACCCGCTTCTTCGGCTTGACCCGAAGGCTGCCGTCAGGCTCGATCTATGGCGAGCCGAACACACTGTCTTTACAGTAATCGCCTTCATCGCCGCTTTCATGCTGTTCATGGTCTATTGGCATCGCGCCGAGGATGTTTCACAAGCCAAAACCGAGGCCGATTGCCAGAAGGTCGGTGGCGTGTGGGATTCCAAGATGAACATGTGCATGGAGAAAAAGATGTAGGCATCGTTCGCCTTGCACGGATAAAGGGCGTCGGCTTCGGGTCGGAGCCATCATCCTCGCCTTGCCGCTTCTCTAATGGCCCGAACATCCTCTTCCGGTAGCTCCATGAAGAGTGGCTTATCCGTTTGCCAGCCCCATCGATTGCAGCGAACGCAGCCGATCAGCCGCTCACCGTAATGATCGATTTCAATGAGCGGGCGATTGCACTCAGCGCAGTTGCCAAGGTTATCCGTGCGGTCAGTTAGCAGGTTTCTCCCAACAAGGCGGTAAAAGGTATGGAACCCAGAATGCGAACCATCGGTTGGTGATAAGGGTCTTTTTACTTCGAGGGAGAAAATGAAAAACAAAGCCGCATTATATGGCCTGCTGGCCATCCCGGTCGTGGTCTACTCCCACGTTTCCTTCTCCGCCACCATTACTCCGGCCGAAAAGAAGGATTGTGCAGCGGCCTATCACAAATTTTGCGGCGAGTTCGGGCTGGAGAGCGCCGCTTTAAGAAACTGTATGAGCCGCAATGGACGTTCGCTCCCACACAACTGCATCGAGGCACTTATCGATGCCGGAGAAGTCTCCAGAAGCGAAGTGGAGCGTCGCAGGAAAAGCGGCAAATAGGCAAATTCGCTCACTAGGCCGTGTACTCATAAATCGAGATTGGTAAGCAGCGGTTGGTATGCGCCACTTCAACTGGCAGGCCCTTAAGGAAGCCGTTGAGAGGATGAAGCCCGAATTGCCTGCGGCTAGTGAAGCTACTCACAAGCACGGCGCGGACGACACCCCGGACGACAGCGACTTCGACCGTGCCCTCGCGCTTGGCTACCTAGTCGAAATCTCTTGAGGGTTTGTGTGGCCCACACCTATGGGTGCTAAACGAAATTTCGAGCGCTCTCTATGAGTTGCACGCCGCAGATGGTGAGCATGGAGAGGTAACACCGCGTCACCATACGCACTAAAGTGGCGGCCTAGTCGGGAGGGGGGCGTGGCTTACCGCTTAGTTCTCTACTGGGCTTGTCTCGGACTTGCCATCGTTTTGGTTGCCGTCTGGGTTTTAAGGTTTTTCACGGATCTCGCGCCGTTGCCATTGTTGATCCAGGTTTTGTTTTTCTGGCTTCCGGCGCTCCTACTCTACGAACTCGGTCGAGCCTACCGGTAGGTGCTGGCCGGTGATTAGTTCTGCCAATTGAGGTCCTAGACGGCGGCTACAAGGTGGTGGACGCCAACAAGCAGGCCCTCGCCTATGTTACGGCCACGCTGATCTGCGCGATGCCGGGATCGCCAAGGCGCTGACTCTCGATGGGGCGCGGCGCATCGCGGCGAACATCGCCAAATTGCCAGCCTTCCTCGGCAAACGGAGTTAGAGGGAGCAGCTAACATGGAGAGTGTTATGGAGACGCTTGAATGCAGCGGCTCCGGAGGTCTGGGAGACTATCGCCGGAGCCGCGCTAGGGAAAAGCGTCGGTACGTCTGCGTACGCCCTTCCTGGTCCCCAGACCTTCGCGGGGTCTTGGGGGAAACGAATGTGGATCACACAAACCCGGCAACAGCAGGGCATTTGCTAAAGAAGCGGCCCCGGAGCGGGGGTGAACCGCCGGAGCCGCTGTAATGAGGAAGAGCCATTCGTGTCAGTCGGTGAGGTGTCTAGCCCTTCCTTGCTCGTTCAACCAGACCCCAGGAGGGTTCCAAGGGCCCACTGAACAGCGATCACACAAACCCGGCGGGAACAGGGGGCATAAAGAGGTCATACGGCGGCGAGCTGAGACATGACGTAAAATGCAATGATCTCGCCCTTAGGCCGCTATTGAACAAACAAGGTTCATTCGCGGCTAGAATCAACGCAAATGCTGATGACGGGGGAGAGCGCGGCACAGAAAACGGGACTCCGAGTGGGGCACCTAGCTCGCATGACTAATTTGATGCGCTGCGAGTTAATTGGGTATGCGCAGAGCCCTACTTTTGGTCTTGATGCTGGCATTGACTCTCGGCCCTGCGGAGGCGCGTCACCATGGGCATCGCCACTGGGGATTATGGGGTCTCTTCTCCATCCCGCATGCGCATCGGCATGGATATCGCCACCACCGCTATGCCCGGCACAAGACCCACTCGCGCACAGAGGCTGCGTCCGACGGGTCACCGGGACGCAGCTACACTACGGCAGAACTCGTCCCCTCTGGTTGGCAACTGCAGCCCACCGATCCAAACCTCAAAGGGCAGCGATTTGCTTCTCCCGATGGCGAAGGCTCGTTGGCGCTTTACGCCACTTCGGCGGAACAGGAGCCGATTGCGAAGCATATGAATGCTATCGCGTTCGTGGAAGGCGAGCAGATCACGCATCTGCGTAGTGAGGAAGACTGGATAGAAGTCGCAGGATTCAAAGCCGATCACAGTTTTTACCGCAAAGCGGTCCTCGCATGCGCTGGTCGGGTCTGGCATGAGGTCGCTTTCGAGTATCCGACGCAAAGCCTAGAAGAGATAACCAAGTTCGTCAGCCGCGCGGCGAAGGCGGTGCAGAACAGCGAAGATCAGGGCTGCGAGGCTTCAGAGTCCTCTGTTGTCGATGAGCCTCCCTAACATTTCCAACCTGCCAACCTTGCTCGCTAAGAGAGGTTGAACCTCAACACCATTCCGCCGGTTTGTGAACTAGGTGGCCGTTTCGGGCCATCGTCGGATCGGGGAATTGCGCGCTAGCTAGTCGCGCATTGGTAAGGTGTCTCACAAAGGACGTGACTCGCTCAAGGCGACGGCTAGCCTGCTTACCATCTAGCCAAACCAAACCCACTATCTTTCCTAAGTCTTGGGTGACCATGCGAAGTGGTTCGCACAAATCGGTGTCCTGCGTCATGACCAGCGCGGCATCATACCGATTGCCGTATCCGTCATTGAGCAGGAAGGAGGCGAGATTTACGTCCGAGCCCTTTTCCTCTGTGTCGTGAACCTCGACATAAAGTGGAGGTCACGGACGGTCGGGCGTCGTTTTTCCTTGGTTAGAAACCGCCCGTAATGAACCCTTACCTCCCTGATGCCAGACAAAGCGCTCAAGTAAGCTTGCTGACGTTTCGGAGCACTTGGGTCGCCCGCACGCGGGCTCACACGTGCAGTGAAGTATGTCAGGCAGTCGATGGTGTCGGCTGGGTCAAGAAGCTCGCGGGAGAGAGTCAGCAGGTTCAGCCATTTGTAGTGGGGCTTGTTGCGGAGCGCTCTATAATAAAGGTTGAACCCGTCCACATAGACGCGAACCCGCATAGGCGCTTCCCCAGAAACCGCAAAGGCCGCCGAAGCTTTCGCCTCATGCGACCTTTGAGCCGACAGCACGCTGTCAGCAGGTATCCACCATATGTAATCAATTTACATGTAGACATCAATGAGCGCGTGGGCGAGGTCGCAACCTTAGTCGTCCTTACTGCCACCCTTGCCGGTGTAGGTATTGTCCGCCGTGGTCGGATGTTCCCGTGCGTAGAAATGCTGATCTATCAGATGCTGAGCTTGCAGCCATCGCAGCGCGTGCCAAGCTGACGGTTGTATAAGGTTCATTGCAATCCCGTCATCGAGGACCTTAAGCCCACCGGGGGAGGTCCGCGCCACAGAAAACGGGACTCCACCGGCTGATGACGAGCTCCCCCGTGCGGTCTATTCGTACCGAGTTCGAATCCCACCCTCTCCTTGGCGTTCTAGCTGGCGCCTTTCAGATGGCCCAGTTCCGCTGAAGAAGTCCTTTAAGAACCATTCGCCGGGTAGTCACCGTAATCGCCACCCTCTGATGGCGGATAGTTCCCATAATCACCCTCCGCGGAAGGATAGGTGCCATCCGCAGGCGGCGGAGGGGCCTGATTGCCATACACGGGTGGAGGGTAGGCGTACGCAGGGACAGACGGCTGGTAGCCATATACCGGCGGAGGGTAGGCGTATGCGGCAGGAGGCGGATAGTAGCCATACGCGGGAGGGTAGTAGGCGTAGGGCCCCGGATAGCCATAGCGCCGGTACATGCGGCGCCAATAGCCGACTTTCTCAACCTGCCCTGCATTGATGTTTGAAGCATTGGGCCCGGGCAGACCGAGTGAGGTCGCCATGGCGGGCGCAGTGCCAATCCAGCCGACGGCGGCGATAACAGCGGCAAACAGCAGACGACGCATTGCTCACCTTCCTGAGGGTTCTCGGGCAGTTAGCCGAACAATGTAACCCACGACGGACGTGATAGGTTGCGCTGGTTTCGTCCATGGTGAACGTAATGAACTGCCGCCTCGATTGAGCGTCCCTGCCCGCGATCAGGATCCGCCCCATGACCGCCTCATGGCGCGCTCGCCATTGCGACCGGGAAAATCGAGGACCTTGAGCCCACCGGGAGGGAGACCCGCGCCCACAGAAAACGGGACTCCTATTGGGAGAGAATAGGAGGCTCGAGATCGCCGTGCGGGAGCCGCTGAAAATTCCTTTTGTCGTCAACGACGCCTTTACGCCCGCACCTTACGCCAAGGCGTTGTTTCGGCGCGACTATGTCACAACTCCCGGGCCCACCACCTCACTCCGAAATTCGAAGGGCACCGGCATTGGCCAGCGCCCCTTGTCAGCTCAGGACTGTTTGTTCTTGTTCTTTCCATTTAGCCACTGGAAGAAGTTTCGCTTCTGCTCCTGCTACTTTTTGGCATGATGATGATGAGAATGCGTGACCATGGCCCGCAGGAAGGTCGCGCCATAGGGCCCGTCAGAAGCCGTAGCCGAGCAGGGCAATCTCCGGCGCGTACCATTCGCGCACCAGCGCCTCGGTCTTGGGCGTGTAGTAGCTCCGATAGTCCTGCCGCGACTTCTTGTTGGGCGTGACGTTGGACTGCGGGACCGCCAGCCGGCGGGCGACGCCGATCATCGCAAGCGCTTTGGCGAGATCGGCGTCGAGAGTTTCGTAGCGGCCGAGAAAATCGACCGCGAGCGCGCCACCCTCCATGTAGATCTCGTGATTGTCGACATAGGCGCGGCGCCGGCTCGCCATGAAGCGCTCGAAGCTCGGCCGCGAGCCCTTGCTCTTGGTCTTGTAGAAGTACCAGGAGATCTGCCGGTCCCAAGGGTTGCGGTCGAAGGCGAACTTGAAATAGCTCCGCCAGATGTCGTCGCCCACATAAGCGCGCACGAGATGCGCTGGCATGTGCTCGTAATAGCCGATGCTCGGGTGATAATAGCGCTCCGGCCGCCCGAGCAGTTTTCGCCACAAAGGACGCTTTGGCTTCAGCGGATGCTCGATGCGGTAATTTTGCGGCGGTCTGCCCTTGCGGTCCCCCTCGCTTTCCTCCCGATAGGGCGTGATGACATCGGACGGCCCGCAGAGCTCCGACAGCGCGGCCTCTATTGCCGTGCCGGCGGTCTTCTTCGTCTTCAGGAAAATGAATTTGTGCTCGTGCGAGATGATCATGCGGCTGGTACCTGACGCTCAAAACTCATAGTCGAGCAACTCGATCTCGCGCGCATACCATCGCGCCACGATGGCTCTGGTGTCGTCATCGTAATAATTGCGATAGAGGCGGTTGGTAGGCCGGAACGTGGCTTTCGCGCGCGGCAGCTCTGTCTTGAGGCAAAGTCCAAGACGATCGAGCGTTGTCTTGAGATCCTCCTTCAGGCTCTCGTAGCGCCCGACGAAATCGACCGCTACGCCGCCGTCGATTGAATAGATATCGTAGTTGTCGATGCGGGCCCGCGCGTCGTCGTGCATGAAGCAGGCAAAGGAGGGCGGCACTTTCTCATTGCGGTAGCGGTGATGATAGAAGGAGACCTGCCGATCCCATGGATTGCGGTCGAAGGCGAACTTGAAATAGCTGCGCCAGACCTTGTCGTCGACCAGCGCGCGGGCCTCCGCCGCAGGCATGTGATTGTAGAAGCCGTAGTCTGCGGCGCTGAATTTGAACCAGCGGCGCTTGAGCAGCGGCCGCGGACTTCCCCACCAGCCATGCAGCCGCCAGTTCTGCGCGCCCCGTGCGCCAATGCGCCGCGCCTCGTCGATCTTGGTCAAGGGCGTGATGACGTCGTCAGGGCCGCAAAGCTCCGTCAGCGCAAGCTCGACGCTCGTGCCGGCGGTCTTCTTGGTCTTGAGGAAGATGAATCTATGCTCGTGCGAAACGATCATGCTTTCGCTCTCGGCGAGACGTGATGCTTCGTCACTTCGCCTTCTGCTCCTCGAGCCACAGCGCAAGATCTTCCAGGATGGCGCCGAAATGAATCTCCGGCACGCGTAGCGCCATAGCGATGTCTTTCAGCTTTTTGCGCTCCTCGGCGGCGATGCGGCCGTCGGCAAGCAGCGTGAGATAGGCGGCGCGGATGATCTCCTCCTTGGTCTCCCGGTCGAGCACCGGAGCCGCGGCGGTCAGCTCCGCCAGGAGCTCGTCCTTGGTCGTCGCCTCGGCAGCCTCGGCAATCTCTTGGGGCGTGATCGGCCGCTTCGCCTGGTCCTCATAGACCTGCTGCATGAGGCGGACCTCGCTGTCCTCGATGGCGCCAGCGTCGGCCGACGCCACGGCGATCATCGCCTTCAAGATGAGATCGGCCCTTAAATTCGCCGCCCGCTCTGGCATTGCTAACCCCGTGCCCCTCTGTAGGCGCCGATTGTGCCGGGGCGGCCCCGCTTTGCCAAGCGCGCTTGCGGTCGCGAATTCGCGATTCAATTAGGATCGATTTCGCTTTATGACGCGGGCAACGCCTTACCCATTCTACCGAAAGCCCGGTCAGCGCCAGTGACGCCGCTCAAGGTCATCCTCCTCGCCGATACGCGGCCAGGCCATTATCACCTCGCCGAAGGTGTCATTGCCGCGGTCAAGCGCCTGCGTCCCGTCGAGATCACCCGCATTCCTGTCGAGCGGCGCTGGATCGTGCCGACCCGATGGCTGCGCCGGCGCATCAACGTCAAGAGCTTCTTTCCACCACGCATGTTGCGCATGGCCTACCACATCGATGTCGAGGCGCTGCCACACGCGGACCTCGTGGTCTCCGCCGGCGGCGAGACCCAGATGCCGAATGTCTGCGTGACGCGGTTTCTCGATGTGCCCAACATTTTTTGCGGTTCGCTGCTGCGCGGATTGGGACCGCAGAATTTCAGCCTGGTGATCTCGTCCTACGACCGCGATGCCGGGAGCGCGCGGCACATTGTGGTGCTGAAGCCTTCGGCGATCGATCCTGACACGCTCGGTCGCCCCGCAAGCGTGCCGCAGTACGGCCCGGCGAACCATCCACGCATTGCCGGACTGCTCATCGGCGGCAATGCCGGGCCCTTCCGCTACCGGAGCGGCGAATGGGAGCAACTGCTTGGTTTTGCGCGAGCCCTGTCCAAGGCCTGGGGCACGCGCTGGCTTGTCTCAACCTCGCGGCGGACGCCTAATCGCTTGGCCGACAGAATCGCCGAGCTGGCGCAAGACAAGAGCGTGATTGAGCGCTTCATCGACTATCGCACCGCAGGGCCCGGCACGCTGCCCGAGATATTCGGCAACTCCGAGATCATCGTGTGCACGGAGGATTCGAGCACCATGGTTTCCGAAGCCGTGTCGGCGCGCCTTCCCGTGGTGGGGGTGGCGCCGCAAGCCCACCGCTTCACAGACGAGGAGTTGGCCTACCGCGCGCTGCTCGTCCGCAACAGTTGGTGCCGGGTGCTGCCGATTGCATCGCTCACCCCCGAGACCTTCGCCGCGGCGCTCTCCGAGATCGAGCCGATCAAGGAGAACCCGCTCGACGCGCTTGCGGCAAAGCTCAAAGAGCGCCTGCCGGCGCTGTTCTGACATTGAGTCCGACGCGGCAATTCGCTAGAAGCTCATTCGAACTTCCAACACCAGACCTCTCGCGCCTTCGGGAGACCCATGGCCAGCCCGCAATATGTCTATGTCATGAACCGCCTGTCCAAGACCTATCCGGGCGGCAAGCAGGTGCTGAAGGACATCACGCTCGCCTTCCTGCCCGGCGCCAAGATCGGCGTGGTCGGTCTGAACGGTGCGGGCAAATCCACGTTGCTCCGCATCATGGCGGGTGACGAGACCGAATTCCTGGGCGAAGCCTGGGCCGCTGACGGCGTGAGCGTTGGCTTTCTGCCGCAAGAACCGCAGCTTAATCCTGCCACGGACGTGACAGGCAATGTCATGGAGGGCGTGGCGGAGAAGAAGGCAAAGCTCGAGCGCTACAACGAGCTCGCCATGAACTATTCCGACGAGACCGCCGACGAGATGGCGAAGCTCCAGGACGAAATCGATGCGCAGGGCCTGTGGGACCTCGACGCGCAGGTGGAGCAGGCCATGGACGCGCTTCGTTGCCCGCCAGGCGACGCATCAGTCGACACGCTCTCAGGCGGCGAGAAGCGTCGCGTGGCGCTCTGCCGTTTGCTGCTGGCGAAGCCAGACATCCTTCTGCTCGATGAGCCCACCAACCATCTCGATGCGGAGAGCGTGGCTTGGCTCGAGCATCATTTGCGCGGTTATCCCGGCACCGTGGTCATGGTCACCCACGACCGCTACTTCCTCGACAACATCACCGAGTGGACGCTCGAGCTCGATAGGGGCGCCGGCGTTCCCTATCACGGCAGCTACTCCTCCTGGCTCGAGCAGAAGCAGAAACGGCTCGAGGTGGAAGGTAAGCAGGACGCGGCCAAGGAGCGGACCCTTGCCCGCGAACTCGATTGGATCAGGGCGAGCCCCAAGGCGCGTCAGGCAAAATCGAAGGCGCGCATCAAAGCCTATGACGAGCTTCTGGCTGAGGCGGGCCGCGACGCCACTGGCAAGGCGCAGATCACCATTCCGCCTGGGCCGCGCCTCGGCAATGTCGTCATCGACGCGGAGCAGATCGGCAAGGGCTTTGGCGACAGGCTCTTGATCGATGATCTCTCCTTCAAGCTTCCGCCCGGCGGCATCGTCGGCGTGATCGGCCCGAACGGCGCGGGCAAAACCACTTTGTTCCGCATGATCGTCGGCCAGGATACGCCCGACAACGGCGCAATCCGCGTCGGCGACACCGTTAAGCTCGGTTACGTCGATCAGTCGCGCGATACGCTCGACGACAAGAAGACGGTGTTTGAGGAGATCTCCGGCGGTAACGACGTGATCAAGCTCGGAGCCCGCGAGGTGCCGTCACGCGCCTATGTCGGCTGGTTCAACTTCAAAGGGGCGGATCAGCAGAAGAAGGTCGGCCAGCTCTCCGGGGGAGAGCGCAACCGCGTTCATCTCGCCAAGATGCTGAAATCAGGTGCGAACCTGATCCTGCTCGACGAGCCAACCAACGATCTCGACGTTGAGACGTTGTCCTCGCTCGAAGCCGCTCTCGAGGACTTCCCCGGCTGCGCCGTGATCATCAGCCACGACCGCTTCTTCCTCGACCGCATCGCCACCCACATCCTGTCCTTCGAGGGCGACAGCCATGTCGAGTGGTTCGAAGGGAATTTCGAATCCTACGAGGAAGACAAGAAACGCCGGCTCGGCGATGATGCGGTGATCCCCAAGCGCATCAAGTACAAGAAATTCGCGCGCGGGTAAGAGCTGCGAAGAAACATACACCTTAAGATTGCATAAATTTAGTATTACACTTATAGCTTGCTAGGGTCCACCATTGCTCGTTCAAATGGCTGGAGTCAACGTTATGCATGGTGTCTGGCGATCAAGTCCGATGGCGGTCACCTTTTGTCTCTGGGTGGCATTGCCTCAGCGCAAGAGGTGCCGGCTGCGCCCGTCAAACCTAACCCGGTCCCGAGCGCGACAATCTCGTCGCCGGAGCTGATCGACTTCTTCAGCGCCAAAACGCCTTACGAGTTCTGGCTGACTTGCGTCATCTTGGCGGCGGGGCTGATTTTCGCCTAGTTGGCCATTGGCGCGCTCCGGCTCCCAGTTGTCGAGGATGGCGCCGAGACCGTTGGCTTGCGAGGCGGAGAGTTTGTCGCCAAACAGCCACGAGCGAACCTGATCGAAGAAAAATGTGCGATTGATGTTCGTCACGTCCGTTCCTCCGCTTGGTTACCAGCATGAAGGCTACAACCATCCATACAAGCGCTAGCTTTGAAGTGTGCGGAGAGGAATGGGCGATCTTGCCAAACGCTCGCATAACGCATAAACATATCTTTATGTCCGGTGCCCCCAATCGCCCCTCTGGGAATCTATCCCGCGCCCATGCCTTGAGCGGCTTGCGCGCCGCTGGAGAGGCGACGCGGCTTCGGATCCTGGCGCTGCTCGCCAATAGCGAGCTGAACGTCAAAGACCTGACCCAGATCCTTGGGCAAAGCCAGCCGCGCATCAGCCGCCATCTGAAGCTGATGGCCGAAGCCGGCCTGATCACGCGCTTTCGCGAGGGGAGCTGGGTGTTCTTCCGTCTTGCCGATACGGGGAGCGAAGCGGCGCTTGCCGCGGCGATCGTGGCGAGCCTCGATGCCGCCGACCCCGTTTTCGCCCGCGACCTTGTCCGTGCCTCAGCCGTCAAGAAGGCGAGGGAGGATGCGGCGCAAAGCTATTTCCGGGAGCACGCCGGCGAGTGGGACAAGATCCGCGCTCTGCATGTCGCCGAAAGCCAAGTCGAGGCGGCGGTGGACGAGGCGCTTGGGTCTGGTCCCTTCACTCTGCTCGTCGATCTCGGCACCGGGACCGGCCGCATGCTCGAATTGTTCGCGCCGCGCGCCGCGCGCGCTCTCGGCTTCGATCTCAGCCGCGACATGCTTGGCTATGCGCGTATGAAGCTTGAGCGCGCCGGGCTCGCCTACGCACAGGCGCGTCATGGCGACCTCTACAACGTGCCGCTACCCGATGGCGCCGCCGACGCAGTGATCCTGCACCAGGTGCTGCACTTCCTCGACAATCCCGCAGCAGCAATTGCTGAAGCCGCGCGTCTGCTCCAGCCAGGCGGTAAGCTGCTCGTGGTTGATTTCGCACCTCATGAGCTTGAGTTCTTGCGCGAGCAGTTCGCGCATCGCCGTCTTGGCTTCGCGGCCGACCAGATCAAGCGCTGGCTGAAAGATGCCGGCCTGACGGTCGAGCGCCAGCGCGACCTTGCTCCGGCTGCCAGCGTGAGCACGGAGAAGCTCACCGTCTCGCTTTGGCTCGGGCAGAAGCCGGCCGGCGCCCGCGAGAAGAAGAAGCGCGCCTCAGTGGAGTTCGCAGCGTGATGCTAGCTGCACCAGACCGCAAGAGCCGATTCCTCGGCCACGGCGACATCGACGTGTCGTTCGAGTTCTTTCCGCCGCGGACGGAGGCCATGGAGGAGACGCTGTGGCGTTCCATCCGCCGGCTCGAGCCGCTCAACCCGACCTTCGTCTCGGTGACCTATGGCGCGGGCGGCTCCACGCGTGAGCGCACGCACGCCACGATCGCGCGTGTGCTCAAGGAGACGCAGCTCAAGCCCGCGGCGCACCTCACTTGCGTCGATGCGACGCGCGAGGAGGTCGACGGCGTTATCCGCGGCTATTGGGACATCGGCGTGCGCCACATCGTGGCGCTGCGCGGCGATCCCTCCGCCGGCGTCGGCGAACGCTACGTGCCGACGCCTGGCGGCTACATCAACGCCGCAGACCTCACTGCGGGCATCAAGAAGATCGCGCCCTTCGAAGTGTCGGTCGCTTGCTATCCAGAGAAGCACCCGGAATCGCCGAGCGTCGATGCTGAGATCGACATGCTCTGGCAGAAGATCGATGCCGGTGCCACGCGTGCCATCACCCAGTTCTTCTTCGATAACGAGGTGTTTTTCCGCTATCTCGACCGCGTGCGTGACCGCGGCATCACCATCCCCATCGTGCCGGGCATCATCCCCATCCATAATTTCAGGCAGGTAGGGGGATTTGCTGAGAAGTCGGGCACGAGCGTGCCGGATTGGCTCGGCCATCGCTTCGAGGGGTTGGAGAACGACCAGGAGACGCGCTACCTCGTGGCCGCGGCGGTCGCCGCTGAGCAGGTCATGGGCCTGGTCGACCGGGGCATCACCGAGTTTCACTTCTATACGCTGAACCGCGCTGATCTCGTCTACGCCATCTGCCATCTCTTGGGCTTGCGTCCCGTTCCAACGGTCGTGTCCAAGGCAGAGGCCGCGCAATGACCCGCGAAGAACGCATCGCCGCGCTGAAGCGTGAGGCCGGGAAGCGCATCCTGATCCTCGATGGCGCCATGGGCACCATGATCCAGCGCTACAAGCTAGACGAGGCGGGCTATCGGGGAACGCGGTTCAAGGATCACCCTCGCGATCTCAAGGGCAACAACGATCTGCTGGTTCTGACGCAGCCGCAGATCATCAGCGAGATCCACAACGCGTATCTGGAAGCCGGCGCTGACATCATCGAGACCAACACCTTCAACGCGCAGGTCATCTCGCAGAGCGACTACGGACTGGAGGCGATCGCGCATGAGCTGGATGTCGCCGCGGCGAAGCTCGCCCGCGAAGCTGCCGACGCGTGGACCAAAAAGACGCCGGAGAAGCCGCGCTTCGTCGCCGGCGCCATCGGCCCCACCAACCGCACCGCGTCGATCTCGCCGGACGTAAACAACCCAGGGTTCCGCAATGTGAGCTTCGATGCGCTGGTTGAGGCTTATGCCACGCAAGCGCGCGGGCTGCTTGAAGGTGGCGTCGATGCGATCCTGATCGAGACTATCTTCGACACGCTGAACGCCAAGGCTGCGGGCTTCGCCGTCCAGCAGGTATTCGACGAGATGGGAGTCGAGCTGCCGATCATGCTGTCCGACACCATCACCGATCTCTCGGGGCGCAATCTCTCCGGCCAGACGCCGGAGGCGTTCTGGTATTCGCTCAAGCACCTCAACCCGTTCTCCGTGGGGATGAATTGCTCGTTCGGGGCCGAGCAGCTTCGCCCCTCCGTGGACGAGATCTCCCATGTGGCCGACACGCTGGTGATCGTCTATCCCAATGCCGGTCTTCCCAACGAGATGGGCGAGTATGACGAGACGCCGAAGCACATGGCCGGGCTGCTCGAGGAATGGGCGCGCGATGGCCTCATCAACATCGTCGGCGGATGCTGCGGCACCACGCCGGAGCACATCCGCGCCATTGCCGCCGCTGTCGCGAAGTACCCGCCGCGCCGCGTGCCGGAGGTTCAGCACAAGATGCGCCTCTCCGGCCTCGAGTCCTTCGTGCATGGGTGAAGTGAAGTGACCAACGGCGCGCAAGATTTCGTCATGGTCGGCGAACGGACCAACGTCACCGGGTCCGCCAAGTTTCGCAAGCTGATCGAGGCCAACGACTACGCGGCCGCGCTCGAAGTCGCGCGCCAGCAGGTCGAGAACGGCGCCAACATGCTCGACGTCAACATGGACGAGGGCATGCTCGACTCGGAAGCTGCCATGGTGACCTTCCTCAATCTGCTCGCCGCCGAACCAGACATCTCGCGCGTTCCGACCATGATCGACTCATCGAAATGGTCGGTGATCGAGGCCGGGCTGAAATGCGTGCAAGGCAAGTCGGTGGTGAACTCGATCAGTCTAAAGGAAGGCGAAGAGCCGTTTCTCGAACACGCCAAGAAGGTCCGCCGCTATGGCGCAGCCGTGGTGGTGATGGCTTTCGACGAGCAGGGCCAAGCCGAGAGCGCTGAGCGCAAGTTTGAGATCTGCAAGCGGGCCTACACGCTTCTCACCGAGAAGGTTGGCTTCCCGCCGGAGGATATCATCTTCGATCCCAATATCTTCGCCGTCGCCACCGGCATCGAAGAGCATAGCAATTACGCTAGCGCCTATATCGACGCGACGCGCCGCATCAAGGAGGAGCTGCCTTATGTGCATGTCTCTGGCGGCGTCTCCAATCTGTCCTTCGCCTTCCGCGGCAATGAGAAGGTGCGCGAGGCGATGCATTCAGTGTTCTTGTATCACGCGATCCGGGCCGGCATGGATATGGGCATCGTCAACGCCGGCCAACTCGCACTTTACGACGACATCGATCCGGAGCTCCGGGAGCTTGTCGAGGACGTGATCCTCAACCGCCGCGCCGACGCCACGGACCGTCTGCTCGAGGCTGCAGAGAAATATCGCGGGGAGGGGGCGCAGAAGCGCGAGTTGGATCTGTCCTGGCGCGAGAAGCCGGTAGAGGAGCGCCTGACGCACGCGCTGGTGCACGGCATCGGCACCTACATCGAACAAGACACCGAAGAGGCGCGCGCCAAGGCCGAACGTCCTCTGCATGTGATCGAAGGCCCGCTGATGGCCGGCATGAGCGTGGTCGGCGACCTGTTCGGCTCTGGCAAGATGTTCCTGCCGCAGGTGGTCAAGTCGGCTCGCGTCATGAAGCAGGCGGTCGCTTATCTCATGCCCTTCATGGAGAAGGAAAAGGAGGAGCAGGGCCTCGCGCAAGGCGAGCCGGCGGGCCGGATCGTACTCGCCACGGTGAAGGGAGACGTGCACGACATCGGCAAGAACATCGTTGGCGTCGTGCTCCAATGTAACAACTACGAGGTCATCGATCTCGGAGTCATGGTGCCGGCGCAAAAGATCCTCGACACCGCTAAGGAGCGCAAGGTCGACATCATCGGCCTCTCCGGCCTGATCACGCCGTCGCTCGACGAGATGTGCCATGTCGCGGCAGAGATGGAGCGCGAAGGCTTCGACCTGCCGCTTCTGATCGGCGGCGCCACGACGAGCCGCGTGCATACCGCGGTGAAGATCAGCCCGAACTACCATCGTAGTCAGGCCATCTATGTCACTGACGCAAGCCGCGCCGTCGGCGTGGTGTCGAGCCTGATGTCGAAGGAAGAGCGGCCCAAGGTTATCACGCGGGTGCGCGAGGACTATGCGCGCATGGCGGAGACGCACGCGCGGGGGCGGGCCGAGAAGGCACGCACGTCGATCGCCGATGCCCGAGTCAATCGCCTTAAGCTCGATTGGCAAACTTATGCGCCGCCGAAGCCGACCTTCCTCGGCACGCACAGCTTCCGCGGCTACGACTTGGCCGAGCTTGCCCGCTACATCGACTGGACTCCCTTCTTCCAGGCCTGGGAGCTGAAGGGCGCGTATCCCCGCATCCTGCAAGACGACAAATATGGCGAGGCCGCGCGCCATCTGTTCGACGACGCGCGAGCCATGCTGAAGCAACTGGTCGAAGAGAAATGGCTCAAGGCAAATGCCGTCGTGGGCTTCTGGCCGGCGAACAGCGTCGGTGATGACATCGAGATTTACGCCGACGAGAGCCGCACGAGGAAGATCGCCACGCTGCACACGCTCCGCCAGCAGATGGCGCGGGAGGGTGACAAAGCCAATCTCGCACTCGCCGATTTCGTCGCGCCAAAGGAGTCCGGCGTCGCCGACTATATCGGCGGCTTTGCCGTCACCGCCGGCATCGGCGAGGAGGACATGGCGCGCAGATTCGAGCGCGCCAATGACGATTACTCCAAGATCATGGTGAAAGCGCTCGCCGATCGTCTGGCGGAAGCCTTCGCCGAGGCGCTGCATGAGAAGGTGCGCCACGAGCTTTGGGCTTATGCGCCAGGCGAGAAACTCAGCAATGAGCAGCTGATTGCCGAAGACTATGCCGGTATTCGCCCCGCTCCTGGGTATCCGGCGCAGCCAGATCACACAGAAAAGCGCACGCTCTTCAAACTGCTCGATGCCGAGAAGGCGACCGGGCTCAAGCTCACCGAATCGTGTGCCATGTGGCCGGCCGCCGCCGTCTCAGGACTTTATTTCTCCCACCCCGATAGCCGCTATTTCGGCGTGGGCAAGATCGGGCGCGACCAAGTCCAGGACTACGCCGCCCGCAAGGGCTGGAGCCTCGACGAAGCCGAGCGCTGGCTCGCGCCCATCCTCAATTACGATCCGAAGCGGATCGCCGATGCCGCTGAATGATGGCTGGAATCGGGATGCGCTAGATCATCCCGAGGATGATCGCGGCAACGAGCCCAAATGATACCAAAGCCAGAATGGCCGTCACGGTACCGGTAAGCTCCATGGGAAGCCTCCTTCTCCGATCGATGCGGTCCTTGGCTGTAAGCGGGCGATTTTAGGGACTCTTTGCGGCGCCCGCCATGCCCTTCTTTTCCGCAGCAATGCCCTGTTTCCGTCACCTGGCAAAGAAACGCCGACATGGTAAATCTGGTTCCGGTTGCCTCGCGGGAGATCGGCGAGCCTTTGGGGCATGAGCCCTTGCGGGCCTTGGACGAAGGCTTGGCAATTGCGGAATTCATGAAAAGCGGCGACAACGCCATTGCCACGTCGGCAACAAAATCCCGGCGCTCTTCTGCGATAGGGGCGAGCCCGAAATACTTTGGAGGAATCAGCATGAGATCAATCGGAGTCGCTACACTCGGGGTCATGATTTTGCTCTGCGCCGCGCCGGCACAGGCTCTCACCATTTCGAATATCGATCCCAAGCCGCACACCGTCACCGTCATGGCTGGCAGCGATTCCAAGGAGCTCACCATCGAGGCTGAGAAAGAGGCCGATGCACCTTGCAGCGACGGCTGCAAGGTGAAACTCGAGAACGGCGATGTGTACGAATTGAAGGGCGGTGAGACCGTCTCGATCGAGGATGGCGTGATGTATGTCGACCACTCGCCGGACTCGGACGTCAAGGACATCCCGGACGTCGATCCCGACGCAGCGTCGCCGCAATAGCGCACGCTTCACGCGCGCGGGTGAAGCGGAAATTTGCGCAAGAGAATCTCGTCATAGCCGTCGGCGACGAGGCCTGGCAGCGCCGCAGCGCTGGCAAAGCCATGGCGCTCGTAGAAGCGCAACGCCCGCGCGTTGAACGAGGAGGCGCAGACCCAGAGATTGCGCGCCCCATGCTGAAGCGCCGCGGTTTCGAACCAGGCCATGATGCTTGAGCCGATGCCCTGATTCTGCGCCACAGGCAAAAGCGCAAGCAACTCGAGGTAGGGCCCCTTCAGCCAGGGGTGACACACCGACACCACGCCGGCCTCTTTGCGGTTCACGCTGACCACATAGCGGACGGCTCCCGAATCAGCGCTTGCCAGGAATGCCGTAAGCCTGTCGGCCGGATAGTTCATCACCGCCCAGGGCTCCATGGCCACGATCGCAGCGGCGAGGGCTGCGCATGAGCCAAGATCGAGCGACAAGAGCCGCGCGCCGCGAGTCTCAAGCTCAATTGGGGGCGGTGAAAATGGAGAACAGGTCATGGCTGCCGCGCTGGACGGTGGACCGGGCGACGTGCGTCATCTCTCCCGGGGTGTTCTGATAGCAGCGCGTCGCGATCACCGGCTTGCCGGCTTGCAACAGCTCGCTCACCGTGACGAAGCTGTAGCCCTGTTCCTTCAGCTTCGGCAGCGCCAAGGCGAGGGCCTCGGCCGTGTTGTGGCCGCGCCCATTGGCGTGCGCCACGATGATGGCGCCCGGATGCGCCTTGGTCAGGATGGTATTTGCGATGGTCTTGGCGGAGACGCGCGGATCCGGATCGCCGGTGACGAGGTCCCATTGGACCGAAACAAATCCTGCATGCGCCGCCGCAGCAAGAGCTTTGTCGTTGCAGCGCCCGTACGGAAAGCGGAGCAGCGTCATTCGCTCCGTCGGTTGCGCCGGGGCCGCACCGATGAGGCATTGGCGGGTCGTGAGCGCGGCCTTGGCGCGCGCATAGGTGGCCTCAGTGAGCGTGATCTCCTCACCGAGCGTGGCATCACTGACATTGGAGAGATCGAGATGGCGGAGACCATGGCTGCCCACCTCGAACAGGGGATCGGCGATCAGCTGCTCGGCACGCTCTGGGTGGGTCTCCATCCATTTGCCGCCGGCGAAGAATGTCGCCTTGATGCCTTGCGCGCGCAGATAGTCGACGATGCGGCCGTCATAGCCTGAGACATAGCCGTTCTCCTCGCAAAGATCGAAGGTGAGCGCGATCAGCTTCTTGTCGGGCGGCAGCTCGACACCGCGGATCGAGCCACTCAGCTCGGGCTTGATCGGAGTTGCCGTCGGCAGCGTCACCAGCTTCAGCGGCGCAAGGTCGAGCGACTTGTGGGTCGATTGAGGCTTGAGCTCGGCCTCGGTGCCGGCGAGCGCCTGGGGCGTCCAGCATTGCTGCGGCGCTTGTGGCTCTTCGGCCAAGGCAGCTGCGCTGCCGGCGAGCGACAGCAGCACGAGGACGACAATGCGAGCCGGACTCATCAAGGCACCCCCTGAGGCGTTTGCCAGCTAGACCACGAGGGTGTGGCCGGTCAATGACGTGTCCTTGCGGCCATTTAGCTGGCCGGTTGGCCCAAACCGGCACACGGGCGAGAAAAATCTATGCTTCGGCGTAGCCAATTCTTGGGTGCGAGCGTTTAATGAGCGCCTAAGTCCACCTCTGGAGGATGTCATGCCTAAAACGCTGACTCTGGCTGTATTTGTGGCGACAATCGCCCTTTCGCCCGCTTATGCCGCGAGCGAGTTGTGCACCGACGCCCATATGCAGCAAATGGATAAGATGATCGCCGGGATGACCGATGCCGATGCGAAGAAGGAGGCGAAGATGCATCTCGACATGTCGAAGGTCGAGATGAAGAAGGGCAACGAAGCCGGGTGCGTGGCGCACATGGAAGAAGCCCATAAGGCTATGGGCATGTAGCTTTACTGGCACGTCCCGCAACGCGGCAGGGAGCACGCCATGCCATTTCGGGCGCGTGGCTCAGGAAATCTTGGCCGCGACAAACACATCCCGCGCCAAGCCGTTGCTCGATCATCTGGACCGTTTCTGCGACACTTCTTCGACGGAATATGACCGAACTCGCGCGCGCTTTGCGCCGAGTCTGGATGATCTTAAGGAGCGCTCGATGACCAAAGTTCTCACAGAGGTGCTCGCTGCCAATAAAGCTTACGCAGAAAATTTCGGCGACAAGGGCAAGCTCCCTTTGCCGCCAGGGCGGCGCTTCGCGATTTTGACCTGCATGGATGCGCGACTTGATCCCGCCAAATTCGCCGGCCTCGAGGAAGGCGATGCGCATGTGATACGCAATGCCGGCGGCCGCGCCAGCGACGATGCTATCCGCTCGCTGGTCATCTCCCACAAGCTGTTGGGAACGGAGGAGTGGCTCGTTGTTCACCACACCAATTGCGGCATGGAGCTCTTCACCGACGAGGTGATGCGCTCGCTGCTCAAGCAAAGCCTCGACACGGCGAAGCTCGACGCGGAAGGTTGGCGCGATGTCGGTCGCGGTCCCGGATCGGCGGAAGCTGATTTCATCGACTGGCTAACAATCAGCGATCAGGCTGAAAGCGTCGCGAGTGACGTTAGGCGGATCAGAGCGCATCCCCTTGTCCCGGCCTCGGTGCCAATCTACGGTTATGTCTACGACGTAAAGAACGGCCGGCTGATCGAAGTCCCAAAAGCGACGAAGATCGGCCAAGCCGCCTAACCAAGGAGAGCAGAGGTGGGTTTGCCCCACGCCAGCTCATTTTCAGGAGAAGTCACATGCGTAGGATCAGGACTATGGTTACGGCCGCGCTGGTAGCCGGATTTGCCCTTGCCATGACAGCTTTTGCAGCAGTCGCGGCAAGCGAGTTTGAAGGCGTTTGGGCCACGAAGGACTCGCACGACAGGCCTTTTGAAATCACACTCTCAACCGATGGCAAGGCTACGAGCACTCAGGAGAAGGCCAAGGAGGGCACCTGGAAGGAAGAGGGCGGCGCCGCCGTGATTTCGTGGGCCACAGGTTGGACCACGAAGATCACCAAGGAAGGCGACCACTACGTGAAGGTGGTCTACAAGAAGGGCACTCCCCTCGATGGTCCGCCCACCAGCAAATCGGATGCGGTGAAGAAATAGCGCGGGTTGGCACTGCTGAGCAGTCGGCCCCGGCGCTTAGGAGTCCATCCCCGCTCAGAGCTCAATCCTCGGCGGCGGCTCGGGCGATGTTGTCGGCCCGCTCGATCCCTGTCGGATAGTAGGCGCCGGTCGGCGACGTGCCGAAGCCCAGCATCGTCTGACGCGCGGCCTCAATGGCGTCCGGCTCGTGCGTGGCCTTGAGCATCTTGACCGCGCAACTATCGGCATCAAGTTCCATCTGCTTCAGTGCCGGGCGGATGTAGTAGAAGGGCTGGGGACCCAATTGACCCATCCCGTCATAGAAACGCCGGACGTGGCCGAGCGTGTGATGGCAGCACTCATGCGCCATGAGGAAATGTCCGTAGGCCGGGTTCGCCGCGAGCGTCGTGGAGTTCACCACGATCAGGGGGCGTCCGCTAGAATCCATCAGGGACGTCGCCTGCTCGGGGAAATCGGGCAAAAGTCGGGTCGTGATGGCGCAATAGGGATTGTCGACGCTCGGGAGTGTTGCCCTTGGTGAGGGGTTGCTTGCGGCGTTAAGACCCGCGCACCAAAGTCCGAGTCCGATGAATGCTGCCCCCGCGAGAACCGATCGTCGAATGATGTGAAGCCTCCATGCTGTCGATCTTACCCGCAAGTTTAATCCTGCCGGCAGAACTGTGCCAAAGCTCTTTTCATAGCCCTGCCATCCCTAACGCAATCGTGATTGGCGTTAGCGACAGGGCACCCGGACTAAAGCGCCGCGTTTGTTCGGCGACAGCGCCCGAACTAACATACCCGCGAACCCGTACCGATTCGACGTCCCGCCGCGCAGGCGCCGACCTCGACGCCAATGAGCGAGCCATGCTGCACCGTATTGCCGTGCCGCCTCGGTCTACGGGAGCTGGAGAACGTCGATCTGCGGCACAAGCTTTCATCCCTTGAACGCAAGGTCGCCGTAGATGGCGCTGTCCCGGCAAAGGGCCGGAAGTGTCGGTTGGCCGACTAGGCTAAAGGGAAGTAAATGACTGCAGCACCCTGGCTGCGAATTTGAAAGCAAGGATCGGAGTGCGGGCTGGGCGGAGAGCGCCTATCTCGGAGCAATGCACACGTTCCTAAAGGGACTTTGACCATGACTCGCATTCTCGAAAAGCCGCTGCCAGCCTCGCCCCATGACGACGTCCGCTGGCAGGCGGTGGTCGCCCGCGACGCCTCCTTCGACGGCCAGTTCTACTATTCGGTAGAGACCACCGGCGTGTATTGCCGGCCCTCCTGCGCCGCGCGTCTCGCCAAGCGCACCAATGTCCGCTTTCACGACACGCGCGAAGATGCCGAGCAGGCAGGCTTTCGGCCCTGCAAGCGCTGCAAACCCGACCAGCCGTCACTCGACCAATTGCATGCCGAGAAGATCGCGCAGGCCTGCCGCCTGATCGAGGGCGCGGACGAGGAGCCGAAGCTGGATGCGCTCGCCGAGACGGTCGGCTTGAGCTCGTACCATTTCCACCGCATCTTCAAGCAGGCGCTCGGCGTGACACCGAAGGCCTATGCTACGGCCTACCGCACCAAGCGCGTGCGGGCGCGGCTCGGCGAAAACGGGACGGTCACCGATGCGATCTATGACGCAGGCTTCAACTCCAATGGCCGCTTCTATGCCAATTCGTCGGAGATGCTGGGCATGACCCCGTCTGACTTTCGCGCCGGCGGTGCTGGCCAGGAGGTGCGCTTCACCGTCGGCGAATGCTCGCTCGGACCAATCCTGGTCGCGGCCAGCGACAAGGGCATCTGCGCAATCCTGTTCGGCAACGATTCGGAGACTCTTCTCCGCGATTTGAAAGCGCAATTTCCGCGCGCGCGCCTGATCGGCGGCGACAAGGTCTTCGAGGAGCTCACTGCCAAGGTGGTCGGTTTCGTCGAGGATCCGGCCAAAGGCCTGGACCTGCCTTTGGATGTCAGAGGCACCGCCTTTCAGCATCGCGTTTGGGACGCGCTCCGCCGCATCCCACCAGGCTCGACGGCAAGCTACGCGGAGATTGCCGAGAAGATCAGTGCGCCGAAGGCGGTGCGGGCGGTGGCGCGAGCCTGCGCCACAAACCGTATCGCCGTGGCGATCCCCTGCCACCGTGTGGTGCGGAGCGACGGCGCGCTCTCAGGGTACCGGGGAGGGGTGGAGCGGAAGCGCGCGTTGCTCGATAAGGAAGCTAAGAAATAAGCGTGGTCGGCCGCCCAGTCGGGTAGCCGGACTAGAGTGCTGCTTCCCGCTCCATGGCCAGTTCAGCCTCCAAGCTTTCAATGTCGCGGAAGATCGTGGCGACGGCGAGCACGCGGCCGGCGCGCTTGAACCGCAGGGTGCAATCTTTGCCGGCGATGTCGCCCTCGATGGAAAGCTCGTCCCACTGCTCGGCATGGCCGACATGGTTGATCGAAAGGTCATAATGCTGGCTCCAGAAGAACGGGACAGCAGTAAATTTCTCGCGGTGTCCGAGCATGTTGCGGGCCGCGGTCTGGCCTTGACGCTCGGCCACGACCCAATGCTCGACGCGAATCTTCTCTCCGCTATACGGATCGGGCCACCGCGTTATGTCCCCGGCAGCCAAAATCGTTGGCTCGCTCGTTTCCAAATAGGCGTTCACGCTCACCCCGCGATCCACGGCGAGCCCGGCAGCTTCGGCGAGCCCGATCCGTGGCCGCACGCCAATCCCGGCGACCACAAGATCAGCCTCGATCGTGCCGCCGCGTTTGAGCGTGACTTGTTTGCGGTCAATGGCGGTCGCCATGTCCTCGAGGTGGAAAACCACGCCGTGCTCCTCATGCAGCGTGCGGATGAAATCGCCCATTTGCGGGCCGAGAACCCTCTCCATGGGCCGCTTGTCCGGCGCCACCACATGGACATCGAGTCCGCGAGTGCGGAGCGACGCCGCGACCTCAAGCCCAATGAAGCTCGCACCCATGACGACCGCCGTTCGCCCCGTCTTGGTATTGTCAATGATCGATTTGCAGTCGGCGAGCGAGCGCAGCGTGTGCACATGCGGCTGGTCGGCTCCGGGGATCGACAACTTGACCGGCTCGGCGCCGGTCGCCAGCAGCAACCGGTCGTAGGCGACCGTGCTCCCGTCAGCGAGCGCGACTGCCCGCGCATGCGCGTCGATGCGGGTGACGTTCGCATTGAGTTGCAGGTCGATGCTGTTCTCGGAATAGAAGCTGTCAGGCCGCAACGGGACCCACTCCTCCTGGGCATTTCCGGCAAGGTAGTCCTTGGAGAGGTTCGGCCGGTCGACGGGAGCGGCATCGTCCTCGCTCAGCATGACGATGCTCCCCTGGAAGTCGAGGCGCCGCAGCATCTCGATTGCGGCGAAGCCCGCGGCGCCTCCACCGAGCACAACGATCCGGCCCGGCGTTACCCCCGCGGGCTTTCCGCGTGGGGCGGGTTCTGGTTGCGGCCGCTTCTCGCGGACGAAGATCCTGCCCTCGCGCTGCTCCACCGACCAGCACGCAACAGGACTCAAGGCAGGCGCGCGCAAGGCCTCTCCTGTACGTAAGTCGAAGCAGGCGTGATGCCAGGGGCACCGGACGGTATTGCCAACCACGAGCCCATCCCCCAACGGACCGTTGTAATGGGTGCATTGGGCTCCGACCGCGAACACCTCATGCCCGCGGCGGACAAGCAGAACCGGGTCTCCGCCGGCATGGCCGACGAGTTTGCCGCCGTCGGCAAGGTCGGAAAGAGCAATTCCTTTGGCCAAATCTGGGCCGCTCGGCTCGGCTAGAGTTGCTGCCATGCTCGTCTCCCTTGGCGATGCTCTTACAACGACAACGCAGCTTTGCCGTTCCGGCCCCACTGTCTTGGATCGCGCGCTACCCCTTCCCCTTGGTGCGGGTGTTGCCGTGGGGAGCGTTGCGCTCGAGGAACTCGATCATCAGCCCGGCAACGTCGACTCCCGTCGCCTTCTCCAGCCCCTCGATGCCGGGCGAGGAATTGAGCTCGACCACGAGCGGTCCGCTCTTGGAGCGCAGCATGTCGACGCCGCACACATTGAGCCCGAGCGTGCGCGCGGCCCTGACCGCCATGGTCCGCTCCTGAGGGGTGATGCGCACTTTCTCGCCTTGCCCACCGCGATGCAAATTGGAGCGGAACTCGCCGGCGGGCCCCTGCCGCTTCATCGCCGCCACCACGCGGTCGCCGAGCACCAGGGCGCGGATGTCAGTGGCATCGGCCTCCTTGATGAATTGCTGCACCAGGATGTTGACGTTCGCGCCCTGAAACGCCTCGATCACCGATTTCGCCGACTTCACCGTCTCGCCGAGCACCACGCCGATCCCTTGCGTGCCCTCGAGCAGCTTGATGACCACCGGCACGCCGCCGACGAGATCGATGATGTCCTCAGCCTGCTTCGGGTCGTTGGTATAGGCGGTGACCGGAAGCCCGATGCCGCGGCGGGCGAGCAGCTGCAGACAGCGGAGCTTGTCGCGGCTCCGCCCGATGGCGACCGACTCGTTCAAGGGATAGACGCCCATCACCTCGAATTGACGCAGTACGGCGAGGCCGTAGAACGTAATCGAAGCGCCGATGCGCGGGATCACCGCGTCGAAATCCTCGAGCCGCCGCTTGCGGTAGTAGAGCATCGGCTTGCGCGAGGTGATGTTGATCGAAACGCGAAGCGTATTCAGCACCTCGATGTCGTGGCCACGTCCGCGCGCCGCCTCGACGATGCGCCGATGGCTATAGAGATGCGGATTGCGCGCGAGCAACGCGATCTTCATGGGTCTTCCCGTTCTCTAGGGCTAAGGGTCTAGGGCAGCGCCTTGCTTGGCTCAAGCGCCACCCGTGCGAGCCATTCGCGCAAACGCGGCGGCCGGTGCCCGGCAAGGTAGGAGCGGCCAGGCTCGATCAGCGTGCGGCCCTCCAGCGCCGTGCGCCCGAGCAACATGCGAAACCCCATCTGATCGCGATTGGTGAGCGCGAGCTCGATCGGCCAGGCCCGGTCGCCAAGCATCATGCGGGTCTCGATGACATAGCGACGCTCCACCTGACCGCCGGAATTGCGCACGGCGCGCTCGTCGACGGCCTTCGCTTCGCATTTGATCTTGACCGTGCTAGATCGTTGAATGGGATGGACCTCGAACCGCACCCAGAGCGCACCTGAGCGCCTGAAAGGCTCGATAGCAAAGGCGTGCAGCGCGCTCGTCCGGGCGCCGGTGTCGATCTTGGCCTTGATGGCGGTGACGCCGAGATCGGTTAGCCGCACCCATTCGCGCCAGCCTACCCGCAGCGCTTCGCACGCGTTTCTGCGCCGGTCCGTCATGAAGCTGCAAAACTCTTCTGCACCGACGCGCACTCTAAGGCGCATAAGGCTTGTCTGCCAATGGGGTCGCTTGCTTCTGAGGGGCCCGATCTTCACTATGGTGCAGCGCTCTTGGGTAGCGGGGCGCGCGCGAGGGCAGGCCATGGGCAAGACCCAGCACGTGGTGATGCATGACGATCGCTGGGCGGTGAAGGAGGAGGGCGCGAGCGCGCCGGTCGCCACCTTCAAGACGCAAGGGCAGGCCTGGGAGAAGGCCAAGGCCATTGCCCGGCGGGAGCGATCGGAAGCCGTGCTCCACGGCAAGGACGGCCGCATCCGCGAGCGCAACACCTACGGCCACGACCCGCGTAGCACTAAGGGCTGAAGATCAGCGCGATATAGACGACGAACAGTAGAAGATGCACGGTGCCTTGCAGCACGTTGGTTCGAGCGCCGCCGAAGGTGAGCGCGCTCACGAACAGCGTAAGCATGAGAAGCGCGGCATCGACGCGGTCGAGCCCGAGATGCACCTCGTAGCCCGTCCATAGCCCAATGGCGAGCACCGCCGGGATGGTGAGGCCGATGGTGGCAAGCGCCGAGCCGAGACACACACCGCCCGCTGCAATTGATTGACGAGCGCCGCGTGGAAGGCCGTCAGTCCCTCCGGCGAGAGCACCAGAATGGCAACGAGAATGCCGCCAAGCGGCGCCGGAGCGCCGAGATGCTCGATGGCGAAATCGACAATGACCGCAAGGTAGGTAGACAGCGCCACGATGGGCGCGAGCGTCATCAGCAGCATCAGCACGTGATACCAGAGCGGTCGTGCCGGCCGGGTCTGGCGGGCGAGGAGATACGCCACTGCCTCTCCCTTGCCGTCGACTGGCTAGGCGAAGAACGACCGGTGTCGCATGGTCTGGATGGCGAGGAAGATGGCACAGAAGAGAATGGTGATCGCGCCGAACAGCGAAGCCTAGAAGGGCGACAGGCTCGGGTCGGGCTCGGTCTTGGTAAGGTCCGGCATGATCAGCGCGAACACTGCGAGCGAGGCGATGACCACCAGAAAAGAACGCGCTCCTTCGAGATTGTATTCCTGCTCCCAGTAGCGCAGGGCGCCCATGAGCAGCGCGGTGCCCACCATGCCGTTCAGCACTATCATCAGGGTGGCGAACATGGCGTCGCGGGCGAGCGTTGGATTGTTCTCGCCATGCAAGATGATCGCCGCCATCAGCGAGACCTCGATGATGATCACCGAGATGGTGAGCACGAGGGTGCCGTACGGCTCGCCGAGACGGCAGGCGGCAGCGTCGGCATGGCGCACCACGCTGAAGGCGCAAGCAAGCATTACCCCGAAGATCCAGAGGAAGACGAACAGGGTAAGGGGATAGTTGTGCAGGTCTGCGAAGAGCGGCGCTCGCAACAGATAAACGAGGGCAGTGGTGAGAAGTCCTGCCAACGTGGCGATGAGCGATGAGACGCGGTACCAGGACCGTGGCTTGCCCAAACCCGCGGGCGCGACGACGATTTCGCGTTGGTGCATGAGGCCCTCGTGCGCCGCCCAGTGCCCCGGTCTCAGAACATTGTTGAAGGGCGGGGCTGGGGCGACATCGGTTTGGGCGTCAATTGGCCGCGAGGGCGTCTGGTTGCCAAACGAGCACGATTAACGGCCACCGCTCTACAGCAATTATGGCGGCGTCAGGCGCTTTCATGTAAAAGCCCTTCACATGGGCTCCGACGATCAGCGCTGGCGACGGCCGCGCTCCTATCATCACGGCAATCTAAAGGAGGTCCTGCTCGAGGCCGCACGCAAGCTGATCGAGCAATACGGCCCCGCGGGCTTCAGCCTCACCGAGGCGGCTCGGCTTGCCGGCGTCAGTCCCGCCGCGCCCTACCGGCATTTCCGCGACCGCGAGGCGCTAATTGCCGAGGTCGCCCGCAACGGCTTCGAGCGCTTCGCAGCGAGACTCAACATGGCCTGGAACAATGGCATCCCCACGCCGCTCTCGGCCTTCGAGAATCTCGGCCGCGCCTATCTCGCCTTCGCCCGCGAGGAGCCGGCGAGCTATGCGGTGATGTTCGAAGCGGGCCTCGGCACGAGCGATGACGATCAGCTCAAGGCCGCGGCCGAGCGTGCGTTCGACGTGCTCCAGCGCGCGACGGCCGCGCTCTGCCGGGCACTGCCCGCCGACCGGAGGCCACCAGTCAGGCTGATGAGCCTGCATGTCTGGGCGCTCTCCCATGGCGTCGCCGATCTCTTCGTGGAGGCGCGGCCCGGCGTGGCCAAGCTCCCGCTCCCCCCGGAAGAGATTCTCGAATTGGCGATGCTCGTCTATCTGCGCGGGCTTGGTGTTCTCCCGCCCGAAAGCCCGGATACAGCACGGAGCCCTTGAGATTGGCCCCTGCAGATAACATTTTGTGTCGTCTCTTGACTCTGGACAGGATGGTCCCACCTATGTGAATGTGAATAACATTCACACCGAGGAAGGTGCGCATGACATGCAACAGCTAGTGACGACGTTGGACGATTACGGGAAGCCGGCGTGGATCATCGCCGCGGTTCTCGGCTTCATCATCTGGTGGCCCATTGGCCTTGGGCTCTTGGCCTATCTCATCTGGAGTGGACGCATGGGTTGCGGAAACAAACTGCAGTGGAAGCAGCACTTTATGCAGGAGGCGCGGCGCTTCGGCGGCGGGTTCGGCGGTTTTGGTCCGCTTCGCACGACCGGTAACGCGGCCTTCGACGCCTATCGCGAGGAGACATTGCGACGCTTGGAGGAAGAGGCTGAAGAATTCCAGACCTTCCTCGATCGTCTGCGCAAGGCGCGCGACAAGGCAGAGTTCGATCAGTTCATGGCCGAGCGCGGGGCGGGCGGTCCGAAGCCGGCCACCGCATAAGCCCCAGCTCAGTAGTAGAGAGGCAACGCGTAAGAGGGCGCGGGATTAGGCCCCCGCGCCCTCTCTATTTGCGCTTGCATGCGGACTTCAGCTGGTGCAGGGCTCGATCAATCTCGTGGTCAATGCACAAAGGGCGAACCTCAAATGGCGGTTCTTGCAGCGTGTCCACAATTGCGGGTGAGGTCTCTAACGGTCATTCCGCAGGGCCGTAGCCGCCTCCGGTCGGTGTCCTGATGATGACGGCGTCGCCAGGTTCCAGCACTGTCTGAGCACAGGCGTCCAAGCTTTCCAGCTGTCCATTCTTGCGGCGCACGAAATTCGCGCCGGCTTCTCCCGGTTCGCCGCCGCCAAGCCCGAAGGGCCGCACGCGTCGGAAGCCTGCCAGGATCGCGCACTCCATACTCTCAAGAAATCTGATCACTCGAAGCGTCCCGTCGCCAGCGCGCCATTTCCCCCTGCCGCCAGAGCCGCGCCTGATTTCGAAGCGTTCGAGCAGCACCGGGTAACGGAGCTCGAGCACCTCCGGGTCGGTCAGCCGCGAATTGGTCATATGCGTCTGCACCGCCGCCACACCGTCGAAGCCGGGGCCTGCCGGCGCACCTGAGCAGACTGTCTCGTAATATTGGGTGCGGGCGTTGCCGAAGGTGAGATTGTTCATGGTGCCTTGCGCCGAGCCGAGCACCCCCAACGCGCCATAGAGGCAGTTCACGATGGTCTGGCTCGTCTCCACATTGCCGGCAGCGACTGCTGCTGGGTAGCGGGGCGCGAGCATCGATCCTTCCGGCACAATGATCTCGATATCCCGCAGGCAGCCGGCATTGAGCGGAATATCGTCATCGACCAGCGTGCGGAAGACATAGAGCACGCAAGCCCGAGTGATCGGTTCCGGCGCATTGAAAGTATCGGGCTGTTGTCCGCTCGTGCCGGTGAAGTCGATGATAGCTTTACCGCGTTCGAGGTCGAAACGGATCGCAAGCCTGATACGCGCGCCGGTGTCGGTCTCGACCTCGAAGCTCGCTGTGCGAAGCGTCTCGATCACGCGCGCCACGCTCGCCGCGGCATTGTCCTGCACATGACCCATATAGGCCTGCACTACATCAAGCCCGTAATCGGCAACGATCTTGTGGAGTTCTTCCACGCCCTTGGCGTTGGCTGCGGCTTGCGCCTTGAGATCGGCGATGTTCTGCGCCGGGTCGCGGGCCGGGTAGGGACTTTGGCTCAGGAGCTGAAGCACCGCCTCTTCACAGAAGCGGCCGCCCTCGATCAGCTTGAAGGGGTCGATATAGACGCCCTCCTCCTCGATGCGGGTCGCCTTCGGGCTCATCGAGCCAGGGGTAATGCCGCCGATATCGGCATGGTGCCCGCGCGCCGCGACAAAGAACAGGATCTCGGCGTTACGTTCCGCGAACACCGGCGTCACGACGGTGATGTCTGGAAGATGCGTGCCGCCATTATAAGGCGCGTTCAGCATCCACACATCGCCGGGCGCGAGGCGAGCGCCCACCTCGCGCCGCACCGTCTCCACGCTCCGATCCATCGACCCGAGATGCACCGGAATATGCGGCGCGTTGGCGACGAGGCGCCCTTCACGATCGAAGATGGCGCAGGAGAAATCGAGCCGCTCCTTGATATTGACCGACCGCGCAGTATTCTGGAGCGCGTAGCCCATCTGCTCGGCAATTGCCGTGAAGCGCTTGTTGAAGACTTCGAGCAGCACGGGATCGACGGCGGTGCCGAGCGCGGCCCGAGTATCACGCCTGCACGCGCGGCTGAGCAGCAGATGATTTTTCGCCGTGACCTCTGCCTGCCAGTGCGGCTCGACCACCACTGTCTGATGCGGCTCAATGATCAGCGCCGGTCCGGCGATGCGGTGGCCCGGCATCAGGCTTTCACGCATGAGGACAGGCACGTCGTGCCAGCTGCCGCCGGTGAAGAGCCTCGTGGTGGTTTGCGGCTCAGGGACCTCCTCGAGCGAAAGCGGCAGGTCGGGCTCTTGCGGATGGCCACCGCCGCCGAGCGCCTCAACCTCGATTACCTCGATCTCGATTGCCTTGTCGGCGCCGACAAAGCCAAAGCGCTGGCGATGCATCGCCTCGAACGCGCTTTTGAGTTCGGCGTGGGTGCCCAGCGGCACCGGCAGTGCGGTGTCGGTGCCGAGATAGCGGAGATGCGCGAGGGCGCTGATGCGGATGCCGTCACGGGCCACACCCTGGTCGGCAAGCTCCTCTGCCGCCTCGTCGGCCAGCGACTTGGCTAGGGCCTCGGCTAAGACAAGACCCTCCGCATCGAGCAGGCGCAGCACCGCACGGCTCCGCGTCGCCTTCAGCTCGGCGAGCCCCATGCCGTAGGCCGACAGCACGCCAGACAGAGGATGGATGAGCACGCGCCCGATGCCGAGTGCGTCGGCGACGAGGCAGGCATGTTGGCCGCCGGCGCCACCGAACGTGTTTAGCACATAATCGGTGACGTTGTAACCGCGCTGTACCGAAATGGTCAGGATTGCGTTCGCCATGTTCTCGACCGCGATGCGGATGAAGCCGTGGGCGACTTGCGCCGGCTCGCGGCCATCGCCGATCTCCGCGGCAAGCGCGGCGAAGCGCTCACTCACGACCTTCGCGTCGAGGGGTTGATCCTGCGTCGGCCCGAAAATCTTTGGGAAGAAGTCCGCCACGAGCTTTCCCACCATCACATTGGCGTCAGTGACGGTGAGCGGCCCACCGCGGCGATAGCAGGCAGGACCAGGATTGGCGCCGGCCGAATCCGGGCCGACACGGAAGCGCGCGCCGTCATAAGAGAGGATCGATCCGCCGCCGGCCGCGACGGTATGGATCAGCATCATCGGCACCCGCACGCGCACGCCTGCGACCACGCTTTCAAAAGTCCGCTCGTATACGCCGTCGAAATGGCAGACATCGGTCGAGGTGCCGCCCATGTCGAAGCCGATGACGCGGTCGAAGCCGGCGATGCGCGCCGTTTCTACCGCACCGACCACGCCGCCGGCGGGCCCAGACAGAATTGCGTCTTTGCCCTTGAACAGATGCGCTGAGGTAAGCCCGCCGGAGGATTGCATGAACAGGAGTTCTTGGAGCGCATGCCTCCCCCTCGCGGGGAGGCCGACCGGCGTAGCGGGTCGGGTGGGGGGCCTCATCCTTCGAGACGCGCTCGCTTCGCTCACGCTCCTCAGGATGAGGGTCACTCACCTCACCCTGCGGAGCGTCCGCCAGGGCGCGTATCGAAGGGTGGGGAACAAGCGCCGCCGCCACGCGATCGACGTACCGGCGGAGCAGCGGCGAGAGATAGGCATCGACCACGGTCGTGTCGCCGCGCCCGACGAATTTCACCAGCGGGCTCACCTCATGGCTCACCGAGATTTGCACGAAGCCCGCTTCGCGTGCGAGCTCTGCCGCAATCTTCTCGTGCCTCGGATGGGCATAGGCATGCATGAAAACGACGGCAACCGCATCGATCCCATCCGCCCGTGCCGCATCGAGCAGAGCGCGTGCAGCAACAACATCAAGTGGCGTTTCGATTGCGCCGTCGGCGCGGATGCGTTCCGGCACCTCGGTCACGCGCACGTAGAGCATGGACGGCTTCTCGATCTTCCGCGCGAAGATCTTTGGCCGCGCCTGATAGCCGATCTCGAGGGCGTCGCGCAACCCTTCGCTCACCAGCAACAGCACGCGATCGCCCTTGCGCTCGAGCAGCGCATTGGTGGCGACGGTGGTTCCCATCTTGACGTTTTGGATCAGCTCTGTTGGCAGAGCCTCCCTGCGTGCAACCTCAAGCAGATCGGCCATGCCGGCGGTTGCCGCGTCGGAATAGGCTTCGGGATTCTCGGAGAGGAGCTTGTGGGTGAGGAGCCGCCCGTTGGGGCTCAGCGCGACGATGTCGGTGAACGTGCCCCCACGGTCGATGCAAAACTGCCAGGTGCCGGACCGTGTCATCCGAGCCGCATCAGCCCCGCGGCGTAGCGCTTCCAGCGCCGCACATAGACATCTGCCGCTCGCGCCGTCACCGCCTTCGTCGTGTCGTCGGCCTCGCGCACGAGCTTGGCCGGCGCGCCGACGATCACGGAATTGTCGGGAAACTCCTTGCCCTCGGTGATCAGCGCTCCGGCGCCAACCAGTGAGTGGGCGCCGATTTTCGCGCCGTTCAAAATGATGGCACCCATGCCGATTAGACTCGCACCGCCAACGGCGCAGCCGTGCAGAATGACATTGTGGCCGATGACGCAGTCCTCGCCGATAGTGAGCGGAAATCCTGGGTCGGTGTGCAGCGTCGCATTATCCTGGATTTGCGAGCGCGCGCCGATCTCGATCCACTCATTGTCGCCGCGCAAGACCGAGCCCCACCAGATGCTCACGTCGGAGTGGAGCCGCACGCGCCCGATCAACGCGGCAGTCTCGGCGACCCAATAAAGGCCGTCGGCCGGAAACTCCGGCGCCTCTCCGTCGAGCGCGTAAATGGCCATGTATGGCTCCTTTCCTGCTGCGAGCATGTGGATAAGCCACCCAATCAACATTGTCATGCCTGCGAAGTTCGGGTGATGACAAGGCAAGGGTAATGAGAATGGCTGAGGAACGGGGAGGGGAGGGCGGCCAGGCGTCCGCCGAGGCATCAGGACTGCAAGGCTCGCTCGACCGCTATTTCGGTCTCGCCGCCGCTGGCACCAGCGTGGCGTCGGAGCTGCGCGCCGGGCTCGCCACCTTCCTCACCATGGCCTACATCATGTTCGTAAACCCGGCGATCCTCGAGAAGGCCGGCATGGATCATGGCGCGGTGTTCGTGGCGACCTGTCTCGCTGCGGCTCTCTGCACCGCCATCATGGGGCTCTGTTTGCTGGCCGCATCAACGAGATCAACGCCGCCTCTGCCACAATTACCGGCGCCTTTTTGCTGAAGCCGGTTTTCGCCTGATGCGGGTTGGGAGAGCAACGGAAGGGCGAGCTTCAGCTCGCTAGCGGTCCCTTCATCTCTTTCAGCGTGTCGCGCATGCGGCGCCAGTCCTCAGCTTCGCTTCTATCGCCGCGCTTCTCGCATTCGAGCATCCTTTGGGCTGCAATCAATTGGGCTTTGTCGCCGTGCTCCCTGAGAAGCCGACTCGCAAAGTCATGCACCTGTGAAAGCCTGCATCGGGATGTCTCCTCGTTTTCATGCTCCGGGCCACCGAGCATTGTAGGGGCAACGGGAAACCCGGAGTTCGGTTCCCACTTAGTTTTCACGCGATGGCTTGCTCATAGTAGGCTTTTTCCCGCGACAGAGGAGACGTTCGGTGCCGAGTTTGCTCTAGACCTTGGGACGGTCACAGTCGGCGGCTAGGCTACACGGCAAACGGGGGACTGCGATGCGACGCGAGATACTGAGCCTATTTGCGGGAGTGGGACTTTGCTTGACGGCAGGGGCTGCCGCATGGGCCGGGCCGCTGATCCGCAAGCCTCACGCACCTGAGCTCGTGGTGCCGATCTGGAGTCTTACCGGCGAGTGCTACCCAATAGATTTCACCGGCGTCGATATCGAATGGTATGCGGGCCGCAGTGTCTATCAGCTCACCGTCACCGGCGTTAAACCCTACATGAATATGGACGTGTCGCTGAGCCACGAGGCCTATAGCGGCCGTCCAGCCTATTGCGTCGGCTGCGTCAAGAATGGCCTCGTGCTGCGGCTTGCGGCACCCTATTACCTCACCATGAACCTCGACCAGTTCGTGGGCTCGAAAGGCGTCGAGATCGTGGGCGCCTCGCGCAGCCGCGACGTCCCCAAGTCTTAAAGAGCAGATCCCTCCCCCTTGCAGCGGAAGGGAGGGACAACACCCCTTGTCCACACCACTTCCCGCCGGTATTAGGTCGCCCATGGACACTGAAGCCAACCCCCGCGCCCGCCACGGCGGCGATCATCCAGTCTCAATCTTCATCACCTCGCTGAGCGCTGCGATCGTGGTTGCTGGTGGCTTCGGCATCATCACCGAGGCATTTATTGTCGCCGGCGCCGACCTATTCCAGCTCGGCAGCACCTTCGTGCTGGTGGGAAGCATTGTCACTGGAATTCTCACTCTTTGGCTGTTCGCTTGGACTTTCGCCCGCTCTGTCCATGTGGAGCGGCGGCTTGCGGCCGGGCTTGAGATCGACGAGCCAAAGCTCTCCATCCTCGCCAATTTCCGCGATTCCGGACCGGTCACTTCGAGGTTATAACCGAGCAGGCAACGCTCGCCTGCCGAGACGATTATCCGCATGCGGGAGCGGACAAAAATCCTTATGCTCTAGGCGGTATTCGTAGGGGGGTTGGCGATGTCGATTTGGGGAAAGTTGGCCGGCGCCGCGGCGGGACTCGCGATCGGCGGCCCAATCGGCGCACTGCTCGGCGGTGTCGCCGGGCACTACGTCATCGATCGCGATCAGGAGCAGGACGGCCCTGCGGAGAACCAGGTGGCCTTCACCGTGGGCGTTATCGCGCTCGGCGCCAAGATGGCTAAGGCCGATGGCGTCGTCACCATGGACGAGGTCAACGCCTTCAAGGAAGTGTTCAAAGTGCCTGACGGCGAGATGAAGAACGTCGCTCGCGTGTTCAATCTCGCTAAGCAGGACGTGGCTGGCTACGAGGCCTATGCCGAGCAGCTAGCGGTCATGTTCAAGGGCAACCGCAAGCTGCTCGAGGACGTGCTCGAAGGCCTGTTCCACATCGCCAAGGCTGACGAAGTGCTCCACCCGCGCGAGGAGCAGTTCCTGCAACAGGTCGCCAAGCGTTTCGGCATCAGCGACACCGAGTTCGCCTACATCAAGGCGCGCCATGTCACCGCCGCGAAGCGCAATCCCTACGAGGTTCTCGGCATCGACCCGTCCATCAGCAATGAAGCCTTGAAGAGCCAGTATCGCAAGCTCGTGGCCGACAATCATCCCGACAAGCTGATGGCCCGCGGCGTGCCGAAGGAGTTCGTCGCCATCGCCACCGAGAAGATCGCCGCTATCAATGAGGCCTACGGCCAGATCGCCAAGGAGCGAGGGATTTAGCTCTCGGACTTAGCCGGCTCGCGTCCGACCCTCATCCTGAGGCGGCCGCGGGACGCAACCGTCTCGGGATGTGGCCTCATGCTTCGAGACGCGGCCTTGCGGCCGCTCCTCAGCATGAGGAATAAGAGGACATGACCGCAGGTCCCGACAGTCCGCTCGCCACGCTGTGGTGTCCTTCGCCGAACCGAGAGCCGCGGCGAAACGACCGCGTGGTCGACATGCTCGTGCTGCACTACACTGGCATGGACTCCTCTGACGCCGCGCTCGACTGGCTCACGCGGGAGGAGTCGAAGGTCTCGTGCCACTATCTCGTCGACGAGGATGGACGCATCGCCCAGATGGTGCGGGAGTCCGAGCGCGCCTGGCATGCCGGGCAAAGCCTGTGGGCCGGCGAGACTGACCTCAATTCCTGCTCGATCGGCATCGAGATTCACAATCCTGGCCACGATATCGACTATCGCGACTTTCGCGAGGCGCAGATACAAGGGTTGGAGGCTCTTTGTCGCGACATTCTGGGCCGCCATCCCATCCGGCCGGAGCGCGTGGTGGCCCACTCCGACATCGCGCCCGGACGCAAGCGCGATCCTGGAGAGAAGTTCGACTGGGCGCGGCTCGCTCGCGCCGGCGTCGGGATTTGGGTTGCGCCCACGCAGTTAGGCGAGGATCAGGCACTCGGCCCAGGCGATGAGGGGCCGGAGGTTCTGCAGCTACAGCGGGATCTCTCTGCTTTCGGCTATGGAGTTGAGCTTACGAGCACCTATGGCACGGGGCTGGAGAAGGTGGTAGAGGCTTTTCAGCGCCACTTCCGCCAGGAGCGTGTCAATGGCCGCGCCGATGTTTCGACCCGCGATACGCTCGGTCGCCTGCTCGGCGCGATGCAACGAACGCCGGTCGTGTAGGGACCCGCTACCGATGAGGCAGCGGGTCCGGACCACGCTATTTCTTGCTCGAATAATAGGCTTGCGCCTTGGCGAGGTTGCCCTGCGGGTCCTTCATGAACAGCGTCTTGGCCGCCTCATTGCCGAAGCAATAGGTCTTGCCATCGAGCGTCGCGTTGACGGAGCAATCGGTTTTTATGTCCTTGCCGAGTGCAAGGCCCTCCGTGCACATATTGTCAAACTCGCCGGTGGCGGCGAGCGCTGCGCTGGCGACGCCGAGCAGCAAGGCGCCGGCGAGTGCCGACAGAATGGTGGTTCTCGTCATGATCGTCTCCCAGGTGACGGTTGCCTGGTCAGTCCCAAGACGTGCTCTCGGACGGTCCCTTTAATGTCAACCGGACCCGCCGGGTCGGTGACCCAAGTCACGACTTGTGATCACGACCACGTCAGACCTCGTGACAACGTCGTCGCAGGTCTGTCACGTCGTCGGCCCTGCGCCATAGCTCGCCAGCGCCCGCGGGTCGCGTACCTCGATGCTGCCACGCGAGGCCCGCACCCAGCCCATGCGCTCCCATTCGCCGAGATAGCGGCTGATCACCTCGCGCACGCTGCCAAGATCGAGCGCAAGTTGCTGATGAGTCTTCGCCACGATGCCTTGCGCGTCTGCCTCGGCGAGCAGTCGCCGCGCGAGTCGGAGATCGAGGCTGGCAAAGGCCACCTCATCGACGAGCATGATCAGGCTCGACAGCAGGTCTCCGTAATTGTTGAGCACGAATTGCCGGAACGGAACGGATGCGGTCAACAGGCGGTGAAATGCCGGTGCGGGGAGCGCCGCGAGCAGCACATCAGTTTCTGCGGTGCTCTCTGCCGGGAAGGGGCGACCGGCCATGATGCAGGAGGTGGTGAGCACGCATGTCTCGCCGCGCCCGACTTGATAGAGCAGAATCTCGCGGCCAGACTCCGAGGTCTTGAACACCCGCGTGCGCCCCTCGATGCACATGACGTACGCTTGGCATTCCTGACCCTGGCGGTAGGCGATATCGCCTTCGTTCAGCCGGTTGAACCTGATGCTCCCGAGCATCTCAGCCCGATGCTCCGGGTCAAGTTCCGGAAGATCGGGAAACGCCGCGAGCCAGCGTTGGGTCAGGCCCTGGTCCGGCTTCTGATGTATATTCACATTTGAACTCCTTCGCCCCTGCACCACCATCACGGCAAAGCCGGGATTACTAGTATTGTATCACCACTATGGGGCCGATCCGGGGTGTGTCCGCGACACAATGTCGTTACGGCCTGGCCGTGGGCGATCGCCGCTACTCAAGGGTGCGAAGCCTCCGGTAAGCCCGTTCCCGGATCACAGAGACGCGATTGGACAGAGCGTGACTTGGGTTACATACGGAATGCTAATATTCGGCCAAGAAACAGGCAATTTGAGGCGCCCGCTTGAGGCGCTATTAACAGCCTTACGAGGAGAAACGCCATGACTAGGACTCCCATCATATGCGCCGTGGCGGCGGCCTTGCTGCTTGGGCTCGCCGCGGCGCCAGCAGTGGCCGAGGACGCCGCTACACCAGCCGCTCCCGCCCCATCCGCTACTCCCGCCGCGCCTGCAATGACGCCTGCGCCTGCCGCCGCAGTTCCGGCCAAGGGCGAGTTCGACAACTCCTGCACCTTTGGTCTGACCAAAGGTCAGGTGGTGAAGACCGATTGCTCGATCAATTGGACCGCGCCAGACGGCAAGGTCTATTGCTTCAGCAGGGAGTCGTCGAAGGAGGCCTTCCTCCAGAACCCAACCGAGAACATCCAGAAGGCGAAGGAGTTCTTCCTCGCCAAGGATCTTACTAAGGACAACGCTCCGGCTGCGCCGGCCGCGGGGACCACCGCCGCCCCCGCCGCGGCCCCTGCCGCCACCGGACCCACCAAGGAATTCACCGAGGACGACGTGAACGCTGCGGTGAAGAAGGTGGTGGACGAGCGCACCAAGGACGGTGCTTTCGTCTTTCGCGATCCGAAGCTCAACGCCGACCTCCATCTCATCTTTGACCAGATCAAGAACGTGCGCGGCATGCACGGCTATGGCTGGTTCCCGAACGTTATCTTTCACGACAAGGACGAGCCAAAGAAGCAATACGCCATCGACTTCTGGTTCAAGCCCGAGGGTCAGGACCTCAAATTGATGGACATCCGCGTGCAGAAAGGCCCGAAGCAGGAGGGCGACAGTTGGGTCATGATCACGCGCTCGCCGCAGGCCTGGTGGTGGTTGCCAGCAGGCGAGCACCCTGGCGACATGGAGGTCACTCGCGCCTGGCAGGTGATGAGCGCCATCCATGGCTACATCGCCACTCACAAGGACAAGGACGGCAATCTCGAGATCAAGGACGACAAGACCGGCGAGACCCTGCCGCTCGAATTCGTCGAGATCCACCAGCCGGTGCGCCACCTGAAGAAGGAAGGGGAGTATTTTGCGTGCACCGACTTCCGCAAGCCCGGCAGCCAGGACGAATATTACGACATCGATTTCTGGGTGAACCAGAAGACCGGCAAGCTCCAAGTCGACAACGTCAAGGTGCACAAGGTTCCGGTGCAGCAGGACGGCGTGTGGACGCAAGTGCCGCGCTACACCTTCGACGGCATGGACATCGAGGAGACGAACTGATGCAAGTTCGAGGCGAAGCCCGCCCCGGGTGATCTCGGGGTCAGCTCCGCCTCGGGGTGTTCCTGCGGCGCGCGCCTAAGCGGCGAAGCCGCCGTCGACATTCAGCGACGTTCCGGTGATATAGGCGGCGGCGGGACTGGCCAGGAAGGCGACGGCTGCGGCCACCTCCTCAGGCTTCCCGTAGCGTCCGAGCGCGGTTCCAGCCTTGAGCAGGTCCGCCACGGGGCCATCCTTGAGGAGCCATGTCGGTATCGATCGGTCCCGGCTGCACATTGTTTACGGTGATGCCCTTGGGGCCGAGGTCACGCGACCAGCCGCGGCGTATAGGCGGCGACGGCGGCCTTGGTCGCCGAATAATCGGCGAAGCCCGCCAACCGGCGTCGTGTCTCCCGCAACCGATCCGATGGTGATGATGCGGCCGCCTTCGCCCATGAACGGGACCGCGGCGCGCACGGCGGCAGCTGACGCCGCCGACATTCACGGCAAACAGACGCTCGAGCGCGGCGCGGTCAGCTGACGGAATCGTTGATGGCGCCGCCCGCGAACACACCGGCATTGTTGACGAGAATGTCGAGGCGGCCGAACTCCTTGGCGACGGTCTTTACCAGAGCTTCGACCTGCTTGGCATCGGCCTGGTCTGCCTTGAAGGCCGCAGCGCGCACGCCTTTGCTCTCGAGTTCCTTGGACGACTGCATTCGCCTTGTCGGCCGAGGCGGCATAGCTGATGGCGACGTCGGCGCCCTGATCGGCAAGCTCCTTGGCGATAGCCGCGCCGATACCGCGCGATCCACCGGTGACGAGCGCGACCTTGCCGGTGAGCGGTCTGGCGGCCCTTGCCGCGGTGAATTCCTGGGAGGCGACTGGCTTCGACATGGTTCAACTCCTTGTTAGTTATGTAGCGAATGCTACATATCTAGGAGCTGGACGCGATCTGTCAAGGGACTTATATAGCGTTCAATAAAAAAGTAAGGAGATCAAGCCCGTGGCCATGGGACGCCCCCGTGCCTTCGATAGAGACCAGGCGCTCGACCAGGCGCTGCACGTGTTCTGGGCGAAGGGCTATGAGGGCACGTCGATCGCCGACCTGACCGAGGCCATGGGCATCAATCCGCCGAGCCTCTACGCCGCCTTCGGCAACAAGGAGAAATTGTTCTGCGAGGCGCTCGATCGCTACGAGGGTTTGCGCGACCAATTCATGGAGGAGGCTTTCGCAGCGCCGACGGCGCGCGAAGCCATGGCACGGCTGCTTGAGGGCACTGCCGACCGCCTGAGCGACAAGAGCAAACCGACGGGCTGCCTCATGGTGCAGGGGGCGCTGTCCGGCGGCGAGGAATGCGAAGTGGTCAAGCAGAATCTAGCCGCACGCCGCGCCGGCAGGCGAAGTCTGATCCGCGAGCGGCTGAAGCGCGCCAAGAGAGAAGGGGACCTGCCGGCAGACGCCGACCCCGCGGCGCTCGCCCGTTTCGTGACCACGATCATGCAAGGCATGTCTGTACAGGCGGCGGGCGGGGCCACCCGCAAGGAGCTCCGCGCCATCGCCGATACCGCGTTAAGGGCTTGGCCGGCATGATCTGCGAGGCCAGCTTGACGCGAAGCGCCCAAAGCCCCTTATTACCTCTGTCAGCAGGCCGGATGGCCGCTCTGTCAGTTGCCAGCGTATCGGCAGGCAGGGAGGAAAGTCCGGGCTCCTTGGAAGCACGGTGCCGGATAACCTCCGGCGGGGGCGACCCCAGGGACAGTGCCACAGAAAGCAAACCGCCTCGAATTTCGAGGTAAGGGTGAAAGGGTGCGGTAAGAGCGCACCGCGTCCTTGGTAACAAGGACGGCACGGCAAACCCCACCGGGAGCAAGACCGAATAGGGGCGGCGCGGCGGCCTCAAAACCGCCAGTCCCGTTTCTAGACGAGCCGCTCGGGTTGGTCGCAAGAGGCGCTTGGCGACAGGCGCCCCGAGATGAATGGTCATCGCCGCGCCTCCATGCGGGCGCGGTACAGAACCCGGCTTACAGGCCTGGTGACATGCTTATGACTGGCGCGGTGGAAGCCCACCGCGCCAGTCTCCATTTCCAAACCAATCACACAGAAATGAACCGGCGCGTGGGAGAGGGTCTCCACGCGCGGTTTTCGGTAGAGGCCTACGCAGTTACTCGGCGGCCTCGACGCCTTGCGGTATTTTCTGCTGCTGTGCGGTTTTCGCCGCCTTGGAGGCGAACTGCCGTCAGCGGGCGATCCATACGCCGCGGTTCGCCCGGTGCAACCGGTTTATGTTATGAAAATCAGCTCTCGGCTTTACCCTGAGTCGGGAGCCTCTCCATTAGATGAGAGGGGAGTCCCGGTCCGAGTTCACCTTGGGCCGGGGCTTCTTCAGAGGGTTGTCGGCTGACATAGGGCGGTCTGGCAGCATAGCGAGGGGATGGCGTGGACACCGATCATCGGGAGTCATTGGTGCCGTCGAGATTGCGCGAGATGAGTGCAGCACCGGGAATTGACCTGCTCAATCCAAATCTTCTATTCGGAACCGCGTGGTTTTGGACGCTACCTGAGATCCACAGGGTGCAAAGGGAAATTAACGCGCTCACCAATCTATTCAGACGGTCCATTGGAATGGACGGGGAGAGGCGCTGAAATGACTCATTGATTGAGTCTCAATGACCGAACGCTGCTTTCCGTCACCATGGACAGTTGCGCCGGTCGGCGTGGTGGTGGTCTAGGAGACAATCGGCAAATGGCAGACGAGAAAGCAGAGCGCCACTTCAACTGGCAGGCCCTTAAGGAAGCCGTTGAGAGGATGAAGCCAGAATTGCGCGCGGCTAGTGAAGCTACTCACAAGCACGGCGCGGACGACACCCCGGACGACAGCGACTTCGACCGTGCCGTCGCGCTTGGCTACCTAGTCGAATCTCTTGAGGGTTTGTGTGGCCCACACCTATGGGTGCTAAACGAAATTTCGAGCGCTCTCTATGAGTTGCACGCCGCAGATGGTGAGCATGGAGAGGTAACACCGCGTCACCATACGCACTAAAGTGGCGGCCTAGTCGGGATGGGGGGCATGGCTTACCGCTTAGGGTGGGTTCTCTACTGGGCTTGTCTCGGACTTGCCATCGTTTTGGTTGCCGTCTGGGTTTTAAGGTTTTTTCACGGATCTCGCGCCGTTGCCATTGTTGATCCAGGTTTTGTTTTTCTGGCTTCCGGCGCTCCTACTCTACGAACTCGGTCGAGCCTACCGGTACGTGCTGGCCGGTGATTAGTTCTGCCAATTGAGGCCCTAGACGGCGGCTACAAGGTGGTGGATGCCAACAAGCAGGCCATCGCCTATGTCTATGGACACGCTGATCCGCGCGATGCTCGCCAAGGCGCTGACTCTCGATCAGGCGAGGAGAATAGCGGCGAAGATCGCCAAGCTGCCAAGCTTGCTAGGCAAGTGAGTGTTTGTGCGTTCAGAGGCGCGGGCATCTTTGGCGTAGTTGTTGCGACGTGCGCCAAGTCGGGATCGCAGGAAAAGACCGCGCTGCGACTGCTTGACGCTTACGACGGCTTGACGCGGTTCGGACTGGCGTGGGCTTGCTAGAGTCGGTTAACCACTGACCACCTTCGGGGGGGCATCAATGCGGTGGCTCCTCGCCTTTTGCTTCTTGCTTTTGCTCTCCGGCTGCGAGGCGCAATCGGGCGTCTCCAACCTTCTTCATCCGGCCGACGGAGTCTTTAGATGCGTAAGCGGCTGTAGCGGTGGTGGGCAGGGGCGTTAAGGCCGGTTCTTGCCGCCTAGTTTCTGACGGGATTGGTCGCCTGGAACGTACCGAAATTGCTTGCGAGCCTGAAGAGACTAGGGGCGGTATCTCCGCCGTCAAAAGACAACGGCGGCTCAACAGGAACCGCCGTCGCCCTTCAAACCTCAAGAAGTTAGTTCTACATACCTTTGGAGCACTTCTTAGCAGTCGCATCCCACTTCATGCCAGCCCTCTCGCAAGCGGCTTGCGTCTTATGACTTGCTCTAGAGGGACGGCGAGCACCCCAGACTCGTCGTCCTTTCATTTTAGCTCGGCCTTGGCCTCCAAGGCTTTCAAGCACATCGCTTCATTATGTTTCAAGCAAATCCGGTGCGGAAACGTACCGTAATGATGCTGGCCGACTAGGAAGTCGTCGCTGATAATGATGATTGCGGCATCGACCGCAGACGATGTCGCAAGCCGCAACGGATGCGGTTCTCGCGCCATGGCCAACTTGGCGCAACCGCCCTAGATGGGAACCCGACTGCCCCCATGGCGGCCGGGTTTCTGCACTCAGCGCGGTCAACGCCAAGCACCACATCGCCGACCGAAGCCGACGCCTCTTGGAACACCCGATCCTATCGCGGGTTGAATCGACGCCGGTAGGATAACCCTGCCATCCGGTCCTCACCGCCGAGAGAAACCCGGCCCGAACCTTGGCCTTCTTCGACGCGCTGAACGAGGAGACCGAGCCGCAAAGGCGAACCGGATAGGCGCGCGTTGAGACTGGAAAACAAACCTCCTGACGTTGAAGGTTGCGGCGACGGCGAAATCCTCGCCCGCTATGAGAGTGGGGTTATGCTTTTCCTTCTAATTCTCACCGTCACGATTGTGGCCCTACTCGTCTGGCTGGGGGCTTACCTCATCGGCGTATAACAAAAAGAGCGCCGACCGAAGCCGACGGCTGACCAATGCAGCCAAAGCCTCCCTGGGCGGGCCCATACTGCGCATTGATATAGCCAAAGATTGTTGGTCCTTTGCTCGGCGCGGGACAATCAATGCCGAATGGCACGCGCTGAGCTGGGCTTAGGCGTCCGAAAACTGGGCGCAGCCGCGAAAGTGTCGCCCGACACTGTGGTCAGGTTCGAGCGTGGAATTCCTGATCACAAAGTGCGGCGAAAACTGGTGAGACGCACGACTGTTCGTGAAGGTAGGGCGCTTCTCTCCTCACGTCGCTAGTTGCAAGGGTATCTATCCTTGAGCGCATCGCCGGCGACGGTCGAGAAACGGGAAAGCATGCGAAGTCTTGGCGGCCGGCTGTAACGCCTTGGCCTTGGTGTACTTGGAGACGTCGCTGGTGACGGTGAGCGTGCCGTGGGCGCCCCATCCCTTGGCATGTACCGTGCGCTCCGGGATGCGTTCCCGGTTCTGGTGCGCGAGTTTCTCGATGAGCTCGTAGTCCTGGATCAGCACCGGTCCGTGCGGAACAATCAGCGCAAATTAGATTTACCGAGTTCGATAAGAAGAACTTATTCTGCCAACGGCGTGCCGAGGAATTGGCGGATTTGCAGCATGGTCTCTTCTGGCTGCTCCTCCTGCGGCATGTGTCCGCATTGGTCGATGATGCGGAAGGTGGCGTTCGGCATCTCACGCTTGAGCTTGAGACCGATCTCCACCGGCACGATGCGGTCGTGGTCGCACCACAGAATGAGAGTTGGCAGTTCGATCGTTGCATAGCGGGCCGAGATTTGCTCCACGTCGTCCGGTATGATTTGGCGCGCGCTATAGATCAGCGCGTGCTTACCGGCGGCGGTCTTCATTGGATCGGCATAGGCTTTGACCTCATCAGCGCCGATCTTGCTGTTATCGAAATAGGCGATCCTGAGCGCCATCTGCACCTGCGTGGTTGGCGGCGCCATGCGCACGCCGAGCTGCGACACGACGGGCGTATCGAGCAGCTTGAAGAATACCGGGATGGCTTGCGGATAGGCGATGGTGTCAAGCAGCACGAGCTTGGCGATTCGTCCCTTGAGGCGCGCGTCGGCCTGGAGCGCAAGCAGGAGCGCTACACCTCCCCCATACGAATGCCCCACCACGGTCAGATCGTGGAGGTCTCGGTCGAGGATGAGCTGGGTCAGAAGCTCTGCCTGGTCGCTTGCCGCATAGCGCTCGTCGAAGGGCTTGTCGGAGCGGCCGAAGCCCTTGAGGTCGACGGCGATGACCTTGTGGTCGCGGGCGAGATCCGGCGCGACGTGACGCCAGGTGAAGGAGTTGGTGCCGAAGCCGTGGATAAGGAGCACCGGCGGACCTTTGCCGCGCTCGACCGTATAAAGTCGCACCGGTGCATCGGGCGGACCAAGCCTGGCAAACGGCCCTTCCGTCGAATCGCTTGCGGCAAGCACACCAGCGCCGACGGCAAGCATGAGTGCCGCAAGCCCAAATGTCGTTGAACATCGCCGGTTGAGCATGAACGCCGACGCCGATCCTCTGATTCGCATCCCCGATCGATGCTGGCGAGGCGCTTCTCCCAAGTGAATCGCGCGCCGATAGTGCGCGTGAACACGCAGTGCCACCCCGTTCGTTTCCCTAGTTGTAAACCGCTTCGCCGCGATCCGCCAATTCAAAGGACTGTCGCGTCACGGGAGGGGAGCCTCGGCGCAACCGTCGCACCCGGGCACCGTTACCCACAGAATTACCACCCACGTTAAGGCTATTCCCACGAGATTCCTTGACCACCCATAATATCCCATGCTATCCCATGATTTGCCCGTTCGGTGAGTAGTGGGAGGGGCAGGCAGCGCTCCTTACGAGGCCACGGGGGGACCCGCGCCGCCCCTCCCCCGATCTTCGATCACAGGGCAGCGGTCTCGCACCTAGCGTTCGCTCACGTCTTCCAGTCAGTCAGGTGCCCAGAGGGGGAGATGGACCAGTTTGTCTCGGCTTTCACCAATAAAATCGACACGAAAGGCCGAGTCTCCGTTCCGGCATCTTTCCGCACAGTCCTCGCCAAGGACGGCCTTGACGGCATTTATTGCTATCCGTCGCTCGATGCGCCTGCGCTCGACGCGGGAGGCCAGCGGCTGGTCGACAAGATCAACGGCCTTGTCGAAGGTTTGGCGCCCTATTCGGACGAGCGCGACCAACTCGCCACCGCCTTGTTCGGCACCAGCGAGATCCTTTCTATCGATCAAGATGGGCGCACCATTTTGCCGGAAAGGCTCAGGGAGCACGCCGGCATCACTACGCACATCACTTTTGTCGGCCTCGGCGAGAAGTTCCAGATGTGGGAGCCAGGCCGATTTGAAGCGCATTTGGCGGAAGCGCGCCAAAAGGTCCGCGATATCCGCAAGTTACTCGGCGCGGGGCGCCGCGGAAGCGGCGGGCCAGAGGGAGCACGGGAATGATGGCGGGTCGCGGCGCGGGTTTGACCGCCGCTGGCGGACCGGCCCGCCACATTCCCGTGATGCTCTCCGAAGTCATTGAGGCGCTTGAGCCGAGAGACGGCAAGCATTTCATCGATGGGACTTTCGGGGCCGGCGGCTATACGCGCGGGCTCCTTGAGTCTGCGCGCTGCAACGTTCTAGCCATCGACCGCGATCCGGGCGCTGCAAGATTCGCCCGCGTGCTCGAGTCGGATTTTCCCGGACGCCTGAAATTCGTCCTCGGCCGCTACGCCGAGATGCGCGAGATCGCCGAACGCGAAGGTATCGCGGTGATCGACGGCGTGGCGCTCGATCTCGGCGTCTCCTCGATGCAGCTCGATGAGCCGAAGCGCGGCTTCTCCTTCAGCCAGGATGGCCCGCTCGACATGCGCATGGGCGCCGAGGGCCCAACCGCCAGCGACCTCATCAACGAGCTGCCCGAGCGCGAGCTTGCCACGATCATCGCCACCCTTGGCGAGGAAAAGCGCGCCCGCTCGATTGCCCGCGCCATCGTGGCGCGCCGGTCGGAAGCGCCGATCGTCAGGACCGGCGAGCTAGCCGAGATCGTCGCCCGGGTGCTTGGCCGGAGGCACGACGAAACCAAACACCCGGCGACGCGGACCTTCCAGGCGATTCGTCTCCATCTCAACGAGGAGCTTCTCGAGCTTGCCCGCGGGTTGAGCGCGGCGGAGCACCTGCTCAAGCCGAAGGGTCGGCTCGCCGTCGTCACCTTCCATTCGCTGGAGGATCGCATTGCCAAGCGTTTCTTCGCGTCGCGCGGCATGCCGGCCCCCCGCGCCTCCCGCCACGTCCCGGACGAGGGGCGTCCAATTTTTGCACCGAGCTTCCGACTTCTTAACCGTCGTCCGTTATCACCATCAAAGGACGAGATCAGGCTGAACCCCCGTGCTCGCTCTGCGCGCCTTAGGGCTAGCGAACGCACGGACGCTCAGCCGCATGCTCTTGACCTTGCAGCTTTGGGGGTGCCGCGCGTTACGCTTCCTGTCTGACGACAGGCGTTTGAGGGACGGGTGGGGTTCATGTTGCGTTTCATCAATATCTGTCTTGTGGTTGCGCTCGTCGCGCTTGCTTACGTCATCTACGACGGGAAATACGAGGCCCGCGCCCTCGACGAGGACATTGGGGGCTTGCGCAAGGACATCGAGACGGAGCGGGATGCCGTCGCCGTCCTTCGCGCCGAATGGAGCCTGCTCAATCGGCCCGAGCGCATCGAGCGCCTGGCGGCAAAGCATCTGAAGCTTGCGCCGGCACGGCCTCAGCAACTCGTGACTCTTGATACCATGTCGGACAGCGACTTCGAGCGCGTACGCACCGAAGCCGCCGATGAGGCGCTGCCGGCGGCATCCGGTCCGGCGACCAAGGTCAAGTCCGTACCTGTGCCCGGCGTCGCCTCGGCTCCCGCCACCCCGTCCAATCTCGACGAGGATCTGCCGGCTCCGACCAAGACCCTCACGGTCAAGACCGTCCCCATCAAGGGCGGTCCGGTTGCCAAGGCGGCTTCGAGCGCTCCCGTCTTGATCCCTCCGCCTGTGACGGTCTCACCTCCCGAGGAATAGGTCGAGGTCCTTGGCTCGCGAGTCCCATATGAGTGCTGCGGCGTCGCCAGCCGAGCGCGCGTATCTGGCCAAGAGCCGCAACCGCTATCGCATCGCCTGCCTTGCCTTCGCGCTGAGCTTCCTGGCCATTGCGCTTCGCCTGGTCAGCCTCGGCTTCGCCGCCGTGGAGCCGGGCGTCGGGGGCCTCCACGATATTTCCACCACCGTGCACCGGCCCGACATCCTCGACCGCAACGGTAGGCTCCTTGCCACTGACATCAAAGGCGCGACCCTCTATGCCGATCCCGCCAAGGTCATCGATCGTGATGAGCTGGTTGAGCAGGTGGCAAGCGTCCTCCCCGACGTCAACACTGGCGAGCTGCTCGAGAAACTGAAGCAAGGCAAGCGATTCGTCGCCATCAGGCGCGAGCTCACACCGCAGCAGCAGGACGAGATCTACGAGCTTGGCCAGCCGGGCCTCGGCTTCGTCGAGGAGTACCGTCGGGTCTATCCGGTCGGCGCCACCGCCTGCCATGTGATCGGCCATGTTAATGTCGACAACAAGGGCCTCGCCGGCATCGAGAAGTTCATCGACGACAATCCGGCGCTCGCCATGTCGGCCCCCGAAAATGCTTTGGGCGGTGAAGCTGTCACGCTCTCCCTCGACCTTGGTGTGCAGCACGTCGTGCGGGAGGAGCTGGTCAACGCCATGGCCACCTTTCACGCCAAGGCCGCGGCCGGCGTCGTCATCGACGTCAAGAGCGGGGAGGTAATGGCGCTTGTCTCGCTCCCGGACTACGACCCCAATCACCGCGAGCAGGCCCTCGACAAGGACCGCCTCAACCGTATGACCTCAGGCGTCTACGAGATGGGCTCGGTGTTCAAGGTGCTCACTGTCGCCGGCGCCCTCGATGCTGGCAGCTCGTCACTGCGCTCGAGCTACGACGCAAGCGCCCCAATTCATGTCGGCAAGTTCACCATCGAGGACTTCCACGGCAAGAAGCGCCGGCTCACGGTGCCCGAGATCTTCATCTATTCGTCGAACATTGGCGCGGCCAAGATGGCGCTCGATCTCGGCATCGAGCGTCACCGAGCCTTTCTTGAAAAGCTCGGCCTGTTGAGCCGGTTCTCCACCGAGATCGGCGAGAACGCCGCCCCGATCGTGCCCTCTCCCTGGGCGCGGTTGAACACCATCACCATCGCCTATGGTCACGGGCTGTCCGTTACGCCCTTGCAGCTGGCGGCGGCGACATTGCCTCTGGTCAATGGCGGCTATGCCGTGACGCCGACCTTCCTGCCGCGTCCGCGCACGGTTGAGCTGCAAAGCCCGAGGGTGGTCAAAGCCTCGACCAGCCAGGCGATGCTTCAGCTCATGCGCCTCAACGTGTTGAAAGGCACCGGCAAGCGCGCCAATGCCGAAGGTTACCGCGTCGGCGGCAAGACCGGCACGGCAGAGAAGGTGGTGCGGCGCCATTATGAGGGGTCATCGCTCCTCACCTCGTTTCTTTCGGCATTTCCCACAGACAACCCGGAATATCTCGTGCTCGTCATGCTTGACGAGCCGCAGCGCGTGCAGGAAACCCACAACGAAGCGACGGCGGGCGTGAATGCAGCACCGACCGCCGGCAAGATCGTCGAGCGCATCGCGCCAATACTCGGCGTGGTGCCGAAGCTTCCCGAAGATGAGCGCAAGTTTGACGAGAAGGTGCTCGCCTCCTATTAGAGAAACGCCGGTTTCCGAGGCTCTTGCTTAGCCCGTTGCACCGGAGGCGACGGCCGGTCGGCTTTCGCGGGCGCCTGCGGATGTTTGAGTCATGACCCTTGGTGATTTGGTGGGGCCTGAGGTGCAGCTGCCTGCGCGTTGGTTGCACATACCGATCGTGGGGTTGACCGCCGATAGCCGCGCCGTGCAGCCCGGCTACCTGTTCGCTGCGCTGCCAGGATCGCGCACTGACGGTGCGCGCTACATCGCCGACGCCTTGGCGCGCGGCGCCGCGGCGATCCTCATGCCGCAACAGGGCGCAGAAACCGTCAGTGAGACGCCTGTCGTAAGGGACGCCGATCCGCGCCGCCGGCTTGCGCTGATGGCGGCGCACTTCTTTGGCGTCCAGCCCGAGATCGCCGTCGCCGTCACCGGCACCAACGGCAAGACGTCGGTCGCCTCATTCGTCCGCCAGCTCTGGGAGCAGATGGGGTTCAGCGCGGCAAGCCTCGGTACTGTGGGTGTCGTTGGACCAGCGGACACGCAAACCCTCGCTCACACCACGCCGGACCCGATAGAGCTCCACCGTATTCTCGCCGAGCTCGCCAAGTCGGGCGTTACCCATCTTGCGCTCGAAGCGTCGAGCCACGGGCTTGAGCAGCGGCGTGTCGACGGCCTGCGGCTCGCCGCCGGCGCCTTCACCAACATCTCCCGCGACCATCTCGACTATCACCCGAGCTTCGAGGCTTATTTCAACGAGAAGCTGCGCCTGTTCGGGGAGCTGCTTCCACCAAGCGCGGGCGCCGTCATCGACGTGGATAGCGCCGGGGCCGCGCGCGTGGTCGCGGTCGCCAAGGGGCGAGGGCTCTTCATCATTTCGGTGGGACGGGAGGGCGAGACTTTGAAACTTTTATCCGCCGAGCGGGACGGTTTTGCCCAGCGCCTCACCGTGCAGCATACCGGCGGGACGGAGTCCTTCAGCCTTCCACTCGTTGGCGCCTTTCAGGCGTCCAATGCGCTCGTTGCCGCCGGCCTTTGCATGGCGACCGGAGCAGACGCCGCCGAGGTTTTGCCGCTGGTGGCAAACTTGCGCGGTGCCAGGGGACGGCTGGAGCTCGCTGCGACGACACGCACCGGCGCTCCAATCTTCATCGACTATGCCCACACGCCGGACGCGCTCGCCAAGGCGCTCGATGCGCTCCGGCCCTATGTGCACAATCGCCTCACCGTCGTGTTTGGCTGCGGCGGCGATCGGGACAAGGGCAAGCGCCCTCAAATGGGCGCGGTTGCGGTGGATAAGGCGGATATCGCCATCGTCACCGACGACAATCCGCGGAGCGAAGAGCCGTCGGAGATTCGCCGCGAGATACTGGCGGCAGCACCAGGGGCAATCGAAGTTCCCGGCCGTGCCGCGGCCGTGGCCGAGGCCGTCGCCGATCTCAAGCAGGGAGATGTCTTGCTGATTGCCGGCAAGGGCCACGAGACTGGACAGATCGTCAAAGGCGCCATCTTTCCTTATTCTGATCATGACGCGGTCGATGTCGCGCTGAAGGGAGGGGCAAAGCGTGCCTAAGCCGGTGTGGACAATTGGCGAGATGGTGAAGGCGGTGCGCGGCAGGAACGCGCTAGCTGCTAACACCCCAGTGAGTGGCGTCTCCATCGACAGCCGGAGTCTCGCGCCTGACGAGGCCTTCATCGCGCTCCGCGGGTTGAACCGCGACGGACATCTTTTCGTTGAAGCTGCGCTGTCCCAAGGCGCCTCATGCTCCATCGTCGAACCGGGCTTCAAGGCGCCGCGAGGCGAGAAGCGGCTGATACGTGTTGCCGATACGCTTGAAGCGCTGAACGATCTCGGCGCCGTCTCACGCGCCCGCACCAAGGACGCCGTGGTGATCGCCGTCACCGGCAGTGTCGGCAAGACCGGGACCAAGGAGGCGCTGAAGCTTGCCCTCACGCCTTCGGGCACGGTGCATGTCTCGCTCAAGTCCCACAACAACCATTGGGGCGTGCCGCTGTCGCTCGCGAATATGCGGCAGGACACGAGCTTCGGCGTGTTCGAGGCCGGCATGAATCACGCTGGCGAGCTCAGCGAGCTGACGCGGTTGATCAAGCCGCATATCGCCATTATCACCACCGTGGCGCCGGTGCATCTCGGTTTCTTCCGCTCCATCGAGGCGATCGCCGACGCCAAGGCCGAGATTCTGGAGGGGCTGGTGCCCGGCGGCGCGGCCATCCTCAATCGCGACAATCCGTATTTCGAGCGACTCCGGCGCCACGCGCTGCAGCGCAAGGCGAAGGTCGTAAGCTTCGGCGAGACGCGCGGCGCCGACGCGCGCGTGTTGAGCGTCGAGCTTGGCCACGAAAGCTCCGAGGTGAAAGCCGACATCCTCGGTGAGACCGTCAGCTATCGCATTGGCGCGCCTGGCATCCATCTCGTGCAGAATTCGCTCGCCGTGCTCGCCGCCGCGAAGCTCGCCAATGCCGACCTCAGGTCGGCCGCCCGCGCTCTCTCGGGCTGGCATGCTCAGATCGGACGTGGCGAGCGCATCGTCATCGGCGGCAAAGGCGGGCGCGTGGCCATAATCGACGAAAGCTACAACGCCAATCCTGCCTCGATGCGCGCGGCTCTAGCCACGCTCGGACTCACGCCGCGGGACGAGTACAAGCGCCGCGTCGCCGTCCTCGGCGACATGCTCGAGCTTGGGGGGCTAGGGCCGAAGCTCCACCAGGAGCTCGCGGAAGTCATCGATGCGGCCGACGTGGACGTGGTCTATGCCTGCGGCGAGATGATGCGCGGGCTTTACGACGCGCTGCCGGCGAAGCGCCGCGGCGCCTATGCCAAGACATCGGAGCAACTCGCGCCGCTCCTCACCAAGGGGGTGGGCGCCGGCGATGTGGTGATGGTCAAGGGCTCCTTCGGCAGCCGCATGGCGCCGCTGGTCGAGGTCCTGCAACGCCATTTTCAGGCGCCCCGCACCAATGCCCAAGCCTGAGCCCCATGGATTTCTCAGGTTTTTCCATTCCGCTTCCGGCAAAACTGGGCTTTCAGCGCGAATTACCGATTCCCTCCGCGACACTTTGCCCTTAAAGGACCCGCTAGGGGGAAGACCATGCTCTATTGGTTGACGGAGCTTACGGGCGAACTCAGCGCCTTTAATATCTTCCGTTACATCACCTTCCGCACCGGTGGCGCATTGATCACGGCGCTGCTCTTCGTGTTCCTATTCGGCCCAAGCATCATCAGGTCCTTGCGCATTCGTCAGGGCAAGGGCCAGCCGATCCGGGCCGACGGGCCGGAGCGCCACCTTTTGCAGAAGCAGGGCACGCCGACCATGGGTGGCCTGATGATCCTGTCCGGGGTCACTGTCGCCACATTGCTCTGGGGCAATCTGCACAATCCTTATGTCTGGGTGGTGCTCATCGTCACGCTCGTTTACGGCACCGTCGGTCTCTTTGACGATTATCTCAAGGTGACGCGGCAATCGGTGGAGGGCTCCCGCGGGCGGGTGAGGCTCTTGATCGAGACCGGCATCGCCCTCGTCGCTGCTTATGTCATTGCCTCCGTCGGCCAACCGCCGCTGTCCACCGCCCTCGCCATTCCCTTCTTCAAGAATGTGCTGTTCGAGCTCGGCTGGCTGTTCGTGCCCTTCGGCGCGTTTATCATTGTGGGGGCCGGCAACGCCGTGAATCTGACGGACGGATTGGACGGCCTCGCCATCGTGCCCGTCATGATCGCCGCCGCCACGTTCGGCTTCATCTCCTACTTCGTCGGCAACGCTTTGTTCGCCGAATATCTCCAGATTCATTTCGTACAAGGGACCGGCGAGCTTGCCGTGGTCTGCGGCGCGCTGGTCGGCGCCGGCCTCGGCTTCCTGTGGTTCAATGCGCCGCCCGCTCAGATCTTCATGGGGGACACCGGTTCACTCGCGCTGGGCGCTGCGCTCGGCACCATCGCCGTCGCCACCAAGCATGAATTGGTGCTGGCCATCGTCGGCGGCCTGTTCGTGCTCGAGGCGATCTCGGTGATTGTGCAAGTGGCGAGCTTCCGCCTGTTCGGAAAGCGGGTCTTCCGTATGGCCCCGCTGCATCATCATTACGAACAGAAGGGTTGGGCGGAATCGACGGTGGTGATTCGCTTCTGGATTATCGCCGTGGTGCTCGCACTCCTAGGTCTCGCCACACTGAAATTGCGGTAGATTCACCAGAAATGATTCCCGTGACGATCTTTGCCGGCCGCGATGTGGCGGTGTTCGGGCTGGGAATGAGCGGCATCGCCGCTGCCCACGCTCTGGCCGCCGGCGGCTCGCGCGTGCTCGCCTGGGACGATACCGCGGCGGCGCGCGACAAAGCAGCTGCCCAAGGCGTGACCCTGCACGATCTCGCCTCGGCCGACTGGAGCACGATCCCTGCGCTGGTGCTCGCCCCCGGCATTTCACTGACCCATCCTGAGCCCCATTGGAGCGTCAAGAAGGCGCGGCAAGCTGGTGTCGAAGTGATCGGCGACACCGAGCTCTTCTTCCGCGAGAGGGCCGAGGAGGACTGTGGGGACAAGGTGGTCGTCATCACCGGCACCAACGGCAAGTCCACCACCACGGCGCTCACCGCCCATCTGTTGCAGGTTGGGGGCAGGCCCGTTGCGCTTGGCGGCAATATCGGCCGCGCCGTACTCGACCTTCCGCCCTTCGCCGCAGGCCTCATTTACGTGCTCGAGCTGTCGACGTTCCAGATCGATCTCACCCCGTCGCTTGCTCCAGACGCTGCGGCGCTGCTCAACATCACGCCGGATCACCTCGACCGTCACGGCACCTTGGAGATCTATGCGGCCATTAAAGGCCGGGTGTTTACCGGCCTGCCCGCGGACAGCACCGCCGTCATCGGCGTCGACGACTACTATTGCCGCGCCGTTGCCGACGCGCTCGCCGGACCTTTCGCCTTGAAGCGCATCGCTGTCGGCCGTCCGGTCGAGACCGGGGTGTGGGTGAAGGACGGGATCCTGACGGAGGTGGAGAAGGGCGTTGAGCGCGGGCGACTGAGCCTCGACGGCATCGGCTCGCTGCGCGGTGCCCATAACTGGCAAAACGCCGCGACGGCCTATGCGTTGGCGCGCTCCCAAGGGCTCGACGCCTCGACCATCGCCAAGGGGCTCGGGACTTTTGCCGGCCTTACCCACCGCATGGAGCAGGTGGCGCGGCTCGGGCCTGTACTCTTTGTCAACGACTCTAAGGCTACCAATGCCGATGCCGCCGCCAAGGCGCTCGCCAGCTTCACCGACATCTATTGGATCCTTGGCGGCAGACCCAAGTCAGGAGGACTTGCAGGGTTGGAGCCGTTCTTTCCCAGAATAGCCCGCGCCTATCTGATCGGCGAGGCTGCCGACGCCTTTGCCGCTCAACTCGGCGCCGAGGTTGACCATCTGCAATGCGGGACGCTTCCGCGTGCCATCGAGGCTGCCGCTGCCGATGCAAAGCGCTCGCGCGGAAGGGAGCCGGTGGTGCTGCTGTCGCCGGCTTGCGCCTCCTACGACCAGTTCGCCAATTTCGAGGCGCGCGGACAAAGCTTTCGCGAGTTCGTCCTGCGCCTCGACGGAGTGAGTCCAGTGCAGCCGACACAGGGGAGGGCGACATGAGGATCACCCGTGCCGACCGCAGCGTGTTCTCCGACTGGTGGTTCACCGTCGACCGTCTGATGTTCTTCGGCCTGTTGCTGCTCATGGGCGCAGGTCTCGTGCTGTCGCTGGCGGCAAGCCCGCCGATCGCCGCCAAATTCAATCTCGAGCCGTTTTATTTCGTGCGCCGTCAGGCGGCGATACTCCTGCCGGCGGTCGCCATCATGTTCGGTGCCTCGACGTTGACGCCGAAGCAGATCCGCCGCGCCAGCCTGATTATCTTCATCGTTGGCGTCACGCTCATGCTCGCCACCTTGTTCATTGGCCCCGAGATCAAGGGCGCCAGGCGTTGGTTGGAGATCGGCTTCGTCTCGATCCAACCTTCCGAATTCGTGAAGCCCGCCTTTGTGGTGCTCACCGCCTGGCTATTCAACGAGAGCCAGAAGCGTAGCGACGTCCCCGGGCTCCAGCTTGCGCTCGCGCTTTATGCGGTGTTCGCGGTTCTGCTCGTGATGCAACCCGATTTCGGCCAGACCCTTCTCGTCAGCATTGTCTGGATCGCGCTGTTCTTCATGGCCGGCATCAATCTCTTCTGGATCGGAGCGCTCGCCGTAGCCGGCATCGCAGGAATCGCGTCCGCCTATTTTCTCGTGCCGCACGTGGCCTCGCGCATCGACCGCTTTCTCAATCCTGCCTCCGGCGACACCTATCAGGCCGACAAGGCGTTCGATTCCTTCCTGCACGGCGGCTGGTTCGGCCGCGGCCCAGGCGAGGGCACGGTGAAGGATGTGCTTCCCGACTCTCATACCGACTTCATTTTTGCCGTGGCCGCGGAGGAGTACGGGCTGATCGCGTGCCTCATCCTGCTATCAGTATTCGCCTTCATCGTGCTTCGCGGCCTGTCCAAGGCGTCGCAGGAGCAGGACGGCTTCATTCGCCACGCGACCGCCGGGCTGATCATGCTGTTCGGCCTGCAGACGCTCATCAACATGGCGGTGAATGTCGGGCTGATGCCCGCCAAGGGTATGACGTTGCCCTTCATTTCTTATGGTGGCTCGTCGCTGCTCGCCATGGCTCTGACCATGGGCTTTGCCCTTGGGCTCACCCGGCGAAGGCCTATTGCCGGTCGCTTACCGCGCAGTGCAGCGAGTGAACCCGGAAGCAAAGCCGCCTCGGAGCAGATGGCTTGAGCACCTGTACCATTCTGCTCGCCGCTGGCGGCACGGGTGGCCATCTCTTCCCCGCGGCGTCGCTCGCTCAGGAGCTTCAGCGGCGCGGCTATGGGGTCGAACTGGCCACCGACATGCGCGCGGAGAAATATGGCGGCGACTTTCCCGCCCGCGCCATTCACCGCATCCCGTCGGCCACGCTCACCAGCAACTCGCCGATCGCCGTGGCCGGCACCTTCACCCGCCTCGGCATCGGCTATGCCGGCGCGCTTCGGCTATTGCTGCGGGTGAGGCCCGCCGCGGTGATCGGCTTTGGCGGCTATCCCACGCTGCCGCCCATCATCGCCGCGCGCACGCTCGGCATCCCGACCGCCATTCACGAGCAGAACGCCGTGATGGGACGTGCCAACCGGCTTCTCGCGCGCTTCGTCGACAAGATCGGGCTCTCCTTCATGCCGACCAAGCTGCTCGGCGCCGAAGCCCAAGCGAAAGCGCGGCTGACCGGCATTCCGGTACGCGACGCGGTGCTGAAATTTCGCGACGTGCCCTACACGGCACCTGACGTGTCATCGCGCCTGCTCTTGCTGGTATTTGGCGGTAGCCAAGGCGCGCGCTTCTTTTCCGAAGCTCTGCCACCGGCGCTGGTGCGGTTGCCCGAAGAGATGCGCGGGCGGCTGACGATCGTGCAACAGGCCCGCGAGGAGGACTTGACCCCACTGCGGGAGGCTTATGCCAGCGCCGAGATCGCCGCGCATATGGCGCCCTTCTTCCGCGATCTGCCGGAGCGCATCGCCACGGCGCAGCTCGTCATTGCCCGCGCCGGCGCCTCCACCGTAGCGGAGCTGACTGCGATTGGCCGCCCCTGCCTGCTGGTGCCGCTGCCCCACGCCCTTGACAACGATCAGCTTGAAAATGCAACACGGCTGCAAGAGGTTGGCGGCGGCTGGTGCGTACGCCAGTCCGAGCTTTCGACCGAGCGTCTGGCCGGGCTGCTGCAAGAGCTTTTGTCCTCGCCCGCGCGGCTGGCGGACGCCGCCAAAAAGGCGCATGCCATGGCCACGGTCGACGCCGTGAAGCGGCTCGCCGATCTCGTCGACGAGCTCGTGAAGTCCAAGGAGTAGCGTTCGTCATGCACATGCCCGATCCGCGACAGACCGGCCTCGTGCATATCGTGGGCATCGGGGGCATCGGCATGAGCGCCATTGCCGAGGTGATGCACACCCGCGGCTACACCGTTCAGGGCAGCGACCTGAAAGACAGCGCTAATCTCGATCGCCTGCGCGCCCGCAAAATTCATTGCCTGATCGGCCATGACCCGGCCAATATCGAAGGCGTTGCCCATCTCGTGATCTCGACCGCGGTGAAAGCGGGCAACCCGGAATTCGAGGCTGCGAAGGAGCGCGGCATTCCCATCATTCGCCGCGCCGAGATGCTCGCCGAGCTGATGCGCCCTTGCGCCACCGTCTCCATCACAGGCACCCACGGCAAGACCACCACCACGTCGCTGATCGCCGACCTGCTCAAAGGCGGCGGCCTCGATCCCACGGTCATCGCCGGCGGCATCATCAATGGCTGGGGCACCAATGCCCGCATCGGCAAGGGCGATTGGATGGTGGTCGAGGCTGACGAGTCAGACGGCACCTTCCTGAAGCTCCCCACCCAGATCGGCGTCGTCACCAACATCGATCCCGAGCATATGGACTATTGGCAGGCGCTGCCCGCGCTACATCAGGGCTTCCAGCAATTCATCGAGGCCATTCCCTATTATGGGCTTGCGGTTGCCTGCATAGACCATCCCGTTGTGCGCGAGCTTCTTGCCAAGCTGGATGGCGCCGCCAATGGGCGCCGCACGCTCACCTATGGCGTGGCGCGCGACGCCGATATCAGGCTCGCCAATGTCCGACCTGCCCGCGACAGCATCGTGTTCAATGCGAGGCTCGGCTCTGGCGCCAAGGGCGGCGCGCGCCTGCTTGAAGATTTGATGCTGCCGGTCATCGGTCACTACAACGCCCTGAATGCGCTCGCTGCGCTTGCCGTGGCGGCCGAGGCCGGCGTGAGCGACGATGCGATCCGCGCAGGTCTCGCCGGCTTCTCCGGCGTGAAGCGGCGCTTCACCCATGTCGGCGAGTGGCAGGGCGTTCAAGTCTATGACGATTACGCCCACCATCCGGTCGAGATCGCAGCGGTGCTTCGCGCCGCGCGCGTCGCCGGCAACGGCAGGGTGATCGCCGTGATCCAGCCGCACCGTTACACGCGTCTGCAAAGCCTATTCAACGAATTCTCCGCGTGTCTCGACGATGCCGACATTGCGCTCGTGACTCCCGTCTATTCGGCGGGAGAGGTGCCGATACCTGGCATTGATCGCGATGAACTTGCGTCCGGATTGCGCCGCCACGGGCACCCGAAAGTGCTGACCGTCGATGGCGAGGAGGGACTGGTCGAGACCGTTGCGGCGCTTGCCCAGCCTGGCGATCTCGTGGTCGGGCTCGGCGCGGGCACCATCACCGACTGGATCAACGCGCTGCCGCAGAAGCTCACCGACCACGGGGCCCGGCCATGAACGAGGCAAGCGTCGCGCCCGACCTTGCCGGCGAGCTTGCCGCGCATCTCCCTGAGTTGCGCGGCAAGCTCAAGGCTGGCGCAGTTCTTGCCGACCTCACCTGGTTCCGCGTCGGCGGCCCCGCCGAAGTGCTCTATTCGCCGGCGGACGAAGCTGACCTATCTTATTTCATGGCGAATACCCCGCCCGAGATTCCAGTCACCATCATCGGACTCGGCTCCAATCTGCTTGTGCGCGACGGCGGCATTGACGGCGTGGTGATCAGGCTTGGTCGCGGCTTCGGCGACATTGTCGTCGAACCCAATTCACGGCTCCGCGCCGGCGCCGCTGTGCCTGACGTGAAGGTCGCCCGCGCCGCGGCCGATGCCGGCATCACTGGGCTCTCATTCTATCGCGGCATTCCGGGCTGCGTCGGCGGCGCGCTCCGCATGAACGGCGGCGCGCATGGTCGCGAGACTTGCGAAGTGGTGGTCGAGGCCCTCGCCGTGGATCGCACCGGTCAAGTGCATGTGCTCCCCGTCGTCGAGCTGCGTTACGCCTATCGCCATTGCGGCGCGCCCGAAGACCTGATCTTCACCGAGGCCTTGTTTCAGGGCGAGCCTGGCGACCCTGCCGCGATCCTCGCCGAGATGGATGATATCGCCGCCTATCGCGAGCAGGCGCAGCCGATCAAGAGCCGCACCGGCGGCTCGACGTTCAAGAACCCGCCTGGCAACAAGGCCTGGCAACTGATTGATGCCGCCGGTTGCCGCGGCCTCGTCGTCGGCGGCGCGCATGTCTCCGAGATGCACTGCAACTTCCTCATCAACGAGGGCGGCGCCACTGGCGCCGACATCGAGGAGCTCGGCGAGACCGTGCGTGCGCGGGTGACGGCGAATAGCGGCATCGAGCTCGAATGGGAAATCAAGCGCCTCGGCGTTGCTAAATGACCTTGGGGCCTCACCCTTCGAGACGGACCTTCGGTCCTCCTCAGGGTGAGGGATAAGCTCCTCATGCTGAGGAGCGCATCGATAGATGCGCGTCTCGAAGCATGAGCCCTGCCCTATCTCCAACAGGGGGAAGACTCATGACAAACACACAAACCCACGTCGCTGTGCTGATGGGCGGTTGGTCGTCTGAACGGGAGGTGTCGCTCCGTTCCGGTGAGGCCTGCGCCAAAGCGCTCGACGCGCAAGGCTACCGCGCGACCCGCCTCGATGTCGGCCGCGACGCGGCGATCAAGCTCGCCGAGCTAGGTCCCGATGTCTGCTTCAACGCGTTGCATGGCCGCTTCGGCGAGGACGGCTGCATTCAGGGCGTGCTTGAGACGCTCGGCATTCCCTACACTCACTCAGGCGTACTCGCCTCGGCGCTTGCCATGCATAAGGAACAGGCCAAGACAGTCATGCGCGCCGCCGGCATTCCCGTGGCCGAGGCCGTAGTGCTCACGCGCGCCGAGGCCGCGCGCGCCCACGCCATGAAGCCGCCCTACGTGATCAAGCCGGTGACGGAAGGGTCAAGCGTCGGAGTGTTCATCGTGCGCGAGGATCAGCGCCACCCTCCGCAGGAGCTGTACGCCGCCGATTGGCCCTATGGCGAGGATCTGATGGTGGAGCGCTATGTCGCTGGCCGGGAGCTCACCTGCGCCGTCATGGGGGAGGAGGCCTTGGGGGTAATCGAGATTCGCCCGGCCGAGGGTCTGACCTTCTACGACTACACCTCGAAATACGCCCCCGGAGGCTCGATCCACGTGCTTCCGGCGCCGCTTTTACCAAATGTTTACCAATTGGTACAGAAGCTGTCCCTGGCGGCTCATCGGGCACTGGGCTGCCGTGGAGTCAGCCGTTCCGATTTCCGATTCGATGACCGGGGCGGCGGCGAGGGGGAAATGATCTGTCTTGAGGTCAATACCCAACCAGGCATGACGTCCACGTCGCTCGTGCCCGAGCTTGCGGCTTACAGCGGCCGCTCGTTCGGCGAGTTGGTGCGCTGGATCCTGGAGGATGCGTCGTGCAACCGGTAAGGCCCAATAGGGGGCGAGGTCAGTCAAGGAAATCGACCGACGCGCTGCTCGCGCGCAGCATCGCCGTGCCTGCCCGAAAGTTTGCGGGCCTCACCCTGCCGGGATTTCGGCAAGACCAAGCGGGGCCCTGGCGGGGCCACGCTCGACCGCGGCAGCGGTGCCTGGCGCGTCGTCACCGTGCTTTTGGTGACCGCCGGCGGGAGCTATGGATTTTGGGTGAGCGGAGAGGACGGCCTTTATGGCCAATCCAAGCGTGGCGCCGAAGCCATCACCGTCGCTGCCGGCTTTGGCGTGAAGCGCATCACCGTGGAGGGCCAGCAGCGCACCACCGACGTGGAGCTGACGCACGCCCTTGGCGCTGGCCCTGGAACCTTGATGCTCGCCTTCGACACCGACGCCGCCAAAGAGCGGCTCGAGCAAGTGCCGTGGGTTAAGCACGCACAAGTCATGCGTCTCCTGCCGTCGACGCTCCAGGTTGTCATTGAGGAGCGCGTCCCCTTCGCCGTGTGGCAATCCCGCGGCCAGACCTATGTGATCGATGCCGAAGGGGCCGTGATCGCTCCAGCCGTGCGCGAAGCCTATGCCGACCTTCCCCTCGTGGTTGGCGAGGGCGCCGGCAAGAACGCCGCCGATCTGTTCGCGACGCTCAAGCCCTTCGATAGCTTGACCAAGCAGATGGTCGCCGCCATGCGGGTCGGAGACCGGCGCTGGACGCTGAAGCTCACATCCGGCATCGACATCATGCTTCCCGACGACGGCGTCACCGATGCGCTGAATACTCTCATTGGGCTCGATCGCAGTCGCAATCTGCTCGCCCGGAGCATCGCCGCGGTCGATCTCCGTCTCGCCGACCGCGTGAGCGTGCGGCTGCGCGACGCCAACGAGCCGGCAACGACCGAAGGCGGCGTCGCCGCTCCGGACGCGCCAACGGCAAGCACCAAGCGAAACACCTGAGCGGGGGAGAGGGGGATGCGGCAGACAGGTCTCAATCGTGGCAAGCGCCAGCGCATCGTGACCGCGCTCGACGTCGGCACGAGCAAGATCTGCTGCCTGATCGCCAAGACCTGGTCCGCTCCAGATTGGCTCGAGGTCGCCGCCGAGGGCCTGCAGTTCGAGGTGCTTGGCTTCGGCTATCACCGGGCCGAAGGGCTGAAAGGTGGCATGATCACCCATCTTGATCGCGCCGAGCATTGCATCCGCTCCGCCGTCGACGCCGCCGAACGCATGGCCGGGGTCATCGTCGAGGAAGCTCATGTCGCCGTCACCTGCGGCAGGCTGAAAAGCGAAAGCTTCTCGGCGAGCGTGGCGCTTCCTTCCGGCGCCGTGCGCGAGGACGACACCTTGCGCATCATCGCCGGCGCCCGCCAATACGCCGCCCGGGAGAAGCGCACGGTGCTGCACGCGCTGCCCACCGGCTACCGGCTCGACGACCATAATGGCATCCGCGATCCGCTCGGCATGTGCGGCGAACGGCTCGGCATCGATATTCATGCCGTCACCGCCGACGAGGTGGCCATTCGCAATCTGTCGCTCTGCGTCGAGCGTTGCCATCTTGGGGTGAGCGGGCTTGTTGCCGCGCCATACGCGAGCGCCCTCGCCGTAATCACCCCTGACGAGGCCAAGCTTGGCGTCGCCTGCATCGATTTCGGCGCCGGTACCACCACGCTCTCGGTGTTCTCCGACGGGCATTTCATCCACACCGACGCCATCGCGCTCGGCGGCGCCGGCATCACCACCGACATCGCCCGAACCCTCGGAGCGCCGCTCGACCACGCGGAGCGTCTTAAGACGCTGCATGGCAGTGCCTTCGCTACGCCCTCCGACGAGCGGGAGATCATCACCTTCCCCTCCGCTGGCGAAGGTCAGCGCGTGCTCATGAATCAGGTCACCAAGGCCCAGCTCGCCGTGACCATCCGGCCGCGCGTCGAGGAGATCCTCGACCTGATGCGGCGGCGGCTTGCCACTTGCGCACATGCCTCGGAGGCCGCGCAGACCATCGTGCTGACCGGCGGTGGCAGCCAGCTGACCGGGCTTCCCGAGCTTGCATCGAACATGTTCGGACGCCCGGTTCGCCTTGGGCGGCCGCGCACCCTGAACGGACTGCCCGAAGGTGGCGCCGGTCCTGATTTCTCCAGCGCCGTTGGCCTGCTCCGGCAATGGGCGCGCGGCGACGACAAGCTTTCCGGCCGCGCCGAGCAGTTTTTCCTCGGCACTGGCACCGGTTATCTCGCACGCATGAGTGAGTGGATTAGGGACAACTTCTAGCAGGGCTGAACTGCACATACGGAAAGATTCAAGAAAGAAGGCTACCATGACGATCAATCTGAAGGTTCCAGATCTCACCGAGCTCAAACCGCGGATCACCGTGTTTGGTGTGGGCGGAGCGGGCGGCAACGCCGTCAACAACATGATCGCCTCCGGCCTGCGCGGCATCGAGTTCGTGGTCGCCAACACCGATGCGCAGGCACTGCTGAGCTCGAGCGCCGAGCGCCGCATCCAGATGGGCGTCCATGTCACCGAAGGTCTCGGCGCCGGCTCCAAGCCCGACATCGGCGCGGCGGCGGCGGAAGAAGCCATGGCAGACATCAAGGCGCATCTTGCCAGCTGCCACATGACGTTCATCACCGCCGGCATGGGCGGCGGCACCGGCACTGGTGCTGCTCCCGTGATTGCGCGGGCCTCGCGAGAGGAAGGCATCCTCACCGTCGGCGTGGTGACCAAGCCATTCCAGTTCGAGGGCCAACGGCGCATGCGCGCGGCTGAAGCCGGCATCATGGAGTTACAGAAATACGTCGATACGCTGCTGGTCATCCCGAACCAGAATCTGTTCCGCGTCGCCAACGAGAAGACCACCTTTGCCGATGCCTTCGCCATGGCTGACGACGTGCTGAGAGCCGGCGTCTCTTGCATTACCGACCTCATGGTCAAGGAAGGCCTCATCAATCTCGACTTCGCCGATGTGCGCACGATCATGGCCGGCATGGGCAAGGCGATGATGGGCACCGGAGAGTCAAGCGGCGACCGTCGCGCCATCGAGGCGGCAGAAGCTGCGATCTCCAATCCGCTGCTCGACGATGTGTCGATGAAGGGCGCAAGCGGGCTGCTCGTCTCCATCACCGGGGGCAACGACCTCACTCTTTACGAGGTCGACGAAGCAGCAAGCCGCATCCGCGGGGAAGCGGACCCCGAAGCCAACATCATTGTCGGCGCCACCTTCGACGACGAGCTCGACGGCTCGATCCGCGTCTCAGTGGTGGCGACCGGCCTTGGTCAACTCTCCTCGGATGCGTTCAAGCCTGGACACAGGGATAGGGACAGCCTGACCCAGCGCCTCGCCGGGCTTGCCACCATGCCTGCGCCCGTGCCGGTTGCAATGCCGACGCCAGGGCCGCAATTCGAGCCTGCCAAGCCTGTCCGCGTTGCGGCCGAAGCGCCGAGCGATGCGCAAGTGTGGCGCGCACCGGGTAACGTAACGATCGAGCGCCGTCCGCCGCAATTGGCGGCGAGTGCAATGCCGCAAGGGGTGCAGCCGCAGCGACCGATGCCTCCGGCACAGAGCTTCGTGCCTGCGGCTCCGGCGACCGCGCCGCGCCCAGTGAGGCGCATGCCGAATATCGAGGAGTTTCCGCTGCCTGTGCAGAACGAGGTCAAAGCCCTCTCTGGCGCCGCCTCCTCGACGGGCATTCCGGAACAGAAGAAGAAGGTCGGCTTTCTCGAGCGTCTGACCGGCGTTGCCCGCGGCCGGAAGGACGAGGACGCAGCCGTGCCGGACAAGCGCGAGCCGGATTTCGGTACGCCGAAGGCCGTGCCCATGATGCCCAAAACGGTAGCGTCGAAACCGGTGGAGGCGCTTCCCAAAGGGCTGAAGATCGAGCGCCCTGACTCTGACATCGCGGTGGCCACGATGCAAAAACGGATCGAGGCGCAGCCTAAGGTCGTCTCCATGGAGACGCGTGAGCCAGTGGACGAATCACCTGCCGAGGACGATCTCGAAATCCCGGCTTTCCTGCGCCGACGGGCAAAGTAGGCCCGCGCAAGGCGAGCGAAAAAAGGGTCGGAAAGAGGTCAGCGTGGGGGCTGAAAAGAGTGATTTGTCAGTGGGTTAGGGTAAGCGTAAAGTGGTAACACATTGAAAGAAACCGTGATTTGTCGCACCCATACCCGGGGGTTAAGGTTCCTCATTGATTGATCTTGAGTCAAACAAGGCTGAAAAAGCCGAGACACAGGATCAAACGGGGGGTTCGGGGGCCGCAGTCTTCGAGCCTGAGGGAACTCAAAGAACGGCTTGGGGGCCATGAAGGGATTTATTGGGGCACGGCAAACTACGCTTGCCAGCGAAATCTCGATTACCGGCACGGGGGTTCACAGCGGAGCGCCTGTCTCCATCATCCTTTATCCGGCTGATGGCGATACCGGGCTACGCTTCCTTCTCTCCAACGGCGACGGCGAAAGCACCGAGATCACTGCCGATCAGCGGTACGTAACCGGCGTGACGCTGTGTACCGTGCTTGGTGATGGCAATGGCGCGTCCGTGGCGACGGTCGAGCATCTGCTCGCCGCTTTTCGCGGCCTTGGCGTCGACAATGCCCTGGTCGAGATCGACAGCGCCGAAGTGCCGATCATGGATGGCAGTTCCGCGCAATTCGTCGAGGCCATCGACGAGGTCGGGCTGGTCGAGCTCGATGCTCCCCGCCGTTACTTGAAGGTGTTGAAGAGCGTGAGTGTCGAAGACGCCGGGGCTTCGGGCGAGCTCACCCCGCACAACGGTTTTCATCTCGATGTCGAGATCGACTTTGACTGCGCCATGATCGGCCGCCAGAGAATCGAGTTGGATCTCAATCCCGGGTCGTTCCGCCGCGAGCTCTCCCGCGCCCGCACCTTCGGCTTCATGAAGGACGTGGAGCGGCTATGGGCTGCCGGTCTTGCGCTTGGCGCCTCGCTCGAGAATACCGTCGCCATTGGCGACGACCGCATTATCAATCGCGAAGGTCTCCGCTATTCGGACGAGTTCGTGCGCCACAAGGCGCTCGATGCCGTCGGCGATCTCGCGCTTGCCGGCGCACCCATCCTCGGGGCCTATCGGTCCAGTCGCGGCGGTCACCGTCTGAACAGCCTCGTGCTCAAGGCGCTGTTCGCAGATGCCGACGCCTGGTCGCTCGTCGAAGCCCCGCGGCCGTTCCGCGAGGTTCGCCACGCCGAGCTCAGCCACCGCCTTGCGGCTGCGAATTTCGCGGCCGAACGGAGCTAAGGGTAGCCCACTTTTCGCCGATTGCCGCGGTTTCGCGCGACCTTGGTTGTTGCCGCACACCCATGCGAGCGATGGCCGGTTCCGCTCACTTCAATTGGCTCGGCATGAGCAAAAAAACACCATAATCAGCGGGTTGGCTACTAGCCGCTGCACGAGGAGCAACGTTTCAGCGGGAGGCGTGCCGGCCGGCCGGAAACTTGCGCAAATCCAAGGGGCAAGAGGCGAGTTTCGGGTTCCACCGGGGCGCAGAGCGCTCTAGCCTAGGCGACACGAATTGGGGCGTGCTTTGAGGGTGACCAGGACAAACTGGTTTGCGACGCCGCAAGGCCATCGCCTGTTGCGGTTGCCCCTCACCTGCGGTGTGCTGATCCTTGCCGCGACGCTGGTCTCCGGCTGCGGCTCCTGGTTCGGCAAGAAGAAGGATGTCGACGGCGACGTCGCTGCGCCCGACGTGATCTACGGCAGGGCCGATACGCTTCTCGACAAGCAGAGCTACGAAGAAGCGGCCAAGCAATATGAAGACGTCGACGTCAATCACCCCTATTCGCAAGAGGCGCGGCGGGCGATCGTGATGGCCGCCTACTCCTATTACAAGGCCGGCAAATTTGACGACGCGGTCAACGCCGCCGATCGCTACCTCACCCTTCATCCCGGCACGCCGGAGTCGGACCTCGCGCAGAACATCATCGGCATGAGCTATTACGTGCAGGTGCTCGATCCGAAGCGCGACCAGACAAATGCCCGCAAGTCGTTGCAGGCGTATCAGACGCTGTTGCAGCGTTATCCCGACTCCCGCTATGCCGCAGAGGCGCAGAACCGCACGCGCATCCTGCGTGACTTGCTCGCGGCAAACGAGATGACGGTTGGGCGCTTTTATCTCCGCCACAACAATTTCCTGGCAGCGATCAATCGCTTCAAGGTCGTCGTGGTGGATTACCAGACCACGGCGCAGGTCGAAGAGGCCTTGGGCCGATTGACCGAGGCCTATATCGCGCTGGGCATCATCCCGGAAGCGCAGACGGCAGCCGCCGTGCTGGGTTACAACTATCCGGACAGCAAATGGTACCGCAATTCCTTCGCCCTCTTGCAAAAATACGGCACCAGGCCGCAAATGAATGAAGGGTCGTGGATCATCAAGACCTGGAAGGGCGACGGTAAGCCCGCCTGACGCGCGCACCATGCTATCCGCTTTGTCGATCCGCGACATCGTTCTGATCGACAGACTCGATCTCGAATTCAGCTCAGGACTTTGCGTGCTGACCGGCGAGACCGGCGCCGGAAAATCGATCCTGCTCGACGCCTTCACCCTTGCCATTGGCGGCCGTGGCGATGCGTCGCTGGTGCGGCGCGGCGCGGCCCAGGGCCAAGTGACCGCGACCTTCGAGCTTTTCCCCGATCATCCAGTGCTGCGGCTCCTGGCCGACAATGGCCTGGAGGTGGATGAGACTTCTCATTCTGCGGCGCATTCAGTCAGCTGATGGCCGCACCCGCGCCTTCATCAACGACGTCGCCGTGGGCGTGCAGCTTTTACGCGAGGTGGGCCAAACCCTGGTCGAGATCCACGGCCAGCATGATGACCGGGCACTCATCGACCCGAGCGGTCACCGCGACCTTGTTGATGCCTTTGGCGGCTTAAGCGGCGCGGCAGGCGCGGTTGCCGCGGCCTGGGAGTTTTGGAAATCCGCCGAGGACAAGCGGACCCGTCATGCAGGCGAAATCGCCGCCATCCGCGCCAACGCCGACTATGTCAGCCATGCGCTTGAGGAGCTTGTGGAGCTCAGTCCGCAAGCTGGCGAAGAGGAGGAGCTCGCTTCCCGCCGGCAGCTGATGATTCACGCCGAGAAGATCGCCGGCGAGCTGAACGAGGCGCTCGATGCCCTGCAAGGGGAGGGGACTTCCGGCGCCCGGCTTGCCGCGGCGCTTCGCCGTGTCGAGCGCCAGAGCGGAGCGGGCGGGGCCTTGCTTGACTCCGTGGCGGAGGCGCTCGAGCGCGTGCTGAGCGAGACCGACGCCGCACGCGCCAAGATCGAGGAGGCGCTAGCCGCAACCGCCTTCGAGCCGCATGAGCTCGAACGTGCCGAGGAGCGCCTGTTTGCGTTGCGTGCGCTCGCCCGCAAACACAGGGTTGGCGTAGACGATCTACCGGCGCTCGTCGCTCGCCTCGAAACCGAGCTTGCCGCGCTCGATCAAGGTGAGACACTGCTTCAGGAGCTTGCCGCCGGCGCCAAAGCCGGGCGCGACGCGTATGCGAATGCGGCCTTGGCTCTAAGCGAAGCGCGCATAGCTGCGGCGGGGCGGCTCGATGCCGAGGTCGCTGCCGAGCTTCCGCCGCTGAAACTCGACAAGGCGCGGCTTTTCACGAAACTCGAAACGTCTAGCGTCGATAACGGCGGACCCCATGGTCTCGACCGCGTGGCCTTTTGGGTGCGTACCAATCCGGGAACCGAGCCGGGTCTCTTAATGAAAGTTGCCTCAGGCGGTGAGCTTGCCCGCGTAATCCTCGCGCTGAAGGTCGTGCTCGCGGCCCGTGGTTCTGCGCCAACGCTCGTGTTCGATGAGGTCGACGCCGGCGTGGGCGGCGCCACCGCTGCCGCCGTCGGTGAGCGCCTTGCGCGGCTCGGCGCCAAGGTGCAGGTTCTCGTGGTGACCCACGCGCCGCAAGTGGCTGCGCTTGCCAATGAGCATATGCTGATCGCCAAGGAGTCCGTGCATGGACCGGAAGGCGAAGCGATGGCGACGCGTGTGCTGGTGCTCGACGGCGAGCGTCGGCGTGAGGAGATCGCTCGCATGCTCGCCGGCCAGACCATTACCGACGAGGCCCGCGCCGCGGCCGAGCGGTTGATGAGCAGGTCAGTATGAGCAAGGCCAAAGGTAAGGGCAAATCCGCCACACCGTCAGGCCCAAAGCCCGTCTACAGATTAAGCGAAGACGAAGCCGCCGCCGAGCTCGAACGCCTCGCCCACGAGATCTCCCATCATGACGAGCTCTATTTCCGCGAGGACCAGCCGGAGATCTCCGACGCCGCATACGACGCGCTACGCGAGCGCAATGCCGCGATCGAGGCCCGCTTTCTCCATCTCATTCGCGAGGACAGCCCGTCCGCTGGGGTTGGAGCTGCGCCGGTCGAGGCGTTCGGCAAGGTCATGCACCGTGTGCCGATGCTCTCCCTCGGCAACGTGTTCGACGATGAGGGCGTGCGTGACTTCCTTGAGCGCATCCGGCGCTTTCTCGGCCTCGACACGGTCGAGGAACTGGCTTTCACCACCGAGCCCAAGATCGACGGGCTGTCCATTACCTTGCGCTACGAAAAGGGCAAGCTCGTCCAAGGCGCAACCCGCGGCGACGGATATCAGGGCGAGAATGTCACGGTGAATGTCCGCACCATCGCCGACATTCCCAAGATTGTCAGGGCTAAGAGTTTTCCCGATCCCTTCGAGGTGCGCGGCGAAATCTACATGAGCCGGGCGGCCTTCCAGCGCCTCAACGAGGCGCAAGCGGAACGCGGTGAGCGGACCTTCGCCAATCCGCGCAACGCCGCGGCGGGGTCCTTGCGCCAGCTCGATCCTGCCATCACCGCGTCGCGCCCCTTGCAGTTCTTCGCCTATGGCTGGGGCGAGGCGCCGGAACTTCCGGCCGACACCCAATGTGGTGTCTACCGCGCAATGGCGGAGTGGGGCTTCCCGCTCAATCCCCTCGCCAAGTTAACCACGAGCGTCGAGGAGATGCTCGACACCTACCGCGACATCGAAAGCGGCCGCGCCGGCCTCGACTACGACATCGACGGCGTTGTCTATAAGCTCGACCGGCTCGACCTCCAGCAGCGGCTTGGATTCGTCTCGCGCTCGCCGCGCTATGCCATCGCCCACAAATTTCCCGCCGAGAAGGCGACCACGGTCTTGCGCGATATTGAGATCCAGGTCGGACGCACCGGCGCGCTGACGCCGGTTGCCAAGCTCGAGCCAGTGACCGTCGGCGGCGTGGTAGTGCAAAACGCTACCCTGCACAACGAGGACGAGATCGCGCGGAAGGACATGCGCATCGGCGACACGGTGATCGTCCAGCGCGCCGGCGACGTGATCCCACAGATTCTCGGGGCGGTTGAAGAGAAGCGCCCCAAGGGCGCGAAACGATTCAAGTTTCCCGAAGTCTGTCCAGCCTGTGGCAGCCATGCGGTCCGCGAGGTCAATCCTGTCACCGGCAAGGAGGACGCGGTCAGGCGGTGCACCGGCGGGCTCATCTGCCCGGCGCAGCGGGTCGAGCGCCTAAAGCATTTCGTGTCGCGCAACGCCTTCGACATCGAGGGGCTCGGCGAGAAGCGCATCAAGAGCTACTACGACGGCGGGCTGATCCAATCGCCCCAGGACATCTTCACCCTTGCCGAGCGCGACCGGCGTTCCACGACGAGGCTCGAGGCGCGGGAAGGGTGGGGTGAGACATCGGCGGCAAAGCTCTTCGCGGCCATAGAAGCGCGACGCAATGTGAAGCTCGACCGCTTCATCTATGCGCTCGGCATTCCTCACGTGGGCGAGATTACCGGCCGGCTGCTCGCGCGCGCCTATGGCAGCATCGAGACGTTTCGCGATGCGATGCTGGCGGCTGCCCGCGACCGCGCCGGCGAGGCCTATGCCGAGCTCGACAACATCGAAGGCATCGGCCCGACCGTGACGGAGGCCATCGCCGATTTCTTCGCTGAGCCGCACAATGTGGAGGTGGTCGATGAGCTGTTGCAGCAAGTCCGTCCTGAGCCGCTCGAAGCCATCGAATATGCCTCGCCGATCGCAGGAAAGACCGTGGTGTTCACCGGGACGCTGGAGAAGATGACCCGCCCCGAGGCCAAGGCGCTGGCTGAGCGTCTCGGCGCCAAGGTGGCTGGCTCGGTGTCCAAGAAGACAGATTATGTCGTGGCTGGCCCCGGGGCCGGCTCGAAGCTTAAGGAGGCCGAAAGCTTAGGCCTAAGAGTACTGAGCGAGGATGAGTGGCTGGCGCTGACTGGCCAGTGACTCTAAGCGACGCGCTTCAGCCAAGTCCGGCGAGCGTGCACTTCGACCCAGGCCACGGCCTCGCGCACATCGCAATCTCCGCCGCAAGAGGGGCAGGCAAATTGCGGCTTCCGCTTCACTTCACCAAGGGTTGAATGAACCTCATGCCCGCAAGCGGGGCACCTCGATTTGGTGGTCACTTGGGCGAGGGCCTGTGCGATCATCTTTGCCATTCAGCCACAATAGACTGATTCGGCTTGGACGCTGGACCCCTACCCGTAGCGGAGCTTCATCGCCACGATGGCGAGGGTCAGCATGAGGGTGATGGCATTGGAGACCATCACCGGCCAGTTGTGGATCAGCACGCCGAACACGAACCAGAGCGCGACGCCGCTCGCGAATGCCACGTACATGACGAGGGAGATGCCCTTGGTCTCCTTGTGGCGGATGATATGCAGCGCCTGCGGCACAAAGGCCGCAGTCGTAAGCGTCGCCGCAAGGGCGGAAACGATAAGCTCCATGGCAACCCTTTCTGCCCGAGCCCCGCACCGATCTCCAGCTTCACTAGCGGCGCTCCGGCGGTATGTCGCGAAGAGCCTCGGCGAACCTGGCTACCTCCTGGCGATCCCAGGCAAGATGGACGCGCTCGGTCGATGCCGGCTGCTTGGCGAGGCTAAGGCCCTCGCGTCTCTCGGTCACGGGCCGAATCGGACGCGGGCTGAATCCTCCACCGCAATTCGGGCAGACATTGAACAGGATGCCGTCCACGCAATCGGCGCAAAAGGTGCACTCGTACGTGCATATCCGCGCGTCCGTCGCATGCGGCGGTAGATCCTTGTCACAGCACTCGCAGTTTGGCCGAAGCTGTAGCATTGGCGGTTTGTGTCTCTCGAAAAACGATGCCGGGTCAGCTTAGAGTCGCCGTGGCGTCGCGGAGCCAAGAGCGGCTGGAGCCCCTAAGCAGCTTTTCGATCTTGCGCCTGACCTCGGCGTGATAGGCGTTGAGCCAGGCAAGTTCGTCGCGCGTGAGCAGCGACGGGTCAATCAGCCGGCGGTCGAAGGGCACAAGCGTCAGCGTCTCGAAGCCGAGCATCTCGCGCGTGCCGCCTTTGATTGCTGCCGGCGGTGTCACCAGCACTAGATTTTCTAGCCTGATGCCATATTCGCCCTCGCGATAGAGCCCTGGCTCATTGGACAAGATCATGCCGGGCTGAAGCTCGACGGTGCCGTGCCGCGAGATGCGCTGGGGCGGCTCGTGCACCGAGAGATAGCTGCCGACGCCATGACCTGTTCCGTGGTCGAAGTCGAGCCCGGCCTCCCACAGCGGCCGTCGCGCGAACGGATCGATGTCCTGTCCGCGCGTTCCTTTCGGGAACCGCACTGCGGCAATGGCGATATGTCCCTTGAGCACGAGCGTGTAATGCCGGCGCATTTCGGCGCTTGGCGTGCCGATGGCGATGGTCCGCGTGATGTCGGTGGTGCCATCGGCATATTGGCCACCGGAATCGATGAGGTAGAGCGATCGCGGCTTGAGCTTCAGATTGCTCACGGTGGTGGGCCGGTAATGCACCACAGCGCCATGCGGCCCCGCAGCGGAGATGCTGTCAAAACTTATGTCCTTGAGCTCACCCGACTCGCGCCGAAAATCCTCGAGCTTCATTGCCGCACTGATCTCATCGACCCGGCCTGACGGCGAATATTCGTCGAGCCAAGCGAGGAAGCGGGAGACGGCGGCACCGTCGCGAAGATGCGCGGCGCGAGCACCCTTGATCTCGGCTGTGGTCTTGATCGCCTTGGGCAGAATGCAGGGATCTTCGCCGGCGACGATCTTGGCGCCGGCCGCCTCGAGCACTTGCTTGAAGCGCACCGGCGTCGTCTCGGGGTCGAGGCGGACGCGCGCCCCCTTTTGACCCAGCGACTTTAGCCGTGCGTCGAGTGCATCCGGCGGCAGCAGCTCGACGGCCTCCCTGAGATGACCACGCACATTGTCGCCAACCTTGGCGGGATCGATGAACAATGCGGGTTTGCCTCGGGCAGGCACCAAGGCGAAGGCGAGTGCGAGCGGAGAGTGGCTGATGTCGGCGCCGCGGATGTTGAACAGCCAGGCGACGGAATCGAGGAGAGTGAGAAGCACCGCGTCAGCTCTGTCGCGCCTCAGTCTCTCCTGCACCTCGGCGATTTTCTCAGCCGCGCTCCGGCCGGAGAATTCGAGACCATGCGGCACGACCGGCGAGGAGGACGGGGCAGGGCGGTCCTGCCACAAGAGATCGATCGGATTGTTGGCTTGCGGTTCCAAGCGAATGCCGGCCTTGCCCAAACTCTCGGTCAGGCGCTCGATCTCCTTGATGGTATGCAGACTTGGGTCGTAGCCGAGCGCGCCGCCCTTGGGGAGCTTCGCGGTGAGCCATTTTGAGGCTTTGGCCTCAGGCGTCTGCAGCACTTCGAACAACGTGGTGTCGGTCTGCGCCCGAGCCTGCAAGGTATAGCGGCCGTCCACCAACAGCACGGCGACGTCCTCCAGCACGATGGCGGCGCCGGCCGATCCGGTGAAGCCCGTGAGCCAACGCAGCCGCTCGGCGGAGGGCGGCAAGAACTCATCCTGGTGTTCGTCGCTATGCGGGACGAGAAAGCCCTTGAGCTTCCGCGATTTGAGCTCCCGCCTGAGCGCCCTTACCCGCTCCGGCACGGCGCTAGGGGAGCTGATCTCTTCGAAGCTTTGAAACATGGTCCTGCCTTGTAAGGCTGGCCCTCGGCGCAATCAATCCGCAGGACGGCGCCGTGGGCTGCGACGCCGCGAGAGCAGTGTGGTCCAACCATCGAGAAGGATTCGCGAATCGAGCGTGAAGCCGAGGGTGCGAAATCGCGCTTCGACCTGGCGCGCTTGGGGCTCGAGAAGGCCGGACAGCACGCATATCCCTCCGGGGCGGAGCGCGCGGGCAAAGACGGGAGCAAGCTCGAGAAGGGGACAGAGCAGAATGTTGGCGAACAGCAGATCAAACGTCGCGCGTCGTAATGCCGGATGCGCAAACCCTTCTGCATGCACCACCCTGACGCGAGACTGAACACCGTTCTTCCTCGCATTTTCCGACGCAACGGCGACGGCAATCGGGTCCATATCGCTCGCCGTGCCGCGTGTGTTGAGCCCTCTCGCGGTGGCGATGGCGAGGATGCCGGTACCGGTGCCGATATCGACGAAGCGGTAAGCGCCGCCCCGCTTGAGCAGGCGGTCGAGCGCGAGCAGGCAGCCTCGCGTGGTCGGGTGATGGGCTGTGCCGAAGGCAAGGCCCGCGTCGATCTCGAGCGTGAAGCGCCCCGCCGGCACTTTGCCGCGGTCGTGCGCGCCGTGCACTAGGAATTGCCCGGCGCGCACCGGGCCGCGTAAGCTCTCGGCTTCCGCCACCCAATTCTTAGGAGGAAGCAGCTCGATCCTAAAGCCGCCAAGGTCTTCGTTGCCGACCGTGCGCTCGATCAGCTGGATCAGAAGTTCGCGACTCGGCTTTTCGGCATAATACGCCGACACTTCCGCACGATCCGGGCCGCGCTCGAACAACGACACCGCCAATGCCAGGGGAGACTCGGCAGACTCGAGATTCGCGGCGATCGCGGCCGCGCCCTCAAGCTGGGCCTCGATGGTCGCGACGTAAGTGACAGCGTCGCTATTCAAATGGTCTGAACGCATCGACCGGAGGTCTTACTTTTTCAAGCACCGCCCCGGACCGATCGAGCTTGAGAAACGCATTGCCGTAGTCCGTCCCTCCGCTCGGCGCCGTGACCGTCCCATTACCGACCGAAAGATAGAGAGTGCCCGACTCATCGACGGACGGCCCCGAGTTCGATTGCCAAATACCACCGGCCTTGCCATTGGACGTCATGGATTTGGCGACCACTTGAGCAAGCGTCTTCCGGTCATAGCCGACAGCCATCCATGATACGGTCCGACCTAGCTCGGCTCGACGAAGCTATCCACCACCTTCTTGCGCCCGGCCTTATCGAAATCCACGGTGAGCTTGTTGCCGTCGACTTGCGCGACGCGGCCATAGCCGAATTTCTGGTGAAACACGCGCATGCCCACGGAGAGGCCTGCGCCCTCCACCGTGCTCGCCGCCACCAGCGTACCGTCGATGGTGATCGGCTCCCGCGCCCGTGGGCTGGAGGGCGTGCTTCCCGGCGCCCGGTTACGCTGCGCCCGCTGCCAGCCCGGCGTCTCGTAGAATCCGCTGGCGAACAAATTCTCCGCCGTGTCGAAGCGGCTCTGCCCGTAGCTGCCATGAAAGCCGCGATCCTCGGCAACCTCCACATGGGAGACGGGCAACTCGTCGATGAAGCGCGAGGGAATCGCCTGCTGCCACATGCCGTGGGTCCGGCGGTTCTGGGCGAAGGTAATCTTGGCCCTTAGCCTTGCCCGGGTCAGGCCCACATGGGCGAGCCTCCGCTCCTCCTCGAGGCCCGAACGTCCCGACTCATCCAAGCTTCGCTGATGCGGCAACAATCCTTCGTCCCAACCAGGGAGGAATACCACGTCGAATTCGAGGCCCTTGGCGCTGTGCAGCGTCATCAGATTGACGCGCTCGGTGGCTTCCTCGGCCTCCGCATCCATCATCAAGCTGACATGCTCGAGGAAGCCAGCAAGCGTGTCGAACTCCTCCATGAATCTGATCAGCTCTTTCAAATTTTCGAGCTTCGATTGTGCCTGCGGGGACTTCTCCGCCTGCCACATGCCGGCGTAGCCCGACTCATCGAGGATCAACTCGGCGAGCTCGGTATGGCGCATGGTCTCGATCAGCGAGCGCCAGCGGTCGAAGGCGGCGATAAGGTCGGAGAGCGCTTTGCGCGACTTCGGCTTCAACTCCTCGGTCTCGACGATCAGCCGCGCCGCCTGCATCAGCGGCACGTTGTGCGCGCGCGCGACCTGATGCAGCGATTTGAGGCTCGATTCGCCTAAGCCCCGTCGCGGCAGATTGACGATACGCTCGAACTTCAAATCGTTGGCCGGATTGAGCGTCACGTCGAAATAGGCCGTCGCGTCCCTGATCTCTTGGCGCTCATAGAAGCGCGGTCCGCCAACGACCCGATAGGGGAGGCCGAGCGTGATGAAGCGGTCCTCGAAGGCGCGCATCTGGAAGCTCGCCCGGACGAGAATGGCGATCTCGCTCAAATTCTGCCGTTGTCGCTGAAACTGCTCGATGTCCTCGCCGATGATGCGGGCTTCCTCCTCGTCGTCCCAGCAGCCTTGCACCTCGACCTTCTCGCCGGCGCTGCTGTCTGTGCGGAGAGTTCTTGCCGAGCCGCCCTTGATTGTGCGCGATGAGGCCCGAGGCCGCGCCGAGGATATTGGCCGTGGAGCGGTAGTTACGCTCGAGCCTGATGATCTTGGCGCCCGGAAAGTCCGTCTCGAAGCGAAGGATGTTGTCGACCTCGGCGCCGCGCCAGCCATAGATCGACTGGTCGTCGTCGCCGACGCAGCAAATGTTGCGGCTCCCCTGCGCCAAGAGCCTGAGCCACAAATATTGGGCGACATTGGTGTCCTGATATTCGTCGACCAGCATGAAGTGGAAGCGCTCTTGATATTGCGCAAGAACGTCAGGGTGTTCCTGGAACAGCCTCAGATTCTCGAGCAGCAAATCGCCGAAATCCACGGCGTTCAGCTCCTTCAGCCGGTGCTGATGAAGCGCATAAAGATCGCGTCCCCTGCCATTGGCGAAGGCGAAAAATTCGCCCTCCGGCACGCGCTTCGGAACAAGCCCACGGTTCTTCCAGCCATCGATCAATGCTGCAAGCATGCGTGCGGGCCATCGCTTCTCGTCGATATTCTCGACCACCAGAAGCTGCTTGAGCAGCCTGATCTGGTCGTCGGTATCGAGCACCGTGAAGGAAGGCTTCAGGTCCACGAGCTCTGCGTGGCGGCGCAGGATCTTCACGCCGATGGCATGGAACGTCCCGAGCCACGGCATGCCCTCGACCACGCCGCCGATCAACTCGCCGACGCGGCCTTTCATCTCCCGCGCCGCCTTGTTGGTGAAGGTCACGGCGAGGATCTGGGAGGGGCGTGCCCGGCCTAAGCTCAAAATATGTGCAATGCGCGTGGTGAGCACGCGCGTCTTGCCGGTACCGGCGCCGGCCAGCACCAGCAACGGCCCATCAAGGGTCTCCACCGCCTCGCGCTGCTCTGGGTTGAGCGCATCGAGATAGCGCATGGGCTTGAGGCCCATGGCCCGCATGGAGACGGGCAACTGCTCAGGCTCGGGCGAGGTGGGCTCGGCCCCGGCGGCATTGACGCGAAATCTTTGACATTGCGTGGAACTATACATCGGGCTTGCGCGAAAAAGGGCAAGAGCTTGCGGCCAGTCGAGGTGTGGCTTCGCTGCATCGCCGGTCGATTCGCCACAGGTTGTGGTCGACAAGCTCGGTTGCCAGCGCCGTGCCGGACTGGCAAAACAAGCCCTATCGCGGGGCCTGATCCATCATTGGGGGAAAAGCATGCTTCGAGCTGCGAAGGTTGTTGTGCTTAGCATCCTTGCATTGGCGATTTGGGGGCTCCAGCCTGCGGCGGCGGGTTGCGACGTTGTCTCGGCAACCCATAGCGCCGACACCAAAAGCGAGGCTTTGGCAATGTCGCGCGCCTTGGCGAATGAGAGCGCCAAAGACCTGCGCCGATCGAAGGGCTGGAAGTCGATCAGCATGAGCGCCTACAAGGTGAAGCCCGATCCGTTCTGGAAGACGGTGCGGCCGGTGGTGCCCAAGGACGTGATCTACGGAACTTTCGTCACTGCGAAGACCTACACGACCTGCTTCACCGGCGTGGTGGTGCCTTACGTCTGCACGTCAGGTTCGAAGGTCTGCGGCAACTAGGCTGCAATCGCGCCTGGAACTCAGACCCCACGATTACGGTTGTTCACCGGCGGCGCGGAGTCTCTCCGCGCCGCAAGGCTCGTTTACGCCGCCTCACGCTTGCCACAACAGGTGGTAAGCTCTTCTTGAGTTGATAGGCGCCGAGGCCGGGTCTGGATCATGAGTGGTGTAATGTTTCCACAATACACGGTGCGCGAGCGAATCGCGGACGGCTGCATTCACGTCGTCGGCGTCACCGCGAGCGTGGTGGCGCTGACCGCGCTTCTCATCCTGGGCGTCCAGGCGCAGGCCACGTTGTGGATCGTCAGCCTCTCGATTTATGGCTTGGCTCTCGTCGCCATGTTCACCTGCTCGGCGGGCTATAACCTCATCGTTCGGCCGAAGGTGAAGTCTGTGTTCCGCCGTCTCGACCACGCCGCCATCTTTCTCCTGATCGCGGGCACGTATACGCCGTTCGCGCTAATGAAGATGGACGCTGAGTGGGGCTTTACCCTGCTCGCCGTGGTTTGGACCATGGCGGCGCTCGGCATTGCCATCAAGCTGCTAGCTCCTCGCTATCTCGAAGGCGTCACGACCGCGCTCTATCTCGTCCAGGGCTGGGCGGTGATAGTGGCCTGGCATCCTTTGGTGTCGTCGGTGCCGGAGCACGTCGCGTTTCTGCTCATGCTCGGCGGCGTTCTCTACACCGTCGGCGTGGTGTTCCATCTCTGGGAGCGCCTACCGTTCCAGAATGCGATCTGGCACGGCTTCGTGCTGGCTGCGGCGAGCGTTCACTTTGCCGCCGTGATCGACATCGTCGGCTCCTGAGCGGCCGCCTGGCGTCCTAAGGCTTCACTTTTCGTAAATCGAGAGGGTGGTACAGTGCCGCCATGAGCGTCGTTGAGGCACAAGCCCCTGAGCGGCCATTGCCCGAGGCGAAGCGAGCCTTGCTCGCGAAGCTTTCGGCCCGATTCGGCAATCGCTTCTCGACCGGCTCGGCGCTCCGCGAGCAGCACGCCAACACGATGACTTGGATCAAATGCGAGCCTCCCGACGCGGTGGTCTTTGCCGAGAGCACACAGGAGGTGATCGAGGTGGTGAGGCTGTGCGCCGAGGCGCGCGTGCCGGTGATCCCGTTCGGCACTGGCACATCGCTCGAAGGTCAGGTCAACGCGCCCTTCGGTGGCGTCTCGCTCGACCTTTCCCGCATGAACCGCATACTCGCCGTGCATGCGGAGGATTTCGACTGCGTGGTCCAACCGGGTGTCACGCGGAAGGCGCTCAACGACCACTTGCGTGACCTCGGCCTGTTTTTCTCCATCGACCCAGGTGCCGACGCGAGCCTTGGCGGTATGGCAGCGACCCGCGCCTCCGGCACCAATGCCGTGCGCTACGGCACCATGCGCGATAACGTGTTGAGCCTCAGCGCAGTGATGGCCGACGGCGCGCTGCTCAAGACGGGAAATCGCGCCCGCAAATCGGCGAGCGGCTATGACCTCACCCGTCTGCTCGTCGGCTCGGAGGGAACGCTCGGCGTCATCACCGAGCTTACCTTGAAGCTACACGGCATTCCCGAGACCATCCTCTCCGCCGTCTGTCCCTTCGCCACCATCGAAGGCGCCTGCAACGCCACCATCGCCGCTATGCAGATAGGCCTGCCGCTCGCCCGCATCGAGCTTGCCGACGAGGTGCAGATCAAGGCCTGCAATGCCTATTCGCACCTCACGCTTGGCGAGCAGCCGACGTTGTTTCTAGAATTTCACGGCACGGCGGCGAGCACTCGCGAGCAGGTCGAAAGCTTCGCCGAAATCGCGCGAAGCGAGGGCGGTGGGGACTTCCGCTGGGCGGAGTGCCCGGAAGAGCGCACCAAGCTTTGGCAGGCGCGCCATGACGCCTATTGGGCCGCACGTGGGCTTCGACCCGGCGCAGATGTGGTCACCACCGACGTCTGCGTGCCGATCATCGCGCTTGCAGCTTGCGTCGGCGAGACTCATGCCGATATCGAGAGCACGGGCTTGCTCGCCCCCATCGTCGGCCATGTGGGCGACGGCAATTTCCACATCATGCCGCTCTTCGATGCCGGCAGCGTTGAGGAACGGCGTGCGGTGCAGGGCTTCCTCGACCGGCTGGTCGACCGGGCACTGCGCATGGATGGCACCTGCTCAGGTGAGCATGGCGTCGGCCAAGGCAAGATTCGTTATCTCGCCCAGGAGCATGGGGCAGGCGTCGAGGTGATGATTGCCATAAAAAAGGCGCTAGATCCGTTGAATATCCTTAATCCTGGTAAGATCTTTGCGTTACCATGACCAAACTTGCGGGCGGACTGGACCAAATAGTCCCTGGCTTTGCCACACCCCCTCGCGAAAGCTCGCGATCGAGCCTAAGGCATAGACTTCCGTGAACTCATTTCTGCTCGCCTTTACGGCAGTGCTGATTTTGGTGCTGAGCGCGCTCTTCGCGGCGCCACTGTTCATTGACTGGAACGACTACCGGCCGGTCTTTGAAACCCAGGCGAGCAAGCTTCTCGGCCGCGACGTCAAGGTCGGCGGCAAGGTGCATCTGGTGCTTCTGCCGGCACCGGAGCTCCGCTTCGACTCGGTGAAGGTGGCCGGCGACCGCGGGAGCTTCGACCAGCCCTTGCTGGAGGCGAGATCGATCGAAGCCTGGCTCAATATCGGTGCGCTCATGCGTGGGGCCATCGAGGCGCGAAAGATCGCAATCTCCGAGCCTGTGCTCCGACTCGCACTCAGAGACAACGGCATCGGCAATTGGAGCGATGTGGGGAGGGCCGGACAGGCTCTGCCGTTCGTTCCCAAGGAGGTGTTGCTCGACGAGGTGAGCGTCGGCGGCGGGCGGATCGAGATGAGCCGTCCGGGCCTTCCGCCCCTCGTGCTGGAGGACGTGGACGGTGTCGGCAGCGCCGCGTCGCTCTCGGGTCCCTACAAAGTTTCGGCGACCTACAGTTTTGCCGGGCGGCCGCAGGAGCTCCGCTTCTCAACGAGCGCAAGCGACGCCGACGGTCTGTTCCGCCTCAAATCTGCGCTGCGCGATCCGGAGCGCAACACCACCATTCTGCTTGAGGGCAACGCGACCGGCTTCCGTGCGAAGCCGAGCTATGACGGCACCATCATCATGCGCATTGCAACAAGCCTGCCCAACGGCACCGACGCCGGAGCGCAAGCGCCAGGGCAGCAGGCGGCGGACGCGCCGCCCCAACCGGGTGACCAAGTGCCCGACGCCGACGCGCATCTTTCGGCCTTCGAACTGAAGGGCAAGCTCACCGCCACTCCGGACCACGCCGAGCTGCCTGCGTTCGAGATTGCCGTACATTCCAAAGGCCGCTCGCAGATGATGAAGGGCAAGCTCGCGCTCGATTTCGGAGCCCATACCAAGGCGGTGGGCGAGCTGGCCGCGAGCTGGGTCGACGTCGACACGTTGCTTGCCGCGGCGGCGCCGGCGAAGACTAACGCCCAGCCTTCAGCTGCGGGGGCCTTGAACGCCGTCGCCGAACAAGCGCTCGCGCAAGCTCAGTCCATCGAAGACGGCATGCTCTCGATCAAGCTCGACCAGGCAAGCATTGGCGGCGATCTCGTCGGCGGCATCGATCTCGCCGTAGCTGCGAAGGACGGCGCGGTGACCATCGACAACCTCACCGCCGAGCTTCCCGGCGAGAACCACCTCGAGGCCTCCGGGCGCCTCACGCAAGGCAAGTCGGGGCCGGTGTTCGAAGGCCCCATCAAGCTCGAAGGCTCGAAGCTCAGGACGCTTGCCCGCTGGGCCGCCGGCGACCGGGAGATGTCGGGGCAAGCCACGGTCGGCGCCTTCACGCTCTCCGCCAAGACCACCATCGGCGACGGCGATCTCAGACTTGAGGACGCAAGCGGCGAGCTGAGCGGTACGAAATTCAGCGGCGCGCTGCATTACCGCGGCGGCGAGCAGCGCATCGTTGAGCTCATCCTCGACAGCGAACGCCTCGATCTGCGCGAGGTGATGGGCGAAAGCGTGGCGTGGCGAAGCTGGCTGCCAAACTCTGATGCAAGGTTGCCGAGTGTTGCGCCCGGATCGGATCAAACTCTGCTCGGCGCGCTGCGTGACGACGAAGTGCATGCTACGCTCCGCGTCGGCGAGCTTCTGCTGCCAAACATTCCGGCCGGACAACTCGATGCGAAATTCAGCCTTGCCAAGGATATTCTCGACTTCGAGCGCCTCGACTTTGCCGCGCCCGGCGCCATAGCGCTCAACGGCAAGGGCCGCATAGAGCGCCTGAGCGACGCGCCGGCGGGCCAAGTTGATCTCTCTTTGCAGGCCGCAACCGCCGATGGCTTGAAGGTGACGAGCGAGCTTCTCGGCCTTGGCGAGGGCGTGACCAACTCGAAGCAACTTGCAAGCCTCGCCTCCCTCGACCTGCATATGGGCCTCAACGCGGTGCGAGAGGGCAATGCCACCAAGGCCGTAATCGAGGTAAAGGGCAACGCGGGTGGCACCGACGTTTCAATCCTTGCCAAGGTCACCGGCAATCCTGCCAAACTCGCCGACGCGGCGATCGATATCGACGGCAGTGTCGACGGTGATCGGCCCCAGGCACTGCTCGCTCTCTTGGTGCCTGGTCTTACGCCAGAGCGGCTTGCCATCGCCGGCGCCGACCGCGGTAAATTCACCCTGAAGGCGCAAGGCGTGCCGAACAAAAGCATCGCCGGACGCGCAGAACTTGCGATGGCAGGCTTGCAACTTGTCTTTGACGGCCAGGGCTCGTCGAAGCCTGACGGCGCGACGTTGGCCGGCCAGGTTTCCGCCAAGAGCGCTAATGCCGGTGTGGCGCTTGCGCTTCTCGGCCTTGGGGCATCGCCGAGCGCCGGCGTGCCGCTTGACGTTCGCGCCGAAATAGCGAAGACCGCCACGAGCATTGATTTCAAATCCATCTCAGGCGAGATCGCCGGTGGTTCCGTGCAGGGAACCGTGCACATCGACATGAGCAGTGAGCAGCCGCGCTTTACCGCGACGGCGAAGGCGGCGTCGGTCTCCTTGCCGGCGCTGCTTGGATCGCTCGTTGCCTGGCAGCGAACGCCGACGACTGAAGTGCTGCTCGGCTCGCTCAACCAGAGCGCCTCGGAAGTTTGGCCCGCGCGCGGTTTCGCGCTCGATCCACTTGGCAAGGCCAACGGCGAGATCAAGATCGAGGCGAAGACGCTTAGCCTCGGCGCGCCGATCGAGCTTGATGACGCCCTGCTGACCGCCCACGTCGATCAGCGGGGGCTCACCATCACTGACTTGCAGGGGGATATGTTCAGCGGCTCGTTCGACGCGTCCGGAACCCTTGCACCCAAGGGCACCGGCGCGGAATTGAAGCTCCACGCCGAGCTTGCCATCGGCAGGCTCGACCTGGCTTCGCAAGCGCTTGCCGGACGCGTGCTCGCCAAAGGTCCGTTCACGTTTGTGTTCGATGTCTCTGGCGAGGGACTCAGCCCCCCCGGCCTTGTCGCCGGGCTGAGTGGCGACGGCACGCTGTTTCTCGATCCTGGCGCCTTGCAAACTTTGTCGCCGGAACCGTTGAAACGCATAGCCTTCGACGTCAAGTCGAAGAAGCTCAAGCCGGACAAGGACCAGATCGCCGCGCGGATGCGGACGCTCCAGGACACGCTCACCAAAGGGACCTACGCTTATGCGCCAACCGCGCTGCCCTTCGAGGTGAAGAACGGCACGCTCAAGTTCGCGTCGGGCGCACTTGCCGGCAAGGGCGCCGAGACCACCCTCAACGGTTACGTGGAGCTAGCGAGCCTGAGGCTCGACAGCGAGTGGGCGATGCGCCTCGACGGCGGCCAGGAGACCGACATACCTGCAGTGAACCTCGTCCTCGCCGGATCGCTCCGCGACGCTGGCGCTATCACGCCGCAGATCGACACGGCGCCGATGGAGAGCTTCCTCACGGTGAACCGTATGCAGGCCGATGTGGAGCGGCTGGAGACGCTGGATGTCAGCGGGCGGACTCAAGCGCAGGCCGATGACCCGGTCGCGCCAGAACTCCGCGGACGCCTCGGATCAGACCGACGAGCCGTTCGCCCCACAACCTGCCACCCCGGAGAAGCTTTCCGCACTAAAGGCTGCGGTGGAGCAGCGCGCGGCTGACAGAGCAGCCGACGCCAAGCGCTTGGCGGCGAAAAAGGCAGCCAAGGAGAAGCAGGTCGCTGACGAGGCAGCTGCGAAAAAGCGCGCGGCTGCGAAAGAAGCCGCCGACAAGCTCGTCGCCGAGAAAGCAGCCGCCGACAAGGCCGCTGCTGAAAAGCGTGCCGCCGACAAGGCAGCTGCGGACAAGGCTGCCGCCGAGAAAGTCGCCGCGCAGAAGGCTGCTGCGGAGCAAGCTGCCGCTGAGAAGGCCGCTGCCAAGAAGGCCGCAGCGGAAAAACGCGCGGCGGAAAAAGCAGCCGCAGAACAGGCCGCAGCGGAAAAACGCGCGGCAGATAAGGCGGCCAAAGAGAAAGTTGCTGCCGAAAAAGCTGCCGCGGACCAGGCTGCAGCCGAAAAACGCGCAGCGGAGAAGGCTGCCGCCGAGCAGGCCACTGCTGAAGAGGCCGCCGCGGCGAAGGCTGCTGCGGATCAGGCCGCCGCGGAGAAGCGCGCAACGGAAAAAGCCGCCGCCGAGCAAGCTACCGCGGAGAAAGCAGCTGCGGACAAGGCCGCCGCGGAGAAGGCTGCCGCCGCCACGCCGCAAGTTCCGGCATCTACGGCGCCGGGTGCTGAGGCAAACAGTGGCGCGCCCCGCGCCGTGCCGTCTGCCCGGCAGGAGCCAGAACAGCTGCCATGGAGTCAAACCCCGGTAGGCGCTCATCAGGCCTCTCAGCCAGCCACGCCCGCGGCTGATGCGCAAACAACGCCCGCCGCCGCCGCCGATGACGCGCTCCCAGCCCCGGCCCCAGCAACGCCGCGAAAGAAGCCGGGCCGCCCGCCTCCGGCGCGAGATGACTGGAAGAGGGGCATCAGCATTTTCGGCGGCGGTTAGGCGTCGCGGACCTGTAGCCGCTCCAGCACGTAAAGCCGGATCGCCGCGGAGAGACTCATCTCCGGGAGGACCGTCTCGGAGAGTTTCATCCCGGCACGACCGGACCCGCCGCGCCGCCGGTCGATCTCGCTGACGATATCGGCGACCGATCTCCCATCGGCCTCGGCCAGCTTGCTGAGAGCCTCCCAGAACCCATCTTCCAGCGAAATGCTGGTGCGGTGTCGCGCGATGGTAATCGATCGCTTGTGTCGCGGTTTGGCCATGAACTCGAAGTTCAGCGCTTGCGGCCGACCATGTCCTCGGGGCGCACCAAGCGATCGAAATCAGTTTCGCTGATGCCGCCGAGCCTGACCGCCTCCTCCCGCAAGGTAGTGCCGCGCTTGTGCGCTGCCTTGGCGATCTCCGCCGCCTTGTCGTAGCCGATATGGGGCGCGAGCGCCGTGACCAGCATCAGCGAGCGCTCGAGATGCTCCTTGATGCGCGGCCGGTTGGCTTCGATGCCGATGACGCAATTGTCGGTGAAGCTCTCCGACACGTCGGCGAGCAGCCGGATCGACTGAAGCATGGCATAGGCCATCAGCGGCTTATACACGTTGAGCTCGAGATGGCCTTGGCTGCCGGCAAAGGTGATTGTGGCATTGTTGCCCATGACTTGCGCGGCGACCATGGTCACCGCCTCGCATTGGGTCGGGTTCACCTTGCCGGGCATGATTGACGAGCCTGGCTCGTTCTCCGGCAGCAGAAGCTCGCCGAAGCCTGAACGGGGGCCCGAACCAAGTAGCCTGATGTCGTTGGCGATCTTGAACAGCGACACGGCGACGGTGTTCAGCGCGCCGTGGGCAAATACATAGGCGTCGTTGCTTGCGAGCGCCTCGAACTTGTTCGGCGCGGTGACGAACGGCAGCTTGGTCATCTCGGCGATTTTCTCGGCGAACAGCTCGGCAAACTCTGGGCTGGCGTTGAGCCCGGTGCCGACCGCGGTGCCGCCTTGGGCGAGCTGGTATAGCCCGTACAGCGCCTGCTTGACGCGCTCCATGCCGTGGGTGATTTGCGCCGCATAGCCGCCGAATTCCTGACCGAGCGTCAGCGGGGTTGCGTCTTGCAAGTGGGTGCGTCCGATCTTGAGGATGTCCTGGAAAGCCTCAGCCTTGTCCTTGAGCGCCTGATGCAGCCGGGCAAGCGCGGGCTTCAGCCGGTAAGCGAGCTCAAGCGCCGCGGCAATATGCATGGCGGTGGGGAAGGTGTCGTTGGACGACTGGCCGAGATTGACATGATCATTGGGATGGATCGGTCGCTTCGCTCCGAGCGCAACGCCAAGCAGCTCGCTCGCCCGGTTGGCGATGACCTCGTTCAGATTCATGTTCGACTGCGTGCCGGAGCCGGTCTGCCAGACGAGCAGCGGAAAATGCGTGTCATGCTTGCCGTCGATCACTTCGTCCGCCGCCGTCATGATGGCCTTGGCGACGCGCTCTTCGATCAGGCCAAGCTCGAGATTGGCAAGGGCCGCGGCCCTTTTCACCATGGCCAAGGCCCTGACCAGAGGTTGCGGCATGCGCTCTTCGCCGATCCTGAAGTTCCTGCGCGAGCGCTCGGTCTGGGCGCCCCAATACCGGTCGGCGGCCACCTCGATGGGTCCGAACGAATCGGATTCCATGCGCGTCGGGGTTGCAGCCTGTGGACTGCGAGGAGTCTTCTTGCTCACGGCCATACTTACGTCTCCGTTTCGTCGGCAATTCGGCTCGAGCCAAGTCCTGCATGACCTATCGGCACGACCTTGGCTAGGCTATAACATCGCAACAGGGTGGGAGAACGTGTTCGTTGCCGCTGATTTTTAGGGCCTTCTGCCGAGGAGCGCCCAGATTGGCGCGGGCCTCGACCCGCCTGATTGGGTGAGGAAGGCGAGTGATTGAAGTCCCGGTGAAGATGGCATTGCCGGTGCCGCGCGCCGTGCGGGTGGCGTTCGGCTTGGCGCGCCTGTGCGCGCTCGTGGTCTGCGCCATCGGGGCGCTCGCGCTCGCGAGCTGGCAGTTTGACCTCACCGCGCTCGACCCGCTCTTTCCCGACCTGCACAGCATGGCGCCGAATGCGGCCGCTGGCTCTATCGCCGCAGGCATCGGACTTTTCTGCCTAACGTTCCGCGGACTTCGGCCGATTGCTTGGATTATCGGCGTCTTGCTAGTGCTGCTCGGCGGCGCGACGGTGGCGGAGGAGCTATACGGATTCGATCTTGGCATCGATCGCATGCTGCTCGGCAGCGCGGCGCCGCAGGGTGGAGCGTCAATCCGCATGGCGCCAGGCATCGCCGGGTCGCTGATTCTGTTCGGGCTCGCTCTGCTCTGCGCCAAGGGCGACAGGCTCGGCTCCGCCATCAGCCAAGTCTTGGCGATCGCCATGCTGGCCCAGGTGTTGATCGTACTCACCGGCTACGCCTACGGCGTCGCCATCCATTATTATCCCTTCCCGTTCACCGCCATTTCCCATTACGGTTTGGTGAGCACGCTGCTGCTCGCCATCGGGTTGCTTGCCGCCTCTCCCGAGGACGGCGCCACCGCCGCCATTATCGACAAGTCGCCGGCCGGTGAGATGCTGCGCCGGCTCCTCCCGGGCATTATCGTGCTGCCGCTCGTCATCGGCTGGTTCGCCCACCAGGCAGAGATCGCCAATTACTACGACAGCGCGGCGACCCTCGCCATGTTCGCCGTGTCCAGCATCGTGGTGCTCGCGGCCTTTACCTGGACCACGATCGACGCGGTGCGCCGCTCCGACCGCGCCCGCAACGAGGCGTTGATCGAGCTCAGGGGGCAGCGGGAATGGCTGAGCACCACCGTCGGCAGCATCGGCGAGGGCGTGATCGCCACTGACCCATCGGGCAGTGTGCTTCTGCTCAACAAAGTCGCCGAGCAGCTCACCGGTTGGCCGCTCACGGAGGCTCGCGGCAAGCCAATCTGGGAGGTGTTCCGCGTGATTGACGAGAAGAGCCGCAAGCCACTCGACGACCCGGCGCTGCGAGCTTTGCGCGAGCGTGCCACCACGCGGCTTGAATCCGGCGGCCTGCTCGTTACCCGCGACGACAAAGAGCTGCCTATCGAGGATTCCGGCGCGCCGATTCTCGGCTTCGACGGCTCGCTCGCTGGCGCCGTGCTGATCTTCCGCGACGTGACCGAGCGAAGGCGCGCCGCGCAGCGTCAGACCATGCTGGTCGGCGAGCTCAATCACCGGGTCAAGAACGTGCTCGCCATCGTGCAGTCGTTGGTGCAGGCAAGCCTGCGCCAAGCCACCAACCGGCCCGCCCAGGCCATGGCGCAGACCTTGTCGGAGCGGCTGCGCGCGCTGCATCGCGCCCATGACCTCCTGCTCGAGGCGCAGTGGTCCGGAGCGAGCCTCAAGGGGATGGTCGAGCGCGAGCTCGAGCCCTATCAACGCGAGGGCGGCCCGAGGATCCTCATCAAGGGCCCGGACGTTCTGCTGCCGCCGCAATGCACCGCGATCCTCGCCATGACCTTGCACGAGCTCGCCACCAATGCCGTGAAGTACGGGGCCTTGTCGGCGCCGGCCGGCCAGCTCAACATCTCGTGGAGGATGGCGCGGGGCAACCGGCTGCTGCTCGTGTGGGAGGAACGCGGCGCCGGTGTCGCGCTCAAGCGCACCAACGGTTTCGGCATGCAACTCATCGACAAGGGCATCCGCCACAATCTTGGCGGCGAGACCAAGGTCGATTTCAGGGCGACGGGGCTTTATGTGGAGCTGAACGTGCCGCTCGAGCCGGCGCGTGACACGGGGCCGAAGTCGCTGCCTGCGTCGGCCGAGTCGATCTAGTCACTCCAGCGAGCGGATTGCCTGGTTGGCGTGGCGCAGGCGCTCGGAGAAGTCGCGCGTCAGATTGGACAAAATCGTCACCATAATATTGGGGTGCGCGGCGGTGAGTTCCTTGAGCTCCTCGACCGCAAGCCCGTAGCAGATGACCTTCTCGTCGGCGACGACGTCGGCCGAGCGGGAGCCGCCCCCGAACAGGGACATTTCGCCGAAGGTGAGCCCAGGTCCTAAGGACGCCACGCGCCGCCGCTTCTCGCCGGTCTGGGTCGGCACCGTGATCTGCACGCTGACGGTTCCCCGCGCCAGCACGAAGAAGAGCTTGGCCTGATCCCCTTCGCGGATGATCACCTCTCCTTTGTTGAACATCAACGGGCGCACGATGGTCTCCAGCAGATGGCACTCATCGGAGCTCAACCCGTTGAATACATCGAGCTTGGACAGAGCAAATTTCGGTTCCGCATCTTGGCTCGCCACTTCCGCAAGCAGCTCGATGGGATCGCGTTCGATCATGCCGGTGTTCAGCATCATATAGGCGATGGCCCGATTGCGGTGACCAGTGGCCTGCTCCGATTGGAACACCGACTGGTCGATTTCGAGCCTGCGGCCGGCGAGGTTGGAGAATAGGTCGAGCATGGTGGCGATGCGCTCTTCCGCCGTGTTGCCAGGCATCAGCGCGGCCACGGCGATCGCGCCGGTATTGACCATGGGGTTGAACGGCCGGTTGGCGACCTCGTCGAGCACGATGGAATTAAAGGCCTCGCCGGTGGGCTCGACGCCGACATGACGCAGCACATAGTCGCGCCCGTAATGCTGAAGCGCGTAGCCGTACATGAAGGGCTTCGACACCGACTGAATGGTGAACCGATGCTCGTCATCACCTGTTTCGTAGATTTCGCCGTCGACAGTGGCAAGCGTGATGCCGAAGATGGCGGGATCCACCTTGCCGAGCTCGGGGATATAGTCGGCGACCTTACCGGCGTTGACGCCTGAAACGCACTTGTGCAGCTCTATGAGGAAATCTTCAATGGGGGCGGAGGGCGAAGCGGAGCTTGCTTCACCTGTCACACGCGTCGCGCCAGTCATCTGGTCCAAGGGGTCCCCGGCGTCGGTTTGCCCAACCTTGGTGGACCTTATCAAAACCATATGCACGTGCATGCCCAAGTTTTGAGCAAGTCTGCGTATGACTTAGGTAGAGAAGTGCGGGCGGGCGCCCCGCGCGAGGTTATTTCTTGCGGAACCGGTCGAGCTGCACGACCTCTGCGCCAATGCGGGGTCTAACGGCCGGCACGCTCTCCTCCTCCGCCGCCGGCCGGGGCAGGGGAGCAGGCTCCGGGCGGGGCTCGATTTGCGTTGGGCGCTGATGCGCCGCCTCGTCAGCATCAGCCACGAGGTCTGGCATAGCCGTAGCCATGTGCTGCCGCGCAAGGTCGTTGGCGGCGCCCGGTTTGCCGAACTGCAGGCCGAACTGGGCGGAGGGATCGTAGAACGCCTTCACCGCCTCGAAGGGCACCACCAGCCGCTCGGGCAGGCTGCCGAAAGAGAGCTTCACCTCGAATCGCTCGTTGGTCACCTGCAAGTCCCAGAATTGGTACTGCAGGACGATGGTCATTTCCTCGGGGTATTGCTCCATGAGCCGCCTCGATATTGAGACCCCTTCCGCCCCCGTGTCGAAGGCGATGTAGAGGTGGTGCTGACCAGGCAGCCCGCTTCGCTGCACCTGCGACAGCACTCTGCGGATCACGCCGCGCAATGCGTCCTGAGTGAGAAGGTCGTATCGGATCTCTTCGTCTGCCATGGACCTCGTCGCCCCTCCGCGACCTGAGGTAGGTCCCCGTTAAAGTGGAGGGCTTCTGTTGGCCGGTGCCCTCCGAACCGCGCCTAGTCGCCGCGAAGCGGCTAGGAGTTTATTTTCAGGCTATCGCGCTGACTACGCAGCGAGACGAGCCTCCGCATAGTTGTCATTGGCAACTATAGGGTTGGCCCGATAACGGCGGTACCATGCCGAGCGAAAGCGCGACCTTTACACCCTCGTCGATCCTGTTTCGCCCCCATAACAAGGAACGGAAGTCAGTGCTCAGTTGCCCTCGTTGGGCTGATCTCTGATCTCTGACCACTGTCCCCTGATGGTGGAGGCGCCGGGTACTGCCCCCGGGTCCGAAAGGTTTATTACGAAGGCTGTTTATCGCCATATCCGGCTTACGCCGGCCCTCTCTATATAGGCCGGTATGGCGGCAAAAAAAAGGTTTATGCTCAGGCATGACGGTGTGGGGATAAATTTGCTCTCGGCGCCGCTTGCCCGCGCCGTCAGTCGTTGCGCCGCATCTTCACGATCTCGCCGCTCTCGGCATCCACCTTCATTTCGATTTTTTGGCCGCTCGCATCGCTTCCCCGAACCTCCCAGATGCCGTGGTCGAGCTCTCCCTTGCCGAGGGCCATGGTGCGGACATCCTCGATGGTGAGGTGTTGGGCAGCCGCCGCGGCAGGAAGCAGGGCGGCGGAAACCAAGAAGAGAACGATCCACAAGAATCGGCGCATGATGGTGCCCCTCTTCCAAGATTGGGGGTGATGGAAGGTTGCTTCGACCCTATATCGGTAGCAAGGATGTGCCTAGCCGCGGCTGACCGGCAGGCCTGAAAAGGACTTGGCTTTTGCGCCAATATCTTGACTTGCTCGCGCTGATCCGCGAGACCGGCATCCGCAAGAGCGATCGCACCGGAACCGGGTGCTTGAGCCTGTTCGGCCAACAGATGCGCTTCGACCTACACGAAGGCTTTCCGCTCGTCACCACCAAGAAGCTTCACGTCAAATCGGTGATCCACGAGCTGCTCTGGTTTCTGCAAGGTTCGACCAATGTGCGTTACTTGAACGAGCATGGCGTGACCATTTGGGACGAGTGGGCGGACGAGAACGGCGAGCTCGGGCCAGTCTATGGCCGCCAATGGCGCTCCTGGCCCATGTCGGAGGGGCGCCATATCGACCAGATGGCGCAACTTGTGGAGCGGCTCAAGCGCGATCCGGACTCCCGCCGCCACGTGGTCTGCGCCTGGAACGTCGGCGAGCTTGATAAGATGGCCCTGCCGCCCTGCCACTGCCTGTTCCAGTTTTACGTGGCCGACGGCAGGCTTTCCTGCCAGCTCTATCAGCGCTCCGCCGACGTCTTCCTGGGCGTGCCCTTCAACATTGCCTCCTACGCGCTCCTCACGCTGATGGTGGCCCAAGTCGCGGGGCTCGCTCCAGGTGAGTTCGTCCATAGCTTCGGCGACGTGCATCTCTATCTCACCCACCTTGACCAAGCCGACGAGCAGTTGAGGCGGAAGCCGAGGGCCTTGCCGCGCATTGATCTCAATCCAGAGGTGAGCTCTCTGTTCGACTTCGTCTATGAGGACTTCAAGCTGATCGGCTACGACCCGCACCCGGCCATTCATGCCGAGGTGGCCGTGTGAGCGGCGAGGCGAAGGCGGCGACGCGCGATCCCATCATTGCCCTCGTGGTGGCGCGGGGCGAGAACGGCGCCATCGGCATTGGCGGCGATCTTCCCTGGCGGCTATCGACCGATCTCAAGCAGTTCCGGAAAGTGACCCTCGGCAAGCCCATCGTCATGGGCCGCCGCACCTTTCAGTCGCTTCTCCGGGTTCTCGACCAGCGCGTCAATATCGTGCTCTCCCGCGATGCCGGTCTGATGGCGCCCGGCGCCATTGTCGCCGGCAGCCTGGAGGAGGGGCTCGCGCATGCCCGCCGCGCCGCGAAGGATGCCGGTGTCGACGAAATCATGGTGATCGGCGGCGACGACGTGTTCCGTGCCGTCATGCCGCTCGCCAAGCGCATCTACCTCACCGAGGTTCATGCGCGTCCCCATGCCGACACCTGGCTCAAGGACTTTAACCTCAAGGATTGGCGTGAGCTCTCGCGCCAAAGGCATGATGCAGGGCCCAAGGACCAGTACCCGTTCAGCTTCGTGCTTTTGGAACGGGCCTGATTCTCAGTCTTTGGGGCGCATTGCGCTTGCCTTCCCACCTAGCCTATAACCCCCAAGAACCTTGACGTACGACTGCCATCTTCCCTGCTGATAGTCGTGTGTTCCCAACGCTGACGCGTGCAAGCGATCAAGCGCCATTCTTCAGCGACAACAGGATCGATTTCATATGCCTTGGAGCAATCAGAGCGGCGGCGGCGGTTGGAAGGGCGGCTCCGGCGGCCCTTGGGGCCCGCGACCCGGCGGCCCTAATCAACAGCCTGATCTTGAAGAAATTTTGCGCCGCGGCCAGGACCGCATCCGACAGGCCATGCCGAGCGGGCGGTTGGGCGGTCCCTTCGCGGTGATGCTCGCTGTCGCGGCCATCGCCCTGATCGGCTTTTTTGGCTTCACCGTGCGCGTCAATCCTGAAGAGCTTGGCGTGGTGCTCCGCTTCGGCAAGTTCGTTCGCCTGCTGCCGCCCGGCCTCAACTTCCGCTGGCCCTATCCGATCGAGGTCGTCGAGCTGCCCAAGGTGACCCGCGTCAATCGCATCGAGCTTGGCATGCGCGGCTCCGCCGAGAATCGCGAAACATCAACCGCGGTGCGCGACGTTCCCGAGGAGAGCCTGATGCTCACCGGAGATGAGAATATCGTCGATGTCGACTTTGTGGTGTTCTGGCGGGTCAGCGACGCGCCGAAGTTCCTATTCAACATCGAGGACCCGGAAATGACGGTGAAGGATGTCGCCGAAAGCGCCATGCGCGAGATCGTCGGCCAGAGCGACATCGAACCTCTCCTCACCGAGGCGCGCGCGAAGACCGAGGCCGCGGTGCAGGCGCTCATGCAGAAGACGCTCGAACTCTTATGGCGCCGGCGTCCAGGTGACCCAGGTTCAACTCCAGAAAGTCGACCCCCCGGCGCAGGTGATCGACGCCTTCCGCGACGTGCAGGCGGCTCGTGCCGACCAGGAGCGGCTGCAGAACGAGGCGCAAGCCTATGCCAACCGCATCATTCCTGAAGCCAAGGGCGAGGCCGAGCGCATCCTGCAGGCGGCGCAAGGCTACCGCGACAAGGTAGTGGCCGAATCCAAGGGCGAGGCCGACCGCTTCACCAAGATCTATCAGCAGTACAAGCTCGCGCCCGATGTGACCCGCAAGCGCATGTTCCTCGAAACCATGGAGCGCGTGCTCTCCGACACCGACAAGGTGATCGTGGACGAGAAGGCTGGGTCCGGCGTGGTGCCGTATCTGCCCCTGTCGGAATTCACCAAAAAGGCGCCGCAGGCTCCGGCCGAGGAGAGTCAGCCATGAACCGGTCCGCTCTCACGATTGGCCTGATCCTCTTCGGCATCGTTGCGGTCGTGGCCTATCTGACACTGTTCACCGTCGACCAGACCCAGCAGGCGTTGGTGCTCGAATTCGGCAAGCCGAAGCGTGAGATCACGGACCCGGGGCTGCACTACAAAGTTCCCTTCATCCAGAATGTCGAATATTTCGACAAGCGCATCCTCGACATCGACACCGCCTCACAAGAGGTCATCGCCTCTGATCAGAAGCGCCTCGTCGTGGACGCCTTTGCGCGTTACCGCATCACCGATCCCTTGCTGTTCTTCCAAAGCGTGCGCGACGAGCGCATCGCCAATTCGCGCCTTGGCGCCATCCTCGAAGCCTCGCTTAGGCGCGTGCTAGGCAGCGCAACCTTCGCCGACTTGGTGCGCGACAAGCGCGAAGGTCTGATGCGCACGATCGCGACCCAGGTCAACCAGGAAGCGAGCCAGTTCGGCGTGCAGATCGTCGACGTCCGCATCAAACGCGTCGACCTCCCTGAGGCCAACATGCAGGCGATCTATCGGCGCATGCAGACCGAGCGACAGAGACAGGCTGCGGAGTTCCGCGCCGAAGGCGAGGGGGCCGCGCGGCGCATTCGCGCTACGGCCGATCGCCAGGTTACCGTGATCAAGGCCGATGCCACCGGAGAATCGGAGCGTACTCGCGGTGACGGCGACGCCGAACGGAACCGCATCTATGCCGAGGCCTTCAACAAGGACCCTGAATTTTTTGGCTTCTACCGCTCCATGCAGGCTTACGAGACGGCGCTGCCGGCAAGCGATACCAGGTTGCTGCTCAGTCCCGGCTCCGAATTCTTCAAATATTTCAACGACGCAATGGGTAACTCGGCGCCAGGCCCGAAGGGCGGGGAACATCCCACGGCTCCCGCCGGGGCCAAGCCCGCGCCGGAAGCTGCGACCCCTCCGGCAGCCGCGCCAGAGCCGCACGCGTCTGCCTCTGGGGAGGGCGGTGAGCAGCCGCCGCCGGCCCAGTAGGTTAGCGCCGTCGCCTCATGAACGATCTTGTCGTTGCCATCGGCCTTGTTCTCGTGATCGAAGGGCTGCTGTGGTCGCTGTGGCCCGGCCTCGGCCGGAAGTTGCTCGAGGCCGCGGCGGGCGCACCGGAGTCTTCCTTGCGCTTGGCCGGCGCCGTGGCCGTCGCACTCGGCGTGGCCGTCGTCTGGCTTGTCCGCGGCTAGGTCTGCCAAGCGTCGCGATTTGCGCTAACATGGTGGCTTATGCGTATTGCTGCTGGAGCAGGTGACATGACGGAAAGGATGTGCGGCCGCAAGGAGAGGGCACCGATGCCCTTTGGCTTGAGGTCCGCCGCGCTCGCCCTGGTGCTTGCCATCGCGCCGCTGCTCAGCACGGCGAGCTTTGCGCGTGGGCCCGAGTCCGTGGCCGACATCGCCGAAGAGCTGCAGAATACCGTGGTCAACATTTCCACCACCCAGACGCTAAAGGGCTCGGCCGAGAAGACTGCGCCTCCCGGCCCCAAGGGCTCGCCCTTCGAGGAGTTTTTCAATGATTTCTTCGACGAGCAGGACAAAGAAGGCCAGTCGCGCAAAGTGAGCTCGCTCGGCTCTGGTTTCGTCATCGAACCGTCCGGCCTGATCGTCACCAACAATCACGTCATCGAGGGCGCCGACGAGATCATCGTCAATTTCACCGACGGCACGAAGCTGAAGGTCACCAAGATCCTGGGTCATGACCCCAAGACTGATCTCGCACTGCTGAAGGTCGAGCCCAAGCAGCCGCTGAAGGCCGCGAGCTTCGGCGATTCCTCCAAGATGCGGGTCGGGGATTGGGTCATGGCTATCGGCAATCCCTTCGGCCTCGGCGGCACGGTCACCGTCGGCATCATCTCGGCGACCAAGCGCGACATCAACTCTGGCCCCTATGACGATTTCCTGCAGACCGACGCCGCCATCAACCGCGGCAATTCCGGCGGCCCGCTGTTCAACATGGATGGCCAGGTCATTGGCGTGAACACCGCCATCATCTCTCCGACCGGCGGCTCCATCGGCATCGGCTTCGCCGTCCCGTCCAACAGCGCGGTGCAGGTCGTGGACCAGTTGAAGCAATTCGGCGAGACGCGGCGCGGCTGGATCGGCGTCCATGTGCAGAATGTGACGGGCGAGATTGCCAAGAGCATGGGATTGCAGGAGCCGGTGGGCGCGCTGGTGGCAAGCATCACCCCGGACAGCCCGGCCGCGGCCGCCGGGCTGAAGCCGAGCGATGTGATCCTCAAATTCGATGGAAAGCTGGTTGAGACCATGCGCAACTTGCCGCGGGCGGTTGCCTCCTCGCCCGTCGGCAAGGCCGTCGATGTCGAGGTCCAGCGGGCTGGCGAGGTGATCCACCTCACGGTCACGATTGGCAGGGTCCCCGAGGATGTCGAAAAAGCGGAACAGGCCGAGGCGGACGCGAAAGCCGACACCGACGAGCAGGATGAAGGTGAGCCCGATCATGAGGAACTGCTTGGCCTTTCCATTGCCCCGCTCACCGACACGCTCCGCACGCAGTTTCATATCGGCAAGGGTGTCGAGGGGGTGGTGATCACCGACGTCGATGCCAACAGCCCCGCTGCCCAGAAAGACGTGAAGCCTGGCGACGTCATTGTCGAAGTCACCCAGGAGAAGGTGAACGATCCAGAGGAAGTCGTGGCTAGGGTGGCGGCGGTGAAGAAGTCCGGCCGGAAATCGGTACTGCTGCTTATCTCCGACGCCAAGGGCGGGCTCCGCTTCGTGGCCGTGCCTGTCGCCTGACCCATGCCGGTCAAGGCAGTTCTGGTCGCCGGCCCGACGGCGAGCGGCAAATCTGGGGCGGCGCTCGCGCTTGCCTTGTCCCTCGGCGGCACCGTCATCAACGCCGATTCGATGCAGGTCTATCGTGAGCTGAAGCTGCTCACGGCGCGGCCTGACGAGAGCGACGAGGTTCGCGCGACCCATCGCCTCTATGGCATCGTCACCGCGGCTGAAGCCTATACCGTCGGCCGTTGGCTCGATGATGTGGCTGCGGCTCTCGGCGAAGCACACGAACAGGGGAGGGTGCCGATCCTTGTCGGCGGCACTGGCCTCTATTTCAAGGCGCTGAGCGAGGGTCTGGCAGCGGTACCGGATATTCCTCCCGAGGTGCGAGCCTATTGGCGGGAGCAAGCGGATGTGTTGAGCGGCAAAGCCCTGCATAAAGCGCTTGCCGTGCGCGATCCTGCCATGGCGACCCGCCTAAGCACGGCCGATCCGCAACGCATCGTGCGCGCGCTCGAGGTCGTCGACTCCACCGGCGTCTCGCTTGCCGAGTGGCAGGGAGGAATCGCGGCTCCCATGCTTGCCCCGGGCGAGACTCTGCGGGTCGTCATCGCGCCGGAGCGGGAACCGCTCAACGCCGCCATCGACGCGCGCTTCGATTGCATGATCGAGCAAGGCGCGATCGATGAGGTGAGCGGTCTGCTCAAGCTCGATCTTGATCCAGGTCTGCCGGCCATGCGTGCCCACGGGATGCGCGAGCTTGGCGCATACCTTTCGGGCGCCGTCAGCTTCGATGAGGCCGTGGTCAAAGCCAAGACCGAGAGCCGCCGCTACGCCAAGCGGCAGATGACCTGGGCGAGACGCTTCATGGCAGATTGGGTGTGGGTGCCTGATGCCGACGCTGCCGTTGCGGCGGTGAGCAACGCCCTCTCTACACGCTGACCTGCGTGCCGATCTCGACCACGCGATCTGTCGGTAGCTGGAAATAGCTCGACGCATCGTCGGCGTTCTGCGCCAGGAAGATGAACAGCCTGTCCTGCCAGATCGGCATGACGGAACGCGGGTCGGGCCGCACCACGCGGCGCGACAGATAGAACGAGGTGGACATGATGTCGAAGGCCCAGCCGAGCTTTCGCGCAATGGCGAGCGCCTTCGGCACGTTCGGCGCCTCCATGAAGCCGAAATGCAGCACCACCCGCTGGAAGCTGCCTCCGAGCGGCTCCATCTCCACGCGATCCGCGACAGCGACCCTCGGCACGCTCTCGGTGATGATGGTGAGGATCACGTTGTTCGTGTGCAGCACCTTGTAGTGCTTGAGGCTGTGCAAGAGCGCGGTTGGCGCGCTCTCCGGCGCGGCGGTGAGAAACACAGCAGTTCCCGGGACGCGGAGCTTCGGGCTCTTCTCTAGCGACTCGATGAGCGAGACAATGGGTGTCTCCAGCCGCCGTGTCTTGGCGGCGAGAATCGCCGCGCCGCGGCGCCAGGTCAGCATGATCGCGATGACAAAACCGCCGATCAGGAGTGGCACCCACCCGCCACTGAACACCTTGAGCATGTTGGCGGCGAGGAAGGCCGTGTCGATGAGCAGGAAGGGGACGATCAGCGCGGCCGCAGCCCATAGCGGCCACCTCCAGGACTTCCACACCACGACCACCGCCATCAAGGCTGTCACCACCATGGTCCCACTCACCGCGATGCCGTAAGCCGAGGCGAGCGCGCTTGAGGATTCGAACTCGGCCACGAGAAACAGCACGCCGACGAGCAGGATGCCGTCGACACGCGGGATGTAGATCTGCCCGGCCTGCGTCTCGGAGGTGCGCCTGACGTTTAGCCGCGGTAGCAGGCCGAGCTGCACGGCCTGGTTGGTCAGCGAAAAGGCGCCGGTGATCACCGCCTGGCTTGCGATGACGGTCGCCGCCGCGGCGAGCCCGACCATGGGAAGAAGCGCCCAGTCCGGGTAGAGCAGATAGAACGGGTTCTCGATCGCGTCTGGGCGTGCCAACAGCAAAGCGCCTTGGCCGAAATAATTGAGCGTAAGCGCTGGCAGCGCCACGAAGATCCAAGCGGTCTGAATAGGACCTCGGCCGAAATGGCCGAGGTCGGCATAGAGTGCCTCGCAGCCGGTGACCGCCAAGAAGACGGCACCAAGCGTAGCGAGCCCGATCCGCCCGTGACCGGCGAGAAAAGAAAGCCCGTAGGCGGGTTTGAGTGCGGCAAGCACGCCCGGGTTCTGCCCGATATGGGCAGTGCCGGCAGCGGCAAGGGCGATGAACCAGACAAGCGTGATCGGACCGAAAAAGGCTGCAACGCTTGCTGTGCCGCGTGACTGCACCGCGAACAGGCCGAACAGGATCAATATGGTGAGCGGGACGACATAGGACTCCAAAGCCGGGGTTGCGATCGAGAGACCCTCCACCGCCGACAGCACCGAGATCGCCGGCGTGATCATCGCATCGCCATAGAACAGGGCGGCGCTGACGATGCCGAGCATGACAATCATATGGCTCTTGCCGCCGAGCGCGCGATTGGCGAGTGCCATCAAGGCAAGCGTGCCGCCTTCGCCTTCATTGTCGGCGCGGAGCAGGATGAGCACGTATTTGACGGTGACGATGAGGAGCAGCGCCCAGACGATGAGCGACAGAATGCCCAGGATCACCGGCTCGGTCGCGCTCTGGCGGCCACTGGTCGCCGCCAGCACGGATTCGCGCAAGGCATAGAGGGGGCTCGTGCCGATGTCGCCATAGACGACGCCGATGCATCCAAGCGTCAGCGCCCAAAAATTGGGCCGAGCGAGTGCCTCGGAGGCCGCGCCGTTAGCAGCCGTGTTGGCGGTGAGGGTGTGTGGCATCTGGAAGTGTTGGGCCGCAAGCCGACCATGCATGAGCGCCGCGGCACTTGTGGTCTCCAATGAGCCGAGACGGCATAGGCCTGACCGTGACCATTGTCCATGTCCCGTGAGAGATCTGCGAAAATGGTGCCGACAGCGTTGCCGACCGAAAACCTAGACCGTGACCTGCGTTCCGATCTCAACCACGCGGTCGGTGGGCAGCTGGAAGTAGCTCGATGCGTCGTCGGCGTTTTGCGCAAGGAAGATGAAGAGCTTGTCTTGCCAAGCGGGCATGCCGGACCGCGCATCCGGTCTGACCGACCGCCGTGACAGGAAGAACGAGGTCGACATGATGTCGAAGGTCCAGCCGAGCTTCCGCGCAATGGCGAGAGCGCGCGGAATGTTGGGGGTCTCCATGAAGCCGAAATGCAGGATCACGCGCTTGAACCCGTCACTCAGCGGTTCCATCTCCACCCGGTCATGCGGAGAGACCCGGGGGACGTTCTCGGTGATGATGGTGAGGATCACATTGCTCTCGTGCAGCACCTTGTAGTGCTTGAGGCTGTGCAGCAGCGCCGTCGGCGCGCTCTCCGGCGCGGCAGTCAGGAACACCGCAGTGCCGGGCACGCGGGGAGGCTTGCTTTTCGCCAGTGATCTAAGCAGGAGATCGAGGGGCGTCTCCAGCCGCCGTGTTTTGGCGGCAAGAATCCGCGCTCCCCGATGCCAGGTGAGCATGACGATGAGCAGACAGACGCCGATCAGGAGCGGCACCCAGCCACCGTGGAGTATCTTGAGCAGGTTGGAGCCGAAGAAAGCGAAGTCGATCAGAATGAAGGGGACCATCAGCGTCATGGCCGCCCACAAAGCCCACTTCCACACCCGCCAGATCACGATGAGCGCCATCACTCCGTCGACCAGCATTGTGCCGGCGACTGCCACGCCATAGGCGGAAGCCAGGCCGTTGGAGGACTGGAACAGGACGACCAGGAGGATCGTGCCGAGAAGCAGGAGCCCTCTGATGCGCGGAATGTAGATCTGGCCGGCCTGGGTCTCCGATGTACGCCTGATCTGCAGGCGCGGCAGCAACCCAAGTTGCACGGCCTGGTTGGTGAGCGAGAAGGCGCCGGTGATCACCGCCTGGCTCGCAATCACCGTGGCCGCGGTGGCAAGCGTGATCATCGGATAGAGTGCCCATTGCGGCACCATCCGATAGAACGGGTTGGCAATCGCCGTCGGGTCTGACAGCACGAGCGCGCCCTGTCCGAGATAATTCAAGGCGAGCGCTGGCAGCACGAAATAGAGCCACGCCGTTTGGATCGGCTTCCGCCCAAAATGGCCGAGATCGGCATAGAGCGCCTCGGCGCCGGTAACAGCGAGGAATACCGCGCCGAGCGTCACCAGCCCGATGGTGCCGTGGGTGGCGAGAAAGCGGACGGCATGGACGGGGTCGAACGCCGCTAGCACACCCGGATGATCGGTGATGTGGATGAGCCCCGTCAGGCCAAGCGCGAGGAACCACATCGTCATTACCGGGCCGAAAAACGACGCAACGCGTGCCGTACCCCGCGACTGCACGGCAAACAGTGCGACCAGGATCAGCACCGTGAGCGGCACCACGTAGCTCTTGAGCTGCGGCGCCGCTACCTCCAAGCCTTCCACGGCCGACAGCACCGAGATGGCGGGAGTGAGCAGGGCATCGCCGTAGAACAAGGAAGCCGCGACCATGCCGAGCAAAAGCACCACGAACTGGGCGCGTGCCGAGTGCAGCGCCCGCTGGGCAAGCGCCATCAGGGACAATGTGCCGCCTTCACCCTTGTTGTCGGCACGCAGCAGGATGAGCACATATTTGGCGGTAACGACGAGGATCAACGCCCATAGAATCAGCGACAGAACTCCGAGCACCGTCTCGCGCGATACGCCTTCCGCGCCCCCAGCCGCCTCCAAGGCGACGCGAAAGGCATAGAGGGGACTCGTGCCGATGTCGCCATAGACGACGCCCATACAGCCGAGCGTGAGCGGCCAGAACGCATGGCGGTGCGTCTCGCTTTCGGCACCGTTTACAGCAGAAGTTTCGCTAAGGGCCCGCGCCATTCGAGTTGAGCAAAGTGGATGGGAAGAGATTTCAGAGACTGAGCGCTAACGCCGTAAGGGGCCGACGCGATCCGTTGCGCGGATGCACATAGGCGCAATGCCATCGATTGTCCAGGTGGTGATCCTATTCAGCCCGGGGTGAAGGGCCAAGAGGCGCAGGAAATAAAATTTCGCCTGGGGATAGAATCAGCAATTTTCGGAAAGAGAGTTGGCAGTAATATTTTCATTCATTGCATTTAACGTTGACCCCCCGATCTCGAAGCCGTAGGGTCGCGCCCGCATTGGGCCATCCCGAGATTTCATACGAAGTGATCGCAAGGGCCCGTTCGCCAAGCGAAACTGTGAGTCGTAACGAATGTCACGCGCAATGACTGGCGCCGAGATGGTGCTGCAAGTTCTGGCCGACCAAGGGGTCGAGGTTATTTTCGGCTATCCCGGCGGCGCCGTGCTGCCGATCTATGACGAGCTGTTCAAGCAGGATTGGCTGAGGCACATTCTCGTTCGCCACGAGCAGGGCGCGGTCCACGCCGCAGAAGGCTATGCGCGCTCGACCGGCAAGGTCGGGTGCGTGCTCGTCACCTCGGGGCCGGGCGCCACCAATGCCGTCACCGGCCTGACCGACGCGCTCATGGATTCCATTCCCATCGTGTGCATCACCGGCCAGGTCCCGACCCATCTCATCGGCAATGACGCGTTCCAGGAATGCGACACCGTCGGCATCACCAGGCCGTGCACCAAGCACAATTATCTCGTCAAGGATGTGAACAATCTGAGCCGCGTCCTGCATGAGGCATTTTACGTCGCGCGCACCGGCCGGCCAGGGCCGGTGGTCGTGGACATCCCCAAGGACATCCAGTTCGCCAAAGGCATCTACACCGGCCTCACCAATTCGCAGCACAAGAGCTACCGCCCGCAAATTGACGGCGACGAGCGCGCCGTTGCGACTGCCGTCGACCTCATCGCCAATGCCAAGCGGCCGATCTTCTACACCGGCGGCGGCATTATCAATTCCGGGCCTGGGGCGAGCAAGCGCTTGCGCGAATTCGTGCACATGACCGGCTATCCCATCACCTCGACCTTGATGGGGCTCGGCGCCTACCCGGCTTCCGACAAGCAATGGCTCGGCATGCTCGGCATGCACGGCACTTACGAAGCCAACAACGCCATGCATGATTGCGACGTGATGATCTGCATCGGCGCGCGCTTCGACGATCGCATCACCGGGCGTGTCGACGCCTTCTCGCCGGGATCGAAGAAGATCCACGTCGATATCGACCGTTCCTCGATCAACAAGAACGTGCATGTCGACCTGCCGATCGTCGGCGACTGCGCGCGCGTGCTCGAGCAAATGATCGAGATCTGGAAGGCAAGGAAGTCCAAGATCGACAAGGCGGCCCTAAAATCCTGGTGGGCCGAGATCGACCATTGGCGGGCGCGGAAATGCCTGCATTACAAGAAGCGCGACGACGTGATCATGCCGCAATACGCGATCGAGCGGCTTTACGCGCTGACCCGCGGCCACGATACGTACATCACCACCGAGGTCGGCCAGCACCAGATGTGGGCGGCGCAGTTCTTCAAGTTCGAGGAGCCCAACCGCTGGATGACGAGTGGAGGCCTCGGCACCATGGGTTATGGGTTGCCGTCGGCGGTCGGCGTGCAGGTCGCCCATCCGAACTCGCTCGTCATCGACATCGCCGGCGAAGCCTCGGTGCTGATGACCATGCAGGAGATGTCGACGGCGGCGCAATACGACCTGCCGATCAAGATCTTCATCCTCAACAACGAATATATGGGCATGGTGCGCCAGTGGCAGGAGCTCCTGCATGGCGGCCGTTACTCGCACTCCTACACCGCGGCGCTACCCGACTTCGTCAAACTCGCCGAGGCCTATCAGGGGGTCGGCATCCGCGCCGAGAAGCCGTCGGAGCTCGAAGACGCCATTCGCGAGATGATCGCGGTCAAGCGGCCGGTGATCTTCGACTGCCGCGTCGACAAGCACGCCAATTGCTTCCCGATGATCCCAAGCGGCGAGGCTCATAACCACATGCTGATGGGCGACGACCTCACCGAGCAGGATCTGGAGAACGCCATCACCGAAGAAGGCAAAGTGATGGTGTAATGACGACGCACAGGCTTCTGACCTTCTTGCTAAGCTTGAGGATGATCATGCTGATCGGCTCAGCGGGCGCCATGGTTGGCGCGCTGCTGATGTTCCTGCAGGGCGGCGTGCTCCTGCACGAAGCCTGGCACACCGTCCTCGCCGAGGGCGACGCGGTGCAGAAGCAGGTCACCGTCCCCGTGCTCGAGGCCGTGGATTCCTTCCCGTTCGGCATCGTGCTGGTGATCTTCGCCTATGGCATCGCCATCGGCTTCGTGTTCACGCGGCCGAAAGGGTACGGCGAACAACTGCCGCCCTGGATGAAGGTCGGTGGCGTGGGGCAGCTCAACGCCACTTGGCCGAGGTGGTCATCGTGGTGTTGATCGTGATCTTCGCCCGCATCGCGGTGGAGGCCAACGGTCATTTGCAATGGTCGATGCTGGCTTTGCCGGCGTCGATCCTGCTGATTTCCGTCGCGCTGTGCATGATCGCGCTTGGCAGCAAACAGGGAACGAGAGAGGAGGATGCCGGCCACTAGTGGCGGCTTCGTAATACGGAATGACGAAAATGACCCAGCCAGGATCGGCATATTCGCTGGAGAAGCGCGAGGAGAAGCCGGAGACGCACACCATGAGCGTACTCGTCGACAACGAGCCAGGCGTGCTCGCCCGCGTCATCGGCCTGTTCTCCGGCCGCGGCTACAATATCGACTCGCTGACCGTGTCGGAGACCGAGCATGAGGCGCATCTGTCGCGCATCACCATCGTCACCTCAGGCCCGCCCATGGTCATCGAGCAGATCAAGCATCAGCTCGAGCGGTTGGTCCCGATCCATTCGGTCACCGATCTCACGCTCCTCGGCAATCCGGTCGAGCGCGAGCTCGCGCTGGTCAAGGTCGCTGGCAAAGGCGAGAAGCGGGTCGAGGCGCTCCGCCTCGCCGAGGCTTTCCGCGCCTCCGTCATCGACGCCTCGACCGAGCATTTCATCTTCGAGATCACCGGCAAGCAGTCCAAGATCGATCAGTTCATCGTGCTGATGCAGCCGCTTGGCCTGGTCGAGGTCTCGCGCACCGGGCTTGCCGCCATCTCCCGGGGGCCCGAGCGGATGTAGGCCTAGGCAGCAGTGCCCGGCTTTCTGAACGCGTTCAGATAATAATTGGCAAGGAAGGTCAGCATGCCGACGAGCACGAGCAGCGAGCCGAAGGCCGCCAGCACCACGGTCTGATGCGCTTGCGCCAGTGGAATGCCGGCGAGAAATTTCATCGCCCCGAGATTGTAGAGAGCGAAATGCACCGCCGCCAATTGGTTCTGCCAAGCCGAAAGGCAGCCCGAACAGCACCATCGACGCCCAGCCGATGAGATTGATATGGGCATGCAGATGCGCCTGATCGAAGCGCTCGTTGATGCCGACCCAGATGCCGAAGGTAAAGTCGAGGGCGCCCTACAGCAACCCGATCAGAATGAACCAGCGGTCGACGCTTTTTCATGCACTTCCCTTCTTAAGACTCGGTTTCACCTCCGATTAGACCAAGCCAAGACCTCTTGCAAAGTCCGCCGCCCAGCGTCACAAACTCGCACCCAGCAACGGCATCAGCCAATCTTCAGGGCAGGGAACTCCACGCATGCGCGTCTATTACGATCGGGATGCCGATCTCAATCTGATCAAATCGAAGAAGATCGCCATCATCGGCTATGGCAGCCAGGGCCACGCGCACGCGTTGAACCTGCGCGATTCGGGCGTCGCCAATGTCGCCGTTGGCCTGCGCCTGGGCTCCAAGTCAGCGCCGAAGGCTGAGAAGGCTGGCTTGAAGGTCATGGACGTGGCGGACGCCGCCAAATGGGCTGACGTGGTCATGCTGCTTGCGCCAGACGAGCTCCAGGCCGGCATCTGGGAGAAGGACTTGAAGCCCAACATGCGCCAGGGCACTGCGCTGTTCTTCGCCCACGGCCTCAACATTCATTTCAACCTGATCGAGCCACGAGCGGACATGGACATCTGCATGGTGGCGCCGAAGGGCCCCGGCCACACCGTGCGTGCCGAATATATGCGCGGCGCCGGCGTCCCCTGCCTCATGGCCATCGCCCAGGACGCCTCCGACAATGCCCATGATCTTGCGCTGTCCTACGCCGCCGGCATTGGCGGCGGCCGCGCCGGCGTCATCGAGACCAGTTTCCGCGAGGAATGCGAGACCGATCTGTTCGGCGAACAGTCAGTGCTCTGCGGCGGCCTCGTCGAGCTGATGCGCAATGGCTACGAAACTTTAGTCGCCGCCGGCTACGCACCGGAGATGGCCTATTTCGAGTGCGTGCACGAGGTGAAGCTGATCGTCGACCTCATCTATGAGGGCGGCATCGCCAATATGAACTACTCGGTCTCCAACACCGCCGAGTATGGCGAGTACGTGTCAGGTCCGCGCGTGGTGGGCAACGCGAGCCGCGAGGCGATGCAGCATATCCTGGAAGACATTCAGTCCGGCAAGTTCGTCAAGGACTGGATGCTGGAGAACCGCGTCAACCAGACGTCCTTCAAGGCGATGCGGGCCAAATGCGACAGCCACGAGATGGAAGAGGTGGGCAGGCGCTTGCGCGCCATGATGCCCTGGATCGCTGAGCGAGCTTTGGTCGACAAAAGCAAGAACTAGGCTTCGCTAGGAACTTATTTCTTCAATCCGACTTCGTCATGGCCGGGCTTGTCCCGGCCATCCACGTTTTGCACAGGGCGTGCCGGAAAAAAAGACGTGGATGCCCGGCATAAAGCCGGGCATGACAGAGGTTGGTTGATGGAGAGAAGTCCTCCCCCATGCTGATCACGCGGATTACCAAGATCGTGATGTGTCTTGGGCTGGCGGTGTTCTGCCTGCTTGTCACCTTCGACAACCTAGCCGACTACAACGCAAACTACGAGTTCGTGCAGCACGTATTGAGCATGGACACGATCGCGCTCGCTGGCCGCACCACCGGCCAAGTCAAGCTGTCGGTGCAGGAGGCGAAAGAGACCGGCAAATTGGTGATCGAGGCGAAGCGCATCGCCAAGTCCTATGGCGAGCTTGCTGTGGTGCGCGATTTCAGCGTGAAGATCGCGCGCGGTGATCGGATCGGCATCGTTGGGCCGAACGGCGCCGGCAAGACCACGCTGATCAACATGCTCACCGGCGCGCTTGCCCCGGACACTGGTTACGTGCGGCTCGGCCCCAATCTCGAGATCGCCACGCTGGACCAGCGGCGCGAGAGCCTGGACCCCGAGGCGACGCTTGCCGCGACGCTGACCGGCGGCAGCGGCGACACGGTGATCATCGACGGCGTGCCGCGCCACGTGACGAGCTACATGAAGGACTTCCTGTTCAAGCCTGAGCAGGCGCGTAGCCCCGTAAAGGCGCTGTCAGGCGGCGAGCGTGGGCGCTTGATATCGCCCGCGCTCTGGTGCATCCCTCCAATCTCCTCGTGCTCGACGAGCCGACCAACGACCTCGACCTCGAAACGCTCGATCTCTTGCAGGAGATGCTCGCGGCCTATCCCGGCACCCTCATTCTCGTTAGCCACGACCGCGACTTCCTCGATCGCACCGTCACCTCGGTGATCGCCTTCAAGGACGAGGGGAGGTGGTTCGAATATGCCGGCGGCTATTCCGACATGGTGGCGCAGCGCGGCGATGATGTCGGCACGCTGGCGCCACGCGACAAGCCGCAAGTTCTCGTCGCTGCGAAATCGGCCAAGGGTGCTCGGCCAATGCGAGACGCAGCTGAGCCGCGTAAGCGGCTGAGTTTCGCCGAACAGCACGCTTTGAAAACCTCGCCGGCCCGTATCAACGGACTAAACGCGGAGATCAAGCGGCTCGAGCGTCTGCTTGCCGATTCAGATTTCTATACAAGCGACCGCGAGGCGTTTACCGCCGCGGGTGAGGCGCTCGCAAAGGTCCAGTCCGAGCTCGCCGCCGCAGAGGAAGAGTGGCTCCGGCTCGAGCTTCTGCGCGAGGAAATAGAACAGAATTGAGACCGGGAAGCGCAGGGGCCGGCCATATGCCGGGCTTTTTTTTGGCGAATTAGCCTGGCGTGATAGCATCGTTGCGACCGAATTCGAACGGAGAGCCCAACGTGGATTACGCTGATCGGCAGGTAGTGGTGACTGGGGGCACCGGCGCGCTTGGTGGCGCCGTCGTCGCAGCCTTTGTCGAGGTCGGTGTCACCTGCACCGTGCCGTGGCTGCACGAGAAGGAGGCAGAGCGCTTTCCCTATCGCCAGCATGAGCGGGTCAAGCTTGTGGGCCCCGTCGATCTTGCCGACGAGGCAGCGGTCAACCGCCTGTACGCCGGCGTCCCGGCGCTGTGGGCATCGGTTCACATCGCCGGCGGCTTCGCCATGTCTCCCGTAGCCAAGACCGGCAAGGCAGAGTTGATGCAACAGATCGACATCAATCTCGTGAGCTGCTTCCTCTGTTGCACGGCCGCGGTCAACGCCATCGGTGGCACCGGCCAAGGCGGCCGCATCGTCAACGTTACATCGCGTCCGGCGCTGGAATGGCGGCTCGGCGCCGGCATGGCCGCCTACACCGCGAGCAAGGCCGCCGTGGCGGCGTTGACCGTGGCGCTGTCCGAGGAGGTCGCGAAGGACGGCATCCTCGTTAATGCCGTGGCGCCATCGATCATGGATACGCCGGCCAACCGCGCTGCCATGCCGAAGGCGAACTATGATCTATGGCCGAAGGCTGAGGAGGTCGCGGCGACGATCGTGTTTCTCGCTTCGCCTGAGAACAAGGTGACCAGGGCTGCGATCGTTCCGGTCTACGGGCGGTCGTGACGCAAGGTCGGTCACGGCGAGCCCCGCCATCGGCGAGCAGGTGGCGCAACTGCGCATGATGATCCGCACCGCCCGGGCCGATTAGACGAGTGCCGGCCCTTCGGTCCATGTATGCTGGCCCGAGTGAAGTGACGGGAAGAGTGGCGCGCCATGGCTGAGGCTACACCTGAGACCACCGAGATCGGCATCGTGCTGCAAGGGGGAGGGGCCCTCGGCGCATATGAGTATGGCGCGATTACCGCGCTGCTCGAGCTGATCGAAGAGGCGATCGGCAAGGGGCAGACCGTCACGCTCAAGGCGGTCACCGGCGTGTCGATCGGCGCGGTCAACGCTGCCTGTATTGTGGGCTCAGCCAACCGCACCGACGCGCGCCGGCGCCTTGCCGCGTTATGGAACGATCTTGCGCTCGAAACGCCGCCGTTTTGGCCGCTAAACGTCAAGCGCGATCTCGCCCTTTACGGCTTGCCACATTTCTACGCGCCGCGCTCCGACGTGTGGGCGTTTCCGAGCTGGACCTATATCTACAACACCGAGCCGCTGGTGCCAACGCTTGCACGGCATATCGACTTTACCCTGCTCAATGCGAGCGAGACAGCCTTCGTGGTCACCGCCGTCGATGTGGAGAGCGGCGTTTTGAAGCGCTTTTCCAATAGGCAGCTCGACAAGACGGAGCGCACCACTATCGAGCCGCATCACGTGCTGGCGAGCGGCAGCCTGCCGCCGCAATTTCCGTGGACCGACATCAAGGATGGGAAGGTGAGCCACTATTGGGACGGTGGGATCATCGACAACACCCCGCTGACCGACGCCATCGACGCCTTCAGCCTTGGCCCTGACGTCAACCGGATCCTTGTCGTGATGAATCTGTTCCCGCAAATGTCACGGCTTCCGTCGTCGTTCTTCGAGGTCACCGAGCGGGTCGACGAGCTCAGATTTGGCAATCGCGTACACCAGGACGTCAAGACTGCGGACCGCGTCAACATGCTGGCCACGACCATCGACGAGCTTGCCAAACTCGTGCCCGGCGCGCTTCCGGTCGAGCTTGCGACCAACGTCGCCAAGGCGCGCGCCATGAAGCTCGTGAAGACGGTCGAGCTCACCCTTGAGCCGGCGCAAAAGCCCGAAGAGGCCGACGCTTATGCATTTCGCGATTTTTCGCGTGAGGGTATCGAGATCCGCAAAGCCGCCGGCCGGGCCATCGCGCTCGAAACGCTGCGCCCCAAATTCGAGGAATGACCCGCCGCGTTTCGAGCTGTTGGCGACCAGCCTGAAGATCGAAAAATTGAATCTTGCCGATCTCCAGCCCAAAACGTTTGTTAGAACGACGAAGTCAGAACGTGAGCCGATACCGGGAGCTGACGTGAAGGTCTTGAACCGCGTAATTTCGACGCCTGTAGCAAGTGTTGCAACTGTGATCCTCGGTTTGGTCGTTGCCGCCGATCTGGCCGCGGCGGCGCAGCCGAGCCAAGCGCAAGCGAGCGCCATCCTCTCATCCTGCCGGTCCGACTACCAATCCCATTGCGCGAGCGTGCCACCCGGCGGGCCGGAGGCGCTGCAATGTCTTGAGAAGAATGCCGCCAGTCTCTCGCCCGAGTGTCAGAAGGCCGTGAATGCGGTAAGCGGCGGTGTGCCGGCAGCACCGCGGCGTCGCCTGCGACCTCGGCAGCCGCAGCCGTGGCGACATCGGCGGCGCCCGCTACATCCTCGCCGCCCACCGCACCCGCGGCCTCGGCCGCAACAACTCCCGCGTCTCCCGCGTCTGCTGCTCTTACTGCGACAGCGGCGCCGGCCACGGCCGCCGCGCCTGCGAAGAGCGCGGGTCAAAAGGCTGGCGCGGCGCCGAAGAAAACTGTTGCCGCGCCACCGGTTGCGCCGCCTCCTGCCGCCGCGCCGGCTCCGCCTCCAGTGGCCCGGGCCTACAGGCCGCGCCAGAAGATCTTCCTGCTGCGCACCTCTTGTGGTGGCGATGTCCGTGCCCTTTGCCCGGGCGTTCCCTTGGGCGGCGGCCGCGTCATCGCCTGTCTAGAGGCCCACGCACCGTCGCTGTCGCCCAACTGCCAAGGCGTCATGGCGGCCTTGGCGCGCTGAGGAACATTGCCGGCGATTTTCCAGCTATGGATGGAGAATGGACATGAGAGTGCTGTTGAGTGCCCGTGAGCACGGCCTTCAATCTGCTGTCGCCCAACGACAAGGTCTGTGTCAGCGACTTCGAGGACCCCAAGGTGCCCGGTGTGACGTGCTTCATCTCGCAAGCCCGCAAAGGCGGTTGGGGCCAGCCCTTCGGTCTCAACGAGGATCCGTCGAATTTCTCCGTCTCCTGCCGGCAGCTCGGACCGATCACCACCGATATCTCGACGTTGCCGAAGAGCGAGGAGGCGTTCACCGAGAAAACCAGCATCTTCTTCAAGAGGACGCGCATCTACCGGATGCCGGACGTGACGCGCGGGACGCTGATCTATCTCGCGGTCAGCTCCAAGCTCATCAACGGTTCGCCGGCAAATGCGATCAGCGTAGTGCCGGTAATGCCGTGGCCGTCAAAGTGACAGGGCCTAGCTCGTCGGAAGTGGAATGAAACGCCGCAGCTTGCCAGTCTCCTTGTGCCGCGCCTTGCCCTCATCGGCCCTTCGCATTATGGTCCGCCCGGCGCGAACCTCGCGCGGTTGACAGGTGATCGGTGCAAACTTTTTGCGGAGAGATGGACTTTCCAGCCGGCCCGGCTTCGTCGGCCGCCTCTCCGCGCGCGCGCGAGACTCTCAAACTCCTCCTTAGACGCCCCTGAGCACCGTGGCTCTCGCCATTTGCAGCGAGGCAGGCGTTCAGGGGATGGCAAGACAAACCCGCAATAATTCAAGTGGCTTGCCGGTCATGCTAGACTGTCAAGCCAAGGAGTTGAGGACGAGACAATGAGCTCCAATCAGGACAGAGCCCCAGACGGCCGCGTCGTCATTTTCGACACCACCTTGCGCGACGGCGAGCAATGCCCTGGCGCCACCATGACCTTCGAGGAGAAGCTCGAGGTCGCCGAACTGCTCGACGAGATGGGCGTCGACATTATCGAGGCCGGCTTTCCCATCGCGAGCCAGGGCGATTTCGACAGCGTCCAGGAGATCGCGCGGCGGTCGAAGAACTCGGTCATTTGCGGGCTTGCGCGTGCGCAATCCAAGGACATCGATATCTGCGCCGACGCCATTAAGCCCGCGCGGCAAGGCCGTATCCACACCTTCATCGGCACCTCGCCGCTGCATCGCAAATATCAGATGAACATCGACGAGGCCGAGGTTCTGTCGCGCGTGACGGCGTCGGTAACCCGCGCCCGCGGATATACCGACAATGTGGAATGGTCGGCGATGGACGCGACCCGCACCGAGGTGGATTTCCTCTGCACTTGCGTCGAGGCTGCGATCAAGGCCGGCGCCACCACGGTCAACATTCCCGATACGGTCGGCTACGCGACACCGGACGAATTCGCGGCGCTGATACGCACGATCATCGAGCGCGTGCCGAACTCGGACAAGGCGGTGTTCTCCACCCATTGCCACAACGATCTCGGCCTCGCTGTCGCCAATTCGCTGGCGGGCGTGGGGGCAGGGGCCCGGCAGGTGGAATGTGCGGTGAACGGGCTCGGCGAGCGTGCCGGCAACGCGGCACTCGAGGAGATCGTCATGGCGATCAGGACGCGCGGCGACGTCATGCCGTTCTGGACCGGCATCGACTCGACCATGTTGACCCGCGCCTCGCGTCTCGTCAGCCGTGTCACCGCCTTCCCGGTACAATACAACAAGGCGATCGTCGGGCGGAACGCTTTTGCCCATGAGAGCGGCATCCATCAGGACGGCGTGCTAAAACATGCCGAGACCTTCGAGATCATGACGCCGGAAAGCGTGGGCCTGAAGGAATCCTCGCTCGTGATGGGCAAGCATTCCGGCCGCCACGCCTTCCGCGAGAAGCTGAAGGAGCTCGGCTACGAGCTTGGCGACAATGCCTTCGAGGACGCCTTCGTGCGCTTCAAGGCGCTCGCCGACCGCAAGAAGCACGTCTACGACGAGGACATCGAGGCCCTGGTCGATCAGGAAATCGCGTCCGCCCACGATCGCATCAAGGTAGTGGCGCTGACCGTGATCGCCGGCACCGGCGGCCCCCAAAAGGCGATCATCACCCTCGATATCGACGGCAAGCAGCACACTCTAGAATCGACAGGCGACGGCCCGGTTGATGCGACCTTCCGGGCCATCAAGGGGATCATCCCGCACGAGGCACGGCTGCCGCTCTATCAGGTGAGCGCGGTGACCGAAGGTACCGACGCGCAGGCCGAGGTGATCGTGCGGCTCGAGGACGGCGACAAGACCGTGACGGGCAGGGGCTCTGACACCGACACGATGGTGGCTTCAGCGCGCGCTTATGTCAGCGCGCTGAGCAAGCTGCTCGCCCGCGGGGCAAGGCGGAAGCCGGAGACGATGTTCGCGTCGTAGTCGAGCTATCCCCGCTGCTGGCTCGGACGTAACATAACAAAGGCGGTTGGCTTCGTGCTAGTGTAGTTCCTCTTTCATAGCATTTCATACCAGTGCGCCACGTCCCCAGACCTTAGGCAAACCCTTGCGTTTCCTGATGCAAAGCGTATCTCGTAGTTGCATGGGGCAACACTGAAGCGCAGGGCAACCGTTGCCCTGCCGTTGCCCTGAAGGAGCAAGGTGGGAATTACCCTCACGGATCGCAAGGCTGAAGTCGCTGAAGCCTGCCAAGCCCGGTCAGCGCTATGATGTCATGGATACAGTGCGCGGCTTCGGCGTCCGCGTCACCGACAAGGGGCAACGCACCTTCATTCTCATCGCACGCTATCCCGGCAGCACCAATCCCACACGCCGAGCTCTAGGCGAATATCCTACCCTGACGCTTGAGAAGGCCCGCGAGAAGGCGAGGGCTTGGCATAAGCTGCTCGCGGAGGGCGTCGATCCGAGGGTCGAGCAGCTTCGCGCATCCCCTACAGCAAAGCCCAGCTCTGGCGATTGGAAAAGCGCGGCGAGTTTCCGCGGCGCATCGCTCTCACGGCTAAGCCCAACGGCCGGCATGGCTGGGCCGAAGACGAAGTCGACGCTTGGCCTTCCGACTTGGTAGCCCGACGCGACGCCTCCACCAATGGGGGGCTTCGTGATGGACGGCACGGTGACGTTAGACAGCGTGCAGAAAATCGTGGCTCCAGCCGCGGACGAGAATTTTAACCCCCACCTGCCTGCCAAGACGAAACCGGTCTCCCTGCGGCGAAATCTGCACGTAGCCCCTGGGAGTACTGACCGCTTGTTGGGTTAGGGCCGAACTAGACGACCGCATGCGTTTGAACGACTGGTCGGTCGCTGCCTCGTACGACACCGCCCGTATCTTCGCCGGCTTAGGCTTCGGCTCCTCCACCGCGAGCAGGTCGATCATCTCGCGCCCGCGCCGCACCGGCTTGTGATCGGGCAGCATGCAGATGTAGGGGCTCCGCTCGGGATCGATCCGGCATTTCAAGCGGCGCGTCATGGGCGGTATGTAGGGTGTCCCCACGCCGTTTTGCTTTTCGGCCGCAACCCTCTGATCGACCATTGCCCGGTTTCATAGGATAGTTCGCTGCATCTGCTCACGGCAGCAAGTGGCACAAAGCGGACCACTTTCTTGGTCGCTCCCGATGTCAGCTTTTGACCCTTAGCGGACGCGGCCCTACCGGGAGTTAGGGGATAAGACCGCAATAGTTAGGCTCCTTGTGAGAGCCAGCTTAGGGAATGTGACAGTTCCAGATGACAAAATGCCCGACATTCGCGATCTGCCCATTATGACTTCCGTTTTAGGCCGAAGAGTTCAACGAAAGGGCGAAGTTAGTGAAGATCGTAGTAATCGGAGGAACCGGACTCATCGGTTCGAAGGTCGTGAGCAAGCTGACCCAGCTCGGGCATGAGGCACTTGCAGCGGCGCCCAATACCGGCGTCAACACAATCACTGGCGAAGGTCTTACAGAAGCGCTCACGGGCAAGGACGCGAAGCTTGGCTCAACCAAATTCGATTGGTGGCTCGAGAACGTCGCGCCGCCGCCGAAGAAGTAGAACTAGAAACAGGGATTAGCATCATGCATCGGTTTTTACTGGCAAGCGCACTCCTACTCAGCTTTGCAGGTTCTGTTGCCGCTCAAGAGACCACAAAGGTGACCTCGTTGATGTCGCGCGACCTAAGCGACATCCCCGGTAAGGAGGGCGATATGCTGATCGTGGAATATGCCCCTGGCGCGGAGGACCCTGTCCATCGCCATAACGCGAACGCATTCGTCTATGTGCTGGAAGGCTCCGTGGTCATGCAGGTTAAAGGGGGGGAGGCGGTCACCCTTCACCCTGGTCAAACCTTTTATGAAGGTCCCAACGACATACACCTGGTTGGTCGCAACGCCAGCAAGACGGAGCCAGCGAAGTTTCTCGTCGTCTTCATTAAGAACAAGGGTGCGCCCATCTTGACGCCGGTCGAATGAGGCTCGAATTGTCAACCCGACGCTGAAAGGCGCGATCTACGCAATGTGGTTAGTGGTCATAACGCCGGTGCAGTTGACTGCACGTATCAACAACGAGTCGGGGAGGCGGACTTGAGGAATCAAAGGGACTCTGAACTGAATCAGAAGACCTGGGACGAGCTAGCTGGTGTCATCAAGGCGAGCTCTGGAGGCGGCTTGGCTCAGGCGGCAGTGAGCGGTGGCGTCGGTTCGTTTGGCAAAAGGGCGAGATAGAAATTCAGAAGTCATCGACCTGATATTGTCGTCGGTTGATCACTAAGTACAAAAAGCAGACACCGGCTCCGCGAAGGCACGGCAATCCGTGGAAGTTCTTGTGATTTAACGTCAGCCGCTCCGCGCCGCCTTGATCGCGGCGATGTCGATCTTCTTCATGCCCATCATCGCATCAAACGCGCTCTTTGCTTCATCGCCACCGGCCGCCAACGCCTCGGTCAGCACGCGCGGCGTGATTTGCCAGGAGACTCCCCACTTGTCTTTGCACCAGCCGCACTGGCTCTCCTGGCCGCCATTGCCGACAATGGCGTTCCAGTAGCGGTTGGTCTCTTGCTGATCGTCAGTGGCGATCTGGAACGAGAAGGCTTCGTTGTGCTTAAACGCGGGACCGCCGTTGAGGCCGATACAGGGGACGCCGGCGACTGTGAATTCGACCGTCAACACGTCGCCCTCCTTGCCGGACGGGTAGTCACTGGGTGCACGGTGAACGGCACGCACCGCGCTGCCGGGAAAGGTATCGGCGTAGAAACGGGCAGCCGCCTCGGCGTCCTTGTCGTACCATAGGCAAATCGTGTTCTTGGCCATTGGTTATCCTTTCGCTTCCCTTCGCATCATTTGCCGGACCCGACGTGTAGTCGAGCTTGGGTTGGAAGTCGCCCCCCCATCGGGCGCAAGGTCGAAGTTCCAGGTCGAGCAGATCGTTGTGGCGGTACTCCTGCCGGCCTGAGTCCGAATTAGGTCATAAGCGGAAATGGTGTCACGCCCGCGTCATGTCCGTTCTTTCCCTCAAAGCAGACATTCGTCAGCGCGAGTGACACGTTGGTGAGATGTGACGCAAAGGAGCCGACCCTACCGGCCAGGAAACGGGCCGGGCAGTCAGCGAAGCGTCGGCTTCGGTCGGCAACCGCACCCCTGGCCGTTTGCCGTTGGTGAATTCGCCTTCCTGGTCTTATTGCCGTCGAGTGAATTCGATATAGTTCGGCACAGGAGGCCGCGACAACAGGGAGGGAGGGACAACTCCATGTCATCGCACTCAATTCACACACAATCGAATAGCGCTCTGCACGATGCCCCTCGCGCTTCCGAGACCGTCGGACTTTTCGATCAAGCCATGGTCACCGCAGTGGTGATCGCAATTACCTACATCGCGGCCATCATGTTCGGGTGGCTGTGAGTGACGAAGATTGAACTGGCCCGCGAGATCGCACAACGCACCCCTACTCGTATCGTGGAGAGCGCACCAAGGCGTGGCGTAAGAGCCGGGGACGCTATGCGTAAGCTTCGCCAGGAGATGTTCAACGGATAACGGCGCTTCTGGAGGCTGAGCAAGGGCGGCTTGAGCGGACGTGGTGATGCCCATGAGGACGCATCAGAAAACCTGACGCACTCGTGTCGAGCAATTCCGCCGCGCACCTCTATCGCGCCCATGTCGCCTTATGACCCAAAGCGGACTTACGCCAGTTCGACCGTTCCTGGACTCGAACTTCGAGCCCTTGCGCTTCGATCTCATTCGAACTCGTACCCCGCACTGAGACGCAGAATGGCGTCTTGGCTGGGTTGCGTTAGACCAAATGCGCCGCCGATAGTGAAATGGAAATGGTTGTTGAATTCGGATTCCAGATTTATGCCGGCGTATTGCTCGGTTTTGTTTGGATCGAGCGTCAACCCAAGGTCGGCGTCGCCCACACCACCATAGAATTCGACGCCGAGCGTAAGTTTTTCGAGATCCCAGCTTTTCGCCGCCAATCCACGGCTCTCCGCTTTCTCCTCGGCCTCTTCCCAGCCTTGGGCTTCGAACAGCGCATAGCTGAACCCCGTGGCATAGCCAAACGACCAGAGCCCGTTGTCGAATTTGATCTCGTTGATCCAATTGAAGGCGACCGTCAGCCGATCGGTGAGATCGTGCCCGAAAATGAGCCTCGTCTCGAGTTCGTGTTCCGTCTCCGGCGGCCCTTCTGGTTCGTCGGTTCTACCAACGACAGCCGTGATGAACTGGGACGCTGGCTCTTTTTGCTCGTACTCGGCGTAGAGGACGGGATTGGAAAACGTGACGTTCTTGGACAGACGGACGCGATTCTCGAGGCGGAAGCTGGCGTAATCGTAGTTTTCACCCTCGGTTCTGGTACCCTCCAGATAAAGGGCCGAGGTCCACAAGTCCGTAAAGCCATGCTCGAGTTCGAAAAGCTGGGCCGTATAGTTTGGTTCACCGCCCCCGACATTCGCAAAGTCGCTGAAGACCTCGATTTCGGTCTCGCCCTTTTCTTCAGTGTATTGGTTGTACAAAACGACGTTGGCATCGTTGGCCAAGGCGGAATGCGGCGACAGAATAGCTGCGGCAAGCGCCACGCCTCCCAATGTCCGGGACACCCGCGTCCGGTCCAGTCTAGCCATCGCATTTCCCTCGATGCGGTATTCCCCCGCACAATCGCAGCGCAACTCTTGCCCATCGGTTGGCCTTCACCAAATGCAATGTCTTCATCTAAATAGCTGCATTCTCGGCATTTTATGTCGACCACCGGTGTGCGTCCACACAGGTAAGGTGAGTTCGGCGTTGACACGAGCCTGATCCTTCCCCTGAAGACACTGGGCTTTCGGAGACTTTTTAGGCGGTCCTCTTACAAAGACGTCAGTGACCGGCGTGCTAGCGCTTGTGATAGGTCAGCTGACGGAACTCTGATAGCGACAATCATTCGAAACGACTGTTCATGAACCCGAAGTCGACGCGGGTATAACTGGTATCAATACACCAGGCTCTGGAGCCGCGAGGAATACCACGTAGAATGAGCCTCACTGTAAAGCTCGCTCTAGGCAGCATCTTCATCGGGCTTGTCGTTCTTGTGCTCAAGTACCTGGCGTACTGGGTTACCGGCAGCATCGCCCTTTACTGGTGCTTCGTCCTGATCAGATTTGGACATCGAGAACGCTCGCCCGCCTTAGTAGCTTGGCGGACGGCATCTGCTGACCGATGTTTTTACCTCTGCCGGAGTTCTTATCGGGGTCGCTGTAGCCGCCTTTACCGGATGGGCTATCCTCGATCCACTGATCGCGGCATTGGTAGCGCTCAACATCCTGTGGATGGGTTACGGGGCTCATGAAAGAGAGCGTGGCCGGTTTGATGGACGCTGCCGTGTCACCCAAGATACAAGAGCGTATCCGAACTCTTATTGCCGAACAGGGTTCCGGCGCGCTCCAGGCGCACGATGTACGTACACGTCATGCGGGACGAGTCACTTTCATTGATTTCCACTTGGTGGTGCCTGGGAATATGAGCGTCACAAGCGCTCACGACATTTGCGACCGTATCGAGCACGCACTTAAGGAGGAGATGGGCGAAGCTGTAGTCACCATCCACGTTGAGCCGGAACACAAGGCTAAGCCCCGGAGCGTTCGGGTTACCTAACTTCCGCGATCGGGCGAAGGCGCGGCACTGGATGGGAACAACGCTCGTCTTGGAATGACAAGTTTTGTGAACGGTCCGCTAATGGCACAAAGCAGACATCCTAAATGCGCTGACGAATGTCTGCTTTCGGGGGTAAAGCAGACATGACGCGAACCGGCCGTTATGTCTGCTAATGACCCGCACCGGCCATGCGTCCCGAACGGCAATTATGCCCGAGCGCCGGCAATTCTGCCGTAGTTCTCGCTAGCCTCGCGGCGAAGCTTAGCGAGCGAGGCGAGGTGCAACACAATCGAGAGTGGAACGAGGTAAACGGGGATCAGCACCAGGGGAAGGACGGTCATCAGATCACTTGTCGGCTGAACCTCAAGTGCGTAGCGAGACGGCGCGGTCAAGAAACCGGTCACAAGCGCATTAGTGAGATCGACAAGACCAAGCACGTTCCACGCCACAACAAGACCCGCGGCCTTGTGCTGCGCTCTCGCGTAAGCAAGACCTACAAAAGGTGCCGAGAGGCCTACGACGAGGTCCCCTACAGCGGCAGGCCAGGCGAAGAGACCCGGCAATTTGCCAGCGGCGTAGAGGATAAGAAAAATGGCGCCGAGCGCGCGGTAAAGTTGCACGCCGACAAGCCACTGCTGGGGCACCGCATGGAGGACGCGCTTTGCCGCTTCCCATCGCCAAATCATGAGCGCGCCGATCAGAATCGGCAGCAGGATGCCGTATTGAATCGTCGGCCTGTCGCCCGAAGTGACATGGAAGATGCCCATGGCGCTGAGCGTGATTGCTATGGCTAGCCAGCCCAGGAGGATGACCGCTGACACGCGAAGCGTTCGCGTGCGATCCGCAGCTGGCCAATGCGCGTCGGCAAGCGCCCGGTTGAGACCATAAAAGAAGGCAATGAGGACTGCGACCGTACCGGCCGCAATGAAATAGAAAAGATAGGTTGGAATGGTCATGACACGCTCCTATCGATTGATTGCGTATCTACCCGCCCCACTCATCGCAGAAGAGGCTCTGGAGGCTCCTTGTGCAGGCCTTGCTCCTGGCTGCTTCCGAGGCGAGAGCGTTGCCCCACCGAGCGCCGAATTCTACCGTGCGTCAGGATTGTGATTGGCGACAGAAGATGTTCAAGATCATCTTTTAGTGCGAGTTATTGCCGATTGGCGGAGGTGGATGTCATGCCGTATTCGCCAGACCACAAGAAGGGCACGCGAGAGAGAATACTGAAAGCCGCGGCCCATCTGTTCAATAAGAAGGGGTTTTCTGAGGCTTCGATCGAAGGGATTATGACGGCTGCGGGCCTGACCCATGGCGGCTTCTATCGGCACTTCCACAGCAAAGATGAACTCTACGCCGAAGCCGTCAGGAACTTTCTGCACCCGGACGTGCAGGAACCCTGGCAGAAACCGCGACCCGAGTTGTGTGATCCAAACGTGTCGTTTGGAAGATATGTGATCGACGCCTACCTGTCGCGCGAGCACTTAGAGGACCTGGATGGCTCGTGTCCGCTGATCGGCCTCTCATCCGACGTCGCTCGCGGTAGCCAAACCGTCAAGGCCGCCTATCGGGAAGTTGTCGAGTCCATGATCCGGCTGTTGGAGGCTAACTCCAAAGGACCGAAGGCACGCGAGCAAGCTCTTGTCCTAATCGCCCTCTGCGTCGGGGGCATGGTTTTGGCGAGAGGCCTCGATGATGAGGATCTCGCCGACGACATCCGCAAGGCAGCTCACAAACATGCCCTCAAGACAGCGGGTTGGCGCGAGGGTCGACTTCGGGAAGACAAGCGCAGATGGCCCGCCGTTCGACGGCATTGAATGACGCATGCGAGAGAGCGGCGAAACCGACGTCAACGACCGACGCTTCTTCTATATGATGACGATTTAATTGTCGGAGAAGCAGGCCATGGGCATGTTGGTCATTTGTCATAAGGTGAAGGGCTACAGCACATGGCGTCCCGAGTTCGACCGACATGCAAGTGCACAGAGGTCGGCCGGCCTAAGAGATCCACATGTGTTTCGATCGAGCGATGATCCAAATGAAGTGGTGATTTTTTTCAATACGAATGACACGGCGAGAGCCATGAGGAGCGGATGCAGTACAACGCACCTATGGGGATTTTCATAATTGGCAATCGTGTGGGCGCCTTCGCTCTGTCGATGGCTTTCGCAATCATCTGTTCCACTTCGTCCGCAATTGCGGCCCAGTTCGACGGACACTGGAGCATGGTCGCCGTGACTACCAGCGGCCATTGTGGAGAAATCCCTATTGACGTTGGAATAAGCCGTGGCCGAATTTATTCTACTGGTGGAAGCTCTTTCGGAACCGCTCTCGCTCATTACCCGATTCAGTTGGTGGGGCACGTTTCCGCCTCGGGGCAGGTCCGGATGAATGCAGTGGCTGGCCCGCGCAGTGCCTATGGGATCGGACGGTTCAATCGGTTTCGGGGTAGCGGAACATGGGCCGGTACCGGGCCCTCCGGTTTTTGCTCTGGCATTTGGAGCGCCATTCGCTCCTGACGCACCGGCACCCGAATGTGTTGATCGGGGCAGGCAAGGAGGACAATCATGACCCAAATGAATTCTGTCGTTCACTTCGAAATGCCTTACGACGACCGCGAGCGCATGGCGAAGTTTTACCGAGATGCGTTTGGCTGGCAAACGCGGATGCTGGATGAGCAAATGGGCAACTATGTCAAAGCCACGACGACCGAATCTGATGAGAGCGGTCCCAAACGACCAGGCGCAATAAATGGCGGCTTTTTCGCGAGAAAGCCCGACTGGCCGGCGCAGCATCCGTCACTCGTCATCGCGGTCGATGACATCCAGGCCGCAATGAGGAAGGTCGCCGAAGCCGGCGGGAAGGTGCTGGGTGAACCGATGGAGATACCGGGCATCGGACAGTACGTCTCATTCGTTGACACCGAAGATAACCGCGTGAGCATGCTGCAGCCCATTCCGCGCGATTGACGTGTGGCGAGAAGGAAATGGGGGAAGGGCTGACTTGGCGCCCCCTCACTCATTCGGTTTGTGAACTCGAAAGGATCAGCTTGCCCAAGCTTTAGTAGCGCGTTCACGATTTACTCCGATCCGCAACGGCTTTCGCACCTTCACGATTGGTGCCGGTTATTGACAAGCACTAGGGAGGTCTAGCGTGACGTGGGCAGATTCCATCAAGGCTGTGTTTTGGATCGTGTCCATTGGCGCGCTGCTGTTCTTGTCCGCTGGGACTCTCGATTGGCCAAACGCTTGGATCTTCATGGCAGAGTTTGTGATCGGCGGCCTTGCCGTGACGCTGTGGTTGGCATGGCGCGATCCCGGATTACTCAAAAGAGCGCATGGGCGGACCGTTCCAGAAGGGGCAAGCGTTTTGGGACAAGGTGTTCATGGCGTTTATCATCGTCGTCTGGTTTGGCTGGCTCGTTCTAATGGCGCTTGACGCCAAGCGCTGGAGCCTTTCGCACATGCCAGAAGCGTTGAACTATGCCGGTGCCGTGCTGATCCCAATCGGATTCTTTATCGTCTGGCTTACCTTCCGGGAGAATTCATTTGCCGCACCGGTGATAAAGATTCAGAAGGAGCGCGGACAGCGTGTCATCAGCACAGGTCCCTACCGGATCGTTCGCCACCCGATGTATGTATGCGGGCGGGCTTTTGCACATGATTGGAATGCCGTTGCTGCTCGGATCCTGGCTCGGTCTTCTTGTTTTGCCGTTGATCGTTGGCGCTCTCTCCGTGCGCATCTTCATCGAGGAGGCCGCCCTGCGCCAAGGACTTCCCGGATATGGTGACTATGCTGCGCGCGTGCGCTACAGGCTAATCCCTGGCGCGTGGTGAAATCGCCAAAATGTCCGCTATTGGCACAAAGCAGACATGCTCCCTGACGAATGTCCGCTTTTGGGGGCAAAGCGGACACGGACCAACGCTGCTTACCAAACTCAATTTATGAATACACGGCCTAGTAGCCGGAACATTCGAACGAACACGAACATTTCCGAACATCTCTAAGGGAGATGTTCTGTTCGTTCGGAGTGTGTTCGTGCGGCGGGGGCTTTTTAGGAGCGTTCCGGTCTACGAAGAGATGGGCTGGGTTGAGCCAAAACTTCGACCAACCCCGGAGGGGCTAGTAAAATCTCTAGCGCTTTTGCTCGGCGACCGCCACATCGTGGAGAACCTGCATTTGGCCGCCTCAGGGCCATAAGGCCGACGTGTATAATAAACCTGTCTAGATGCGAGCAATCCGTGAGGGGAGGTAAGGCCAATGGCAAAGCTCTTCTATCCGCAGATTAGCCTCGAGGATTACCAAATCTTCCGAAAGTTCATGCTGCCCGGCGAGTTTCCGCAGACACACGACCAATGGGTCGCGAAAATCGAAAAGTCGAAGCGCGAGGATGCGGTCAAGTGCTTGACATACGAAGGAGCCTGCGACGTCGAGGTCGAGCCCGATGCGTTCAAAAAGTATTGCTCCGACACAGGCTCGAAGCCGACACGCCACACTCTTCATGAGTTCATCAGCAAATTGATCTATGGTGCCCATCAAGGGCACGGCGCGGAAGCCCCAAAGCAGAGCCAACAGTAAGCTGCGAATGCGATGCAAACTGCATCGGTAATAATTCTGCTTCTCGCCATCCTGGCTGGAGCGGTTTTCGTCGGCCATTATGGATGGGTATCAGCAGGCGACGTCGCTATGCCTGCATGGGGCTGGCTAATGATGAGTCTCGGTATCTTCTTTACCCTTCTAGTTGGCGGCGGTCTTATGGCCTTGGTGTTCTACAGTAGCCGTGCCGGCTTCGATGAGCCGCCTGAGATCGTGCAAGAAAAGAAGCATCGAGCAGCCAAGTGGGCGAAAATAATACCGAGGCGCAAAAAACGGCGCTCGTCCTAGCTACTCCGCCTCGAAAGTCGGTCCGGGCACACGCGTTGGAATGTCCGCTTTGGGTCATTAGCGGACATACTGACAAGTCCGCGCCATGTCCGCTTTACCCCCGATAGCGGACGTTGGGCAGGGCCCTAATCAACATTTGGCTGTCGGTTTATGAGTACACTCCCTAGTCCACCATGCTTTGCTCTCCAGGCCGAGAATTGAAGGTTCAATTCGCGGCCAGGATCAACGCAAATGCTGTTGGCGGGGGGAGATTGCCCCCACAGTAAACGGGACTCCACCGGGCTTACGGGAAACCAGCATCTTTCAGCACAACCGATTCGGCGACATTCAAGCGGGCCATCGACATGACCGACGATGAGCTCGCTGCTATCGTGGCCAAGGCCAGACTTACCATCGTTAAGTGATGGGCTATTAGCCCACTGTTAGCCTGCTGGCCAGCAGCCTAGCAATATCAATGACTTAGCATGCAATGTACATGATAAGTCATCACGCACAGCATATCCGCTACGATTTTATAGGGTGGTCGGGGACAAGGTTCATTTGCGTCAGGCGTTTCAGAAAACGCATCCACCGGGGGGATATCGCGGCGCAGAAAACGGGACTCCGATGTTGGAGGGGAGCCTATTGCGCGGACGATGCCGTAGAGCGCAAACGCAATACCAAGGCTAATCCCGAAGCCATAGGACAAGAACGGCAGAAGTGCAGCCGCATAGTTGAGCACTCCCGGTGCGGGAGCGTCGGTCATATCGTGCCATGAGACTTTGCGCGACTGCTCCGAACAGCCCAGCTCTTTCAGATCGTATTTCTCGTCGAACTGATCGAAAGGATTTTTTGCTTCTGGGTAGGTGATCGCTTTTAGACCATCTGGTGGTGGATTGTGCCACTCGACATCCGCAGGCCCCTTACCCGGAGGAAGCGGTATCACTTCATCAGGTTTGAGCAATCTCCTTGTTGGCGCTTTGGCTAACTCTTGCGCACAAATCAGTTCAAGCTGCTCATCCTGTGAGCGCTTCGCAGCATTGGCCTCATCTAAGGCAATGAAGATCGAACCAAGGATGCCAACCACCAGCGGAATCGCGGCGAGAAACACCGCGAGCCGGTGGAAGCCACGGCTAACCCGTTGCGATGCGGCCATGATGTCCCCCCTGCTTGCACCATAGCAGGCAAAGTGCAGCGCCACCTGGCGCGTTAGAGAAATTATGCAGCAACCAAAACGCGAAACTAGCGAAGCCGGTCGCCTAGAAATTTCCCATGCAATAGTCGGACTTACAGGATCATCACGTACTCTCCCCAGCAAAGCAAAGAAGGACTGTCACACAAGTGTAATATTCCGGCTCTCAGCTTGAGCGGAGGCGAAGCGAATGTCAGTCATGGCGACCACCTCTCCCGGCGATGCCAGGGAAGCGCAGGCGAAGCCCTTGGCGGGCTTGGTCTTTGCCTATCGCTTCCACCTTGATGGATCGTCGGAGCAGCTCAATGTTGAAGAGCCGCCGGCGCCGGATGGCGGCTGGCTCTGGCTCCATTTCAACCTTGCCGATATGCGTGCCAGCCAACATTTGGCCATCACACCCGAGCTTCCCCAGCAGGCGCGGGCGCTTCTCGTCGCTGCCGACGAGCATCAGCAGTTGCAAGGGGGCGAGGCCTGCCTTTACGGCGTGCTTGCCGATCTCGTCGCGGCTTGAGCGGCGCCACCGAGGAAATCGGCTTTCTGCATTTTGCCCTCACCGAGAAGGTGTTCATCTCCAGCCGCAGGCATCAGCTGAACGCTATCGAAGCCACCCGCAAGGCGCTGCGTCTCGGTGCCAAGGTTCCAACGCCAGCCGCCCTGCTCGAACTGATTGCCGGGCAGATGATCGAGTCGCTCGACCATTTTGCCGATGGTCTTGCCGATCAGCTCGACCACGCCGAGGAAAGGATCTTGGCCGACGAGCTGAATGTAGACCGCAAGGTGGTCGGCAGCGTGCGGCGCACGACCGTACGCGTGCATCGGCAACTGGTCACGCTCCGCGCGCTCATCCAGCGTTTCGAGCACGAAATCGAGGAGTCCGAGAATCCGGCCCTCAATCTGCGGACGAAGAAACTCCTTCAGAGGTTCGAGTGGGTCGATAACGGGATCGTCGAGCTCCGCGACCGCTCGCGACTGCTGCAGGAGGAGATCATGCTCAAAGGCAGCGAGCAGACCAATCGCAGTCTGCATGTGCTCGCCATCGTCACCACCGTTTTCCTGCCAGCGACCCTCGTTACCGGCGTCTTCGGCATGAATGTCGCCGGGTTGCCATTGACCGAGGACAAGTCCGGATTCGTTTGGGCGATGGTGCTCACCGTCGGCGCAGCAGCCTTCGTCTATTGGCTGTTGAGGCGTTTAGGCACTATTCGGCGGTGAGTTATGGAGGCTTCCCTTTGCCGGGTGAGAGGAACGTCGGCTTCGGTCGGCACCCTTTTGCCGTAACGTTCTCAGTCATGCCTCTTGAATTCTCGGCGCCTCACAGTTCCCTACCGGATCCGTTCTGCTTGGAGTCACCACGTGAATGGCCAGGCTCCTGATCGCGATCACCATGATCGGACCAGCCATGCTTCTGCCAGCCCGCGAAGCCCATATGATGATGCGGCCTAAGCGCCCGCGTCAGGATCTCGAAGCGCTGTTTTTGCGCGTCATCAAGGCTCTTGTAGAGCGGCTCCTCGGCATCGGCGAGTTTCTTCAAGCCCGTTGCGACCGTCCCAAGTCTTTCGGCGCGTCGGTGTAGGCGCTCGACTGGATCGGATGGTGGCTGCTCGTCGGCGCGAGCAGCTATACGGTCGGCACGGGCCTTGGCCATATCGCGGATCGCAGCCTCAACGGCTGGCCAGTTTTTTTCCTGCTCGGGTTTCAGTTCGAGTCCCGCCTTGAGCGCTGCAACGCGCGCGTCAGTAAATGCCTTCATGTCTTCGGCCGACGGTTGCCAATGCGGTCCAGCCTCGCGATCGGACATCTCACGGGCAAGAACTAAGCCCGAGCCGCTAACCAACGCTGCCACCGTCACGGCAAGCACTGTTTTCCACATGACTTCCTCCAATTCAAATGATGATGAGGACTCCGGCACTTTCTAGCTGATAGGACAAGACCGTGGCGGTGAAATTGCAAGACGTTACAACTTGTATCAGTTCATGTCTGACCGCTATTTGCGCGTCGGCTTCGGTCGGCGCCCTTCACGCAATCCAACCGAGTTCGCGCGCCTTATCGTTGGCGAGCTTCCAAGCAGCTGTTAGGAAGTCTGCTAGGGTCATAGAGACACGCCTGTCCTCTTTCCTCGGGAAGCTCCTAGCGAGAAGCTGAGGCGAATTCGCCGGCTTGTAATAGGTCATCACGTAGTCGGTGTCCGACGCCGTGACCACAAGCTCGCTACCCTGCACTGCCACGCGCAGCACAGTAGTGATCGGAGGCCGTTCGCGCGGCCGGGGACTTCGGAAGTTCCGTTGCATGTAGTTTCGAGAGGCCATCGGCACTCCTTCGCATCTTGCAGGCGGGAGCGCGATTTGACTCTCTCAGGTGCCTGTGGCGACTCTCCGGGGATTTCAGGAGACTAGCACGTCGACGCACCGCGTCTCCCCCTCGCGGGGCTTCTTCATTGACCCGCCCCTCCCCGGTGGTATGCTCTGGCTGTCTGGTGGCCAGACAACTTGATCATCTACATCTCACTCCTGAGAAGCCTCGTGAGGTCCCCTCGCGGGGCTTCTTCATGACTCCTCGCCGCTGGGTGTCAAATCCGTATCCTCACGGCCTCCAGAGGGCCGCAAGTGCGCTCTATAAAAACGTTGTCAACAACCCCCAGTTGTTGGCGACTTAATAAAGACCCCGGGGGCGGCAGGCTTAAGTCTTGCCGCCCTTCGTCCTTCCGGAGTGTGTTCATGGGCGTGGTGTTCGGTTTGTCTCTGGTCCTTGCTCTCATCGTGATCGTGCTCGACGTTTGAACGTCGCTCGTATCCCGTGCGAGTCTCGCCGCCGAATGATCCCATTGCAATTGTCCCCGGACCTTTAGCCCCGTATTGCGTAACCCCCGCTTGCCGGGGCTTCTTTTTGTCTCGGCTTCGGTCGGCACCCTTAATGTCGCAGCGTCACTTTGCCGAGAGGCGGGAGCTTATGGCCTGAGGCAAGATCCCGGCTTCCATAGGAGATCCCCCGGAGATTCTATGGCTGGTAGGGGCGTCGGCTTCGGCCGGCGCCCTTTTTCGTATGATGTTGCCTCCAGAGGAGAATGCACATGAAAAAGATAAGCGTGATTGGAGCGACTCTATTGGGAGCAGCAGTGCTGTGCGCGGCGCCTATATCGCTTCATCTATCCCAAGACAAAGGTATGTCTTTGTCCGTGGACAAGGCGCAAGCAGTTATCCCTCCTGGTACACCCTGTAAGGAGGCGGCCAAGCTCGAATTCCCGACGGATAAGAAGGCCCGCCACGCCTTCAGGCATGAGTGCAAGCAAGCCTGGAAGGCCCAGAAGAAGGCCGCCTAGCATAATCAGCAGATAGATTGCAAAGAAAGGGACCCGTTTTCAGGTCCCTTTCTCATTTTCGGCGCGCTGAGGTTCTGCTAGGCCGAGTACTCATAAAGGGGATAAGAGGGCGTCACCGGTTCGTTCTAGGATCGCGTGGTATAATCTGCCGCCAGCGAGGGGGGACGAATCAATCGCCAGGCTTCGAGGGCTTCCGCCGCAGCGGGGCTTCATCCCGGTAGTGTACGGGCCGAGCGAAAGCCCAGACGACACCCTTGATGCCGAATTGGCTGTAGCAACGGCACTTGAGAACCTCGGCTTCACCACGGAAATCATAGAGGTTGCGCTCGATCTCGAGTTCGATCGAGAGCCTGCCTGCACGCCGGCCCCTACTTGTCTTCAATCTTGTCGACGCGATTGACGGCGACGGCCGGTTCGCGCCCCGTGTGCCGGCGCTGCTCGATGCCGTTGGAATTGCCTATACGGGTTGCAGCACGAGTGCCCAGTTCGAAACGCTTTCCAAGGTTGAGACCAAACTGAAGCTCGCCCATGCCGGTTTACCAACCCCGGAATGGTCTACGGATGGACTGGGGCTCAATCGTGACGCCCGCGTGATCGTCAAGGCGGTGTGGGAGCACGGCTCACTTGGTTTGGACGAAACGTCTGTGATGAGTTGCGAGGATGCCTCGCACGTTGTTGTCGCACGCACTTTGTTCCATAAGACTGACCATTTCGCCGAAGCCTATATCGAGGGACGTGAGTTTCACCTTGCCTTGCTTGAACGGGTTTCGGGAGTGGAAGTACTTCCAATCGCTGAGATCCTGTTTGGGGCCTTAGCGTCTCACGCGAACAAGATTTACAGCTATCATGCCAAATGGACACCTGACAGCGCCGCCTATATCGGCACTCTGCGCCGCTTCGGTCTCGAACGGGACGAGCCCGAACTTGCCAAGACGCTCAAGCAGTTCGCGCTGGCCGCGTGGACCCTGTTCGGATTTAGCGGCTATGCGCGCGTCGATTTTCGTGTCGATTCGAGCGGCGCGCCCTTCATCATCGATGTAAACCCAAACCCTTATCTTTCACCGGACGCGGAAGACGTCGCCGCAGCGGCAGAGGCTGGGCTTTCTTACCAGGAGTTGATCGGCAGGATCGTCGAGAGCGCGCTTGGAGTTTCGCAAGCCAGCACCCATGCTTCCCAACTGTTGAGGATCGCATAGAACGCGACGACTCCAACGGCAGAAGTAGGCTTGGTAGTCGGCTCAGGAGGTAGCTCCTGGCGTCTAGCAACCTCCCAAGCTGTTCAAGCTCACTTCGTTCTGGTGCGGCGATGACCGAGCGGGATTCCGAGCACACGGGCTTTTTGTCTCAGAGCGCCCGGAGTACGCTTGAGCACTTTAGAGATGGCTTTTACGCGAGTTTTGTCTTTTGAGTGCTGTTTTAGTTCTCTAACCTCGGCGCGGGTCCAATCACGACGAACAAGACGTTTTGTCCTGACAATAGGTTTGGCCATAACTTTCTCCTCTTTATAATCGCAGGCTCTGAGGTCACAGATTCGGGAAGCCGTCCCAGAAAGTGACATGCACCAACCAGATTCGCGCCGAGGCGTCGCTCACCGTCGACCGTGTCCGGCACGAGTTCCCGGTGCGTAAGGGCACGCTTGGTCCCGACGTGATCGACATCGGCGCACTTTATCAGAACACCGGATACTTCGCCTACGACCCGGGGTTCATGTCCACGGCGAGCTGCGAATCAAAGATCACCTTCATCGATGGCGATAAGGGCGCCCTGCTTTATCGCGGCTACCCCATCGAACAACTCGCCGGGCAGAGCGACTTCGTCGAGACCTGCTATCTGCTTCTCTACGGCCAGCTTCCCACGAGAGAGCAATACCAGGCGTTCCGCAAGCACGTCGTGAGCCACACCATGGTGAACGAGCAGGTGACGCGGTTCTATACCGGCTTCCGCCGCGATGCGCATCCTATGGCAGTCATGCTCGGCGTGGTTGGGGCGTTGTCGGCGTTCTATCACGATTCCACCGATATCAGCGATCCCCTGCAGCGCGAGATTGCAAGCATCCGCATGATCGCCAAGATGCCGACGATCGCCGCCATGGCCTACAAATATTCGAATGGGCAGCCTTTCATCTATCCGCGCAATGAACTCGATTACTCGGCGAACTTTCTGCACATGTGCTTCGCGGTTCCGCGCGAGGAATACGAAGTCAATCCAGTGCTCGCGCGTGCCATGGATCGCATCTTCATTCTGCACGCAGACCATGAGCAAAACCCTTCGACCTCTACAGTGAGGCTGGCGGGTTCAACAGGGGCCAATCCATTTGCCTGCATCTCGGCGGGAATTGCCTGCCTGTGGGGGCCTGCGTATGGGGGCGCCAATGAGGGGGCGCTGATGATGCTTCAGGAGATCGGCACGGTGGACCGCATTCCTGAATACATTAAGCGTGCCAAGGACCAGAACGATCCGTTCAGGCTCATGGGCTTTGGCCATCGCGTCTTTAAGAGCTATGACCCGCGGGCGCGAATCATGCAGAAGACCTGTAACGAGATCCTAGATGCGGTCGGCCATCGCAACGATCCGATTCTTCAGGTCGCTCTTGAGCTTGAGAGGATCGCGCTGAACGACGACTATTTCATCCAGAAGAAGCTTTATCCGAATATCGACTTCTATTCGGGGATCGCGCTCAAGGCGCTCGGCTTCCCGACCGAGATGTTCACCGCGCTGTTTGCTATCGCCCGCACTGCGGGTTGGATCGCGCAGTGGAAGGAGATGATCAAGGGCCCGATACAGCGCATCAGCAGGCCGCACCAGCTCTATACCGGCGCAAGCGAGCGGTCTTACATTTCGATCGAGGCGCGCTGATTTCCATTCTCTTCGGCGCCTCTGGTAGCGCCGCCCGTCGGCACTTTGCCGACATCGACAAGCTCTATCTGGCACTCGGCTTTGAGACCGCGGCACTCCCGGTCAAACGCTCACTCAGCTCGGTAAGTCTGGCCTTAACGCGTTCCATCGGCTCAGCGGCCGTGTCAACCGAACTGCTCGCATTGTCTTCGCTTGTTCGCTCCTTTGCTAACTGCTCGCGCAGAGACGGACTGAGCAATTGCTCATCTGCGATGGCATCATCGATTACATCGATTTCCCTTTGCAATTTGATGAGCTTTTTGCGCCGCCTTGCAGCTTTTGCCCCTTTGCGGGAACGCAGAAGAGATTCCGCCAAGACACGACGCTTTTGTACCATTACTGCTCTCAACGCTTGGAGCGGGTGGACGTAATCCTGGGCCATGCTGCTCTCCCTGGCATTCGGCGTGCTTGCTAGGCGATGGGGTTGAGCTTTCCGTCGAAATAAGGAGGGCGAATACATCAAATCGCGGTAGGGTCACAGCGGGAATCGCCCAACTGTCCGCTTGCAGAACAGCGAAGCTCAAGGCTGCGAGCGTTCAAATCTCCTAGCACAGGGTCCGCGTTGGGAGAGCGGGTCATGAGCAGACATCGCGTCACGCCCGCGTCATGTCCGATCTTTCCCTCAAAGCGGACATTCATCAGCGCGGTTTCAATGTCCGCTTAGTGCCATAAGCGGACGCTCGTCGCGTAAGGGTTAGTCTCCGCTGTGGGCGATCCGCCAGTCAAACCTACATGATAAACACAGCCCCCCAGGGTCCGCCTGAGGGGCGCGTTTCTTGAGATAGTGGCATTATGCGAGCCTTCTCAAAATATCCAGTCTACTTGGTGAGGTTAGAGGCAAAGCGCGTGTTGCTGTCGACGATCGCAAGGGTCTCAGCGTCGTCACCGCACTTTAGGGTGAGCGACTTGTTCTCGACGCTGTCGATGGATGTAATCTGGCCTGGGTTAAGGCTGACCCGAACGCGCGCCGCCGTGGTCATGCCGGTGTAGGCGTCCGTTTTGTCAAAGACCACCGCATGGACAGCACATTGACCGTTGTCCGGCTCATAAAACGCTATGACGCGTTTATTACCAACCGTGGTGAGAATGGGCTCTTGGGGCCCGACCGGTCCCAAATTCTGGGCTAGTTCATCGGCCCGTGCGGGGTTGCCTGAAACAGTGAGGGCTACGAGTGCGCTGGCAGCTGCGAATTTCAGGAAGTTGTGAGAGCGCGGGAACATCGTGGAATCTCCTTTGGAGTGGCTGCTCAAGATCATCTTGAGGATGGTAGAGAGTTCTAGCTGCTAGCCCAGATTCCCGCTGTGGCAATTGGCACTAATCAGAACATTTAATTCAATGAAATCAGTAACTTGATTAAGCGATTGGAAAAAACGATCGTAAAACGGGGGCAAATACCGGCTCAAGGCTGCGCCCCCCGCTTTCTCGGAGTCCCGCTTACGGTGGGGGCAATCGAATGCCCCTACCGCATAGTTGGCTTCGGGCCGCACTGGCGTCTTCGCGACTATGGCGGTCACGAGAGATCCTTGTCCTTGCTAATTGTCGCTACACCCATCAAACGCGCGTAGAAGGTAGCCTTAACACGGCGCCCTTTTTGTTGCGGAGTATGATCGCCCGCGCACCGTCCGAACCAAGCCATGAACGGTCTCAAATTTCGATGAAATGAGTACGGATAATTGTGTGGGTCTTGGGACTAACCTTTGCGACGGGCTTCGCATTGGTCTTCACGTCGGCGTGCGCACTTGAGCCCGACACGTTTGCGCTCTCTGGCTCCGTAGTTACGCACCCCGACAACATGAACGCCAGGGCTACGGCACAAACAAATGCCAGTGCTTTCATCACCACCATCCCGGAGGAGAATTATCCATAGCCATACTAACGATTGGTGAATCCGGGGAATCTGATGCTGAAACCGGTGCTTTTTTGGCGAACCGGATGAGTGCATTGAGCCAGCGCCGTGATAGGGGTAAAGCGGATATGGCGCGGACTGAAGTGCCGTGAGTGAATGAGTCCGGCACGACGCGGCCTTGCGTTTGGTGCTGCAACCGATCATCTCCAATGGCCGAAGCCGTCTGCATTGCAGCTTCAACGTCTCCGGGCTCAATGAATTGCCACTTAGCCTGCGCGCGGTTCCCCCAGACTCCCGCGAGGCGGCGGTTAGCAATATCCATTTTCATCACGTTTCTCTGTCAGGGCTAAGCGCTCAGGCGCAACATGCTGGTGACCCAGCAGCGGGAGCTGTCTACGCCAAACAATATTGCTCTAAGTGTCATGCGATTGATCGAACAGAAACTTCGCCGGAGCTTAAAGCGCCACCGTTTAGGGATGTGGCCAATACGAAAGGTATGACTGCTACCGCTTTGACGGTTTGGCTCACGACTTCGCACCCAAGAATGCCCAACATCGTGATCGAGCCGAACGACATGGATAACGTCGTGGCCTTCATTCTCAGCTTAAAGGATTAGCACCGGCGCTATTTAACCTGGATGCTTTTCAGATACTCGATGATCGCTTCCACGTCCTGCGGGCCAAACACGAAGATCGGCATGTCGGGATGACCGGAGACAATGCCCTCGCCAAGTGACTCGGCAAGATTTTCGACCGGATATTTGCTGGATAGCGTGCGGAAGGGAGGCGCCGGTGGGTGTGGACTGTCGCCTTCCTTGCCTATGGCGTGGCAGCGCGAGCAATTCTCTCGCACCAGTAGTTCTCCTTTACCGACGAGGCCTTTCTCTACGGGGGCCGCAGGACTTAAGGGAAATAACAGAAACGATAGAAAAACGACCGGCGCGATTGTTTTGTGCATCGTGCCTTCCTTTGCAAAGCGTGGAGACGGTGCCCGCCTTGCAGGCCGACTATCTGTAATGCAGATCCCCAACGAAGGCCAACAGCCGTAACGGACTAACCTCCCCGGCACGTTTTTGCAGAGCGCGCAATCAAGATTTGGCGCACGCAGGTGCTGGACGAGCTCGCTGCCATCGTAGCCAAGGCTAGACTCAGCGTGGTTAAGTGATGGGCTGTTAGCCCGCCGTTAGCCCATGCTGGCATGAGCCTAACGATATAAATGTCTTAGCATGCGCTGCACATGATAAGCGGCTGTGGGCGCGGGTCTCCCCCTCACCAGCCTTTGCGTTGATTCTGGCCGCGAATGAACCCTTGTCTGTTCAATTCTCGGCCTGGAGAGCTAATCAACATTTGGCTGTCGGTTTATGAGTACGCTCCCTAGTCCACCATGCGGCCCTGCCCAACGTCCGTTATTGGGGTAAAGCGCACATGGCGCGGACTCGTCATTATGTCCGCTTATGACCCAATGCGGACATAACAGCCATTAGTCTGCGCCGACGCGAGAACCCCAGAATTGGCGGTGTATTCCCTAACCGGCTAAGCTGGTCGCACCAAGTGACTGTCTGGAGTCGCAGGCCAATGCGGTGCACTCATAGATGTCTGGTCAGAAAACTGACCGGCGCGCTAGTGTTGAGCGCTATCGGGCTGAATTTGGCGTGGTCTCAGACGAAGGGGGCGCCCGCAACGCCTGTGAACCAGGAACAGCTTAACGCCGCGGCCAATGACGAGACCAACTTTCTCCATACCAATGGTAACTACGATCAAACCCGATATTTCCCGGGCAAGCAAATAAACACGTCGAATGTGGGCAAGCTCCGCGCCGCCTGGATTTTCCAGACCGAGGTGCAGGAAGTGCTTGCGACAACGCCGATCATTGCCGACGGCGTTATGTACGTGACGACTGCCTTGAACCACGTCTATGCGCTCAACGCCAAAACGGGCGAGGAGTACTGGCACTACAAACACGCGATGGCTCCGGTCACGACCTCGTGCTGCGGCCCTATCAATCGGGGCGCCGCCGTCTATAACGACAAGGTCTATATGGCCACCGTCGATGCCGAGCGAGCGACTCTGTGTAGAGATTGTCGCCTGGCCTAACCGTCGAGACCCGGTGAAGGGTTTCCGACCATGAAGTAGATTCGCGTATCGCTTGATCTCGATACCGGCAAATATATTTGCCACTTCCAATATATTCCTCACGACGTGTGGGACCTTGACCCAGCCGCCCCCCGATCCTGGTTGATGTTAAGGACAATGACGGCAAAGTGATTCCCGGCGTGGTGGGGGCCGGCAAGATCGGGAATGTCTACGTTCACAACCGTAAGGACTGTAGCCTCATTCGCTTCTCTGAGGCGATGGTGGTGCAGGACAATATGTGGTCGCCGCCGACGCCGGAGGGCACACGGATGTTGCCGCGCATGTTCGGTGGGGTGGCGTCGCCGATGGCCATTGATCCACCGCTTGGCCTCACCTACGCGCTCAATATCCATCGACCCACGACTTATCACGTCGCAAGTACGCCCTATCCGGGGGGCAAGCTATGGATGGGTGGCACCTGGAAGGCAATCCCAGGTGAGGAAATGTCCGGCAATCTGACCGCTGTCGATTACAACACTGGCAAGATCAAGTGGCAGGTCAAGACGTCATTGCCAATGGTAGGCGGCGCGCTAGCGACCGCCGGTGGGCTTTTGTTTGCGGGTGAAAGCTATGGCTGGTTCAGGGCCTATGATTCGGCAACCGGCAAGGTCCTATGGTCCTTCTTTGCGGGTGCCGGCGTCAACGCCCCTCCGGTGTCGTATACGGTGGATGGCAAGCAGTACATAGCTGTGGGCGCTGGTGGTAACACCAACCTTCCGTTCAAACGTGGCAACGACATCATCGCCTTCGCGCTGGATTGATCGCGCGGTTCCACGCCTCGGCCAAACACTTATGTCCGCTTATGGCACAAAGCAGACATTCCCGAATTTGCAATGTGATGCTGTTGCTGTCGTCGACGAATGGCTATTCTGCGATCGTCTGGCGCGGAACTGCCTCGTTAGGATGAGGTTGACGCCGTTTGGTCCTTCATCACTCGGCCGATGCTCGATCACTGCCCGAGCTGAGCTGCGGCTTTGGGCACCACCTTCCAGCCAAGCTCGGCGAGCTTCGTTGTAGCCATCTCGCTTGCCTGGCCAGTGATCCAGATCTCCGATGGCGCGCCACCCCCGTGGCCGCCTGCGCTCGCGACGAGCTGCTCTAGGGGCGGGCTCCAGATGAGATAATCCACCGGCAAGATGCTGACGATGCCTTTGCCGGTCTTCAGCATCGGCGCACTGCCGAAACGCACGAATTGGCGGATCGGTGCGACGCGCTTGTTGTACGCCGCGATCAGTGCGGCCTGGCGACGATAGAAGAAGCCCCTCTCGATGCTTGGCGCCCGTGCCGCGCCGGCGACGAAGATCTCGCGCCCGCCCGCGCCCACGCTCGCAAGCGCCTCCACGATGATCGCCTTATCCGTCGGCGAGAGCATCGCGTTGGCATAGAAGGCGTCCATGGTGGCGTCCGAGACACCCATGGAAGCGAGAGCCTTGCGGCCGCCCCTTTCAAGCTCCGCCGCAGTCTTGTCGCGCAACGCCTCGCGCAACCAATTGCTGGTGCCCGCCGCGCCGATGGCATAGCCCGCGGGGCCGGCGACGAAGCTAAGCCCCACATTGGCGCCCGTCTCGCCAATCGCGCTAGCGGTTGCGACCCGCTTGAGCTCGGAATCGAGCGGAGCGAAACTCGTATTGGGATCGACACCCAGGCCGAAGGCGAACTTCCGGCGCGCCGTACTGCCCCCGGTGACGGATGCAAGCACACGCTCCTTGTGCGGATCGGTCGCCTTCATGGCGGCTTTGGCGCTGCCGAAAATGTGGCCTACCCCGCGGAACGTGTCGCCGATCGTCTGGCCTGGCGCGGTGATGAGGTCCTTAGCAGTCGCCACCGGTTTCAACGCGGTCCGCCCCGCCGACCCTATCACGGTTTCGGCGCCGCCCACCTCTTCAAGCTTCGCAGTCGCCGCGATCTCGCGGGCGCGCACGCGCAAAAGGTCCGTGCCCTTGATCACGAACGTCCCGTATTTGGTATGCACCTTGAAGGCGTATTGGAAGTTTTCGAGCCCGACCCGGTCACCGATCCTGTAGTTGGGTCTCCTCAGCAATTTGGGCGGCAGCACCTGGCTCGCCGAGACGGATAACGGCGCCTCGTATTGGCCAGCAGGCAGCGCGGCTTCGCTCGCTACGACCAGCCCGAGGGCGAGCACGCCCGCGCGGACGCCGAGCAGAACTAGCCGCGGTTTCATTAGCCCCCCTTGTCAACGGATATCGCAGGATGATTTTAAGCGGACATCCTTCAAAAAACGCTAACCCCGGCGTTGCCACGGAGAATTGGAGCCAGCGCTGGCGCCCGCACCGATCCCGATCGCGTCGCCATCCCCGCGCCCACCGGGGCCGGTCGGATACGAAAAGCAGAGCAGATAGAGAAGATGCCCAAGCGTTTCTTGTTGCTGCGACAAAACGCGCGAGGACGCGGCGACTTGATGCGGCACCAGCGAATTAATTCCCGCCGCGTCGCGGAATAGACTGGACACAACTGAGGCCCCACACCAAGGCCCAGGGCATGGCGGTGAGGGCACCTACTATCTGCAGATGATCTGTGGTATCTATGCGGTCCTCGGCATTTTTCTGATTGCCGCTGCAAGGAACCCGGCTGAAAACCGCAGCTTGATCTCCTTCACCATCTGGTCGAGCGTCGTGCATGCGGCAATCATGGCGGCGCCGACCTTCAACACCAATGATTCTGGCACGTTCAAGCGCGCCGTGGACATGACCGACGACGAGTTAGCCGCGATCGTAGCCAAGGCCAAGCTGACCGTGGTCAAGTAATGTGTTAGCCCAAGCGTTAGCCATACACATAGAGCCAAAATAATATCAATGGGTTAGCTGCCGCAGCACCAGATAACTGTCACGAGCGCATGCAGCCATGCATTTTATAGGGTGGTCAGGGACAAGGTTCATTTGCGTTGGTGATTAGGGAAAACGCATCCACCGGGGGGATATCGCGGCGCAGAAAACGGGACTGCGATTGGGGAACGGGGGCTTCCCCCCTTCGGCCTGGGAAGGATGCTGCCATTCTCGCCAAGCTCTACGCCAACCTTGGCCAGTGCATTCATCACGCCAAAGAATGGTGCTGCTCTTCTCTTCATGCATGGAAGGCGCGCCCTAGCCGCTCCCCTTGATGAACCGGCCGCCGCAAGGGGAACGATTGGCTTCAGCGCACGTTTAAAACGACAATCGGATAGGTCACTCCCAGCCCATCCCCACCCAGGCCTATCCATGAGCGCAAGCTCCGAAGCCCCGGTCCCGCCCAAAGGCCGCGGCTTCTCATTGGGCATGTGGGTTGAATAATTGGCCTCAAGTGGTAGATAGGCGGTGGTGATGGTTTCCCTGCCGTCACCACTCTCCTGAAAGAGTGGAAGAAGCCCTGGCATCCACCGTCCGGGGCTTCTTCTGTAAGCGAAGGCAAACAGTACAAAGCCTCATGCTTACGACACGGCTCATCGAGCCACAGCTTTGACACCAAGCGTCAGATAATTGGCGACTTCTAGCAAGACGTGTGCTTAGAATTCGGGCACCAGGAAGAGGCGCGAACCTCCGCCTGACACCACTTCGCATCCCAAGCCTGTAAAGGAGGCTTGAAGTGCGCCACCAAACAACTACCCCACACTTAAAGAGTGGCGCGACCGGCAGCATCGCTGCTGTTGCAGGCTGCAATGGCTCCCACGGCGGCGGTGGCGGGGGCATGGCCGCGCCCCTGACCAATCCTGTTTGGCGCCAGTTGCAAAATCCCACAGCGCGAATCGCGGGGCAGGCGTGGGAAATGCCACAGCCAGAAATTCAGCATTGTTGTGGGATGCAAACAGGGGGAACTTCTAAATGGCTAGCAGGTCGGAATGAGCACAGAGCAACTAGCGCTTCCCACGCGAAGCAAGGCGCGTGAGCCTCCACGAGCCCCCCCACTAGGATCTGACGCCGTCGCGCTGATCCTTGTTGGACTTGCATATTTTACGTTTGCCTATCTCGGACTGCGGCTTGCCTCGCTTAACCCGAGCGCCACACCCATCTGGCCTCCGACGGGTTTGGCCATTGCAACCATTTTGTTGTGGGGCAATCGGATTGCACCTGCAATCTTTATTGGGGCCCTTCTGATCAATCAGCTTACCGCAGGCTCGATTTTCACATCATTAGCCATTGCAGGCGGCAATACTCTTGAGGCGGTGATCGCGGGCTACCTTGTCCGGCATTGGGCGGAGGGTGAGCAAGTTTTCGGCACGCCTACTGGCATAGCCAAATTCACGCTAATTAGCCTTGCCGCGACGCTGGTCAGTGCCACGATAGGAGTGAGCAGTCTGACCGTCGCTGGCTACGCTGAAGTGAGCAGTTTCATCTCAGTCTGGCTCACCTGGTGGCTCGGCGATTTGGCGGGGGCTCTTGTTGTTGCGCCAGTTGTGGTGCTTTGGGCCAAGAGCGAACCAGCATCATTCACGGCACCTCAAATTAGAAGAACAGGATTGACTTATCTCGCCGCCATAGCGGCCGGAGCTATTGCTTTCAGCCCCCTGTTCCAAGGTACAGCCCTAGACGACGCGGTGGTTTGGGTCTTCATTCTGCCGTTGCTGTGGGCCTCACTCCGCCAAGGCCCGCGAGATACCGCTGCCGTGACGCTTATAATTTCTGCATTCGTGGTTTGGTGCACCGAAACGCAGTGCGGGCCCTTCGTCAACCCAAGTTTGAATGACTCATTCATACTGTCCCTGACCTTCATGATCAGCGCGGCGGTGCTCTCTCTCGCGTTGAGTGCCGACGTAGCGATGAGAAACCGCACTGAGAATCAGTTAAGACAGCGCGCCTTGGAAACCGAGGTGTTATGGCAAGCCACTGTTCAGGTCGCCTTTGGCGGCTCTTTTGAAGATCTCCTTCGCGGTTGCCTTGAGAGGATCTGCCGGCTGACGGCCTGGCCCGTTGGCCATGTTTACCTTCCAGACGACGTCACCAACCCCCGCCAGTTGCTTTCTAGCCCAATTTGGCATTTTGAGCGCGAAGAGCTAGCCCCTCTCGCTCATGAAACAGCAGGAGCTGTATTGGCGTTTGGCGAGGGACTTCCCGGTAAAATATGGGCGACTAGAAAGTCGCAATGGGTGCCAGAGATTTCGGACCAACCTAGGACCCCAATCCTGATGAAGGCTAGAAGAAAAATACTATTGAAATATGGGCTCCACGCTGCCTTCGGCTTTCCGCTCTACGCAGAGGGAAAGCTTCAAGCCGTGCTGGAATTCTTCTCGCCTACAAGTCAACTGCCTGACAAGCATCTTCTGTATATCGTGGAAGGCATTGGAGAGCAGCTTGGGCGGGTTCTCGAGCGCCAACGGGGTCAGCAGCAACAGCGAGAGGCGGTGGCGATTTCCAATACCCTCAATCTCACGACCATTCGCTCGGACGCGTTAGAGGCAACGCTGAATGCGTTCACCACTGGTGTCTATCTCACTGACCGCCACGGCGGAATCGTTTACATGAACCGTGCCGCTGAGCGCCAAGGCCGCACCAGCAATGCAATTCGCGTTGCGAATAACCATCTTTCTCCTATCGACCACAAGGCGCGCCTTGCGCTCGATAGGGCCATAAACGAGGCAACTGGCGACGAGGCCGATCTGCCAACCAGCGGCTTTACCATTGCTCTTCCCGCGGGAGACAATGCCGGTCTAATCGCCATCGTCCTCCCGCTCGCGCGCGGAGAACGCCAATCCGGCGCCTTCTCGGGAATGGTGGCAATCTTCGTGCAAGACCCGATCGTGATGCCACCTTTCATCCCGGGCCAGGCCTTCGCCGAACTCTATGGCCTCACGACGAGCGAGCTACGTGTGCTCCTCGCCATGGTGCCAGGGCTTAGCGTAAAAGAAGCGGCTAAGGTGCTGGGGATCGGCGAGAACACGGCCAAGACCCACCTGCAACACATTCACTCGAAGACAGGCACCTCGAAGCAGACCGAGCTTATGCGTTTGTTCATGAGTTCCACACCGCCGGTCAACGCGGGCCAACGGCCAGCGGGCCGGCGCCAGGGGCAATACCGGCTATGAGCAGTTTCAACTCCCGGCTTGCCCCGTGAAAAGGCTGGTACTCATGCGCCCAAAAGCGTGAGGTTGTCTCTCGCTGCTTCTAGAGACGGGTCGATCTCAAGCGCCTTCCGGTAGTGTGCGATGGCCTTTCGTTCGTCGCCCAACGCCTCGTAGGTCCAGCCCAGGTTGCTATAGGCAAGGGCTGATTTCGGATTGAGCTCAAGAGCCTTGTTCAAGTCGGCTATCGCGTGGTCGAACTCACCGTTTTCATAGTGGGCGCTACCCCTGTTGGTGTAGGCGGAGGCATCGTTTGGCTCGATCTCAATGGCCCTGGTGAAGTCGGCTATGGCGCTGTCGAAATCAAATGCCTTGAGATGCGCGGTCCCCCGTTCGAAGTATGGGGTGGGATTATGGGGATTGGATTCAATTGCATTGCTGTAATCCGAGATCGCGCAGTCAACCTCTTGCTCTTGGATCCGATCTCCCCCGGCCTCTGTCCCGGACCGCCAAGGTGTCAAAGAAAACGTAAGAGGCCGTATCATTCAGGTGTCACCCTCTCAGCTGATCTTTAGCCAACCCTGCGCGTTCGATCCGAACCGCTGGCAACAGACGATCGGCATCTGATCTAGAAAATGTGCAGAACGAGCTAACGTTCCACATAGGTTCAAGGGCTCTCATAGGCGCTGTTCGCGATAACCACAAATCACCTTTGGTTATTAGTTGATAAGCAGGGCTTATCGGATGGCGCCGTCAGCGCGCCATTGTGGTTCAGTTAGGAGAGGCGGCACTGGAACGTCGCGCTGAAAGGCCCTGCAATGAAAAATGTGCTGACCTTCGACGTTGTCGCCGACGCCGCGACAGGCATGGCGTTACCGATCGTCCCGTCGCTCGTTGGGCGGCTGTCGTTCGGTAAGGAGCTCACCCGGCGTCGCCGCGGGGGATTTTGTTTGCCTGAAAAAGACCCCCAGTACCCTAAATGCATCAGTCCAGACTTGTCAGCCATTCTCATCCAAAAGGATGATGCCAAAGCACAGGGAAATAAGAGCGAATCCACGCCAGAAGAATCGGGCTACCTGGCAAGGCCAGCGCTAGTTCGAAAGAGGATGCTTGGTCATCCGCTCAAGGGGTCTTGAGCAGGCAATCTCGAAGGGAGAGCTTAAATGTTCTCGCTCAGTCGTATCCAGTTCTCGAAGCTCGCTGCAATGGGCAGCCTCGTCGTCCTTAGCACTCTGAGAACCCCCACACGTGCTGACGAGCTGGCTGTGGTATGCCGAGCAGACGCAGGAGTTTGGGCGCCTGATGACGAGGGCCTTAGGCGATATGAAGAAGGCCCAAAGCTAATAAGAGGGACTGCAGCCTCGGCAACGATTTGTCGCGGAGTGGAGTCCGGGAACGATCGGCCTCAGAGCGCAGTCCTTCTGCCGCTGATGCCGATTTCTCGGCCCGAAAGGCAGCTAGGTGGCGTCGCCAAACGACCTTGACCTTGATCAAACCGCCTGATTGCGTGAGTGGCCGTTCTATAGCGCGATCGGCCGCCCCTCCGTCGATCCCGCTCTATAGGTTTCATTGCGGACCTCCTTCGACCTCCGCAACCCTTCAAAAAAGAATCGCAGCATTTCGCGGGAGGCATCGGGACCGTGCGGGTCTGTATAGGTGCCGTCTGTGCTGCCGCCGGACCAGGCATGACCACTGCCATGGATGAGCCATTGCTCGACCACCGCTGTCCCGGTCTTGTCTCGGGTTACCGCGCGGGTATAAGTCCGGCTAGCGGACGATCGGGCGTTCGCGCGCTCCACGGTGTCACCGCGCTTGGTGTGCGCCTCGACGATCTTTGCGGCATTCGACGGATGGACGATGTGATCCGCATCGCCGTGGAAGACGATGGTCCGCGGGCGAAGGGCGTGATCTGACGCGGGCCGCGTTTTCTGTCGGCGGCTTGGCAAACCCGTATCTCCCCGCATCGCCGCAAAGGCGGACGCAACGTCGGTGGCCGACCGGTACGGCAGACCGGAATGGACGCCGACGGCCGCGTAAACCTCAGGATAGGTCGCTGCCATCACGCCTGCCATGGCGCCTCCGGCGGATAAACCGGCCACGAACACGCGCTGCGGATCGATGTCGTATTCGGAGACAATTTCGCTGGTGATCCCGGCGATGATGGAAGGTTCGCCGGCGCCCCGAACTTGATCCTCCGGCTTGAACCAATTCCAACAGAGCGATGGATTGGCGCTCTTGCACTGGCTTGGATAGGCAACGAGAAATCCATGCTCCTCGGCCAAAGCATTCATGCGGGTCCCTGCGGCGAAGTCGTCGGCATCCTGCGTGCCGCCATGCAGCATGACGACCAATGGACGGCGTCCGCCGGCATGATGACTGCTCGGAATATAGAGCTTGTAGCTTCGCCTTCCGGCGGCGCAGGCATAGGACCGGCTTAAGTACTGAGCGCCGTCGGGGATCTCGATGGGTTTGCGCGGCTTGACGCGCGCCAAGCCATCGAGCCCGAAGTTTGGGAGTCTCGCCCGGCCGAGCGTCGCGGCAACGTCCCCCATCGGCCAATTCGTCCGCGGCGGCTGAACGGCCCCCGTAGTTGTCGCATTCGGGGTGATATCGATCGTGAGTGGCTCGGTCGCCCGCACCTCGACAGCCTGTTCATCTTGAGGTTCGGTTGGTCCTCGACCCAACAGCAGGGCACCTTGAATGACGCGCGTGGCTTCCATGAGCTTCTGAGCCCGCGTCAATTCCGTTGCCGCGCGCATGGCGGTCGCAAAATCCATGGTCATGTCTTGGTTCCTCTGGGAGTAGGGGCTTGGCGTCAGCGAATGCGATCGGCTAACGCGCTCTTGATTTCCTTGGTCGCGTGCAGAGCACCCAACACGGTGATCGATTCGATGGTCGCCAAGGCAAGTTCCGGCGATACATCTGGGGCAATGCTGGTAAGCCCAAGCACCTTGATGTGCAGCTTTTCCCCGGCCGCTCTGGCCGCCTCCAAATCTGCGCGGGTGAAGTGGCGGAGCCCCAGTTCCAGCGTATGCCGCACAATCGATTTCTTGACTTCCTCAGCATGGGCCGCAAGCCGATTGCGGATAGCGGTCCGAATGAAGTCGGTACGGTTGGAATAGAAGCCTTCCTGCACCAGCAGATCGATGTGGCCGAGGTCGACGTAACCAAGGTTGATCGTGATCTTTTCCGTCTCGCCCGCTCTGTCGCGGAGTCGATGAATCTCGGCGGCCATTGTGTCCTCCACCATCTGTATGGATGGTATATGGATGTTCCGAGTGACATTTCAAGGCCAGCCGTGGGAGCATGAAGTCGCGTCCACCGCGAAGTGTCAGATGTCCGCTTTGGGTCATTAGCCGACATCACGGCCCCGTTCGTGTCATGTCCGCTTTGCCCCCGAAAGCGGACATTCGTCAGCGCATTCAGCATGTCTGCTTTGTGCCATTAGCGGACGTCGAATGAGGACTAGCCAAAGCCCCAATTGAGTCCGAGCCGAACTTCAGACTTTCGAAGAAAAGTTTATCCGGCCTGGGCGAAACGAAATTTCACCTCCGCACCTTACTCGATGCCCGATGCAAATCGACAACGACGCAGATTTTGTTCACCATCGGAGAGGGTCAACTCAAATATCAACCGCCTAGCGTCACTCTTTTTCGACAAGAACACCCAAACCGTTGTCTGTGTCTGGGAGTCCGCTAAGACACCTGCTTGCCGCGCCTCGTGGGGCCCGAGCGCGATGTCGAGGGGAATTGTCGTTGTCAGCTTATCGACGGCCGGGTTTGACCAGACCTGAAAGTCGCCCTGTTTAGTGCTGACTGAAATTATCGGAGCCATTAATCGTGCCGACCTTGGACGTATGCGACGCAATGAAACTCCAAATAGCTGGTAGGGCAGCCGATTGATCACAGTGATGCTGAGTTGGTACCAACCCTTTTGCAATTCCTTGAGGCTGGCTGTGATGATCGGCGGCTGACCCTTTTTGCGCGCGCGAAACGCAAACCAGGCGATTGCGGCGACCAGTACGCTGACCATAGTCGCCGCTAGTACATAAGGCTGAAGCACAAACACCGATCGATCCATGCCAGGACTCTTCTGGGAATTCTCGAGAGCCTGCGAGAGGCCTACAAAGGTTCTCGTGCCGACACTAACTTAGGTTCATGAAATCGGAATATCGACGGAAGCAGGAGGCCAAAGAGCGCGAGTCAAGGGCCCTTCAACAGATCAAAAAGCGGTTAGGCGTTAGAGCCCCGAAACCGCTGAGAGGGGCAATGCAGAGTCCGCTCGTTGCGAAAGCCTGGGAGAGGAGGCCTAGGACCGCGCCAACCTCTGACCAGATTCCCGCTTCGGCGCCAGCTGATGACTTCATGCATGCGCATAAGTGGAAGAGAGGAGTGCGGGAGAACGTAGCGACGGTGAAGGAAATTCGCCGGAAGGCTTCAAAAATCGCACCCGCCTACAATAAAGGCGCTCTGCAATATCTGCCCGACGAAAGTTAGCGGCAGGTGAGTAGCAAGGGGTCGAAGGATACTTGCATCACCCAGGCGGCGGTGAAAGCATTGCGTACCGCTCCGTGAGCCACGCCCACCACGTAGACGCCTTGCGTCAGGCGTTGAAACAAGGCCGCGATGGAACGCTTCATGCGGATCTCTTCGGCTCAGACATGTGTATTGGCTCGCGGTCGCAACATCACTTTTCGAAGTTCGCCTAGTGCGGGCGACGGCTGACATTAGGGGTAAGCAACATGACTGAAGCTCTTGCTAGCAAAACCTGTACTCCCTGTCGCGGGGGAGTACCTCCACTAACACGCGAGCAAGCTGAGATCTTTCATGTACAGGCCCCAGAATGGCAACTACCAGAGGAAGCTCACCACATCGAGCGGAGCTTCAGGTTTCGCAATTTCCGGGAGGCACTTACATTTGTTCAGGAGATTGGTGAACTCGCGGAAGCTGAAGGCCATCATCCGAACATCAGCTTCGGCTGGGGCAATGTAACGGTCTCTCTGCAGACCAAGAAGATCCATGGACTGCATGAGAACGACTTCATCATGGCCACCAAGATCGACCGCATATTCGCTCGCACAGCCACGGCGTGACTGTTCCAACCTTGGAGACCTGACATAACCGACATCACCGCCGCTGGCGTTTTCTCATTGGGCAACCGCACCGTGAACCGTATGGGCTACGGCGCCATGCAACTCGCCGGACCAGGCGTGTTCGGCCCGCCGAAGGATCGCCACGCGGCCCTCGCCGTGCTTCGCGAGGCGGTCGCGCGGGGGGTCAACCACATCGACACCAGCGATTTCTATGGCCCTCACGTCACCAACCAGCTCATTCGCGAGGCGCTTCATCCCTATCCCGATGACCTCGTGATCGTGACCAAGGTCGGCGCGGTGCGCGGCGCGGACGCGTCGTGGATTTCCGCGCTCACCCCTGCGGACCTCACGCGCGCCGTCCACGACAACCTCCGGAACCTCAAGGTGGATGCGCTCGACGTGGTCAACTTGCGCGTCGGCGGCATTCACGAGCCGAACGAGAGCTCGATCGAGGAACAGTTTGCGACCCTGGCCGAGCTCCAACGGCAAGGCCTGATCCGACAGCTCGGCTTGAGCAACGTGACCTCTGGCCAGCTCAAACAGGCGAACAGCATCGCCAAGGTCGTCTGCGTGCAGAACCATTACAACCTCGTGCATCGCGACGACGACGCGCTGATCGATGAATTGGCGGGCAGCGGTGTCGCCTATGTGCCCTTCTTCCCGCTTGGCGGCTTCACGCCTCTCCAGTCCTCGACTCTCTCAGAGGTCGCAACACGGCTCGGCGCGACTCCAATGCAGGTGGCGCTTGCCTGGCTGCTCCATCGTGCGCCCAACATTCTTCTGATCCCTGGCACCTCGTCGATCGCCCACCTGCATGAGAATCTGGCGGCGGCCGAACTCGCGTTGACGGACACGACCCTCGCCGAGCTTGGCGCAATTGACGGAGAAGGCCTTCAGCGAGCGTTGGTCTCGATGCCGCCGGCGGTGATGAATTCCGCCGGGCGCCCGGCGGGATTTGTGGTCATCGAACCATATCATCTTCAACATGGGTGTGGAGCTGCCACATTTCTCGGCGTTTCCGCTCAACGACAGCGCGGCCGGCCGCGAGGTGATACGTAGTTACTACCGCGAATATCTGTCCGTGGCCCAGGCCGCGGGCCGCAGTTTCCTATTTGCCACCGACAGCTGGCGTGCAAGTCCTGACTGGGCCGACCGGCTCGGCTATGACCGGGCGCTGCTCAAGCAGAACAACGCGACATCGGCGGCACTTTGCGCCGAGCTCGCGGACGAATTCGCCGCCGCCGGTGTGGCGAGCGCCATCGCCGGCATCATCGGTCCCCGCCGCGACGCTTGGCAGTACGATGCCGGCATGACCGTCGCGGAAGCCTTCGACTATCACAGTCCGCAGGTCGAGGCGTTCGCCGGCACGGCAGCAACGTCTCTGCACGCCTACACTCTGACCAATACGCCGGAGGCAATCGGCATCGCCCGCGCCGCACAGCGGGGCGGACTGCCCCTCGTCCTCTCCTTCACGGTCGAGACCGACGGGGCCCTGCCAGGAGGCAAGCCGCTTGGCGTCGCCATTGCCGAGGTCGACGAGGCGACCGGCGGCTATCCGGCCTACTACATGATCAATTGCGCCCATCCGCGTCACTTCGCCCGCGAGCTGAGGAGCGGAGCGCCCTGGGTCGGCCGCATCGGCGGATTGCGGGCCAATGCCTCGGCCAAGAGTCACGCCGAGCTCGATGCATCCCCGGAGATCGATATCGGCGATATCGCCGAGCTCGCCGGCGATCACGCGGAATTGCTGCCATCGCTGCCCAATCTGCAGCTGATCGGAGGCTGCTGCGGCACCGATCATCGCCATATCGCCGCGATCTGTGCCCGCTGCCTCAACTGACGGCCTGTACCTCGCGATGTGGTGGACATATTCTGAGGCGTCGCATGTCAAAAACACTCAAGCTTCAGGTCATCGAAAAGGCTCGAACTCTCATCGAAGATGAGCGGCACTGGTGCCATGGTGAGCTCGCGAGAGACATGAATGCGTTGTCCATATGCCCAACCGATAGCGAGGCAGAGAGGCGCTGCGCCCTTGGCGCTCTGATAGCCGCGGCTTATCAAATTACCAACGACCTTAGTCGGGCCCACGACCTTGCGATCAGCGCTGTGCGGCCGCTGTATGGGACCGCTACGCTTGTCAACGTCAATGACGTGAGGGGTCATGCGGCTGTGCTCGCACTGCTCGATGAAGTCTTAGCGGCTATGTAAGCAACCTTGACTGCTGCTTCGGGTGCGTCAATCGGTCTTCGGCAGCTCATAGGTCAGCGCGCCCGAGGGGCAACGTTTGACCTGTTCGATGACCGCGGCCCCGGAAGCGCCGGTTACGTCTATCCACGGCTTCTTCGATAGGTTGAAGACCGAGGGGAGGCCCCGTACGCACTCCCCTGCGTGGATGCAGATGGCAGGGTCGTACCGGACCATGAGCTTGTCGCTTCCATATTCCTGCATGGCAATGCCTCCTGCGAAGAACGGCGGCCTAAATCTTTCAACGTACCCTTCCTCTAACAATTCGCTCAAAGGCTCAGCCCATTCCTTCCGAGCCTCAGTTAGAGGTCCTGGATCGTCATCTGGTTTACTTAACTCGAATGCGATCAGCCGCTTACAAACGTGAACGATGTCTCTTAAGTGAACCGAGTTGGCGCTTCGGATTTTTTCGATGAGCGCCTTAAAAAGTCTTGGGTCCCGGCCTCCAGGTTCGTTCCACCTATGCTCCGCAGAAAGGAAAGCGTAGACCTGCGCTACGTCCGCCGCAAGCGATGCATCAATCGTAGCTAATCGCGGAGCATTCGCGTCATAGACCGGAGTAGCTATTCGCTCAATTTCGAACGGTGTTGGAAATCGGTTGGTTGGATCTTTCGCTAGCTCATCGAGAATCTTTTGCACGCCCTCCAGCCAAATCAGCCGGCTGCTTAGTTGATATGCGGCTGCCATCAGCTCACCTCGGAGGGCCGCAGCGAACACGATAGCTTCTTTTTGTTGAGCGGCTTCCTGCGCCTTAGCTTGCAGCTCGGCTTGATGCTCTCGCGCCTCTCTCTCCAACAACGCTCCTTCACGCAAAGCCTGGCGATCGAGTTCGACCTGATTGGCATGCGACAGCACGAGGTTGCGGAAACCAATCCGCAGCTGCCAAGCTATGAGGGCTAGGCCGATGATTACTCCCACAAGGATGGCCCAACCTTGCGGCAAATCATTTGCGAGCGCCCAATCCCAAGCCGCCCCTAAGGGATTACGTTCTGATGCCCAATTAAATGCAGCCTCTATCCGTTCGATAATCCAACCAAAACCCAAGCTAAGAGGTTCGAAAGCGTTTATCGCGCCAACAATAGTCAGGACGACCGCTAGGGCGCAAAGTACCACCAACAGCCTCTTCAATTGGTCCTCACTCACAGCAACCGTCTCGGTGCGCGGCAGCTACGGTTCAACACCTCACGCCGATCTTGAGCGTATAACCGTTGAAGCGTCCACATGCTGACGTTCACTATAGGATTAGCCGGAAAGCAGAGGGAGGAGCTATGGGAATGATGATTGTCCGTCACAAGATTAGGGATTACGGGCAGTGGCTCCCATCTTCGATGGGCATGCCGAAATGCAGAGGGCAGCGGGGCTTATCAATCCACGAGTTTACCATTCCGCCGACAGCAACAAAGGCGCCGACCTTCAGCACCAATGATTCTGGCACGTTCAAGCGCGCCGTGGATATGACCGACGACGAGTTAGCTGCCATCGTAGCCAAGGCCAAGCTGACCGTGGTCAAGTAATGTGTTAGCCCAAGCGTTAGCCAACACACATAGAGCCAAAATAATATCAATGGGTTAGCTGCCGCAGCACCAGAAAACTAGTCTGGTGCTGATCGGACAAGGTTCATTTGCCCCAGGAAATCGAGGCATGTCGACCACCGGGGGAGATCCGCCAACGCAGAAAACGGGACTCCGATTGGGGAAAGCCCTTGGGGAAAGCCCTCTGGGCGAGTTTACGGAGGGCGCGCAGGATGAACGTAATCTCTGCCAATGAGACGATTTCCTGCACCGTGGACAGTTGAGGCCCTAGACGTCGATCCGCTTAACGTACGCAAAGCTGTCAAGAATGGCGCTTGGGAAGCTAGGTTCGCCTTCGCACACGCGAAGGAAGCAGTAGTTTCAGAAAAACGCAACGAGTTGGAGGCCACGGTTCAGCTTCCCAACAAGCAGATCACCGCGAATGCAACGACACAGGAAATCGCCGCTACAATGCAGAGGGTTACGACGGTAGCTCGCGAATTGGCTTCCGCAAATCCGGCATTGTCTAAAGCACTTATTTCGTGACCCCTAAAGAGGCATCCGGGGAAGTTTGTCTCCCTTTGCTTCGACCTTGACCGCCATCAGGCCCCCAGCTGCTGGCACGGCGTCGTTCTTGCCCAGATAAATTCGCATCTTCGTGTCCTAGGCCGTGTACTCATAAATCGGCACGTCCGCTTTGCCCCAATAGCGGACATTCGTCGGCGCATTGAGCACGTCAGCTTTGTGCCACGAACGGGCATCGGAAGGGGACCACCCAGGGCGCCATCGGCATCAGTCAAATTCGCGGCGCTGAGCGCTCGCATCCGCGAGTTGGGCCCTCAACCGCGAGGGCGAAAAATATTCTAGGAGAGTCCTCTGAGCGCCGGGCACCGTGTAACGCAATCTGAAAATCATACCACCATACTTTGACAGAAATTCCTCTGCCGGCATTCCAGTCTGGCGACCGGAAGCGTCGGAGTGAAAGCCATACTCTAGGGAAAACTCGGAGCCTGAAGGAACATTCGGCGCGTCAGCGGCTTGCTGGCCCCTTATGGCTCTGACAGTGAGTTCTATCTGCTCGCCGCTGTCCGATATGAGGGTAGCTTGAACGGCAGTCAGCGACTGATTTGATTTGTTCTCACCCCTAATCGAAATGCCCTCAATCCAAGTAGCCCCAGAGAAGTTGCGCTTTACAAAAATGGATTGTTGGGGGTGGTCTTGCCCATCATAAAACCAAACTATTGGAGGCTCTCGTAAGCTCACGGTGGGAGTCTCTGGTTTGCTCTCGGCACGATTGCCTGAAAGGAGCGCAACGCTCCCAGCAGCCGACAGGGCGACCAGCAAGACCCCCACAACGATGGCCAACCGGCTTAGACCTGCGAGCTTGTTATTTAGGGATGACCAGCTGACTTTCCCGTTCTTCCAAAGGGCGGCTCCGCTCTGCGTTTGCCAGTTCACGAGACTATTGGCCGTGGCCTGCGCGCTCTTGCAGCAGACCCTTGAAAATCGCGTCAGAATAAGAACCAAAGTTGGTGCTTTGGATCGAACTATCGGAGTGACTTTGCCCTTCCAAACTTCGAGCGCAATATCCCGTGCTCGAACGCCATTCATTAGAAAGCCATGCCCGGCTCCGGCGAGACAGTCTTGGCAGAACCGCTTGATCCGCGGGATGTACCTGGCCAGCAAATTCGTAGCGCACTCTCTCAACAGAGCGATGTAACGCGTCCCAGGTTGCGCCTGCAGCTCACGATTGATCTCCGCCGTCTTAACCGAGCGGTCATCGCGCCGCGAAGCAATTAACTCTAATTCGCCCAGAAATCGTCTTCCTTCATCGGTTATGGCGATCTGCTCTTGCGTGAACCGAATAAAGGCGAACCCTTTGAGCTTTAGGAGAGCGTCACCGACAAGTTTTCGCCTATGCGGAGTAAATGTGGTCTGCCCTACTTTTGAATTAGAGTCCCCAGCTGCGATTACATAGTCGATAAGCGATGCCTTTGTGCATGGTGAAAGCGCCGCGATAACCCGCAGAACTAACCAAGCCAATTGGTCCTCCGGGTTAGAACTTTCAAACGGCTTAGTACCTAGGCGCATTTGGACCCCCCCAAGACCGGTGTGTTGGCAATGCGATTGATGCCTAGAGTGATGATTTTACGAGTTCGGAGTGGCAACTTTCAGATGCATGCCCGAGGCAACAAAATAAGTCCTTTCACGTGACGAAATGGTCACAGGTTTAGAAAACGTTCTGACCTGTCTGCCAGGATCTGCGTCTGCCCCGTCACAGCTTCAGCCTAGGGCGAAGCTAACTTCAGACGTTGATCCAGGACAGGACTTGCTCTGCTAGGTGCTAGAAGGGGGACGTTGCGGCTCGTTCGCTCTTGTGAATGGCGGCATGAGTTCCCGTTGGAATGAAAGCCCCCCGCAAGCTGATCCCCAGACCCAGTGGAAAAACTTTTGCTTGGCCATGCAAAGGACGCGATTGAACTCAAACTCTCGCAATAGGCTGGCATTCGAAGAGTGGGCGTATGCCGGCGAGGGAGGAAGCTATGACCCACTCGAACCTGCGGGTAGAAGTGCAAGGTCCCTACATTCTGGTAACCATGCGAGGCACGTGTCTCAGGGCGAAATTTCGAAAACAAGATGCTCCTTGGCTCGCCATGGATGAGTACAAGGATGACTCAGAAGCCTCCATCACCTTCAAGGAGTTCCGAACCCTAGCTTGGGAGGCCGCCAATGAAAGGGCTCGCGAATTAGGGTGGGCCAGGAGTTGCGATGAGTTGCATGAGGCCGTGAGACGCGCCGGTGCGGCTTAGTTGACATATCGTGGCGCTTTTTTGAAGATGCGCCGACTTATTCGCTGGATCTCATTGGCAGCACTGGCTGTTTTGCTGCTTCCAATCCTTCACGAATTTGCCCTCCAGCATCGGGTCTATAATAATCCCCCAGAAAGTGTTTCGACGTTTTTGGGATATGTGCGGAGTCTTGGCGATCTACCCCATTTCGAGTATGTGCTCGCATTTGTCGGCGGTCTGACTCTCGGCATTTGGATAGACGCCATCCTCACGGGAACTGATTGGCACCAATCGAAGAAATACGCAGCGCTGGCCGACAAAGCAGTTCGCGTGAGAGAAGCCATTCAATTGGAATTGGGAAAGGTCGACAGGCAAAGAGACCATGCATCCCCGTCGCTGCTCGCCGAGGTCAGCTCCTTGATGCTCGACTTGAGGAAAGCGGGGATTCCTGTGCCCTTTGCACCAAAGGGTACAGAGGTAGAGAAATGGTTGGAGATGGCCTCGGTTTACTTCAGTCACGTAGGTCCACTGTTACGCGATGGTCACCTCAGAGAAGCACGGGGCGTAGCGGAACTTGTCCAAATGAGAACTCAGCTGAGCCTAAAAAGATCCTTAGTCCCCTATCCTTCTGTCTCAATATGTAGGCCTGAGAGATGCATTTCTGCGTCTCAGATCACGTCTCCGAATGCTGTCTCAAATTGTCTTAGACAAGGTTCATTTGCGCTGGGAAATCGAGGAAAGCCAATCACCGGGGGGAGATCCGCGGCTCAGCGCCAGGAGGTGTTCATGCCAAGAAGAGCCATTGCCCCGACAGTAAACGGAACTCCGAGAATCCCAAGGGGCGGGTAATTTCTCTGGCGTTTGGCTCTGGGACCGACGGGGCCAACCCATACCAACACTCACTATTTCGTAGGGTCTGGTGTCTGAACCTGGGAACGATGGGCTGGTCATCCTGGTTATTCGAGCGGCCCCATCGTCAGGCGTCAGGGCACTCGGGATCAGCCTCGAAGGAACTTAACAGCTCTGGACGTTCGCTAAATAGCGTCACGCGACCTAGGGCGCCCGAAAAGAGAGGTGCCCCAGGAGCTTAAGGGGACGCTACGCCGGGGGGTCGCCTTGCAACATCGGCTCAGCAACTCAAATGCTTCCTCGACCAGTGGTCGGATCAAATCTAGTCCTACCGGCAATCTGGCTTCAGCAAGATTAGCTCGCTTCGCAGTGACTGAAGCGATTCGCGCTATGCCGTTCAAACAAGCTCGTAACTTCTCCAATGTGAAGCCGGAAGCAAGCAAGCGCATTAGAGAAACGGCATTTCGAGCCGCCGCGCAAGGATGCGCTCCTCAAGCCTCATCTGGAAACAGGCATGGTGACCGGCAGCTTTCCCCGGGAACGCCATCCTCTGGCGCCAAACGTTTCACGAAATCACGCATTGTTGCGGTTATAAGCCTTGCGCTCGTGCTCCCGACTCTCGGGGTGGCTGTTTGGCTCGGCGTGACTCCATTGGCGGATATTTCGCAACAGAGCCCATTTATACCGTCGCCGGTCCTGACGGCGCCGGCCTTCCTCGAAGCCACAGCCGGCGAGAATATTTCGTTGCCGATCGCGCTGGATGGTACGGATGGAGTACCCGCCCATAGCAGCATTGCTATCACAGGCCTGCCACAGGGGAGCACGCTGTCTAAGGGTCGACCTTTTGGCGATACAGGATGGAAGCTGGAACGGGACGAAATAGGCGACCTGCAGCTCGTTCTGCCCAGTAGCGCGCGCGGTCAGGCCAAACTCACAATCCAGCTCGTGGCGCCCGATGCTACACTCGTGGCCGATGCCGAAACCGTCCTGCAGGTTGCGACTGCCTCACAATCTTTGCCGCGAAATGCAGAAGACACTAATGATGCCCCATTGGCGCTCGCGAACCAGCAGCCAGCTCTGTTCGGGATGCCTGTCTCGGGGGTAACTCCTGAGATTACAAATGCGCAAGTTGCACATGCGTCCCCCGAAGGGCAGCCTGACCCAGGGCTACGGGAGGCGAAGCCATCGGCAGCTGTAACGGAGCCAGAAGAAGAGCCTGTGCAGGCAGAGCGTCGGATTGTGCAATCGCAGCGTCGCGCACCGGCTAAACGCCCAGTTGCTAATGTTGGCACGAATGAGGTCAAGACCTCGGTCTTCGTCAACCTACGGCAAGGGCCATCGCCGTCAGCAAAGGCAATCCGCGTGGTCGCTAAAGGTACAAAATTGCATGTCGTTGCTCGTAAGGGTAGGTGGGTACAGGTGACAGATCCCGCGACTTCGGCGAAGGGGTGGATTTACACGGGCAATGCAAACCGGCCGCGTAGCATGAAGCCGTCAGCCCCTGCAGAACCATCCGAAAACACTCAACCAAAGCCAGACTTGATTTGGCCAAGCCTTTTACGCGGGAGTCCAGCCTAGGTCCGAAATGGGGAAAGTCACCTCGCGTCGGGTCATGTTGAACAGACGAGAATCGCCCGCGTCCATGCGCTCACGCCGCTCGTGGCACTCCTGCGAATGGGAATGTCGGCCTGTGGCACATAGCGGACGTTCCAACCGCACTGACGAATGTCCGCTTGTGGGGGCAAAGCGGACATTTAATCTGGTCCGCGCCCTGGCCCACGGACGCATCGATGATCGGCGTGGCACACTCTCCGTCGGCTTCGGTCGGCGCTCTTTTATCGCGGGTGGCGGGCTTCTTCGAGACTCGCTATTGCGTTCCAAAAAGCGCACCGTAGCCCATCACCGATACCGTGTAGCCACAGGCATCGGTGGCCGAGAGAGCACAGCACCGCGCTCCCGCCTGCAAAGGAAGGATAGGAGCCATGCCCGGCGATCCCAAAGAATGTCGCAATCACGCGCTTAACTGCCTGCAGATTGCCGAGGCTTCCGCTAACACGGAAATAACAAGAACCTTCGTCGACTTGAGCCACTCCTGGACCAGACTCGCGCTCGACCTGGAAAGTGCCCAAGCTCTTTTAGTGGCCGTCGAGGTCACTCACCGAGACTGAACGATTAGAAAGGCCCGTTTAGCACCGGAACTGGGTCGGCAGCCGAGACTGCTCCCTCTACTCTCCCTCGGTCCCACCGACACCGAATAGCACCATCGCCACGACAATCTTCCAGAGGCATGTTCTCATTGCGGCTCGTCCCTAAGTGCTTGGGCGTCGTCCTGCTCACCACCCTCGCCCCCTTCGGTCCTTAAGGTGATCTAGACCTTAGTCTAGAGTGTCCAAGACCTATGTGCACTGCCACTCGCGCCCTTGAACTTGCTATGGATCGTTCACTGGGTGACGGCGTGAACGCCCATGGACTTCGCCTATGCGTATAACCCCCTCCTGCTCAAGCCCGTACTGCGGCGGGACCGGGCTATCGTCGGCATAGCGCTCCTAATCCTCATTCTATTGGCCTGGTTCTATGTTGGGCGGCTCGCCGCGAGCGTGCAAGTGGCCGGCATGGACATGACTGGAATGCGAATTGTCTCGGCTGGGAGCAGGATGGTGATGACATCGAGACTCCAGCCCTGGAGCGGTGCCGAGTTCGCCTTCATGTTTCTCATGTGGGCGGTCATGATGGTCGCGATGATGCTGCCGTCAGCCACCCCGATGGTTCTGCACTATGCACGTGTTGGCCGTGCGGCTGCCCTCGATGCCAAACCGTTCGGCCCGACCGGGTGGTTTGCAGCCGGTTATCTGCTCGTATGGTTCGGATTTGCGTTTGCCGCCACCGGCGCACAATGGGCGCTTGAACGCGCCGCGTTGCTAACACCGATGGCAAGCACGAGTAACGTTGCAGGCGGTATCCTGTTGATCATGGCCGGTCTTTATCAATGGTCTCCGCTCAAAGACACCTGCCTAGCGCATTGCCAAGACCCCCTGCTCTTTATCCAATGCCACGGCGGCTTTCGCCGCAATGTCTTGGGCGCTTTGGAGATCGGCGTACTGCACGGCGCTTATTGTGTTGGATGCTGTTGGGTGTTGATGACGTTGTTGTTCGTTGGTGGTGTGATGAACGTGTTATGGATCGCAGCTATTGCGACGCTCGTACTCGTGGAGAAAACCGTCGGCGGGCACCTCGTGTCGCGCGCAGTCGGCGCTGCTCTTATCGTCGGAGGTTGGTTGCTGATGCTACCTATGTCCTCTTTAGGTCATTTGCCGACTTTCGTCGCGGCGCTCGCGCCGTTCCATGGGTGGATCGGAGTTTAGGTCCTAGCCCGGTTTTTTTTACCCAGGTCACGCCACGCCATTTGGGTCATTAGCGGACATATTGACAAGTCCGCGCCATGTCCGCTTTACCCCCAATAACGGACGTTGGGCGGCGCATCCAAGTGAGCGCTTGGTTGTATCTTTATGAGTACACGCCCTAATCCACCATGCTGTGCTATCCAGGCGAGAATTGAACAGACAAGGTTTCAATTCGCGGCCAGGATCAACGCAAATGCTGTTGGCGGGGGGAGAGCCGCGCCAAAAGGCACCCCGATGTTGGAAGGATGCCCCGCGTGGTTATGGACGCCCAGCCACCTTCAGCACCACTGACACCACCCAGTTCAAGCGGGCCATCGATATGACTGATGACGAGCTCGCTGCCATCGTTGCTAGAGTCAAGTTTACCATAGTAAAATCAGATACTTAGTCCCCTGTCATATACGCAAACGGATGGTATGATTCACCAGGCACAGCCGTCTGCTACCCGATCCACGCAACATGACGCAACACGGCCCCTAATTTAGCGTCAGTAGCTTGCAGAATGCAGTCGGATACATAATCCGCTTGTCGTGCACCGTTCGAACGAACAGACAAGGTTCAGTTGCGCCAGGAAATCAAGGTATCGCGGGGAGATCCGCTGCAGCGCAGCGTAGAGGTAATTGGGATGGTAACCCCTCCGTCCCACTTCCAAGTATCGTTCTTGATGCCCCCAGCTTCACCGCCAAACAGCGCAGTCCGTTGACGCTCGCGCGATCCCCAATATGCAACCAGAGGTCACGGGGAGGGTAGCAGACGGTGCAGGAGAGAATGGCACCGGCGGTAGATGTGCCACCAGACCCCCGCTTCCGCCACCTCGATCAACTTTGTCAGGTGGGCGACATATGCCTTCTCCAGCGCACGGCTCATTTCGAAATGACGCCGCTCCTGCTCGACGAGATCAAACGGCACCCGCTTTGGGGGCGGATCGGTCGCCACGATGCCCTCGCTGCGACATAACTCCGCGAAAGCTTCGGCGCGTGCGAGGGCCCGCTCGATTGCCGCCGGCGAGTTTTTTTCCCGCGGCTCCTGGTCCCCCAGAGTCGCGCCCCATTTCTCTAGGAAAAGCTGACGGTTATGCTGGAACAGGAATTCACGGAATCGTGGTGTAGTGCTCGCGCTCTGGTGATGCCGGATGCGCGAGGCCGGCTGATACAGCACGATAAATCTATGTTGGCGTAGTGCCATGCAAAGGTCGGTATCGACGTAGTAGGCTGGATAGAACCGCTCGTCGAGCCCTCCCACAGTGTCCCAAGCCGTCGCGCGCACGAGGAGAGAGCTCGAGCCGCAGAAATCCACGGGCCGTAAGCGATCAAATGCTGTCGGCGCCGGAGCTCGCCCCACCCAGGGCGGAGAGGAGCTGCAATCCCGCCATAAGATAAAGCCGGCGTGCTGCAACCGGCCATCCGGGAGAATAGCCTTTCCGCCGATCGCGCCGGCTTCGGGATGCGCATCGGCGGTTTCGACCAGCGCCTCCAGCCATCCAGGCTCAATCTCTGCATCATCATGAAGCGTCACCAAGAACTCACCGCGCGAGAGGCTCCGGCCGCGGTTGCCTGACCCTGCCATGCCCAGATTGACGGGCGAGGCCACCACCTCCATGCCCGTCACCGCCTCGCGCAGCCCTGCCTCGAAATCCCGGCTGGCCTCGTTGAGCACCACGATGATCTCAAAGGGGATGTGGCGGGAACCAAAGCGCGCGAGGGAGTTCAGACACGCGCCGAGGAGTTCGGGCGTTGATGCAGCGGGTATGATCACCGAGACTCGCGGTGCCGCGTATGTGGGGAAATTTATTCTCGGAAACAATCCAACCTTCTCGCCACGTCTTCTGCGACCCATGTGCAATGATCGACCTTGCCTGCAAACACGCTGATGTAGCCTGTTTCATGCTGTGTCACGACGGATAGCCTCGCATCAGTATCTTCCCGATGGGCGAGCACCATGCGCGGCCCTTGCACGAAGCCCTTGATACGTCCTTCGCGCAAAGCCGGGACAAACCTACAACAGCTCTCAAGCTGCGTCTCGCACCACTCCTTCTTGTCTAGCGAAGCAAAGGGCGAAGTGTCGGGATCAAGCCACGCCGCATCTACCAATGGTCCCTCGTCCCGGGCAATGACTGCGTGTTGGACGTGATAGAGGAGATATTGGCCGGCTTTGCCAAACGGCAGCAAACTCATGAAAGCTCCATCAAGGACCGTGATGCTGGTCAGCTCGGCCCAATCCGTCTCGATGATTGGGACTGCGGTATATTCGTATTGGTACGGTTCGACTTTGTGGCCTAATCGAGCAGTTAGCCGATTGACGTCGGCGTAGCAACAATTTACGACGGCGTCGAAACGCTCTGTGCCTTGGTCTTTTATGGTGATTTCAAATCCGTTCCTGTCGGCTCGACAAATATCGACCACTTCGCTGCTGAGACACGTCGCTACCTGAGACGATTGCAGACGTTCAGTCAACAATCGACGCAACGTGACGGCGTCGTACATGACCTCATCGGTTATCACGCCAAGCTCAACATTCGTTACCAGGGGCTGGAACTTGTCCAGTTCGATCTCTTGGTAAGGAAGACCAATGCGGCTGCAAAACGCCAAGAAATCGTTTGGCAAAGTCAGCGATCCTTCGCTCGCGATGAAGTAGGCGTTAGAGAGGTCTGGCAAAACGGCGCCTGCAAATTCCTCCTTGAATTTCCAAAATCCACGCAAGCATTGGCGAGCCGTCTCATCATCGCGCGGGTAGTGAAAGCCTAGGTGCACCCGGTTCGCGTTGGAGGATGCTGATTGCATCAAAGCAGGCCGCCGCTCAAACAAGCTTACCATCCGGCCCATTTCAGCGAGTTTGATGGCGGTCACCGCTCCAAAGACGCCGCCACCGATGACCGCAATGTTCATCCGATCCCCCCTCGGAAGTTGTCTCAAAGTAGTGAAGCATGGCGGCTATACGGGCCTCGCTAGCACCTTTCTTCCGCTCTTCCGCAATGGCGTTCTTAAATCCCTCAATCATCGGCTTTATTTGAGAAGGACAATGGCTCGTGTCTTTGCGTCCATAGTAACCCCCAACAGGACCCGGACATTTTGCCCGCCAAGTGTGACAGTAATTGCGGCTGCCTTAGACGGGGTTTTGATTGGGGAGTGCCGTTTTGCATTGCACAGTGGTGCTAACGACACACCGTCAGCCGTGGCGTTGTAATACGATCATCGTCGTGGGGATGTCGCTCCGCAATGGAGAGCCTCGGTGTTTATCTCTTCGCCGAGGCTTTCTGTTATCCGGTGGAGGATTCCCGACCGTCGTACGCAGTCCAGAACACACCTTTATCTGCCCAGGCCAACGGGGATTGGCCGGGCAGCAAATTAACCGGGGGGACTAACAACATGCTCAGCATTCTCTGGACCATTCTTATCGGCTTTATTGCCGGAGTGATTGCCAAGTTCGTTACGCCTGGCAGCACGTATGAACCCAAAGGCTTCATTCTCACTACTGCCCTTGGCATTGTCGGTGCCTTAGTCGCGACCTATCTCGGACAGGCCCTCGGCTGGTATCAGGCTGGTCACGGAGCCGGCTTCATCGCTAGCATCGTGGGCGCAGTGCTCATCCTACTAGTGTGGGGATTTATCGGTCGCCGCACATAATTGCACGGCTCGCACCTGATAAGTCTCGACAAGGTACAATTCGCGGCCAGAATCAATACAAATGCTGATGACGGGGGAGTCCCGCGCCACAGAAAAAGGGACTTTGATGTTGGAGGGAGCCATCCTAAACCGTGCTTACGGCAAGGCGCCGACCTTCAACACCAATGATTTCTGGCAAGTTCAAGCGCGCCGTGGACATGACCGACGACGAGTTAGCAACCCATAGCGTGATATCCCCCGCAACATTCGGAGGGTCAAGCGACAAGGTTCATTTGCGCTGGGTTTTTGGGATGGTCCGACCACCGGGGGGGAGATCCGCCAGCGCAGAAAACGGGACTCCGATGCTGGAGGGGGATTCTCGGCGGTCGGCTTCGGCCAGCGCCTTTTTGCAGATCAGTGTTTGTGCCTAGACCACAGCCGCCACGGCATTGGCAAGGACCTGAGGGTAGACCGGCTTTGCTAGGACAGGCGCTCCCGGCACCTGCTCATGGATTAGCTCGATGGTACCCTCATCAGAGTATGCGGTGACAAATACGACGGGCACATCGCATACCTCTCGAAGCCACCTGCCGGCCTCAATCCCCTCGCGGCCGCCATCGAGATTGACGTCCATCAAAACAACGTCGGGCTGATGGTCCATGGCCATCGAACGGGCTGTGTCGGCGGTTGACGCTAGGCCGCAAATGTCAAAGCCGAGAGCCGACATGGCATCTTCTAAGTCGAGGGCGATCATCAATTCATCCTCGACAATCAGGGCGCGGTGGCGCCGCGGAGACGAACATTGGGCCATGGTGTCCCCCAACAGCTTTCTGGCAGTGCTCCCTTTAGTTAAACAGATAGCTTCTTTGTACGTTCCAGCGCAAAGGGACGAAATTTGCATCGGAATGAGCGCGGGAGGCTCGGCTTCGGCCAGCAAGAACTGCGCCGTAGGACGCTCGAAACCGCCGCATTAGTGGCCGCTATGCCCACACAATCCCCCAGTTTGCGTAAAACGGAGGACCGTATGGTCTCGCTTGTAGAGTGTGGACACACGCCATATCTGACCTTCGATTTGTTCCGGTAGAGGTTGAGGTCATGATCACCTGGAATAGAAGTACCGCGCTGTGGTTTCAGGAGCAGGAGCGAACGGTACTCCGCGATTTTTGGGCCAAGCTGAAGCATTTCGCGGGGCAAGTGCCCTTTGTCGAGGATGTGGTGGCCGCGTACTACTGCGCCCTCGATCCAGCCACCCCGACGCGTGTGCGCGGCATCCTACTCGCAGCGGTCGTCTACTTCATCTTTCGACTTCGTGCGCGACCGCTGACTTGGCTCAGCCGGTTCCCCGCCCTTGGTTTTACGGACGACGCAGCTGTGCTAACCGCCGTGTTCGGACTCTCCGCGCATATCACTCCTGTCCATCGCGCAGCAGCGGCAAGAGCCCTAGGCAAGCAGCTACGGAATAAAACATCGTAGCTGCCCGGGGCATTTGCCGAGCAGAACGATCAAATGTCACCCCCATGTGGGCGTAGGTTGGGACTCATTGCGAGTCACCCACGGGCGAGAGCGCCACGCTCAGCTTCGCCGCCGCCAATAGCCGGTCGTAGTCGCGGGAATCCAGCTTCCACCCGCTGCCTTCCGTGTCGGGGGAGGCTTCGCCCTACGTGCCAGTGATATTCAAAATGGCCCATCCCGCAATGACCGCACCTGCCACTGCGATTAAAATTAAAATGTGGATGTAGAGAGACGTGTTGAGACGGCCATCACTCTCCGCCAACCGCAATGGCTTCTGCTCTTCGGGAGGGTAAGCATACTTGTGTATCCAATCAATGCGATCTCGAAATCTTTGCATTGAGCCAATGAACTGATGGAGGATCACTGCATCTAAAATAGCAATCAGAACGACGGCGACGACCAACGGGCATCTGAAAGTCATTTGCGTGGCAAGGCCGACGAGCACAGCGTAGGCAGTAAGCGCGTACTCGTGATGACCCATTCCTGCTGCTTAAGGAACCGAAGGTTGGTAGCCGCGTCCTGGTAGATCAACTCAAGCCGTTTCGTCTTTTCCTGTGACATTGTGCGTCCTTCCCACCGCCACTGGTCCTTCCAACACGGAAGGATAGGACCAGCTTGCCTTGCCTTGAGCCTCAATCACGCGACCTCAAGTTGTAGTAGATGCAGCCCTCAAGGCCGCCCAGAGCGACTCTGAGCCGCACGGTTTAGTGAGCTTCACTTAGCCCGTGGAAGGGCTGGGACAATGCGTGCCATAGCGTCTAGGAAGCGCCGCGGTCGTCACATCGGTCGGCGATCTCGATCGCTGGGAAGTCTTGGCAAGGTCATCTAAGAGCTTGATGGGGCCGAGCGGCATTACCGTCGATATCGCATGCTTGTAGATCAGCTGCGAAAAGCCGTCCCTGACAAGCATGACGCTGAAATTGTCGAATGAGGCTATGACGCCCTGAAGTTTCACGCCGTTCGTGAGGAATACCGTCAGCGGCGTCTCTTGATCGCGGACGTGGTTGAGGAACGTGTCCTGCAGACTGGGTGGACGTTCCGTGACCATGAGGCCTCGCGTGGACTTGCCGTTAGGAGCAATCTCAGCGGCGGCTTCGCCCGCCGCCCTTTTTCCACCACCTATTCTAAATCCAAAAGAGAGCAAGGTGTCCGAAACGCGGAAATCTTAAATATGGGCGCGCCATACTTGTTGCTGCTCCAAATGGCTTCGGCTCCGTTGCGGGACTGGACAAACGTGTGAGCGTCTATTTCCTCCGCAGGGTGCCGCGCTCTAGAAGCCATGCGCAAGCCTATCAATATCAATGACTTAGCATGTCAGGTCCGGTGATGAGGATCACCGATGCGATGTCTGCCACGATTTTATAGGTACAGGGACAAAGGTTCATTTGCGCTGGTGATTTGAGAAAACGCATCCACGGGGGATATCGCGGCGCAGAAAACGGGACTCCTGTGCTGCGAGGTCGCCTCGCAGGCCATCCTGGACAGGGCCTATGGCAAGCCACCTACCTTCAGCACCACTGACACCACCCAGCTCAAGCGTGCCATCGACATGACCGACGACGAGCTTGCTGCCATCGTAGCCAAGGCCAAGCTGACTGTAATCAAGTAGCAAGATCAATTGGTTAGCAATGGCTGGCGCAGTCTCAATAAGTCTACAATGAGAGGCTGATCGTGAGACACGCATTTCCGCGTCTCACATCTTGTCTCCGAATGGCATTCTCAGAATGTCTAAGACAAGGTTCATTTGCGCCAGGAAATCCTGGCATGTCGACCACCGGGGGGAGATCCGCCAGCGCAGAAAACGGGACTGCGATTGGGGAACGGGTTCACCAGGACGACAAGAGCCGCCGGCTTGTTAAAAAGATAGCGGCCTCATCCAAACGGATGATGAGCGGTGAGCCAAAATCGCCAAGAATACCCGCACTCGACCTAGGCGCAGGCGTTGATTTCCAAGCTCTATCGTTTCGGTCGCTCCTGAGAGCGGCGGTGGTTTCCTACCATCGGGTTCGGAAGGTGCACGATCCTAAAACCTAGCCCCGGCGCTCTTCTCTTCTCTTCTCCCTGCGCCGGGGTCTTTTTTTGTCTCAATAGGGGGCAAGCCAATGTCGCTTAGTGGCACAAAGCAGACATGCTCAATGCGCTGGCGAATGTCCGCTTTTGGGGGCATAGCGGACGTGGCGCGGACTTGTCAGTATGTCCGCTAATGACCCACAGCGGACATTCGGCGAACCCGCCCACGGTGCGAAGGTCAGTTCAGCGAGGCGTCACAACGCACCCTTGAAAACAACATGCTCAGGCGCCCGCTGCCAGCGATCGTCTGTGCACGCACCGGCTTGGAGCCTCCAAGTAGTAAGGTCATCATTGCGGCAAATACAAAGGAACCGCCGCCGCAGAGGAGGTGTCGCCGGTGCAAGAAATGCTCGCGAGGATCACTTGACATGGGCCGTCCCTCGCACTTCACCTGAGCATCAATTCTATCACGCGAATTGAGGTCAGAGCGGGTTGCCGTTGGCGCGGTTTTGGACACCCTCACTGCGATGAGCCGTCTCTTCACTAGGAGAGGGAACGCCGCTTAGTCTGCTTATGGCACAAAGCAGACATGTCGATGGCGCGACCAGCTATAAGCTAAACGTTCCGGGGACGCGCGAGCGGCGCGCCAGCGCTAACTCTTCGATTGCTTTGATTTTACCAGGTCGGCCGATGACGCTCCTTCGAGGGATAGACCGTAACCGACTTCCCGCACGATGCGCTCCTTCAACGGTTGAATGAAGTGAATGCGCGTATTCCGGCGCGTCACTTCCGGAGCCTGCAGGTACAAATCGGCCAGTTCCCGAGCGCGTACCACTGCCTTGCCGTTCGGTACCACCTCCGCCACGACTCCCCATTCGTACGCGGTACGCGCCGGCAGCGGCTGTGGATTGAGCAGGAATGCCTCGGCTCGACCTGCTCCAGCCCGATAACTCCATGTTGTAAAGATCCCGTCACCCGGCGTAACTCCCACGGCAAAGTGGCCGACGTCCTGGAATGTCGCACCTTCAGCCGCCACGATGACGCTAGCGAGGAGCGCGTAGTCCGAGTGGATATGGGCGCGTCCCTCGACGGCCGCGATCACCGGAACGCGGATGTTCGCAATGTTCTCTAAAACCTGGACGCCTTCGTCGTGAATTCTGCTCCAGACGCCCGGATCGGCGACATCTCCGAACGATGGCCATTCTACGTCCCCAATGAAATTCCCGCCCGCGCCTGTAATGATGACAATCTTGTTCGCTCGGTCTTGTCCGATCCTGTGAAAGGCATCGACAAACTCCGTGTGTGATTGCGCGGTCATGATGAACTGGCCGCCGTCGCTGTGGAACTCGGCAACCAGCACACCTTTATCATCACGTGACAGTTTCAAATTGCGATACGCGGCAAAGTAGTCAGCTTGAAGCGTTTGCATGGAGTTCTCCTCAGATGATTGATTGGCTGCAAGAGATCAGTTCCTGCCTCAATCCATAAAATCAAGCGTGAACAAGTAAAGGGCAATGACCGTCGCTTCCCGCCGCCGTGGTCGGTCGATTAGACCGAGGGCGGTTTTGTCATCCGTGACGCGAAATAAGCAGGCCATCGCCTACGTCTATTATCGCGAACCGCAAGCCGCTGCGGAGGTTGCGAAGGTGCTGACGCTTGATGAGGCGCGGCGCATCGCAAGCAACATCGCGAAGCTGCCGGACCTGCTCGTGCGGCGCTGACTCGACGGCGCGCGACCTTGGCCTTCTTGGCCTTGCGGGGGCCCCTGACACTGCAACCGGAGCCCTTTAAAAAGAGGTCTGGGTCAATTTGCCCGAGGGATTGCGCATCTTCGCGTCACACCGCGGGCTTACTATTCCTTTGAAATCGATTGGTCGAACATTGGCCCGAAGGTGTGGGAGTAATTTCATCATGTCGCAAATGAAGCGAACTTCGAAACGGAAGCATCGGGCGTGCGCAGTACCGTTGTTGGGTGCTGCTGGGTTGTCATTGTCCCTGGCAAGCGGCGCACCTGCGGCAACCGTTGGGCCGGCAGCGCACGAAATCACTCTCGGTGAGGAAGAAATCTCTGACGTCACCTTGGCGACGTTCTATGTCTTCGACAAGGAAAACTCCCAAACATACCGGCCCCTGTTACAACTGACCAGGTGCGGCGGCTGCGGCGGTTGCGGCGGCAGAGGCTGCGGAGGCTGCGGCGGCAGAGGCTGCGGCGGCTGCCACATCGCCGGCTGCAGAGGCTGTCACGGCTGCCATGGATGCAGAGGCTGCGGCGGCGGAGGCTGCGTCGGCGTTTGGTGGGGCGGCTGCGGCGGCTGTGGAGGCGGGACCTGTTGGATATGGACCCAGTGGGGCTGGGTCTGGGCTTGCTAACGGAAAGTGCTGACCTAGCCATCCAATGGCTTCGGGCTGCTAGCCGGCACTCTAAGGTGTTGAATGGACGCCTCCCACTCTTCCGCTGTTTTTTGACCCGCCAACACTCCGATCAGGCCCGACTCCTATCCATACGCATCGGAGTCCCGTTTTCTGCGCCGGATCTCCCCCCGGTAGATGGCTTTCGCCAAATCACCAGCGCAAATGAACCTTGTCCACGCGTGCAAATCCTCCACTGACAGCCGGACGACTTTTTTGCCTTCCTGCGACCACCAGATATTGCACGCCATGCAGCCAATGAGGTGCTCACCACGGTTGCCGATTTCCAGGAGAGGCTGTTTGCACTCACGGCAGTCGTCGGTCATCTAATCTTCTCTACTCCGGCGCGTCGCCGCATACAGAAACCCGACCGCCCCCCCGGCAGTCGGGTTCCCATCAGGGCAGTTGATTGCGCCAGTGAGCTGGCGCGAGAACCGCATCCGTTGCGGCTTGCGACATCGTCTGCGGTCGATGTCGCAATCATCATTATCGGCAACGATTTTCGCTTCGCCACAATTATTGCGGTACGTTTCTGTACCAGAGTGCTCTGGTCAAGCGCGTCGCGTTGCGCTTTGATGACAGCGAGTTGCGGCGCCGCCACATCAAGAGCGATATCGGGCGGATCCTCCATTGCTTGCAAAAAGGCGTCTTGCCCATTTGCTGCTAGATCGCAAGTCGAAGCCTTGCATGTCTGCTGCTATGCCCATGGCAACCACGGGTTCATCCTCGACGATTAGCGCGCGGCGGTGCGCACTCGAATTCTGGGCCATCTGGTCCTCCCTCTCCGCCCCTTAGCGGATCGATGTCGCGAGAAACCCGGCCGCACGCAGAGCAGTCGGGTTTCTCTCAGCCGGGTCAGAGCTGATTGACAACAGCCATACAGGGGGACTGACCCTGGCGATCGTTCCGGCTGTCGCCTCTTAGGGAACTCGCAAGGTGTTGGTACGTTCCCGTACCATCGGGGGCCTACCGTCTGAGGCCCACTGAGATGACCACCGAAACTTACCAATATCGCGGGTACGACATCGTGCCCATGTGGCAGTGGTCGAGCTGGTGCACGGGCATATATGCGAGACGTCCCGACTTGCCCATCGTGTCACGATCTGGTGGCGATAGTGAGCGCGTTTGCGGGTGGTCGAGCCTGAGAAGCGAACTGGCTAACGCTCTCTGCTATGCCTTTTGTAACCGACGCTGACTAGAGCCAGAGCACGCGCGTTTACATTGGCCGCCTATCCCGATCTAGCCATGCCTCGATCTTTTTTAGCGTTAGAACGATTTCATCGCCGATCCTGATTCTAGTTTTTGTCTTGTCGATCAGCGTGAAACGGGTGCGGGTGGGGCCCCACCTTCTAAGTCTGTAGCCTTGCTCAAGGGCCTTGTGCCGTACTCTAACTTCGACGGGCGGCTCCACATCGGACATATAATCCCAAGCACGATGGCGGATGATCTTGACGCCCTCGTCCTCAGACACGCCGCGCGGGTCTGCGGGGTCTTCAACGGCGAGCGCGTCAAGCTCATCCTCAGACATCACGGGGAAACAGTCGGAGCTAGGATGGACCTTGTATGTGTCGCGCCACTTGCTCATCACGTGGCCTCCGTCGAACGAGCCGCAGCCTTGCGAGCGATGAGCTTGGGAGGCATTGCGTCCTCCAAGAGGTCCGTTGATAACTTTGCCCCAATTCAACGCGTCACGGGATCCTTGTGTTCCTGGCGTCCGCATTGGCTGGCCCCTGGCCGCTTGCCGTTGGTGAACTCGACGCCAGCCCCTTCCTGATGCAGCCTTCTGGAAAAGTGCCGTCGAGGGCCACATTGGTCCGTTTTAGGCTTCTCGTGAGCGCCCTGGCGCGCCGGACGCACTGAGCCTGTCGGGCTTGCCGGGTCCGTATAATATGGGCTTTGGCTGGACGCAGTCGCGGTGTTGTGCCCCCGTGCGGGGCTTCAGCGTCGCGGGTGCTTTGGGTTGACATGTGGCGAGCCGAACACACTGTCTTTACAGTCATCGCCTTCATCGCCGCTTTCATGCTGTTCATGGTTTATTGGCATCGCGCCGGGGATGTTTCACAAGCCAAAACCGAGGCCGATTGCCAGAAGGCCGGTGGCGTGTGGGATTCCAAGATGAACATGTGCATGGAGAAAAAGATGTAGGCATCGTTCGCCTTGCACGGATAAAGGGCGTCGGCTTCGGGTCGGTGCCATCATCCTCGCCTTGCCGCTTCTCTAATGGCCCGAACATCCTCTTCCGGTAGCTCCATGAAGAGTGGCTTATCCGGTTGCCAGCCCCATCGATTGCAGCGAACGCAGCCGATCAGCCGCTCACCGTAATGATCGATTTCAATGAGCGGGCGATTGCACTCAGCGCAGTTGCCAAGGTTATCCATGCGGTCAGTTAGCAGGTTTCTCCCAACAAGGCGGTAAAAGGTATGGAACCCAGAATGCGAACCATCGGTTGGTGATAAGGGTCTTTTTACTTCGAGGGAGAAAATGAAAAACAAAGCCGCATTATATGGCCTGCTGGCCATCCCGGTCGTGGTCTACTCCCACGTTTCCTTCTCCGCCACCATTACTCCGGCCGAAAAGAAGGATTGTGCAGCGGCCTATCACAAATTTTGCGGCGAGTTCGGGCTGGAGAGCGCCGCTTTAAGAAACTGTATGAGCCGCAATGGACGTTCGCTCCCACACAACTGCATCGAGGCACTTATCGATGCCGGAGAAGTCTCCAGAAGCGAAGTGGAGCGTCGCAGGAAAAGCGGCAAATAGGCGAGTTCGCTCACTAGGCCGTGTACTCATAAATCGAGATTGGTAAGCAGCGGTTGGTCACTGTCCGCTTTGCCCCCAAAAGCGGACATTCGTCAGCGCATTCAGTATGTCTGCTTTGTGCCATTAGCCGACATGTTGCCGGCGTAGGCATTGTCCAACTCACCGACGCAGCTTGATTGCGAACGGTCCTGCCGAAGATTGCCCCCACCGTAAGCGGGACTCCGAGAAAGCGGGGGGCGCAGCCATGAGCCGGTATCTGCCCCGTTTTACGATCGTTTTTTCCAATCGCTTAATCAAGTTACTGATTTCATTGCATTAAATGTTCTGATTAGTGCCAATTGCCACAGCGGGAATCTGCGCGAGCAGCTAGAATCTCCACCATGCTCAAGATGATCTTGACCGGCCACTCCAAAGGAGATTCCACGATGTTCCCGCTCCCTCGCAACTTCCTGAAATTCGCGGCGGCCGGCGCATTTCTAGCCCTCACCGTTTCAGGCACCCCCGCCCGCGCCGATGAACTAGCCCAGAATTTGGGACCGGTCGGGCCCCACGAGCCCATTCTCACCACGGTTGGTATAAACGCGTCATAGCGTTTTATGAGCCGGACAACGGTCAATGCGTTGTCAATGCGGTGGTCTACGACAAAACGGACGCCTACACCGGCATGACCACGGCGGCGCGCGTTCGGGTCAGCCTTAACCCAGGCCAGATTACATCCATCGACAGCGTCGAGAACAAGTCGCTCACCCTAAAGTGCGGTGACGACGCTGAGACCCTTGCGATCGTCGACAGCAACACGCGCTTTGCCTCTAACCTCACCAAGTAGACGCCTCGGCGCGAATCTGGTTGGTGCATGTCACTTTCTGGGACGGCTTCCCGAATCTGTGACCTCAGAGCCTGCGATTATAAAGAGGAGAAAGTTATGGCCAAACCTATTGTTAGGACAAAACGTCTTGTTCGTCGTGATTGGACCCGCGCCGAGGTTAGAGAACTAAAACAGCACTCAAAAGACAAAACTCGCGTAAAAGCCATCTCTAAAGTGCTCAAGCGTACTCCGGGCGCTCTGAGACAAAAAGCCCGTGTGCTCGGAATCCCGCTCGGTCATCGCCGCACCAGAACGAAGTGAGCTTGAACAGCTTGGGAGGTTGCTAGACGCCAGGAGCTACCTCCTGAGCCGACTACCAAGCCTACTTCTGCCGTTGGAGTCGTCGCGTTCTATGCGATCCTCAACAGTTGGGAAGCATGGGTGCTGGCTTGCGAAACTCCAAGCGCGCTCTCGACGATCCTGCCGATCAACTCCTGGTAAGAAAGCCCAGCCTCTGCCGCTGCGGCGACGTCTTCCGCGTCCGGTGAAAGATAAGGGTTTGGGTTTACATCGATGATGAAGGGCGCGCCGCTCGAATCGACACGAAAATCGACGCGCGCATAGCCGCTAAATCCGAACAGGGTCCACGCGGCCAGCGCGAACTGCTTGAGCGTCTTGGCAAGTTCGGGCTCGTCCCGTTCGAGACCGAAGCGGCGCAGAGTGCCGATATAGGCGGCGCTGTCAGGTGTCCATTTGGCATGATAGCTGTAAATCTTGTTCGCGTGAGACGCTAAGGCCCCAAACAGGATCTCAGCGATTGGAAGTACTTCCACTCCCGAAACCCGTTCAAGCAAGGCAAGGTGAAACTCACGTCCCTCGATATAGGCTTCGGCGAAATGGTCAGTCTTATGGAACAAAGTGCGTGCGACAACAACGTGCGAGGCATCCTCGCAACTCATCACAGACGTTTCGTCCAAACCAAGTGAGCCGTGCTCCCACACCGCCTTGACGATCACGCGGGCGTCACGATTGAGCCCCAGTCCATCCGTAGACCATTCCGGGGTTGGTAAACCGGCATGGGCGAGCTTCAGTTTGGTCTCAACCTTGGAAAGCGTTTCGAACTGGGCACTCGTGCTGCAACCCGTATAGGCAATTCCAACGGCATCGAGCAGCGCCGGCACACGGGGCGCGAACCGGCCGTCGCCGTCAATCGCGTCGACAAGATTGAAGACAAGTAGGGGCCGGCGTGCAGGCAGGCTCTCGATCGAACTCGAGATCGAGCGCAACCTCTATGATTTCCGTGGTGAAGCCGAGGTTCTCAAGTGCCGTTGCTACAGCCAATTCGGCATCAAGGGTGTCGTCTGGGCTTTCGCTCGGCCCGTACACTACCGGGATGAAGCCCCGCTGCGGCGGAAGCCCTCGAAGCCTGGCGATTGATTCGTCCCCCCTCGCTGGCGGCAGATTATACCACGCGATCCTAGAACGAACCGGTGACGCCCTCTTATCCCCGGATGTCTGTTATTGGCACAAAGCAGACATGCTCAATGCGCTGACGAATGTCGGCTTTTGGGGCAAAACGGACAGTGACTAGCCGCTGCTTATCAATCTCGATTTCGATCAACGTGTGTAGTTAACTACACGAGCGGATTCGCGGTTCACCGGCGCCGATACCAAACAGGTATGCTTGGCGCTCTCACCGGTGCGAAAGGCGAACTATCAGAGCGCTAGCGGCGGGCACCTCGACGTGAGAGTCGCTTCGCCAGGGGAAGGTCCTAGGCGGCTGGGGTGACCAATAGCCGGATCCGTCGATCGCAGCGCCGTCGAACGTCACCTCGGTTCTTGCCTCCGCCGAAGGAGCTGTTAGTCGAAGGAGGGAGGCGGACGAGAAGTCACGCCCAGCCTCGATTCCAACTTGTGCCCCTCTTTCAAGATCCTTGTTGATCAGGCAGACCTTCAGCGCGCCATCGGCGGTTATTGTGGCGTAAGCGGCCATGTTGAGACCCGGCGCCGCAAGTCGCACCGGCAGCATCGACGCACCTCCCGCCGCTTCTTTGAACATCAGCATGCCGTAATAAAGCGGCCGCGCCACATGCCGGCCATTCGGTCCTATCCCAATCGGCGTATAAGCCTTGGCGTCTCCGGTGTGAAAATTAACACCGTCGCCTCCGGCCTCAACCACCTGAAACATGAATTCCACGCCCCACAGCGCCGAACCAAAGGCGTCACTTACGCCTGGTTGCCCCTCGTTGAAGATCGAATTTGTCTCGGCAATGCGAAAGGGAAGACGTGAGCTGTCGCGGATCGATCGCATCTCCTCAAGCATCGTTTTGGCTTGAGGCGCCGAGCTCAACAGTCGAGCCAAGCTGATGTCTGGCGCGCCGGCAGGCCCGTCGGCGTAGTAATGTCGCGTCACCAATATGAGATCATCGCCAACGGCTTCAATGAATGGTCTTATCCATTTTTGCTCGGCAATAATATCGGGACCGGCAAAACGGACCGTGGGGAGGCGCACACGTATCGCAGTGTAGAACTTCCGCCACTCCGCCAAAAAGGCGTTGAAGTCGTAGCTTTGCGGGCGCACGCCGGACCAACGTCCGAAACCGTCGGGCTCGTTTCCGATCTGAAAAGCGAGGAGGCGCGGACCCAGGGCTCGTGCGACGTAAGCTGCCTCTTCGGCCGCCGCTTCAGGAGTGTCGCGCGCAAGGTTGAGCCCGTAGATGAGCCGCCAATCGAGCGCATTAATGAGTCCTGCAAGTGCATCGATTGCAGCCGGCGTGATGACGAAAGCCTGGGCCACAGATGCATTGCCGGTGTCACGCCACACCGTGCGTTCGCTGGTATTGCCGCCGAGACGCAACACGGCCTCAGGGCCTAGACCGCGAAACAAGCCCATGACTGAGAGATTTTTGGGCGAAAGATAGTCGGGAGACGCGAGCACCGCAGATTCGTAGCTAACACCGATGAAGTTTTCGGGGATCATGCGGCCTGGCTCGTCATAGCCGACGGCAACCGATGCGGCCACGTGGGGTCCAGCGTGGGCACGTCGCGAGGCGTACGGGGTCGCAGCTATACCGGCAAGGATCCGGAGCAAGCTCCGCCGGCTCATCGACCGCTCCATGTCGCATTCTAAACGTTGTAGGGGGAAAACGATGTCCGTTTTGGATCATTAGCGGACATCCCGGCCCGTTCGCGTCATGTCCGCTTTATCCCCGAAAGCGGACATTCGTCAGGGCATTGAGGATGTCTGCCTTGTGCCAATAGCAGACATTGGCGATTGCCGGGGGGAGTTCGGCGAATGGCGTGTGCCGCTCCCATGAGCAGCCCCGCATTTCACCAATAAAGCCTAATCCTTCTCTTACTTGTCCGCGTTGTCCTTCATTTCTTGCGCGGCCTTGTTGTCCTCGGGCAGCATCTGCGACGGTCCGAGTTTGAAATCCACCTTGCTGATCGTGCCGGTGAAGGAAAATGGCACCTGGGCGCTAAGGGGAAGATCAACGGCGGCGTCTATCAGTTCTCCGTTCCGCGCAAGGACGCGATCACCGAGGGCGGTACGCCGGTTCCACCCACCATGGAGTCGCCACCGTGATCAACTTTCAGCCAACCGGAGACGGCAAGACGGCGATCACCGGCGACTTCGTGATCACAGCTAACGAGGTGAACCCCCTCATCCGCGCCCTACGCGAAAACAGCATCGAGGTAACGGCGATCCACAGCCATATGCTTGACGAGCAACCCCGTATTGTATTTTCGTCAGTAACGGTGGCGATGGATCGCTCCGTGTTTTCAGGGGAAGCGACTTTTCGCCCGTTGCGTGGGTGGAACTCAAGGCCGATGCCGACAATCTCCGGGTCGATCCAATCAAGAATTTGGTATTCGCAGGTTTCGGTTCAGGCGGGCTTGCCATTATCGACGCAAAGTCGCGCAAAAAGCTCGGCGAGATCGATCATCCCGAAGGCTTTGAGCTTGAACCCTCGGGCGAGAGAGCCTTTGTGAATGTACGTCGAGCGATAGCGGTCCTAGACAGAACTGCAAGCCGTCAAATAGCTACGTGGACGGTCCCACAAGCCACTGGGAATTTTCCCATGGCTATACGGCAGAGAGGAACTGAGCTGCTGGTAGGCTTCCGCAGGCCGGCCCGATTGGCAGTCGTCGATACACTGAACGGAAATTTGCGTGCCGTCACTCCGAGCTGTGGCGACGCCGATGACATCTTTGTGGATGAGAAACGCAGCCGTGCCTACGTGAGTTGCGGCCAAGGATTTCATCGATGTTTTCCAACTCGACGATGCAAGCGCCTCACGTATAGATCATATTCCGACAGTGGCGGGTGCACGAACCGCACTCTACGACCCAGAGCTGGACCGGGTCTTCCTTGCCGTGAAAGCCACCTCGGGTACTTCTGCCGCCATCTGGCTTTACAAGCCACAAGGACCTTGAACGCATCGATTTGATACAGAGTCGCGGCGGCAGGCTTCGCTGATGTCTGCTTATGGCACTAAGCGGACGTGCCACTCGCGCTGACGAATGTCCGCTTTGAGTGGAATAACGGACATGACGCGGACGTGACGTGATGTCTGCTTATGACCCAAAGCGGACATCACAGTCGGATTAAAATGGGCCGAGCCCGCCACGAGCAGGGGCTGTCGGGTTCACCCTCCGAAACGGAAGTTTGAAACGCCTTTCGAATCATTCACGGAAGGGAGCAAGAATGCTAGCCATCTGCCGCGCTATCTCTCTATCCAGAGGGACCCAAAGTTCCTTTCCGCATATCATCATTAGGACCATGTGAGCCGGCAATTGTCCCCCAGGAGGCACCAATCCTCGAACTGCAGAGATGGTCGGCAGCGTGAGGCGATCCCCTTCGGGTAGTTCAAGTTGGGGCGGTAGTGGTTGCATTAGAATTCCTCCCAATAGGCCAATCTGTCCGCTATATGGCCCATTGCGGACCTTAACCCAATGCCCCCGGTTTGGCCGCCGTCGACGACCGTGGCGTGCCCAATGACGAAGGCGGCCGCCTCCGAACCCTGCCACCAAGCGTCCTCGCCCCAGACGAAGTCGGTTGGGTCCATATGCTGCAGCCGCTGGGTCCTTACGTGAGGCTAGCCAATGAGGGATAGAAAACTACGGCGAACGCTTCGCAAAGATCGCAGTAAAGATGCGCGTGGAGCACAAGAGTATTGAGCACGGCTGCATAGTTTGCGTAGTTTAAGGCCGCTGGAAAAACGTTGTTAGGAAACGAGACCAGGAGCAGCATAGGCGGCGGCGGTGAAATACCACACAGCCGGTAAGCTGTTCGCAGGGCGTGCCCCGCTAAGCCTGCCCCGTTGTTGTCATCGCGCGTAGAGCCAGGATAGCGCCTATCATAAATATGATGGTCGCGACGTAGATCGGGCCCAAGTGGGTGACCCAGTTAAACTCAAAGTGGCCGAGCCAGTGATACGGCAACGCAATCGCGAGCCCCACAACAGCCGATACCACTGCGGCGATCCACGCCCACCACTCGCCGCGACGTACGCCATACCAGGACAATGCGCCAACAGCGATAGCCGTCGCGGCGATGAAGCCGCTGATGGCCAAATGCAGGTGCTTGATGTAGTGCATGATTGCCGGATTGAGGGCATCTAGATTGTCAGGTGTGACGCCATTGAGCGTTGTCACACCCAATTCAAAGCCGCCGCCCGCAAAGTTCCGGAAAAAGAACACCACCGCGTAACCGATGAACGCCAGCTCGCGATTAGCATCAAGCCCGCGCCGTGGCTCAAGCCGGAGTTCCACTTCTTCATGTGGTCCCTCCCATTCTGCTCTGTTAACCTCTCGAATCTTACCACATCCTGGTAGAGGAGCCGATTGGACGGCAGCGCCAAGCAGTCGAGACGACTTGCCAGCCCAGGCAAGGATAACGCGGGCATTAAGCGCACTTCCGGAAGTGGATCAGAACGGCGTGCACTGTGTTGGATTGGTGGGAGGCGGTGTGGTTCCGCGCCTACTGCTGCTAGTTATCCATCTTTGACTCTGCTGCCGAGCTGTTCGCCGCTATGAACACGCCGACTCGGACAATCGCGGCCTTTTGTATTGGCACTTAGCAGACATCGATGCAGGCGCTGAGATGTCCGCTCTGGGGGTAAAGCGGACGTGGAATGGTGTCGTGAATAGCGTCCGCTTTTGACCCTTAGCGGACATTCGCGCTGCCTCAATGCAGGGACTGGCGAAACTTCCGCGGCGTCACCCCCGTCGTCCGGCGGAAGTTCGCCGTTAGGTGGCTTTGGCTCGAGAACCCGACGGCATAGGCGATCTCGGATATGGTCTTCTCGTCCTGGCGCAGTAGATCGCGGGCGCGGTCTATGCGCCGCTCGATGACGTAGCGGTGTGGCGATATTCCCGTGCTGGCTTTGAAGACGGTCGCAAAATGATGCGGGCTTAAGTTGGCAATCCGCGCCAGCTCGAAGAGACTAAGCTCGTCCTGCAGATGCTCGTTGATGTAGTCGATGACGCGCTGCCGCGGTCTCAATGCGAGGCCGCCTCTGTGGATTACCCGCGCTCTTGGCGAGGTGCTGTATTGCCGCAGCAGATGTACCGCCAGTGCCGTACCAAGGCTTTCTGCGTACAAGCGACCGCCGATACCGCCCTTGCTCAGTTCCTTCCGACCGAGCAGTCCGATGCGGTCGATCACCAGGTCCCGCACGCCGATCGCGGTCTTGAGCTCGAAGTCGCCGACCTGGCCGAATTCCGTCTCCCAGATTTGCTTAACGAATGCCTCGTCCATCGCGACGGCGAAGAAGGATGCCGGTCCCTGGCTACGAACCCAGAACGGCAACCTTCTATCGCCCACATGAGCGTGATCGCGTCCGATCTCGCTCGAGCGCAAACGATCACTGTCGGGCGCGCGCCAATCCATCCGGAACATCTTGCCCTCATGGATCGCCACCGTCACTTGCGAGGAGCCGATACGGAGGCCCTCGATCGGGCGACAGCTACCACGAACGAGTGCAATACCACCCAACGCGAGCCGGTCTTTGAATACGAGAGCTCGGATCGGCGGCGTCGATCTGAAATCGATCGTGAACTCGTCTTGGCCCTTAGGGGCCTTGACCGATCCCATGGTCGCCCCTTCGCCTGGTAAGCCTAGCACGGCAGTCCGCTGCAACGCATCCGCATTGACGTCTGCTTGTTCAATGTACGCATGATTTTAACGCGAATGAGTAACATCGTGGTGAGTACCCTTCGCGCGATCCCATCTGCGCTGTCATGCCGCACTGTCATGCGAACCCATCACAATTTTCGGAATTTCCTGACAAGACCCGGTCATGTCTGACAGACGGGTGTAGACCTCCACATCATCTCCTTGGGTAGCTCAAGAACCCCTTCGACGGGGCGAGAAAGGAGACACGTCATGCGAACGATTATAGCCGCAGTGACCGCCCTCGCGGGCAGCCTGCTTATACCCTGTTTGATGCTGGGGTCAGCTCAGGCGGTAACAAGCGCGCCTGACCTCAAGAACGTTATTAGCACCACTGATAACGGCACTGTTACGCGTGTCCGCAGTGGCGGGGGTGGCGGGTTCGCCGGCGGCGGTGGCCATATGGGAGGTGGCGGGTTTGGCGGTCACATGGGCGGTTTCGCGGGCCATATGGGTGGCATGGGTGGTCATAGGGGTGGTTTTGCAGGTCGCACCTTCCATGGTGGTCCCAGATTTGCCGGTCGGGATTTCGATCGCGGTCACTTCAATAACCGGCACTTCGTGAATGACCATCACTTCAATAATCGTCGCGTGTTCGTCCACAATCGCTTCTTCATCGCCGGTGGTCCTTGGTGGTGGGGCGGCAGTTCCTGCTGGTGGTGGGATCCCCGGCGGGGCTGGGTTTGGACGTGCTATTGAAAGCGAGAGGCTGGAACCGGCAGGGGGGCGGCGATGCTGGCTCCGAATAGCAGCTTGAGGATATTGGTGAGTCGCTCGGGCCCGATTGGGTGACGTCTGCTTGTGGCACTTAGCGGACGTTCAAACCGCGCTGATGAATGTCCGCTTTGAGGGGAATAGAAGACATCGCCCGCGTCCAAACCCCAGACCGAAAACGAGGAGCCGGATCTTCGTCTGAAAGACGGGCGCCTGGGGCATTCAATGAGAGCATTTAATCATGCCCGGCCAACCGTTTGACGTAGTAGACCACGCGCTCAGTTTCCTCGAAGCCGAGGGCTTCGTGCGCTGTCTGCCCGGCTTCGTTGTGCAACAGAACGTCGGAGGCAAATTCGGCACAGCCCAGATCCGCTGCCCAACGTTCAAGCGTTTGACAGAGGAGGCGGGCAAGCCCGCGACCACGGTAAGGCGCCTGAACGTAAAGTCCCTCGAGAAACCCCACCGGGGATGTGCTGCATCCGTTGACATAGTCCCGGCGCAAGGTCGCCTCGGCGAAGGCAACGACACTTCCACACTCATCGCGGGCGAGGTAAGCGACAGTCTCATCAGGCCGATGGAGCGTGGAGGCTGCGTACCGGCGATGGTCTTCTAACGTGTCGTCGGGCCATAGCGCCTGCCGCAGCCGTACCCAATCCTCGAAACGCTCCGAAGTGCATCGCTCGATGATCATTGGTGAGCCTAGCGTACCAACGGGGTGTTGCGAAGGCGCTCGGGGGAGTCGAATTTCGCTCTGAAGCTGACGCCCGGATCACCTGCTGCGTCCCTTGACCGGTCCTGGCCCGACGGCAGGCGTCGGATGCAGCAGACAGGCGCTCCACGGTATCCGTGGAAGAGCTCGATCAGTTCTGGCCGGCCAGCGCTGCGAGCACCGCGTCGAGGCCGTCGGTCAGTGCCGCTGGTCCAGGCTGCAGAATCAGTGACGACTTGATCTCGACGATCCGGTTGTTCCGCACCGCCGGACCCGCAAGGGCAATTGTGAACAAAACGAGAATTATGGTTCAGTGAACTGTACTATCCTCAACCAATTCGTGCCCCATGTCTTTCGCCTACGACGATCGGGATCGCCATACTTCGTTTGGTTGTAGTAGGCCCATAAGCCCGAGTTATATGCTGCGAGAGCGGTTCGCAGAAGATCGTCCTTGTTTTAGAAAACTGCTGCGATCCACCTGACACGCGACCGCTTCTGCACTCTCAGCAAGTCGATTGGAAGTCAGCCACTCACGCGAGATGTCAGCCACTTGTCGCTTCGTGTCAGCCACTGTTGGTAGTGCCTCAGTTTGAAATTCGTGACTTATATGAGCGCGCCGCCGGCTTCGGCAGGGGCGCTTCTGTTCTTTGGGGCCTTTAGGCATTACTACGACCCGGAGCCCGATAGGCGGCTGTATTCGGCTCAAACAGCTCGATGAGATTTCCTGACGGGTCTTCCAACAAAATCTGCTTGCCACCGACGCCCTGAACTACATCGTTGCGAAAGCGATTGCCAGCCGATCTAAGCTGCGCGATCAGGGGATCTAGATTTTCGACAACGAGCTGAACACGATTCCAACCGCCGGGGCCTTGCGGCTCACCAGACGGCATAGGCGCTCCCCCGCCCAAACCTCCAGGTTGCGTCAGATAGATATGCATGTCACCGCGCGAGATTTCAGCGAAGGGGGGCGCAGGATGCATCTCTAGCTTGAAGCCAAGCTGCTTTGTGTAGAACTCGATAGCGACACCCACATCGCGGACGATGTAACGAAAGCATGCGGCCATTTCGTTCTCCCGCTTTCAGCTAAGCATATAGGGCGTGATGCCGGATGCGAAGTCCAAGTCAAGAGCGCCGAAATTCAAACTGATGCATACCCCACTATCTGGGCAAGACGGCCGGCTGTGAACTCATGCAGCCTCGTTTGCCTCTGGGGGTATGGTGGGAGGGACAATATCGTCTTCGGTCGTGGACGAGCTGCTATCCGGGCTCTCGCGGTATGCCGGGATGCGGAGTCCATCCCTGCTTTCTTCGCTCACGCAAAGCTCCGCAGCCTTCGCGATGTCGATGACGGTGCGCGGCTTGCCCGTTTGGGCATCGAGCATGGTCACCTTACCCGTGAAGCCGAGCCAGCAAGGGCGCGTGCCAGGTCATGTGCTCCGGGTCGCGCGAGCCCACGACTGTGAGCTCGCCGTCAAACTCGACGCAGTAGAGGCCGTTGTAGGGGACGCCAGCCTCATGCACTGGGTGGATGTAGCCGCGCGATAAGTGTGGTCATGGGGCCTACCACCGGCATGTCAAAACTTATTGGTACGGGCGAGCCTCCGCTCGGCCAGCGTCTGATCATCTGGGGCGTCTGGATTGAAAACGCGGCGCTCCTGCTTTTTCGCCTGCGGGGGAAGGACACGAACGAAATCACCCGACCGCGGCGCCACCGCCGCACGCTTCGCCTCGTCTGCCCGATTCGGCAGGGCGGGAGGAGGAGCGGACTTCACCTTCCCAAGCACCTTGGCGACAGGCGGGAGGTTGGCGATACGCGCCTCTTCGCGCGCATGCTGCTCAATGAGCCGCAAGTTCCGCAGATGGTTGTGGGCCTCCCACGCGCAATGCTTACGGAGGACTTTCTCCACTAATTTTCGTCCCTCTTCGGCATAGGCGGCGCGCCCTGTCTGGCACTCCGCTTCTGCCAGGCGGATCGCCTCACCCTCATTGGTGGCCGCGGGGTAAGCGACGATCTTGTGCTCACAGCCGTTGAACCGTTCGAGGCAGACGAAATAGGGCGTAAAGGGGTCACCCCGTGGGGGCGGGACTACCTCAAGGCCGCTCATGACAACCGACCATGGCTGCTCGAGCGTTGCGATCGCAGCCCGCACATGCGGTGCAGCCCGGTCGACCGCCTTCTGCGCCGCTTTCTTTTCGCGGTCCTCCCGAACAAGCCGCTGATGAACGCCAGCGACTGGTTCTCCGCCGGGAAGATCTGGGTGGCGAAGTAGATCGAGAAGGTGACGTAGACGGTCCAGTCGTACCACTCGACGGCGTTGCCGACGCTGGCGGCGACGAGGGTGCGGATCGCCAGCTTGTGCGGTGCCTTCGCGCCGTCGTGGCCGGTCGACGTACCCGGGGCCGGGCCGGCGCGCGTTTCCTGATGGCTGTCTGAATGCATCGCCCATGTCCGCTTTTGGCACTTCCGCGACATTGAGCCGGCGCGCTTCAATGTCCGGTTCCAAGCCCTTCTTAGCGAATGGCGGTGATCACAAATGCTCGGATACGTCCATCTATGTGACGACTTCCAAATCAACTCGCCAAAGCTTGAGCCGCCTGTCCCGTCGCGTCTCGCAGGCGGGATGCATCGCGGGCCTCGATTTCACTCCTCAACGGGGTGCCCTGGCAGTAGGCGATGGCAGGATCATGCGGCGAGGATGCCTTGCTTCTATGGTCCACCGCATCAACGGAAAGGTCCGAAAATCCCGCGGCATTCAGTTCTGCGCGGATGCGTTCTACATCGTGGTAGCCATGCGGGGTACGGGTCAGGAAAGAAGGGGGATCATGCGGGAAGACTGCCGCCAGCGCTTCCGTGACGGTATCAGCAAACTCGTTCTCCGAAATTCGGTCCCATACATTGAAGAGGAAGCGACCGCCCGGCCTGAGCACTCGCCACGCCTCGAGGTAACCCTGAACCTTGTCAGGAAAGAACATGACGCCGAATTGGCAGGCCACAACGTCAAAACTTTGGTTCTCAAACGGCAGTGCCAGAGCATCTGCCTGTTTCCACTCGAATCGACAATCCTGAGATTGCCGTGTCCTTGCGCGATTAAGCATCGGTTGATTTAGATCGGTTGCGACTATCCGCGCATCCGCAGGAAGGCGGGATGCGATCGCTCGTGTAAGAACTCCGGTTCCTGCGGCCGTCTCCAACACATCCAGCGCGTTAGCTTCGGCAAGTCGCGAGGCTAGATCGAGCGCATAGGAGTCAAAGATAAGAGGAACCAAGTACCGATCGTATATTTCGGGGATCGACCCAGCGAATGTCCTATCGTCAGTCGCCGTCATCGGGCTCCTCCATCAATGGAGCAATACCCGTACCACATGTGAGCGAGGGCCATCAGACGCATGCCTACGCACTGCCACCCTCGAATACGAAGCGGGTCCCTGTGTAGGAGCGCAGCAGCTGGACTGGCATTTCGGCCTTTGCCAGTTCGTAGAATACCTCGCCAGAGCAGTGCAGCGGGATAACGTAATCGACGTCCATCTCCTTGAGTGCTGCGATCGTCTGGCGCACGTAATCTTCTGTGTAGGGTGCAAGATGGAACCCCCCGATCACCGCGTGCACTTTTGTAATCCCTGATGCTGCCTGGGCTTGCTTGATGGTATTGACCACGCCGCGGTGGCTGCAGGCGGTGAGAACGACGAGACCGCGTCCTTTGAGGTTGTACGCGGTGGCGAGTTCGTGTTGGAACTGATCAGGGATAGTAGTGACCGTAGTGCGGTCCTCTTGCGGTAGCTTGTCGGAATAGCATCCGATCCCGTCGTCGATGCCGATGTTCATCGTGCTCGGCGAGAGCACCTTCTCGAAACTCCGCAATCCAATTTGTCCTGTGGTGAAGGCGTGGTCTCCCACCAGCGAGGGTCCTTCAGCATAGGCCACGGTCAGCTTGGCCTGCTCCAAAACCTGGCGATCAAGTGCGCCAAAATTGCCCCCAACTGGCGGACCAACCCATTCGCGTGAACAGAAGCACTCCTCTCCGCCCACATAGAAAGAAAGCTTGGCTTTCAGGTCGCCCTTGTGTTGCTGCAAAAATCCGACGAGTTCCCCAAAGTGGTCATAATGACCATGGCTGAGCACAAGCGCATCCAGCTCGCTTGGATCAATGGCCAACAGACTGATGTTGTTGTTGAGTGCTTCAGGCGTGAAGCCGAAATCCATAAAAAGGTTGCGTGTCTCACTGCCGCGCTTGGACTCGGCGTGCATCGACAGACCGAACTCGCTAATCAACGTTCGGCCGGGTGGCTTGTCGCCGCTGAGGCCCCAGCCAAAATGCTGGACGTCGACAGGGCCCGTCTTCTTGCCTGCCACGACGGCGAACTGGTAGCTGTCAACGATGACGCGGACAGATACGCGGTCCACTTCGGGAACGCTGCTGGTGAGCGTCTGTGCGCGTAGCGGCTTCGAGCCTCGAAGTAGTGAGGCCATCATTGCAGTAAACACAACGGCACCGCCACCGCAGAGGACGTTTCGCCGGTGCAAACATCCGTTGTGAAGACGACTTGACATGCAGCCCAGAGCCTCACTGCCCTGCCAATTCTATCACGCCAACTGGGTTCAGAGCAGAAACCGCCAGCAGCGCCGCCCATGTCGAAGGAGCGACAACGAGAATGGGTGACCAATCCCGGCTTGCAGGGGTTCACCGAAGGCATGGCAACCCTCGATGACCCATGCGACGGCGGGAAGCACCCGAACCTGACCCAGGCTCCGCAATTGTACGAGTTTTGCGGCTACATCGAACCGGCTGGCTTAGTGCGTGACCGTACGTTGTACTGAGGGATCGGCGCGACGAGGACAGGGCCGCGCTAGACGACGGGCATGAAATGCAAAGTTGAGCATACAACGACGCCTCCGGCAGCATTTCACGCGGTGAGGAATGCCGTGGAAGGCCGTCGCGCCGACGTCGCTATGGGTGCCCTGGTTAATGTCCTGAAGGCGGTAATTCTCCAAGCAAACCCCAGCATCGAGGACGCAATGGAGGTGCAGTTGACGCTGTCGAGCAGGCCTTTGATGGCGCGTGGGCTTAGACCGGCCTTCGGGTTCGCGAAGATACCGACGCGCGTGCGCGTATAGGCGTGGATCGTCGTCACCTAGCTCTCTGCCTCCAAGCCAAGCCGGCTTGCGACTGTTTTCCGCAACAGCTCGCGATCGCGGGCCGAGACTCCAAGCAGCTCGGCCACCCGCCAGACGAGGTTCGACTTCGAACTCGTGCACCACCAGATCGGCCATGGCGATTTCCCACAACATCTCGATGATCTGCTTGCGACCATCCTGGTCGAGTTGGGCGCAAAGGACGCTGGTGAACCGGTGAAGATCGACGGCGCCGTGGTGGCGGACTATCGCCGCCTCGCGAATGAGCCGGCGCGCTTCATCGTCGCCGAGCCCGAAATGCGTTTGCAGCAAAGCTTTGAGCTTGCGGCGCTCTTCAGTGGCAAACTCTCCGTCGATTGCCATGGCGTGCACGAGCAACGCTGCTGCGGCCAGCCGCAATTCCTCCTCGCGCAAATTCCCCGCGTGCGCTCCAGGGTGAGTGAGGCGCTCGAAAAGCTCCGTGAGTGTCGTCAAGATGCCATGCAGAATGTTGCCCCTAGCGTTGCCCTAACTCACTTACTGCTCCTAAACCATTGATAAATATGTTTGGTTTGTTAGCTTCGTGCCAACCGCCATTGTTTTTTATTTGTTTTTTATTTCAGGAAGCGCAGAGGCGCCTGAACGACGCTAGTTCTGGTTCTGACACTTCTCCGGATGCTTCTTGCACTTGTCGTTGCCGCCGCCGCCGCCTCCACCGCCTTGGTTACCCTGGGCTCGCTCGCCTCCTTGGCCACCTTCGCCGCCTGGGCCTCCGGGACCGCCCCCGCCGAAGCTCTTCTGCTTGCCTTGGCCGCGGCCATCTTGATCACCCTGGTCTCGGTTGCCTTGCTTGAACTGTTTGGGACCACCCGGTTCACCCGGGGCACCAAAGTTCTTGTGCTTGCCTTGTCCGCCGCCGCCCTGATCATTCAGATCGCTGTTGCCTTGCTTGAACTGGTTGAATTCCGCCTGGTCCTCCCGGACCACCTTGGCCGTCGAATCCCTTGTGCTTGCCCTGGCCGCCGCCACCCTGATTATCCTGCTCGCGGTTGCCCTGCTTGAACTGGTTGGGACCACCGGGACCACCAGGAGCGCCGAAGCTCTTCTGCTTGCCCTGGCCGCCACCCCCCTGGTCGCCCTGGTCGCGGTTGCCTTGCTTGAATTGGTTGGGGCCGCCTTGGTTGCCTTCGCCAAAGCCCTTTGGCGTGCCCTTGTCGTTGTTGCGGTTGTCCCGATCCCCGAATTTGGGGTTGCCGGGATTGGTATTGGTGCCCTTGGCCTCTTCCTTGCCGCCCTGGTCCTGCTGCCGAATGACCTTGTCGATTGGGGGCACGGTGCCTTTGGCCTCACCTTTGTTGTTATCCCGGTCGCGATTCTTGATCACGATTTTTGTCTTTGCCGCCGCGGTCGCCGAACTCCTGGTCGTGACTATCGAAGTCGTCCTTCTTCTTGAAGGCGTCGGGATCCTCCTTGGCGATCGGCGTCAGGCCCTTGGCGCTCTTGCCCCAACCCTTTGGCACGTCGCCCTTGAAGGTATCATTGAGCTTCGCCTTCGGCTTGAAGTCTTTCGGATTGTCGACGAATTTCTTCGGCCCGCGATTTGGCATGTCGTCCTTTGAAGTTGGGCGCGTAGATCTTGATGCCCTTGTTGCGGCCGTCACGGTCGAACTTGCCGCCCTTCCAGTTATCGACCTTGTAGACCTTCTGCACGTAGATCGGCCGCCTGATGATCTTCACCACGCGGTCGCGCGGCATGCCGTAATTGTAGACGATGCCGCCGCGATAGATCGGCCGGTACACGTTGGTCGCGCCGAAGAAGGCGACGCCAAGCCGCCGATGGGCAACGCGTAGTGCGAGATCGCGCGCGAGGTCATGTAGCGCGGCTGCACGAACACCCAGGACTTGGCGATCGGCGGCTCGTAGTTGACCGGCACGCCATAGGCGTAACCGCGGCGGCCGGGCCCGACCGGCGCCCAGCCGACATAGTCGTCGCTGTAGCGCCACTGCACCCAGGCCGGCGCCCAGGTGTCGCCCGGAACCCAGAACCAGCCATAGTCCTCGATCGTAGCCCCAGCGGCCGTAATGATAGACGGCCCAGGCGAAGGGCTCGTTCGAGTCCCAGTACCAGCCATACTCGTCGGTATAGGTCCAACGGCCGACGGTGTAGGGGCGCCAGCGCGGCGAGACGTCCTCGGGCAGCCACACATAGCCATAGCGCGGATGCCAGACCCACTCCCCGTAAGGATCGAGCTCGTCATAGAAGGTATCGATGTCGATGGTTTCTTGCGCCGCCGCGGTCCCGGTGAAGCCAAGCCGGTCGGCTCCCGGAAGCGGCAAGCCCGGGGCCGCAAAGAACGCGGCCCACACGAACGCGGCCGCAAGCAATCTCAGCCAATAACTGGTCGGCATTTCACCCTCCAAGTCCCCGCCCCGGCGCGAGGACGCGATACTCATCTCTCTCAACTGGCCGTGGTATGCGCCGTTTGCGGCCAAACACTGGCGGTACCGTACGAAAACCAAGATGAACGGGGCCTGACTAAGCGGTGACAAGCGCATTTTCCGCTTCTCTGCTTGTCTTCGGCACTGGGCAGCCTATGTTGACGTCTAGCCTTTCCCCCTAATCTCAGCGGCTTCCGTAGACAGAGCGCGCGGGCTTCTGGTAAGGGGGCGATCCAACTGGCCGCTGCCTCTAAAGAAGCCGGCCGAACGGGCGCATAGCTCAGGTGGTAGAGCAGCTGACTCTTAATCAGCGGGTCGTAGGTTCGAGTCCTACTGCGCCCACCAG
>CAVUZR010000030.1:0-13178 GCA_963745855.1 uncultured Alphaproteobacteria bacterium | reverse complement strand
AGAGCTTCGCCAAGCTGAAGCACGACGCCGACATCGTCCTCGTCGAGGGTGCTGGCAGTGCGTCTGAGATCAATCTGCGCAAGAACGACATCGCCAATATGGGCTTTGCCCGCGCGGCGGACGTGCCCGTAGTGGTGATAGGCGACATCGACCGCGGCGGGGTGATCGCGAGCTTGGTCGGCACCAAGGCCGTACTCGAGCCGGAGGATGCGAAACTCGTGGCCGGTTTCATCGTCAACCGCATGCGTGGCGACATTTCGCTTTTCGCCGACGGCATGACGGAGATCGCGAAGCACACCGGCTGGCCCTCGCTCGGGCTCGTGCCGTTTTTCGAGGGTGCAGGCCGGCTACCGGCGGAAGACGCTTATGATCTTGTCGAGCGGCGAGCCACGTGCAGTAACGGTAAAGTTAGAGTTGCGGTGCCGCTCTTGCCGCATATCGCCAATTTTGATGACCTCGATCCGCTGGCCGCCGAGCCTGATGTTGACGTCGTCATGGTGAAGCCGGGACATCCTTTGCCAGTCTGCGATCTCATCGTGCTGACGGGTTCGAAAGCAACCATCGCGGATCTTGGTGCGCTTCGCGCGCAAGGCTGGGACATCGACATTGCCGCGCATGTTCGGCGCGGAGGTCATGTGCTAGGGCTCTGCGGCGGCTATCAAATACTGGGGCAGACAATCACAGACCCGCGCGGCATCGAGGGCGCGAAGGGATCAGCGCAGGGCATAGGCCTATTGCAGGTCGACACGGTGATCGAAGGCGAGAAAACGCTCGCCGAAGTCAGCGGCACGACACTTGCCGATGCGGCGCCGGTAAAGGGCTATGAAATCCATATGGGCGCAACCACCGGGCCGGACACGGCGCGGCCGCTTGTGCGCTTCCGCGACGGCCGTGCCGACGGCGCAATCTCGGCGGACGGCCGTATTGCCGGAACCTATGTGCATGGCTTCTTCGCCGACGATGCCCAGCGCAGCGCCTGGATCGATCGACTCGGCGGCACGCCTTCGCCTCACAGCCACGATGCGGAGATTGAACGCACCCTCGATGATCTCGCCGCGCATCTCGAGGCGCATATCGACATCGATCGTCTGCTCAGATTAGCGCGATGAGGAAGGCGAGCCCCCCGAGCGCGAAGATCTGCAGCGTGCAGGCGGTCTTGTACACGCCGAGCGCCCGGCGGATGTCTGCAGCCGACACGTCTTCTCTCCCCTCCCCGATCCAGCCCTCCTCGGTGAGCGCGCCATGATAGGAACGCGGGCCTGAGAGCTTCACACTAAGCGCGCCGGCCATGGCGGCTTCGGGCCATCCGGCATTTGGCGAGCGATGACGGTGCGCGTCTTTCCGCACCGTCACCAGCGCCCGGCGGACATCGGCATCGTCATGAAACCAGGCTGCAAGCGCGATCCATAGAGCGGCGAGCCGCGAGGCCGGAAGATTGACCACATCGTCGACCTTTGCGGAGGCCTGGCCGAACGCCTCGTGGCGCGGTGTGCGGTGGCCGATCATGCTGTCGGCGGTGTTGATCGCCTTGTAAGCCACCATGCCGGGCAGGCCGAGAAGCACGCCCCAGAAACTTGGCGCCACGACACCGTCGGAGAAATTCTCGGCGAGACTTTCGATGGCCGAGCGCGCCACTCCGGCCTCATCCAGCGCACGCGTGTCCCGGCCGACGATCTCCGCCACGGCTTTGCGCCCGGCTTCGAGCCCGCCCGTATTAAGCGCATCGGCAACGGCGGCGACTTGCTCGTAGAGGCTGCGCTGGGCGATGAGCGTGCTGGCGAGGCAGGCAAGAACGATGAGCGCGATCGGGCCAGGCAGCTGCAGCACGATGTACTGCACGGCGATGGCCGGAAGCACGGTTGCGACGAGAAGCAGCCCAAGCGCGACCCAGCCGTTCCGGCGCCGCTTCGCCTCTTGCATGCTCGAGTGATTGAGCTGGCTGTCGAGGCTCTCGATCAGAGCGCCCATCCACATGACCGGATGCTTGATGCGGTCGAGCAGCGAGACGGGATAGCCGAAGCCAGCTTCGATCAGAAGAGCGCAAAGAACGGTGACGGCGTTGAACGATAGACACATGGCTCAAAGCTTATAGCGTGCCCGAGGCATTGGCCTAAAGTCTAAGAGGCGCAACCGGCCTTTCACGGCCGCGTCAAGGCATAGTGATTAGGTGAGAGCGCAGAAAGGCCTTTTAGATCAATGGCCGTTGCGGGGTTTTGGCACCCGATTGGCACCCAACAGCTTCTCAATCGAGTCCGCCGCGGTCGTATCCGTCTTTCTCTTGCGGAACTGGTGGGCGTAGGTCGTCATGGTGATTGTGGGGCCCGCGTGTCCTAGCCTGGCGGCGATGAGAACGGGATCGAGGCCGTCGGCGATCAGGGCGCTGGCATGCGTGTGCCGAAGGGCGTGGAACTTCCACCGACCGTTTACCGCCTGGTGCCAACTTCTGGTGACGCTGCTCGGCACTAAGTTGGAGGCCGACTGAAGACAAAAATGGCCTCGCAAGGCTCTGAATTAGCGGGGGAATTTACACCGGGAAATCTATCTCAAAAAACCAAGCTCCACTTTGAGCGTGTGAATGAGGTCACCTTCAAGCTGACCGATGGCCGATGTCACCAACGTACCTGCTTCATATGGTCAGTGGGGTGGGCACCGCACCACGAAGGTGGTGGCCTCAGTTATCAATATCACGCCTGGCCAGTGGTTAGCGCGACGTCGCGACGAGGCCTCTGGACCCTCATCCTTCAACGAGGCTAAGGCGAATGCTCTCGCAATGGCGAGGGGCGTTCCTGGCGATTACTTCATCGAAGCGAATCGACCACCTCAACGGTCTGCAAGCGCATTGGAAGATCGCCAACACAACAATGAGCCGCCAGCAGCGAGAACTACCAGCGGCTCGAAACAGAAAAAGATTTGGCAAATGAGGGAGGTAGCAAAGCCAGGAGACGCTGGCAAATGGGAGACCGTGCGGAGGCTGCGTTACGGCGATCTCCTTAAACTGATTCGATACCGCTATGGGGCAAATGGTGTTCCCGATGACGACGCAGGTCGACCTGACTTGATGGAGCTGCTGTACCTAGCTTCGATGGCTCCGGCAGGAGCAGAAAAGAAGGTCCGCAATAATATCGAGCTTTACGCACCCTGGATGCAGACCGACGAGGTAGAGGCGCTAATTCAGCACCTCAGCCTGACGCCACACTATCAAAAGGTCCGGACTGCTGAAGAACTTGGGCGCCTTCTGCACCTAACCAATGCCGAACGCGAACGGCTCAAGCTATGGCGCATCAGACCGGTCGACATGACTGCAGAGCAACTTGCTCAACAAGCAAAAGAAAGGGAGCGCATTCGCAGAACAGCACAGAGGCGCAAGAAGGGCGTCAGAACCAAAGAAGCATACCTTGCGGAGTTGGCAGACAGACCCAAGCCTTGGGTGACTGAAGGCATATCACGGAGGACGTGGGAGCGACGGCAGAAGCAGTGTCGCAAACCGAGTCCAGCGATGTCGCAGCATGTATCCGAAACAATAGTTGGTAAGCAACGGACTCACCTTGCGACAACGGAGCAATGGGTCGTCCCCTCCACACACGGCGCGCAGCCACGGCAACCAGACTGCTCTGCCGTACTGGTGCGAATGCCCACCCCATCATTGCCCCCAGGCGAGGCATGAAACTATCTGTTGAGCGGAATACTAGTCGACAACTTTCAGTCGCAAGCGAGAGAGTGACGACTTTTGGGGTAGACCAGTGGTGAATTAGCAATAGGCAGGCGTGCAGTTCACCCTACATCGAGGAAATGGCGGGTTTTGGGCCGTGCTAACCCAGAGGCGAATGCCGCAATATAGGCCTAACGAATCCTAAACTTCTGCCGGTGATCCTGGAACCCACGCCCGTCGCCCTGGCGATGGGCCGGTGCGAACAGGACCAGTTGGCGTATGCCCCCTCGTCGGCGCGCATTCAAGGTGGCCTTTACAGTACTTGTAACCCTTGGGCTTACCTCGCTTGGCGGGTGCACCTATGAGCAGGAGGGGCCGCCGGAGGCCCATTTCGAAGAATTCGATGCCAAGCCTCCCAAGCTCGATACCGTATCGGTCTGCCACGCTTATGGCTGCAAGGAGCAAACCCCCTTTACCTTCTCACAAGCCGACATCGCCGAGATTAGCGCGCTGATGGCTCGGGTGCCGCGCAATGACAGTCCGCCGGAGGAACGCAGGGCCATCGCCTATTCGATCGCCTGGATGGAGCGGCGCGTAGCGCCGACCGTGGGCACCGCGACCGACCGTCCGAGCATGGACTTTGGCGGCTCCGGCGATCCGACGCAGCAAGACTGCGTCGACGAAGCGTCCAACACCACGAGCTATCTGCTGGTGCTCGAGCACCACGGGCTGCTCCACCATCACACCGTGGAGAGGCCCTTCGCCAAGGACAGTCTCACGCACTGGACCCATTGGGCTGCGGTGATCAGAGAGACCGACAATGGCGAGCGCTTTGCCATCGATTCATCTGCGGGCGCCAATGGCGAGAACCCGACGGTGCAGGCGGCCGCGAGCTTCTATGTGCCCGACAGCTCAGTGGACAACACGCCGCCGGAGACCGGGCTCGCCACTGCCGCCGCCAACAGCGCGGCGCCCGCGGAAAACGCGGGCGGCTTTACCGGAATGCTCCAGCGCAGGCAGAGCCTGGGCTATGCCGACAGCCATACCGGATCGTCACGGTGAAAAAGCGCGAGCTCGATCGGGCTGAAGGAGCGGCGGTCATGGGTGTTTACGCCGTGCTTCTTAATGGCGCACGCGTGGCCGGCGTCTGTAGCCCACGATAGGCGGCGCGCATGCCCCACAATGTTGCTTGAAAGATGTTGTCGCGATCGATGCGGCGTCACCTGGCCGATGAGCTCGGGCTTTACGAGAACAACCCGCTGGGGCGGCTAGGGCGCCTGAACGATTTGCAACTCCGCGCCTGTCGGCTCGTGGTGGGCCTTCTTACGTCGTCGCTTACCCGAGCCGTGCAAAACCGCGGAGGAGTGTCGAGGCGCGCGATTCAAAACCCATCGCGGACGTTTTCGACCTAACGCTCGTTCTAGCCGATGTGGGTGAGAAGGCCGTTGCCCAGGTTAAGCAGGGAGCAGTGGAGTTGATGACACCCCGGTTGGATCAATCGACAGCGGAGGCGATCGCGGAGAAGCTAACAGGCGGATATTGGACACATGACTATGCGCTCACCGCCAGCGAAGCGAGAGCGCTCGGCCTTCCGGTGAGAGTGGGGATGCCGGTCCAGGTCATGGAGTTTATGAAGCTCTACCCACAACCAATTCAACAATCCGGCATTGAGTACCTTCCCATCGATCCCCCTCGTCGGCGGCGAGTTTAGACGTGAGCGTGCCATGGCGCTTGAAAGCGCCCAGTGCTAAAAGTTTGGAGTGGTTCACACTAGTGACGAATTCGGTACATGGAGGCGTATCATGGCTAAGCCACTTTCCGAGCAACTCGCCGATTTGTCTATTTCCGCCAAGAAAGCTGAAGATGCCGTCGCTGCCGCGCGGAAAGAAGCACAGGACAAGGTTATTGCGCGCAGAGAGCAGGCCCATGCTGCCGCTGCCGCAGCGATCCAAAAGGTGGATCGTGACATCAAGTCTGCTGGCGATAGCGTCAAGTCGGCCGGCGATGCCGTCGTCAACAGCTGGCGTGCGCTCCAAGCAAAAGTCTCCGCTGACATGGATGCCTTAAATGCAAAGATTGCCTTGGGAAAGCACAAACTCGACGTGAAACACGCTGACCATCATGCAGAGAGGCTGGAGCGGGAGGCATCTTTCGCGGTCGACTATGCCGCCGCGTCAATCGAGGAGGCCAAGTATGCTGTTCTCGATGCCATAGTCGGCCGCATCGAGGCCGAAAAAGTCAAGAGCGCCTACACTCCGCCAAGTTTGGAGTTCTGGGCTCAGGCCTGGAAGTCGCCCATCGGCACCCAATCGGCTGGTAAGCTCATCGCGGCTTGCGGCAGCGAAGCAGTCGCGCCCCTCCGAGCGAGTCGAAGCAGCACGTCAAGGAGAAGTTGCCCGTAAGGCCCGCCACATATTAAACCTAAGGTCGGAGCGGATGTCCGCTTTGGGTCATTAGCCGACATAACTGCCCGTTCGCGTCAATAGACGGTCCCCCCGTACAGGGCTCCACCACGCGCAACTGCTCTAGAGCAAGCTGCCCTCACACTGCGTTCGAAAGAAGGTCAAAAAAAAGCCCAGTAGAACACTTCAGCCGCAAGATGCGTCATAGCGCAGCCTAGTAGCCCTCGCCGCTCCGCCCGCGCCTCAGCATACATCGGAGATCGTAGTCGAGACCGAGGAGCGTGACGCATCCAAGGTCGTCACCATCACGGGCACCCTCAAAGGGCCCGGTGCTGGCGGCGACGGTCACCGTGTGTTGGGAGGCGGTGCTATTCGCCATGGCCATGGTCAGGACTATCGCCGCGACGGCGAGGACTGCGCCAAGAACGAACGGCACTACCTTCACGAGCGTTTCCCCCCGAAATGGGGGAATATCTGCGGCAAGCTCTAACGAAAGGTGAACTTAGTGGGATTTCGATGGGGCTGGCCGCCGTCCCAGCTTCTCGTCAGCCTCGACCCGAACGGCAAGGTCTAGCCAGACCCGCTCCAGTTCGTGCCAGTTGGCCTTGTCCTTGGGGTTTGTAGCAGTCCCGGCTCTCTGGCGGCATTGCAGCGCCCGAAGCCGGACCCTCTGTGGGTCACCTTGAACCATTCCCACACTGTACCACGAACCTTTGGGGGACCGGTTCCTCTTTGACCGAGGCGCGATGGAAAAATCGCCTCGGGAAAACTGGTCGTGGGATGAAATTTTGAGCGCCTATGAGCGGGGCGTTTGGACCCGCTCCCCGTGATTGAAAAGATCAAAGCCCTGCGGGCAGATGGTGCGACCGTCCCGGAAATCATGCGGCGCACCCAGCTCAGCAAGGCCAGTGTCTGTCGGGCACTTGGGGGTGCAACCCAAGCTGCACCGGGTTAGCGAGGTTTGTCGTTATCGCATTGCAAAAGTTTGCGAACCCATAGCCCTGGTCGACATTAGCGACGCCCGACTGGTCGCACGTAAGCGGTAAATGGGTCCCATGTGAGACCCGGTGGGGTAGCTAAAATGAAGGTTGGGGGTGATTGTAGCTGTGCGTGTGGACGAAATCCGGTTGCTAATACCAGCCCCAGCCGACCCAACGATGCCGACAGCGCCAATACGGATAATAGGCGTATGGGTAATGGTGCATGTAGCCGCCGTAACAGGGATTATAGCGCCAGCCCCAAGCCCACGCGGCGCTGGAATGGGGGGTAAAAGCGACGAGCATCAGCGCAAGCCCGCCCACCGCCATAAGCAATGTCGCGAGCCTTTTCATAGAACTCCCCCCTCCTTTTTTTTGCGGGCCAGTAGGGTCGCGTGCGAAACCTGAAAGCCGCGCGCGTTCTTCTCGTGGCGACCGTACCACGCGTGCAGGCTTTAGTGCTGGCTCCTACCCCTGCCCGGCCTAAGGCGCTCCGAAAACCGCCTTCTCTAGGTTTCTGGCGGGCGAAGAGGCAAACTCGGTCCTCAGCTTTGCATCCAGCGTCTGGTCCTGACGATCAATGTCGTCAGCCAGCGGCTCGCTAAGGCTAATGTCCAACAGATTTGAGAAATCGACGACGTGTGCTAGCGCGTACATGATTGTCCCCCATTGGCGAATCCGCAATTTTATCAAGCACGGGCTGCCAAGGCTGTGGCCGGATCGTCACGTATGCCAGGAAATTTGAGCTAAAAGGCCGCACCTAAGAACGGGCGCCGCAAGCGTGGTCGCAGTATTGGGGCGGCGTGTGATGCATGGCACCATCTAATCTGCGGTTGAAATGAGCCTCATGCGACCAGGCCGGGCGGCATCTAAATTGAGGGCGGGGGGTTGATTGGTAGCTAGGCCTAGGAGTCCCGCTGGGCCTCGAAGCCATCCGTCATTCTTTTGAATTGGTTCCCATTTTCGCGGCGGGAATTCCTCAAATCTGCACGACGATTTCGAATCGACATGAATTCGGGCCGGGAGATCTCCTCCTGGCCTTTTTCTTTGGGAGTGATGAATGCAGAAGGTCGAAGCCAAATGTAAGCGTTTTGGGAAAGAGTTTTGCCGGAAGAGAACAGCACAGACTATGGCTCGGCTCAGTGCAGAAAAGCGGCCTTGGAGCGACCATCGCATCCATGAATATCAGACATCCATGTCCATACATGGATCGATACAATTCATTACGCGCTGCAATCTCACAGCCACGGTTCCGGAGTACTTTCCATCCTGTGGCTAACGATCATGGAGGAAATCATGTGGAAAGCAGTGCTTGCTCTGACGGTAGCAGCGTTGGTTAGCGGCTCGGGCTTAGTTCTCGCCCGTGAGATGTCAGATCGCGAGGATGGACGGCGTTGGCAACCTTCGACCGAAGACATCAAGGCATTTACAGATGCGCGCATTGCAGCGCTCAAGGCAGGGCTCGAGCTGAAACCCGAGCAGGAAAAAAACTGGCCTCCCGTTGAGGCTGTGATCCGCGATATGGCCAAGGCTCGTGCCGAACGCATGGCTGCGCGCGCCAATGAGCAGCCAAATTCCGATCCGGTCGAGCGTTTGCACCGGCACGCCGAGATGCTTAATACAGTGGCAACGAATTTGAAGAAACTCGCCGACGCCGAGGAGCCTCTCTACAAGAGCCTTGATGATGCGCAAAAACAGCGCTTCGAGATTTTGTCGAAAATGCTCCGCCCGCATCATCGCACGGGCTTCGCCGGGTGGCATAAGCGTGGCTGGTTCGGCCATGAGGATACTGGTCAGCGATCCGAACCTGACGGGTCGGATGATGGCCCGATGCACGAGGGCCCCGATACGAAAAATCTATGAGGCGTACCTCAGGGCGGCAGTGGCCCAGTGGCTAAGCGCGCCCTGCCTTCTTGGGTAGTGTCTCGATATTTCATGGCTGCGAAGCAGAGGATGCGTTGAGGCTGCGCCGTCGTGGCTCAGCATCGACACGCCGTCCCACGATGTGGGAAGTTGCTCGTCGCCGAAGCCACCGACGTTGAAGCCACCGACGTTGTAGGGCGAAGGAAATCTGCCGAAGCCATCGCTTCAGGTACAGCTCACCCTCACAGTCAATGAACTTCATTCCGGATGCTCCGCTAGGTATTGCCGAAACATCTCTACGGGGCAGCTAATTCTTCCGCCTTCTGATGCGGCGGCACAGTGATGGGCACCCATCTTGACAATAGCCGCCCTTCTTAAAGGTAGGGCTTAGAGCGCGTCTAAATCCCTCGGAGAAAACACACATTACGTAGTCCGATACCCAGGCATTCAGGCCATCACTAGGCGCTGAGGTTACAAAATCCCAACCCAGCTTTCGTGGTCCCCAACTGCGGCAATAAATCACTCCGGTCGCGACGCTCAGTAGCATCGCTTCACCTACTGGTGCCGTCTTGTGCTGATTTGCTTCGCTTGTTCCTAAATCGGAGGAGACAATCAATGAAAGCGTTAGTTTCAATTCTCGCCTTGAGCCTTGTCGTGGCTTTCACTGCTCCTGCATTTGCGGGAGCACCGAAGACGGAAGCCGCCTCCAAGAAGGCGGGCATGCAATGGGATGCGACTGCTAAGAAGTGCACCAAGGGCATGTGAGCTGAATTGGGGTTTGGAGGCAACGGCGGTTCGCTTAGGGCCGCTTTTGCGCGTAGGACCGATGGACATCGAGTTAGGCCCTCGAACAAAGGCGGCGCCGGTCCGCGCGGAGCCTTACCGGGTTCCCAGCGCCGCCAAGTGATGCTGCCCGCGATGCAAGAAACGGACAAGCGGGATCGCACACCGGAGAGAAGGACCCGAAAGAACCTCCGGTCCAGCGGTGGAAGAGCCGCAGAGGCGAACCGGATAGGCGCGCGTTGAGACTGGAAAACAAACCTCCTGACGATGAGGTTGGGGCGGCGGCGAAGTCATCGCCCGCTATGAGCATGGGGTTATGCTTTTCCTTCTAATTCTCACCGTCACGATTGTGGCCCTAAGCGTCTGGCTGGGGACTTACCTCATCGGCGTGTAACAAAAAGAGCGCCGACCGAAGCCGACGCCGACTGTGATTCCGACCGCGCTTTCGGTTAGCATCTGGCCCATGCCTAGAGCGCTATTAATTCTTAGCTTCTCAAGTATCGTAGTCCTTCTCCAGGATTGCTCCTTATCCAATCAGCAGAGCCAGAAGGTGCAGCAGGTGCAGCAGATCGGCGACGGGACGTACGCCATCGGCGTAAGCAAGACTTCTTCGTTCATGAACTCGTCGTCTTGGACCAAGGGGCTGGATGCGGCGGTCGACAAGGCAGGCGCTTACTGCCACGCCAAGGGGCTGAAGCTCGTAAACACTCATGCAGTCAGCAATAGCATCACGTTCCGGTGCGCGTCTGAAGTTCCAACAAAGCCGCAGTAAGCGGCGGGGTGAAAAAAGCGCGCCGACCGAAGCGGACGCCTCGATCCCAAAAATTAAGTGGGGTTGTCAGCTATACCGACGCCGACGCCTCATCGCACCAAGGCCAAGAAGGTCGAGGCCGATCAAGCCGAGGGTGAGGGTTCGGCAAGGCCTATGACGGCCCTCTACGACAGATCCGAGGATGAGCTTAATCCAGTCAGTGGCCTAGGCAGACACCCTCTGGGCCTGAGCCCTTGATGCAACGGGAACCTGGCTGGCAATCATCGTCGTAATCGCAGGTCTTCCCTTTCGTCGCTCGCTTCGCGGGCGCGGGGACATTGTCATCATCCGAAGTCGGGTCGCCAATGCAATTACCATCCCTGCACGTGGAGCTGGGGAGTTTGCAGTCGGTGTCGAACACGCAGGCGAAGGCCGGAGTTGAGGTGAGGCAGAGAATAATGATTACGATCAGGCTGCGCACGCTGGTGCCCCCATTTGGAACAACCCTTTCAAAATCACATCACTGAATGTCCGAATTTGGACAGGCCAAGGCTCGTGGTAATTGATGGCGGGCCGTGGCTACTGCCGAAGCTGAGAGCGCAGACACGCCACTAACCCAACCAATGGCAAGCCGCCAGAGGTGAGGTTGCTGAAAGTTGGCACCGGAATTGGCACCCAACTGTACGATACAGGATGATATCAAGCAGGTGTTGCCAGCCTCACACTCCCGGGAAATTCCCAGAAAAGGCCACTACAGGGCATAGGACGTACCTGCCCGATATGGCCGCGTCACTCCATAGTGATTAGCCGCGAGCTTCCCCGCGCTGCAATATGCGAACCAGACCACACCGGCGGTTCGCAGCAGATGATCGCGCATCGCCTTTTCCTCGCCGCCGGCATTCTCGCCGGCGCCATGCTCGGCTCGCTCCCCGCCAGCGCGGCCGATTGGAAGCCGTTCACCCAAGCAGAGTTCAGCGCGGCGCAGAAGGACGGGAAGCCAATTCTCGTCGACGTCTTCGCGCCCTGGTGTCCGACCTGCCGGGCGCAGAAGCCGATCCTCGAGGAGCTCACCGCCAAGCCCGAGTTCAAGGATCTCGTCGTGCTCGTGGTCGATTTCGACCATCAAACGGATGACGTGCGTGCGCTAAAAGCCCAGCAGCAGAGCACCCTGATTTGTGCAAGGGCGCCGAGGAAATCGCCCGCACGGTCGGCGAGACGAATCCAGGCAACATCGAAGCGCTCCTGAAAGGTGCGCTCTAGGGCGCAGGTCATGAGCCTCGGCACTCTCGGCCTCGCATTCCTGGCTGGAGCCTTGTCGGTCCTGTCGCCTTGCGTGCTGCCGCTTCTGCCGATCATGGTCGGCAGCGCCGGCGAGCGAGCATCGTTTCGCGCCGGCCGCGCTCGCCGCGGGGCTTTTGCTCTCGTACGTCGTCATTGGCCTGTTCGTTGCCACCGTGGGGTTTGCCGCGGGCCTCGACACAGGCTTCTTTCGCCTGGTGTCGGCGATCCTCCTCATCGCCGTCGGCACACTGCTTCTGGTGCCGAGGCTCGGCGCCCAAGCCGCCGCAGCGGGTGGACCGGTGAGCAATTGGGTCGAAGGGCAATTGGGAGGCTTCGCAACGCACGGGCTTGGTGGTCAGTTTCTGCTTGGCCTGCTGCTTGGAGCGGTGTGGAGCCCTTGCGTCGGGCCGACGCTTGGCGCCGCCTCGATCCGCGGCCAAGGGCGAGAATCTCGGAGAGGTGTCGCTCGCCATGGTCGCCTTCGGCATCGGCGCGGCCGTTCCGCTGATCGCCATTGGGCTCTTGTCGCGCTGGCGCGGGTGGCTGATGGAAGCCGGCAAGGGCGGCAAAGTCTTGCTCGGCGGAGTGTTGGTCGCGATCGGCCTCCTGGTGGCGACAGGGCTCGACAAGAGGTTGGAGACCCTGCTGGTTGACGCATCGCCAGCATGGCTCACGCGCTTAGCGACCACGATCTGAGATATCGGCTCTTCTCGGCTATTTCTGAGCCACCTCACGAAGCCCGCTGCGACAGGGCGTGCCACAGTCCTTGTGTTATGTTCTTACAAACATAACAGCTTGGCCGGTTTCGCATGATCCAGGTGGACGTTGCGCTCAAGCTCGGCGCCTTCAATCTCGACGTCGGCTTCGAGAACGATGCGGGCATCACCGCCTTGTTCGGCCGGTCAGGCTCGGGCAAGTCGATGACCATCAATCTGATCGCTGGCCTCAAGCGGCCGGATCGCGGCTCCATTGTGCTCGATGGCCGCATTCTGGTGGACACCGAGGCCGGAATCTTCGTGCCCGTCTATCGGCGCCGCGTCGGGCTCGTGTTCCAGGATGCGCAACTCTTCCCGCATCTAACCGTCCGGCAAAATCTTCTGTTCGGGCGTTGGTTTGCGCCGAAGACCGCGCGGACTGTCGCCTTTGAACCGGTGGTCGAAACGCTTGGCATCGAGCATCTGCTCGAGCGCAAACCGGCCCGCCTATCGGGTGGCGAGAAGCAACGAGTGGCCATGGGCCGCGCACTCGTGGCATCGCCCGAAATTCTGCTCATGGACGAACCTCTCGCCTCGCTCGATAGCGAGCGCAAGCTTGAGATCCTGCCCCTGATCGAATCGCTCCGCGACGACCTGCATGTCCCCATCGTGTACGTCTCGCATGCCATCGAGGAGGTCGCGCGGCTCGCGTCCCGCGTCGTGGTGCTGGAGAATGGTCACGTGGTGGCGGCGGGCTCGGTCGAAGATGTCTTCGAA
>CAVUZR010000029.1:195000-221237 GCA_963745855.1 uncultured Alphaproteobacteria bacterium | reverse complement strand
GTGGCTTGCCAAGCATTCTGAGAGCGACGCGACGGCCCAACTTCATTAGCGGATAGAGGAAAGTTGCCCTGGTGGGATTACGAAGCGATATTGCTAAGACGCGGTCCATCCAATCACGGTCGCCCGTCAAGGACGAAATCAGAACGACCGCGTCTTTCCCGTAGTAAACCTTGCCTCCATAAATTGCTGCCATTCCTTCGTTCAGATCATAACCGAGTTCGACGAGCCTCCGCACGGCCGGGGCTTGAGTTCTGCATCCACCAGTTCGACGTCCCCGACCGCTTTCCTGAGCGACATCAGTCTGATGTAGTTTCTGCAGAAAGGGCATTCCCCATCGTAGACCACGACCATTTTGTTGTCAGTTATTGGGCTGCTCATCCTGGCTCCAGCAACATTGATCCTATACTCCGCCGCCGCAATCACTGCGATCGGGTGTTCCCAGCCGCGGTGTGCCCAGTGCCCTCTCTCCAATACCAAATCATGGCTTCAGCAAAATGTAGAGATGAGATCAGATTTATTGTCTTTTCTTTGGCAGCTTGGGCAATCAGCCCGCCCTATTGACATAGGCGTATATGCACCCATATACGTGCAGATGCACCTTTGTCAAGACTTGAGGATCGCCAAATGCCGATAGAAACCTTGCCCAAACCAGAGGATTGCAACTGCTTCGCTGTCCGATCTGCGGCTCGGCACGTTAGCCAGTTTTATGATCAATTCCTGGCACCGATCGGGCTGCGCACGACCCATTCAATCCTATCGAAGCTCAAACGACGGGGACCTTTGACCATCAACGCACTTGCTAAGGACATGGTCATGGATCGCACAACGCTCGGGCGCAATATCCTGCCGTTGGAGCGGGGTGGGTTGATCCGGATCGAACCAATCGCATCCGACCGCCGCGCCAAGGAACTCCACCTGACCAATGCAGGCGAAAAACGTTTGCGGGCGGCGCTCAAAGTGTGGTCGCAAGCGCAAGCGCAATTCGAAACCAGTTTTGGCTCGAAACGGGCTGCGGAGCTTCGCGCATTGCTGCGCTCTGTCGCCGCTAGCGAATTTACGGCCGAATCGCAAACATTAACAGGATTTATGGCATCCACTCTGCAAGTGTCATTGTTCAAATAGGTGCATATACTCGTTCTTACAGACGCAACCATGCACGGCCCTATACGCAACATCTATCACATCAGCGGCACGCAGGGACGATCGCTGCGGCGAATTGCGAGGCGGCTCGGGTTGATCGGCGCCATTCCGGTGATCACAGGCGCGGCGGCTTGGTATGGTTGGTCCTGGTGGACGCTCCTCCGATTTATGGAATCGACCGATGACGCCTATGTGGGCGGCGAAGTAACTACGATCGCCTCGAAGGTTGCCGGCTTCATCGACACAATCGCGGTCACCGACAATCAGCAGGGCAAGGCCGGCGACCTGCTGGTGAAGCTCGACGACCGCGACTATCGCGCCCAACTGACGCGAGCAGACGCGACCGTAGCGGCCCAGGATGCTAACGCTTGCCAATCGCGAAGCAGCGCGTCGTCTGCAGAACGCCGTGATCGAGCGCGCGCGCTGGAATCCAGCAGCCACAGCCGAGGTCGCCCGCACCACGTATGACCTCGACCGGTATCGGACGCTCAGGGCAGACCGATTTGCCTCGATCCAGCGGTTTGAACAAGCTGACGCGGACTACAAGAAGGCGGTGGCTGCCGAGCACAAGGCGCAAGCAGCGTTGCAGGCTGCACAGCGCCAACTCGATGTCATCGATACCGAAAAACGCCAGACCGAGGCCGCGCTTGAGCAGGCCAAAGCCGAGCGCGATCTGCGCTTCGCTCAATCTCGGCTACACCGAAATCCGCTCGCCGATCGACGGGGTGATCGGCAACCGCGGCGCACGGGTCGGCGCTTACGCCACGGTCGGCGCCCAGCTTCTGTCGGTCGTTCCCTCCCATGGCCTTTGGGTCGATGCCAATTTCAAGGAGAGCCAACTCGCCCACATGTCGGCGGGGCAGGCTGTTGAAGTCACCGCCGACGTGCTTCCGGGTACGCGCTTCCAGGGCCGCGTCGCCAGCCTAGCACCTGCGACCGGGGCGCAGTTCAGCGTGATCCCGCCCGAGAACGCGACCGGAAATTTCACCAAGATCGTCCAACGCGTGCCGGTGCGAATCGTTCTGGAAGGCGAGGCCACCGAGCTCAACAAACTGCGGCCCGGCCTCGTCAGTCGTCGCGAGTGTGGACGAGCGTCCAGGCGCAGATATTCACGAGGCACGCCGATAAGCGCGGTTGCGGCGACGCCGCGCGCAGGTTCGGCGGTCGATAATTTGTTCGCAACGGCGGTGCTGCAGCCGGCACAGCTGTCGACTCATCGCAAGGTCCTCGCTCTTGGCGTGATGTGCCTTGGGTTTTTCATTGCCTACCTGGACATCCAGATCGTGGCGGCGTCGCTGCAGGAAATCGGCGGCGGGCTCTCCGCCAGTCAAGATGAGATCGCCTGGGTACAGACCTCCTATTTGATCGCCGAGAATCGTGGTGATCCCGCTGTCGGGCTGGCTGAGCCGCGTCCTGTCTACCCATTGGCTATTCGCTCGCCTCGGCAGCCGGGTTCACCTTGGCGAGCCTCCTGTGCGCAACGGCAACCGATATCCAGTCGATCGATCGCGTTTCGCGCGCGCTGCAGGGCTTTCTCGCGGCTCAATAATTCCAACCGTCTTTACCACCGCATTCTTCTTTTTCCAGGATCAGCAACGGGTGATTGCGGCAGCGATCGTGGGCAGTCTTGCATCGCTTGCCCCGACACTAGGTCCTGTCGTCGGCGGCTTCATCACCGATACGTGGTCGTGGCAATGGCTCTTCTACATTAATGTCGTGCCCGGATTCCTGGTAGCAATCTTGGTACCGGTCCTGGTCCGCATCGATAAACCGGATTTGGCGCTGCTGCGAGGTGCAGACTACCTGGGCATCGTGTTGCTCGCCTTGTTTCTCGGCTGCCTCGAATATGTGCTCGAAGAGGGCCCACGCTGGGACTGGTTCGGTGATGAGACAATCGCCGCCTGTGCGTGGATTTCGGGAATTGCCGGAGTAGGCTTCATCGTCCGCAGCCTGACCTTCAGCCGGCCAGTTGTCGATCTGCGCGCGCTCGCCATCCGCAATTTCTCGCTCGGTTGCTGGTTCTCCTTCGTGACCGGTGTCGGCATTTTCGGCACGGTCTATCTCACTCCACTGTTCCTCGGTCGCGTGCGCGGGCTCGATGCATGGCAGATCGGCACGGCGCTACTTTCAGCAGGCGTTTTCCAACTCCTGGCAGTCCCAATCTACAGTCTGGCCGCCAACCGCATCGACCTGCGATGGCTAATGATGTTCGGGCTCGCTTGCTTCGGCATCGGCATGTGGTCGTTCACACCGCTCACCCATGACTGGGGCTGGGAGGAGCTCCTGCTGCCGCACGCGTTCCGCGGGTTCGCCCAAATGTTCTGCGTCGCACCGATCGTCACGCTGACACTCGGCATGCTCCCGCCCGAACGCCTCAAATCAGCCAGCGGTCTGTTCAATCTAATGCGAAACCTGGGTGGGGCGATCGGAATCGCGACCTGTGGCACGATTCTCAATGACCGCACCAACCTACATTTCCTTCGCATTGCTGAGCATCTTACCGCCGCCAATGCCCAAGCGATGAACTTGGTGAACAGCATGACGGCGCGCTATGTGCAGCTTTGGGGCGATGCTGGCCACGCGCACGCTGCCGCCGTCAAGAAGCTGTGGCTCCTGGCCTTTCGCGAAGCGCAAGTCGAGACCTTCGCCGACGCCTACCTCGTGATCGCTGGGTGCTTCGCGGTCGCTGTTCTGATGGTGCCTCTCATGCGTAAGGTGGCGCCGCCGAAGGCTCCTTCCTCGGAGGCTCACTGAGCAACTTCCGAAGCAGGATGGACTCGGCACGCTCGGCGCTGCATTTGCGACCCGTTCGGCCTTGCCGCGAAGCTAGAGCGGCTCATCGAAGCAGCCGAGCAAATCGGTGGGACTTGTCCGGAGTGGGTGAGTGAGTCACTGATTGGGCAAATTGAATTTGAGAGCGAACTCTCGGCGATGCCAGAAGTTGCGCCGTTTGAGGAGTAGCGCCGTTCCCATGCACGCCATGCATCTAGATGCACGGATCATAGGAGGCCGAGGTCTTGACCACTCCGCCGACGGCTCCCTCGACACGATGTCTGCTTTTGGCACAAAGCGGACGTGCAAACCGCGCTGATGGATGTCTGCTTTGAGGGGAATAACGGACATGACGCGGACGCGGCGCGATGGACATTAGCGCCTCACGCCCGTCTACCTCTCATGCGTGTCTCAATCGGCAACTTGACTGAATTCTCGCGTTCGCACGCTTCCGCGAGGATGCTCTGCGCTTGCTCGAGTAGTCCCTCCAGTGGCGTATGACTTGCGTGCAGTAGACATAGCGCTTCATCTACCGTCGCAACACCAATCGTCTGGTGGTTCTCGAAGCCGGTCAGCACCGCAGGTCCAAACAACGCCTTAAGCGTCACAGGTCCGAACTGTCGATCGAACGAAAGACTGCCCAAGTTCGTCACCATAATTTCATTTGCGAAGACCGTGGCACCGAACTCTGCCGCGGTCGCAACATCGGTGCCGTTGCCAACAACTTCTTGGAACGCAGAAAGCCCGGCTGCGATGTATTCCCTGTTCTGATTGGCGGCTATGCTGTTCCGCGCCTCGCGAGCGAGATACCAAAAATTCATCGATTCGCTCCCAAAGACGCTCGTAGTGGCGCCAACGAAGACGCCACAACTCTCGCCGGCGTCAACTAGAGTTCGCGCACTGATGGGGGACATGATCCGAAGAGGGATTTCGCGCCAATCAGCAAAGATCCGCCTAGACGCGAGCACGAGTGCTGCGCAGAGCGCGCCATGTACCGTGGTTTCCTCCTGTCGCGCGCGATGTCTTACGAGCGAGGTAAAACCTGGCGATAGGTGAAGCGCTTTAATCTTCGGCCGAGCACTGTCATGTGGGCGATAGACGGCAGGCTTCGGGGCTTCGCCCTGCTCGCGCGGGTTCGCAGGGCTGTCCGACACGAGCATGTCGTCTAGCGAAGGTAACCAAGGGAGCGGTTGCAGAACGCGTCCGGCGATCGCATCAAGCGTGTCCCGTAGCGCGTAAGCAAGCGAAAGGCCATCGGCGATCGAATGGTGAGCAACCAGGATGAAGGCAGCATCATCCCCGGCACCCAGAATCAAAACGGCGCGAATGAGCGGTGCCTCACTTGGCTTGAAAGGCGTTGTCAGTTCCTCTCCGACTTCGGCCTCCCAGCGCCGCTCAGGTTCGTCCTCGACAATGCGGAGGGGAATCGGTGCTACCCCCGCTGAAACACCGGAACGGAAGCAGCTTCGCCCTGGATGGAGACCGACATTAGAGGGTGTCGCTCCTGGAGACGATCGAGCGCTCTCCGCCAATCGCGCGGGCTCGTCCTGCCGGAAATGAGCGCCGTGACTGCGAAATGCACTGAGCAATTCTGGTCGTAGAGCCAAAACAGGTGTTCGAGCGCTCCCAGTGGGCGAACGGCCGCCTTCGTATATTGAGAGGCTACCGCGTTCTCCCATTGATCACGCCCGAATTGTCGTCCTGCATAGTTCATCAATCACCTCCTAGAAGCTGTTGCTAATTGGTCGTCAACATATCCGGCTCGTGACCGGGCGCTATTGTTCGATGTTTGAGGGCACCGCGTACCTGGTGTGCGACAACGCAACGAGGTTAAGAGTGAGGCGGCACGTGCCAAGGAAGAAGCCAGAGCCTGGAGGACGGTCGGCGTGTAGGCTTCCAATTTAGGAAGACGCCCATCAGCAAAATGTAGAGTGCGAATCGTGTCATGACTGGATCTCGAGGCGAGGGTCATAGAGAAAGGGGTTGGAGCCACGTATTGTTGTTTGAATGGGAGAAGCGGCAGGGCTTCCCGTTGGGATCGTCGACTTGGCCAGTGGTGTCCGGGTTCTGGCTTCGCTGTTCGGTAGGCGGAAGCTGACGTTGCCCGGGTGCTTCCATATTCACCTCTGGAATGGCACGAAACCGGGGTGCGGGCATGGAAGAAGCGGGCACCGAAAACGAAATGACCAAGGCGAGCGCGAGAGAAGAAGTTTGTTCATGATAACTCTCCAGATTCATCTGCTGGGGGGAAAGTGATGGAGGGGGATTTCCATCACCGATGGACGCCATGTAGGCGTCGCCATCGATAACAACAAATTATCTTTATTGATCTTCCAGATAAGCCTGACTTATGAGCAAGACCGCTCAGGCGGTGCCAGCCCCGGATCGCTGGGGACTAGGAAAAATTGGAAAGGCAGGGATCCGCTACGGCGCACTCTTCATAGGGCAAACTCTCCTCATTGGCCAATTTGCGCAAAAAATTGGCGCAAACTCGCATTGCCTGAACGATAGAACGAGGGAAGGTGCGCCGCCCTCTCGCATGGGGTGGTGATCACTATTGCGGGATCGCAAGGTGGGGGCGTTCGTCGTGAGCGCTAGGACGCCCCTTTTAAAATTACGCCCATGACGAAAAGCTGTGATAGGTAATAGAACCGGCGCGGGGAACGCCAAGTAGCCTTCGATGAGTGACCTCTCCGACTTTACTGTCAAAATTCGCAATGATCGCGACATCATCATTTCAAAACCCGGAGCCGGGTTTGAGGTGACGTATCGCAGGGAAATGTACAGCCCTTTCCTGATCGCGTCCGACGTGCTGCGTAATGATTTCGATGAGTCAAAAGTCACGCTTCTGGCTCAAGCGTGGAAGTTAGCCTTAAGCAAGGCAAAAGCCCTCGGCTGGCTAGATGCCCCAAAACTGCGGCGGGGCATTGCAGACTAAGCCGTGCTGAACGGTCATAAAATACGAACCCTTAGGAAGTTACGCGAGAGGGGCATGGAATGGACACCTGTTTGCGTGGCTCACGGCCTCGGCACCGTAAGCTGTTTCCGGATCTCTACGTGAGGTCGCTCGGAAAACTAAAGCTGGGCTTCGACAATTCGACAGCACGCACAAGCGGGAGCCAAGCCTGCTGCTGCTCGAGTGCAGCCTTGTTGTGACGGTCGAAAACGGTCAGGCCGTCGCGCGCAAGGTCGGAGTAGATTTCGCGCTCGGGTATCCGCGCGGTCAGAATTAGGCCTTCGCTTACGAGAAATTCCTCGAGGCGCCGGCTCCCCGAGCGGTCGGTGCGGTAGCGGTTGGCGACCAGCAGCAAGCGTTTCTTCTGTTTACGCACCGACTTGATGGCCTCCAAGCACTTCAGGAACTCCAAGGTTGCCATCTCGTCGAAGATCGAAGGCAAGATGGGCACGACGGCGACATTGCTCTCGGCGATGATGGCGCGCACTCTTTTGGTCCTTAAGGACGGCGCGCAATCGACGATGAGGCGCTGAAGAGAGTCGGGACTTCGACCGAAATCCTTTCGCCAGTTGATGAGTGACACGGTGACCGCATTCTTCGGCCGCAGCTTCTCCCAGAGCTTGGCGGTCTCTTGCCGGTCGTAGTCGGCCAATCCGGTCTCAAGTCCGCTTGAAGCGAGCGCAACCGCGAGATGGGTGGCGATGGTGGTCTTTCCGCAGCCGCCCTTCCAGTTGATGACACAGACATGCTTAGTCATGCCGAAGCGCCTAGCTGGATCTTTTCAAAACCCTTCATCGCCTCTTCGGCACGGTCGACCAGGCTTGCGGCGGCGGCTCCAGACCAGCCGCGGCAGAAATGCTCGGCCGCCTCAAAATTGCGGCGGCTGCGGCCTTGAACATGGGGCCGGACGCGGGCGAGGAAGGGCGCGATCGTCTGCAGGTCGTTGAGGCGCCCGAGGGAGGTCTGCAGCCGGCTGAGCTGCTTCGACAGTCTTTCGGTGTCGATCTTCGGCGCCAAGGCCTGGAACAGGGGCTCGCCGGCATATCTCAATTTCTTCGCAGCAATGCGCGTGCGATGCCAATCATCGAGCGTGCCGTAGCGAGCCTTGGCCCCCTGCTTCAAGAGTTTCGCATGGAGCGCCCTGATGCGGGGCACGGCGAAATCCTCAGCCGCGCGTTCGACGAGCAAGGCATCGATGGGTCTGTCAGCTTTCAGCCAATTTTTGCTTTCGATCCAATCGTTGAGCTGAACGACAAGGCGCGCGAATTCCGCCGAGGTCAGTTCGGCGCGTGCTCTCTCATAGGCGGCAGCGCGAAAGGCCGCAATTTCTCTGCGGAGAACGGACTCGAGTGTTTTCCCGAGGCCCGCCGCGGCAAGCGGGGGAAGCGTCTCCCCGGTGAAGACGTCAGCCTCGCGCACCGCTCCCAATTGGGTGAAGATGGTTTTGAGAGCCTGGAACAGTCCCCTGGTGTCTTCGAGGCGAAGGACGGGGGCGAACATGCGAATGGCGGAGAGCAGCCTGCGCATGGCGACGCGCATCTGATGGATGCCCTCAGGCTCGCCGGCGAGGGTGACCGCGGGATAATTGTCCAGGAAGTGCTGGAAGCCGTGCCGAAGGATGCGCAGGATGGCTTGGGGCAGCGGAAGGTTCCACGGCACCACCAAATGGGGAGCGCCAACCGCGTGTGGCAGCTCACCAGCCGCGAGCCGGTAGCCGCGCGCAGCTTTGCTCTCGATAAGAAGCGCGGCCGGTACCTCAGCGAGGAAGGAGAGACATTCCTGCGTGTAGGACTCGAGCCTGCCGCCTTTGAGCTTGAACTCGACCTCGGAAATCAATTCGCTGCGCCCGGTCGCTTCGATACATCCCTCATCGAACGAAGTGCGCGCGATGCAGGAGTCCGTCGCGAATTGATGCGAGATGCGGCTAAATCTGATGCGGAACCGCGGTTTGAGCGCCGAGGGTGAAATCGCGTCGCGGAGATCCAGCGCAAGCAAGGCTCTCGCATGTTCGAGATTTGGCTCAGGATCACTCAGGACAATCTCGTGCGACTGGCATCCTATGAGGCTGCCGCTCGCCTCGCGCGTCTTGATCTTCTGGACGACTTGGCCATCCCTCTTCCGCACGCACAACTCGACCTGATGGCGCCTGAGGTCGAGATTATCCGTGTCGAAGTAGATGGTTTCGTAGGAGGACGGCTCGCGAGTTCCCTCGCTTATCCCCTCCACAACCGTCGGAGTGCGGCACTTTTCGATGGCGAACTTGATCCCGGTCTCACTCGACACTAGAACGCGCCGGAAGCCGTCACTCGGTTCGGCCCCCATCACTGAGACCAATCCCTGCTTCAAACCCAGTCCCCAACGAATCAAAAAAATGTCCCCTCGCAACTAGAGATAGCACGACTTTAGCCCGTCATTAAACTGTCACGAGGGTGTCGAGGTCTTTCAGGCCTGGAACTTGAGAGCTATTCCCGGCCTTGGCCAATTGCTTTTGGTTTCAAGGCGATGCGCGAAGATCTTGGTAGGCAAAGGCCGCTCTCAATAGATGGCCGGAACGTACATGCTCTTCGGGATGGGACCTCGATGGTACTCCGGGTTATGGACACGCGGCGGCAAGACCACGTCCGGGTGATAGACTTCATCGTAGGGGATCATGGTCAGAAGATGCTGGATGCAATTGAGCCTCGCCCGCTTCTTGTCGACTGCCTCGACGATCCACCAGGGAGCCTCGGGAATGTTCGTCCGCTCCAGCATGGCCTCCTTGGCTTTGGTGTAGGCCTCCCACAGCCGCCTCGACTCGACATCCATGGGGCTGAGCTTCCATTGCTTCAAGGGATCGTGGATACGCATCAGGAAGCGGAATTGCTGCTCGTCGTCGGTGATCGAGAACCAGTATTTGATCAAGATGGTGCCGGAGCGCACCAGCATCCTTTCGAACTCCGGCACGGAGCGGAAAAACTCCTCGACTTCCTCCTCCGTGCAGAAGCCCATGACGTGTTCGACGCCGGCGCGGTTATACCAGCTGCGGTCGAACAGGACGATCTCTCCGCCAGCCGGCAAATGCGGCACGTATCTCTGGAAGTACCATTGCGTGCGCTCGCGGTCGTTGGGGGCGGGTAGCGCCACCACGCGACAGACCCGCGGATTGAGGCGCTGCGTGATCCGCTTAATCACTCCACCCTTGCCCGCCGCGTCGCGGCCCTCGAAGATGACGACGACCTTGAGCTTGTTGGTCTGCACCCAGTCTTGCAGCTTCACCAGCTCACCCTGGAGACGCAGCAACTCCTCGAAATAGAAATGCCGATCGAGCGGTTCCTCTGCAGTCGGCTCGCCAATCTCCGTCCGCAGCCTGCCCAGTCGGCTATCGTCGAGTTCCATCTCCAATTCTTCATCGACGTTGTCCATCATTTCGCGATGGATACGATCTTGTAGAGCGTCTCGAGAAACCGGGTCGGACTTGTTCATGGTTGAGCCCTCTCGAAATCGTCAGTCTAACCGAACGGACAAAACTCTATTCGTGCTCGCGATGCACGTCGTGCACGAGCACGCCGACCTCGCGCGATGGGATGGCAAGCCATTCCGGCACTTCAGGGTTCGCTTGGTGTCTTCGTAGCCCCTCTGCCAATGCTCGCGCATGGATGCGCCCGACAACTCATAGGTTCTCATGCGCAAGGAAGACGTCCTCAAGCTGCCATCGATGCCGGCGATTCCCCGCACGAGGGTATGGGACGGATGCCGTGCCTTTCCCTTATGGGAAGAAGCTTGTCTCTAAAGCGAGCTAGCAGCTCGGGCATTTGCCCCGGAACAGGCTGATACACACGCAGCTCGTAAATCATCGTGAACACCTCCGTTCGAGAGAAGCCGGATCTTACCCCTCGATGATCTGGGCGAAAATAATACCGAGGCGCAAGAAACAGCGTTCGTCATAGTACCCCGCCACGGACAACAGTAGGTCAGCACATGCGTTGTCGATGTCCACTTTGGGTCAAAGCTGACATCGCGACGGCGGCAAAGTAGGTCCGCCTTGTGCCAAAAGCAGACACCGAACTCCGCTATAACTGAGTTCCCGCGGCACAGATAAGCTCGCGCTTAATTGCTCGCTCAGGGGCGAGAGCAAACTCGCCTTCTAGGTTCAAAGCAGGAGGATTCAGCCATGGGCATATTGATGATCCACCATAAGGTGAAGGACTACAGCAAATGGCGTCCAGCGTTCGACCAGCACGCCGGAGCGCAAAAATCGGCTGGCCTCACTAATCCACACATCTTTCGCTCGACCGATGACGGAAAGAATTGGTGATCCTGTTCGATACCAAGGATACGACGAGGGCCAGGGATTTTGTCGCTTCGCCCGACCTCAAGGAGACGATGGCGAAGGCAGGTGTCATGGACAGCCCGGCCTTCTATTTCCTTGAAACGGTCCAGCCGTTGAGAGTCATGGGAATGGGCTGGCTAGAACTGCTCGGGCTGCAAGACGTAGGCTAAGGTCACGAGAAAAAGCTTCCAACGCTCCCCGAGTCATGCAGTGCTTAGAGAGGCTCTATCCTACAGAGGAGGTGACCATGTTTGGGTCGAAGCAACGAGGAACAGTGATCGCCAAAGGACTAAAGATTGTTGGCAGCGTCACCGCCGAGGGTTTGGTCGAGGTCAACGGTCAGATTGACGGCGAGCTTCACTGCACGTCCCTCGTGATTGCGCGCGGGGCTCATGTTAATGGAATCGTTGTCGCCAAGCGCGTGGTTGTGGATGGAAAAGTTGAGGGTCCGATTCAAGGCGGTGAGGTTGTTCTGAAGTCGCAGGCACATGTCGTCGGTGATATTCACCACAAATCTCTTGCCATCGAGAGTGGGGCCTACTTCGATGGTCGTTCGGTGCAAGTTCGGGGAAACGGACAAACGCCGGAAAAACTTGAAAGGAAATCGGTAAGGCAAATCGCAAACACGCGAGAGAGCCTCTCCCGACGGATCGAACGAGCCGAACCTGCCGAGGCGGATTAGGCAGTTCTTAGATTACACCTGGTTATCTTCCGGATCCGTTGCCGGCTTAGGCTTCGGCTCCTCCACCGCAAGCGCGCACGCAGCAGCGACGAGGCGCAGCACACAAACCTGCTTCCCCTGCCACGGGCCTGCCAAACATCGCGACTACGTCTTCGCCCGTTACGCGACCTACCCCGTGAGCTCAACGCGCGCCGATTGCTGGCGGGAATTTTTTTGGACGCCGCAATGATGGCGGCGGTCGCAGCAGCGAAGGAGGCAAAAACGATGTCCAACAGCCCCAGCCGACGAATGAAAATCGGCGATTTCCTGCTTCGCCGCCTCAAGGAGGCCGGCGTCCGGCACCTGTTCGGCGTTCCCGGCGACTACAACCTCGAACTGTTGCAGCAGCTCCAGGACACTGGCGCGCTGAAGTGGATCGGCACGTGCAGCGAGCTGAATGCGTCCTACGCGGCGGACGGCTATGCGCGGCTGAACGGCCTGGGTGCGCTACTGGTGACGAACGGCGTCGGCGCGCTCAGCGCGATCAACGGTGTGGGCGGCTCCTACAGCGAGCACGTCCCGGTCATCTGCATCGCCGGATCGATACCGCTCAGGTCCATCGAACGCGGCCTGGGGATGCACCACACGATGGCCGACGGGAGCTATGACCATTTCCTGGACGCCTACGCACACGTAACTGCCGCGCACGCTAGGCTCACCCCGCGCAACGCGGCCACCGAGATCGACAGGCTGATCCTCACCGCCTGGCGGGAGAAGCGTCCGGTGTACATGGAGCTGCCGTCCGATATTGCCTACCTGGACATCGAGGTTCCGGCAGATCCTCTGACACTTGCCGACGCGCCAAGCGACCCGGAACGGCTGCGTTCGTGCATCGCCGCGATCGTGGGGCGCCTGTCCGCCGCCAAGTCGCCGGCGATCCTTGTGGATGCGGACGCGGACCGGTTCGGCGTCGCATCCGAACTCATGGGACTGGCCGAGAAGATGCAGGTTCCAATAGCAGTGATCAATACAGCCAAATCGGTGATCGACGAGACGTTCGCGCATTATCTCGGCATCTATATTGGCGAGCCAAGCGAACCGCACGTACGCGAGGCGATCGAGACCAGCGATTGCCTGCTCGCCATCGGCTACCGGCCGCTCGAGGTGACCACGGGCGACTTCTCGGCCTCGCTGCCCGCCAACACGATTTACGCCCGCGGCCACTCAGTGGACGTCGGCGATGACAACTATCAAGCGGTGACGCTCAAGGAAGTCCTCAAGGGCGTTATTGACGCAATCTCGCGCGTCACGACGAGCCGCGCTTCGCGTCCTGTTGCCGCGGTGGCGCGCACGCATGCCGACCCATCCGCCAAACTGACTCAGGCGGCCTACTGGCAGGCCATGCAGGGCTACCTGCGGGAGGGCGACGTCCTGTTCGTCGACAATGGCACGTCATACGCTCTCTTCGGCCTGAAGTTCCCGCAGAAATGCACCTTCGTCGGGTCAGTCAATTGGGGGTCGATCGGCTATTCGGTCGGTGCCCTGCTCGGCACACTGACCGCAGCGCCGGAACGCCGTCACATTCTGTTCGTGGGCGACGGTTCGTTCCAGGTCACGGCGCAGGAGCTGTCGACCATTCTGCGACACGACCACAAACCGGTAATCTTCCTGATCAACAACGGCGGATACACGATCGAACGCGGCTATCTCGGCAAGACCGAGACCTACAACGACATCGCCAACTGGTCCTATGCCGATCTGCCGAAGGTGTTCCGTCGCGACACCCGGGCACGATCGTTCGTCGTCAAAACCGTCAAGGACCTGCAAGACGCCCTCAGCGCGCCGAACGACACGTTGATTTTCGTCGAATCCGTCATGGACCCGTACGACGCTCTCGCCCCGGTGATGAACAGCAGTAACAAGGGGGCGGACCTCGACTACGGGCCCCGCGGCCCGCAACGCCGCGATAACCAGCTCCGGCCTGTCTAATTATTTTGCTGCACTGCATCTGTCCGCAAGTGGCCACAAAGCGGAGATGCTCAATGCGCTGACGAATGTCTGCTTTTGGGGAAGAAACGGACATGGCGCGGGCGTGATACCATTTCCGCTTATGACCCAACGCGGACCCGGGCTGCCGATTTTCGCCATACGGAGGTTATTGAGTGCACATGCCGGATTCACACGCAAAGACAGATGACGTTCATATCGAATCGGAAAAGGGGGGCGGGTCACTCAATGGCAACGACACGGAAAAATTGGCACGCAACGCAAAGGGCGCAGCTTACCTTTGGGCAGCGGATCGCCGATAAGGTGGCGGCGGCGATGGGCTCGTGGAGCTTCATCATCGTACAATCCGTTATCCTCACGGTCTGGATCATACTCAATGTGATTGCCTGGATCAGCCACTGGGATCCATACCCGTTCATCCTGCTGAACTTGGCCTTATCATTTCAGGCTGCCTACGCAGCCCCCTTCATAATGATTAGTCAGAATCGTCAGGCTGAGCGCGATCGCCATCAAGCAGAAGAGGATTTCCGAACCAATGTCGAAGCCGAACAACGAATTGAAGAATTGCAGAGGCAGTTAGCGACGATTGAAGTCAACAAGCTCGACAAAATTATAGATCTTCTGGAGAAACGGTTGCCCGCCAAATCAGCGCCGTAGGCTCCTTGTGAGGGCCAGCTTATGGAATGTGACAGTTCCAGGTGACAAAATGCCCGACATTCGCGATCTGCCCATTATGACTTCCGTTGTAGGCCGAAGGCGAAGAGTTCAACGAAAGGGCGAAGTTAATGAAGATCGTAGTAATCGGAGGAACCGGACTCATCGGTTCGAAGGTCGTGAGCAAGCTGACCCAGCTCGGGCATGAGGCACTTGCAGCGGCGCCCAATACCGGCGTCAACACAATCACTGGCGAAGGTCTTGCCGAAGCGCTCGAAGGTGCGCAGGTCGTCGTCGATTTGGCGAACTCTCCGTCCTTCGACGACCAGGCGGCCATGGATTTCTTCCAGACCGCGGGAAAGAATCTGATCGAAGCCGAGAAGGCTGCAGGAGTGCAGCTGCACGTTGCCCTTTCTGTCGTCGGCACCGAGCATCTTCAGGACAGCGGCTATTTTCGCGCCAAGCTGGCGCAGGAGACGCTCATCAAGAACGCGCCGATCCCCTATACGCTGCTCCGCGCGACGCAGTTCATGGAGTTCCTTCGTAGCATCGCTCAATTGGCGACCGAAGGTAATACAGTGAGGCTGTCGCATGCGTTCATTCAGCCGATGGCGGCCGAGGATGTTGCGGCCGCAGTGGTCGAAGCAGCGCTTGCGCCGCCGGCGAACGGTACGATCGAAGTCGGCGGACCGGAGAAGTTCCACCTCGACGAATTGGTGGCTCGCGTGCTCGAATATGACAAGGATCCGCGCAAGGTCGTCATCGATCCCGACGCGCGTTACTCCGGCGTCAAACTGAGCGAGAACTCGCTCATTCCGGGCAAGGACGCGAAGCTTGGCTCAACCAAATTCGATTGGTGGCTCGAGAACGTCGCGCCGCCGCCGAAGAAGTAGAACTAGAAACAGGGATTAGCATCATGCATCGGTTTTTACTGGCAAGCGCACTCCTACTCAGTTTTGCAGGTTCTGTTGCCGCTCAAGAAACCACGAAGGTGACATCGTTGATGTCGCGCGACCTAAGCGACATCCCCGGTAAGGAGGGCGATATGCTGATCGTGGAATATGCCCCTGGCGCGGAGGACCCCGTCCATCGCCATAACGCGAACGCATTCGTCTATGTGCTGGAAGGCTCCGTGGTCATGCAGGTAAAAGGGGGGGAGGCGGTCACCCTTCACCCTGGTCAAACCTTTTATGAAGGTCCCAACGACATACACCTGGTTGGTCGCAACGCCAGCAAGACGGAGCCAGCGAAGTTTCTCGTCGTCTTCATTAAGAACAAGGGTGCGCCCATCTTGACGCCGGTCGAATGAGGCTCGAATTGTCAACCCGACGCTGAAAGGCGCGACCTACGCAATGTGGTTAGTGGTCATAACGCCGGTGCAGTTGACTGCACGTATCAACAACGAGTCGGGGAGGCGGACTTGAGGAATCAAAGGGACTCTGAACTGAATCAGAAGACCTGGGACGAGCTAGGGCGCCCACTTTTGTGTCATTCGTTCCAAACCAATATTGCCTTTCCGGGTTGCTGCAAAATTTGACGGCCTGGTCATTGCAGCGTGCGCATCGCGTCCAAGCACTTCTAGCGGAGGATATAGAATTCTGGAGCCTGGCTTGACGGCCTGGAACAGCCGGCTCCGCGGTGATTGGCACGCGAGCCAGTGGGATTGCCTCTCCTTATCAGAGCCAATTTGAGTAGCCGCTCTTTTCTTCCGGAGGAACTGGGCTGTGCAGTTGACTGCACGGACCCCAATTACGGCCAACAAGCCTGTCCGTATGAGACTGGACCGTGTGCAGTTAAGTGCACGAACCCCGACGACGTTGCCAGGAGTCGCGGCCTTGGTGGAGCATAACGGCTTCCGTTGGAATAACGGACCAATGAGACATTTAAGAAGATGTCCGCTTTTGACTAAGAAGATGTCCGCTTTTGACCCTGAGTCGTCAATCGGGTGTCAATTTTGCTGTCATGCACAACAGACGTCGTCTAGCCTCAGCTCGCGGAGGTGGCCGATACGGCCGTGGGTAAGGCGGTCAGCAGGAGGAGACAAACATGAGCTTGGACAACACCTCACACCCCGGTAGACCGGGGCTCGACGAGTTGGTTCCGTCGCGCTACGCGCTGCGGGTCGGCGAGATTGACGTGCTGGTGGTCAGCGATGGGGTGCTATCGCTGCCAGGCGCGATGTTGGGCCACAACGCCGACCCGGCCGTCCGGGCGGCCTGGCTGGAGGACATGTTCCTGCCGCCGGACGTGCTCGAGTGGGCGCTGAACGTGGTCGTGGTGCGTAGCGGCGGCCGGACCATACTCATCGACGCTGGGCTAGGGGTGGACCCGGACTTGGACTTGCCGCGGGCCGGGCGGTTGGTCCAGCGACTGGAGGCCGCCGGCATCGATCTCGCATCCGTGACCGACGTGGTGCTTACCCACCTGCACATGGACCACGTTGGCGGGCTGCTCGTCGACGGGGTGAGGGACCGGCTGCGTCCGGACCTGCGGGTCCACCTGGCGGCCGCCGAGGCCGAGTTCTGGGCGTCGCCCGATTTCTCCCGCGTCTCCATGCCGCCGGGGTTCCCGGACGCGCTTCGGCGGACGGCCAAGCGGTTCTTGAACGAGTACCGCAGTCAGATGCGGCCGTTCGAGACGGAGTACGAGGTGGCGCCGGGGGTGCTCGTCCATCGCACCGGCGGCCACACCCCCGGGCACAGCGTGGTCCGCCTGGCGTCCGGCGGCGACCGGCTGACGTTCGCCGGCGACGCCGTGTTCCAGGTCGGGTTCGAGCACCCCGACTGGTACAACGGCTTCGAACACGACCCCGAGGAGGCGGCCCGCGTCCGGGTCCGTCTTTTGCGGGAGCTGGCGGCGAACCGCGAGTCGCTGGTGGCCACTCACCTGTCGTTCCCGTCCGTCTGCCATGTGGCGGTCGACGGCGACGTCTTTCGTTGGGTACCGGGCCCCTGGGAGTACTGACCGCTTGTTGGGTTAGGGCCGAACTAGACGACCGCATGCGTTTGAACAACTGGTCGATCGCTGCCTCGTACGACACCGCCCGTATCTTCACCAACCCGCGGTCTTGACGCAGTCGTGGGTTCGGCGTTGCAAAGCCAGGCCAATGAGAATTGGCCTCGTCACGAGCACACGTGCCCCTCGAAAAAATGTCAGGTGGCGACCCGGTGGACTTGGAATGGTTGCGGGGAGAGGATTTGAACCTCTGACCTTCAGGTTATGAGCCTGACGAGCTACCGGGCTGCTCCACCCCGCGTCACTTCACCATTGGCAAAATCGCGGGGAACGGTCCCCGCAAAACTTCAGTCCACCCCGTAAGGGGGGCGGGAACCTATAGCAGGTTCGGAGGAGATGTGAAGGGCGGCAGGCGCAAAATTTGCCGGCCGCGCGGGCATAGCTCACATGGGGATTGGCCGCTTTTTTGTTAACAGTTTGCGCCTGATTTCGCGGGCTAGTAAGGCGCAGCCACGGTCGGGGCGCCGCCGAAGTGGTAGGAGACGCCGAAGGTCACTGGTTGGTCCAGATGTCGGTCTCAAGCGAACCACCGCCCTTGAGTCCGGCGTCGTTGGTCGCGAAGCTGAGCTTGTAGTCGCCAAACACCGAGAAGCGGGGGCCGGCGCCCGGCGCACCTCCACATGCGGGAAGGCGGGGCCGACGCCAAAGCCCACACAAGGAGTCCACCGCTCATAGATCCAGCGATATTGGCCGCCGAAGAACAACTCGTTGAGCTAGGTGTTGCCGACCCGGTCAGTGGGTCCAACCTTGACGCCGTCACGGGTTCCAGTCACCCCAACCACTGCGCCCTGATGTGCGATGACCTTGGCGTGGTGATAGCCGACCATGAAGCCCCAATTCGGGGCGTTGTTGAACCAGTACTTTCCCCAGTCCCAATGGGGCGGCCCAAGGAGTCGCCATCCCACGGCACATCGTTCAGCGTCATGTTGGTGCCATTCGGCTGGATCAGACGAATGTCGCTGTCTCAAAGCTGCCGTTCCATCCTCCATAGAGGCTGGCCTGAAACTCAGCGGAAGCGGGAGATGGGCCAAGAACGAGCGCAAAAATCACGCAATGGCAAGCGCACAAAGCGCGCTCTTCTGAGCCGCAAGTGTGGCAACCGGCATCGCAGCATATGTCGAAGGCTCCAAATTCGGGTCCCTTCTGGAACCTCCTTGTACCGCGCGCACGCAAGACGAGGCTTACAACTTGCTTACAACGACCAGCGTTGCGATGCCAAAATCAGTCGCCCTCTATCCCTGGCGAATCTGGGGGCCTGTTGCCGAAAAGCCTCGCCATTCGGGCGTGCTTCTGCGAGGCCGAAGTGCCTGGCCAACCAAGCCAATTTCGCGTCCGCTCGCCGCGCAACCGATAGCCTCCTTGAGGCAGTGGCTCGAACAGCCATCGGCGCGCGGCAAACCGCTCCCGCACCAGATAAGGAAACGCAGTCCCGAGAATCGCGCCGCCCACGGCGTCGGTAAAGTAATGCTGGCCGATCAGCACCCGGCTCGCCGCAATCCAGGCCGCAATCGTGTATAGCAGCACTCTCCCGCGTGGCCACAGCATGGCGAGCACCGTCGCGAGCGCGAAGATGTTGGTGGCGTGGCCTGAGGGAAAGGAGGCGTGGTCGGGGGTGAAGGAGAACAGTTGGAAGTCGAAGGGACCAAGCGTGTCGAACAGTTTCGGGCGCGCCCGGCCGATGATGTACTTGGCGAGATTGGCGATGAGGCCGGCCCCGCCTACGCTCACGAACACAAAGCCGATGGTGCTCGCAATCAGACCATAGGCCGCGGCATTGCGGAGGCCCTGATGCGTGCGGCGAAGCACGAGCGCAAGCGCGATCGCCGAGCCCGCCGGGATCAGCATCCAGTTGGAGCGGCCAATGTCGGTGATGGTTTGCAGGAAGCGACGCGCCTCGGGCGCAAGCGCCTTGGAGCGCTCCAGGAAGAAGGGATCGAGGACATAGACGCCGAAAAAAATGAGCGAAACAGCAAGCACCACCTGCTCGAGGAGGCTGAGGTCTTGCAGGCGAAAGCTCATTGAGGGCGAGGCGCTCCCGTCACGCCGCATTCGCCGTGCTCGGATCCCGCTTGCCGAGCCAGATGAAATAGATGTTGCGGACCGGTATCTGGGCAGCCGTCGGCGAGCACCTTGTCGCGAATCCAGTTGGCAAAGCGGGAGGCAGCCCTGCGCGAGCCCTTGGCCTTGCGCCCTTCGCGCAGGCCGCCGACCAGAGCAGGTTCGCGACCCTCGCGCCCAAGCCGCGACACGAGCCGCATGATATCTGCGGGGTCGTTCTGGCCGTCACCATCCATGGTGGCAATCACCGGAGCGGCGGCGGCGATCACGCCGTTGCGCAGCGCTGCGCTCTGGCCGGCGCGCGTGCCGTGGCGAAGATAGCGCAGCGGCTTGCAGCGGCTAAGCATGGCCTCGATCTCTGCATCGGTCCCGTCGTCGCTTGCATCGTCGACGACGATCACCTCCTGCAAGTTCGCCTCCGGCACCACGGCAATGGTCTCCTCGATGAGCCGCCCGATATTGCCGGCCTCGTTGAACGCAGGAATGACGACGGCGATACGCATTCGCAAATCTCTCGGAAACCCGGCCCGCTGGCTCCGCGGGTCCAACCCAGACGATGAGTAGCAAGCTTTCATTTCCGCGCACAACATTGTACAGGGGGGCCCCTCCCTCCAACCATCCCTAGTGACCGCCTTGCCAGCCCTTAAAGCCGCTCGCCCCGCCCTTCTGCGCCCTTGGCGCCTGGCCGTTTGGCGTGACCAGGATTATTGGACCTGGCTGCTTGTTATCCTTGGCGCCTTGATTCTCATTCGCCTGCTCGTGCTCGTGCTCTTTTCGGACAGACCGACCTCTTCTTCGACGAGGCGCAATATTGGTCTTGGTCGCGCGATCTCGCCTTCGGCTATTTCTCCAAGCCCCCACTCATCGCCTGGATCATTCGTTCCGCCACGGAAGTTTGCGGCAACGCCGAGTGGTGCGTGCGGGCGCCGTCGCCAATTCTCTATAGCGCTACTTGCATTGTCGTGTTTCTCGCTGCGTGCGCGCTATACGGCAACCGCGTCGGCTTTTGGTCGGCCGTGGTGTTCGCCGCCCTGCCGGCAGCGTCCTTCTCCTCGCTGCTGATCTCGACCGACGTCCCGCTCTTGCTTTTCTGGACCTTGGCCTTCTATGGCTGGATCAGGATGATCGAGAGCCGCGAGATGCGCTTCGCGGTGTTGATCGGTGCGAGTCTCGGCCTTGGCCTCCTCGCCAAATATGCAGCGATCTATTTCGTGTTGTGTGTGGCAATTGACGCCTGGAGCGACGCGCGCGCACGCGAGGCGTTGCGCGGAGGCCGCGGTGTTGTCGCGCTCGCGATTGCGTCGGCGTTCGTTGCGCCCAACCTTCTGTGGAACGCAAGTCACGGCTTCGCCACCTTCTCCCATACCGCGCATAATGCCGGCTGGAAGGGATTCCCCTTTCATCTCGGCGATAGTCTGGAATTCATAGGCTCCCAATTCGCAGTATTCGGTCCCATTCTGATCGTCGTCGCGTGGCGCGCGATGCGGCGTGGCTGCGAGCAGCGTGAATGCCGACTGCTTGCCTTCTCGGTTCCGGTGATCCTCTTGCTCATCTTGCAAGCCCTGCTCTCCCGCGCGCTCGCCAATTGGGCCGCTGCCGCGTATCCGGCGGCCACCCATCTTGGTCACTGCCGACTTGTTGCGACACTCTCGAGATGACAAGACCCTTCACCAAAGCTACGCCGGAGCCCGTGCTCTACGTTACCCTGAATCCGGGGCCGACCTCGGTGCCGAAACGTTTCAAGTCGAGCCAAGCCATTGGCAAGCAACGGTTTCCGTCTGATGCCCCGCCAGTGCGCGAAGGGCGCTTCACGTTGCTAAAGGGTTATGAGGGCGATCATGCCGAATGATCGGAGCGCGATTTTCTGGGACGCCGACGGCTTGGCGGAATTCAAGCTCGCTGGCGTGGCGGCGCTGATCGGCGTGGCGGCCGCGATAGTCTTCGTCGGCTGGCCGGATCTCGACCTTGCAGTGTCCCGCCTCTTTTATGTTGAGCCTCGTCACTTTCTCTTCAGCCAATCCGCGCTTGCTAGCACCCTTCGCTTCGCCTTCAGAGCGTTGACCTGGGGCACGGCAGCGGCGGCGCTGATCGGCATCGTTCTCGCTCTTGCCAAGAAGCGCCACCTGTTCGGACTCAATTTGCTGCAATGGACCTTCCTCGCGCTCGTGCTCATCACCGGGCCCGGGCTGATCGCCAACACCGTTTTGAAGGACAATTGGGGGCGCCCGCGGCCGCTCTATGTCAGCGAGTTCGGCGGCCCCGATCGCTTCACGCCGGCGCTGGAGCGCTCCGGTAGCTGCGCGCGGAATTGTTCCTTCGTCAGCGGCGAGGCGTCTGCGACCTTTGCCCTTGGGTTCGCCATTGCCATGCTCTTCCGCCGCAGGCGCGCCGAGTTGATGGCAGCCGCGATCGTCGCCGGCGGCTTCGCGGGCCTGATCCGCATGGGTGAAGGCGGGCATTTCCTGAGCGATGTCGTCTTCGCCGGCGTGTTCATGGCGTTCGACGTGGCGCTTATGTCCTGGCTCGTGTTCCGTGTGCTCGCGCAAAGAGCGCCGGACGAAGCGTGGTGGCATGAGAAGACTGTGGTATTGATTGCGGACCTCCGCGACAAATCAGAGTCCGCAGTCACGATGGGCAGGAAATGGCTGCAGCAGAGATTCCGCGACACATTCCGGAACAAGATCGGCCCCGGCGATCCGCCGGCTTAAAGCACTCGGTGTTGGCGAAATTTGCGGCTCAGTCCAGTGTAGCCTTGGCGTGGTTCTCGCGAGTTTCGATCTCATCTGCGGTCCACACCGCGAGTCCGACGAACAGCAAGGCGGCGACGGTCAACAGCAAGGCCACGGCAATCTCGACAATGCGCAGTCTGTTCAGCCCCAATCTTCGCGCCTCCGCGAGAAGGCCGATGCCTTGATGTGGTCGCAATCGTCGAGATCCTTCCGCTTGCCCTCCTTGTCTAGCCTCCCAGAACCCCGTCGTCGTTGCGTTCTGATGTCGCGCGCGGCGGTGCGTCGCCTGCGCTGAATTGTCAGGTTGGGTCAGGGTTTGCGGGGGAAAGGGTGGCAAAAAATCGTGGCCGCGAGGTTAGGGCGTGACGGAGCTGCGCTGCTGGGCGACCACGGCGCTTTGGCCTTCGGTGTCGTCGGCGCCAGGCGCGTCGCGGCCGTAGATATCCGGCCTGAACTGCACCATTCCGTTCTCCGACACAAACGCCGTCAGGTAGACGAAATGCACCGGCACAGAGTTTGCCAGTTTCACATTGAGGTTTTTCCCATCCTCGGCCGCCGCCTGCACCTTCTCAGAGGTCCAGCCCTGTGGGCCGAGCAGCCACGCCACGAGATCGAGCACCTGCTGCACCCGCACGCAGCCTGAGCTGAATGCGCGCTGCGATTGACTGAACAGCTGCTTCAGCGGCGTGTCGTGCATATAAACGCTGTACTTGTTCGGCATGTTGATGCGCACAACGCCAAGGGCATTGAAAGTGCCTGGGTCTTGCACGAACCGATAGTTCGCAACGTCCGGCCCATTCCAATCGATGTTGGTGGGATTGAGCGACCCCGATTTTGCCACCACGCTGAAATGCTCCTCGGCGAAGTAGCTCGGATCCTTTCTGAGCTTCGGGATGAGATCCTGCTGCGCGATCGTCTCCGGCACCGTCCAGGTCGGATAGAAGTTCACTTCGACGACCTGCGCGGACACCGCCGGCGTGGCGCGCGCAGGCTTGCCCACCACCACGTTGCTGGTCAGCGCGAGGTTGCCGCGGTCGACTGCCTGCAAGGTGAAGGCCGGTACGTTGACAAGCACGTAGCGCGACGTCTTGTTGATCTTGAGCATCGACTTAATGCGAGCAAGATTGGTCTGCAGCTGCTGCAAGCGCTCCTGCGCCGTGACGTTTAGTGCGGCGTAGGTGCGCGAGTTGAGGAAGCCGCTCACCCGCAGACCGTTGCGGATTTGGAAGCGGGCAAGCGCATCTTGAAACTCGCTGTCGAACACTGGGCTCGCTCTGCCCCCTGACGCAAGATCGCCGGTGACGGCAAGCTGCCGCCTGACGGCGACGATCTCGGAGCCGGTGTCGCCGGGACGGAGCGCCGTGTTCGCGGGCAGTTGAGGCCAGCCGCCAGCGGCGACAATCTGCCGATATTGCTCGATGCCCTGTTGCAGCGCCGATGCTGCGGCGTCGCTTACGAACGGCACGCTCATGCCGTATCCCGGGCTCAGCCGGTCATAGAGCTCGGTGCGCGCCTGATCCCGCCGCGCCTTCTCCTCTGGGGTGACCGGGCCCGTATTGCCGCTTGCGAATGGATTGAGCGGATCGAGGATGCCAGCGTTTGCCGGCTGCACAACGGCAGCGAGCAGCAGCGACATCCCCGCGGCGGTCGCCGGAACGAAGCGCTTGGCGAAAACTCGTCTCGCTGAGCCCTCAAACAGCATGAGGCGGCACGTTTCCCCGTTTCGTACTTCGACGTGGCCAGCGCATGGTAGCCCGAGTGCCATGCGATTGAAAAGCCTCACCAATGCGGGCTTCGCCAGCGAAATTCTCAAGGTCCGGGTCGAATTTCCGCGGCTCGCACCGATCACTCTCGCGCTTGACGAGATTGCGCATTGAGACTTTCGATCAGCCGATCGATGAAGGTGCGCTGGCCCGGCAGGATTTTCCCGCGTGCTTCCTCCAGCGTGAGCCATCGAGCGCGATCGACTTCGGGAAAAGACTGCGTGCGCCCGCTCTTCGGCGGCCACTCCATCTCGAAGTTGTTCGACTTGAGAGTCGCTGGATCGAAGTCGCCCTCAATGGCGAAAGCCGTGATGACCTTGCGGCTCGGCTGCACGATCCCGCCGAGCTCGACGACGTCGCCCGGAGGTGCAGGCGCACCGAGTTCCTCTTCGAATTCGCGACGCGCGACGGCGAGCGGGTCTTCGCCTTCGCCATATTCGCCCTTGGGAATCGACCAGGCACCTTGGTCCTTCTTCGCCCAGAACGGACCACCTGGATGCACGAGCAGAAGCCGGAGCTCCGCCCCCGTCCCGCGGTACAGCAAAATGCCAGCGCTACGCTTCATAAGCGACAAGCCTAAACAAAAAAACCGCCCCGGGGATGAACCCAAGGCGGTTTGGTGCATTCGTGATGAAACCCACGATCGTGTAAGAGGGGAAAGATCTCGATGAAGCGCGTGCGGCATTTTTCAATGCGCTTTCGCGCTTCGCGCTACATGAGCGCGATTCACTGCCCTTGGTAAGCCTGGCGACGACCTACTCTCCCGTGCCTTAAGACACAGTACCATCGGCGCTGGAGCCTTTCACGGCCGAGTTCGGGATGGGATCGGGTGTGGGCGCTCCGCCAGTATCACCAGGCCAACGAAGGGCAGTGACACATCTGGTCCTAACGTGCCCGGGTCTTCATCGCGCTCGGCACTACGCGCTCAAGTAGCGCGGAGCGCGTTAGCGCAACAAAGATGGGCACTGACAATGAAAGCAATCAAGCCGATCGAGCGATTAGTACTGGTTAGCTTCGTGCATTGCTGCACTTCCACACCCAGCCTATCAACGTGGTGGTCTTCCACGGCTCTCAAGGGAGAACTAGTTTTGAGGTGGGTTTCCCGCTTAGATGCTTTCAGCGGTTATCCCTTCCGTACTTGGCTACCCTGCTATGCCGCTGGCGCGACAACAGGTCCACTAGAGGTACGTCCATCCCGGTCCTCTCGTACTAGGGACAGATCCTCTCAATTCTCCTACACCTGCGGCAGATAGGGACCGAACTGTCTCACGACGTTCTAAACCCAGCTCACGTACCACTTTAATCGGCGAACAGCCGAACCCTTGGGACCTGCTCCAGCCCCAGGATGTGATGAGCCGACATCGAGGTGCCAAACGATGCCGTCGATATGGACTCTTGGGCATCATCAGCCTGTTATCCCCGGAGTACCTTTTATCCGTTGAGCGATGGCCCTTCCACGCGGGACCACCGGATCACTAAGGCCGACTTTCGTCTCTGCTCGACTCGTCAGTCTCGCAGTCAGGCAGGCTTATGCCTTTGCACTCGTCAGCTGATTTCCGACCAGCTTGAGCCCACCTTCGCGCGCCTCCGTTACTTTTTGGGAGGCGACCGCCCCAGTCAAACTACCCACCATGCACTGTCCCGGACCCGGATGACGGGCCGCGGTTAGATATCCATGATCACAAGGGTGGTATTTCAACGTTGGCTCCCCGGGAACTGGCGCCCCCGGCTCAAAGCCTCCCACCTATGCTACACATGCCACCACGAATACCAGTGCAAAGCTATAGTAAAGGTTCACGGGGTCTTTCCGTCTAACCGCAGGAACCCCGCATCTTCACGGGGAATTCAATTTCACTGAGTCTGCGTTGGAGACAGTGGGGAAGTCGTTACGCCATTCGTGCAGGTCGGAACTTACCCGACAAGGAATTTCGCTACCTTAGGACCGTTATAGTTACGGCCGCCGTTTACCGGGGCTTCGATTCAGAGCTTGCACCCCTCCTCTTAACCTTCCGGCACCGGGCAGGCGTCAGACCCTATACGTCGCCTTGCGGCTTCGCAGAGCCCTGTGTTTTTAGTAAACAGTCGCCACCCCCTGGTCTGTGCCCCCCACGCCTGGTTGCCCAGGTATGGGGCCCCCTTCTCCCGAAGTTACGGGGGTAATTTGCCGAGTTCC
>CAVUZR010000029.1:0-190000 GCA_963745855.1 uncultured Alphaproteobacteria bacterium | reverse complement strand
GATGCCGAGCGCGACGCTCGCCCGCGACGGCCAGAGCGCCAGGGTAGAGAAGGGCGACCGCATCCAGCTCAGCGCCTCCGGATTCACCAGCCGCGATGTGATTCACGAGACGGTGGTCGAGCACCAAGGCTCCCGCGAATACATTACCATCAAGCCTTACCTTCGCATCGTCGCCGGCCTCGCTACCACAAATCCAGACGACGCCGACACCCTACCCGCCTTCAATCCCTTCAAGCTCTATACCGATGCGACTCCGGTCGGCAGTGACGACACCAGCCCTGCGGCCGATGCGCCGCAAGCGATTAGCCTCCGCCTCACCGATCTGACGAACGGCGCGCTCCCCCAAGAGGACGGGGTCGAGCTCAAGACCGAAGAGGTTAACACCCTCGTCGCCGAAGCCGCCGAGAACTTCGCCTATGCCGACCCGGCATCTGCCGGCGACGTGACCGGCTCCATCATGCAGCCCGCCGCATATCGCACCGACAACGGCCTTGGTCCCTCGCCGCTTGCGCCCAACATCACCATCATCCACAAGACCGCCGACGACCAAAACGACGACGACGATGACGACCTCGCCGATCTGCTAGACGGCAGCGACTTGAAGACGGTCAAGGCCGGCCGCGGCGACACGCTCGCCAGCATCATCACCAAGGTCGGCGTCGAGCCGTCAGAGGCCAAGGACGTCGTCGAGGCAATGAACACGGTATTCCCGGCGCAGAACTTGAAGCCTGGCCAGGAAGTCCGCCTCAACCTGATCCCGGCGCCGTCCGACAACGACGCGATGGAGCCGGTGCGCGTCAGCGTGTTCGGCCCGAAGGACGAGCTGCTCGGCAGCGTCACCCGCAACCGTCATGGCGACTATGTGGTGAGCAACGCCGCCGAGAGCGTCAAGCGCACCGACCGCCAGCAGCGCGCCACGCTCTACACGAGCTTCTATCACGCGGCGGTCAGCCAGCACATTCCGCCGGAGACCATCATAAAGCTGCTTCGCGTCCACTCCTATGACGTGGACTTCAAGCAGAAGGTAAAGCCCGGCGACTCGTTCGACGTCTTCTTCGACGTGCCGGAGGGCTCCGACCGCGACGCGATGGGCGAGCTGCTCTACACCTCCATGACCGTCGACGGCCAGACCCGGAGCTTCTATCGCTTCCGCACCCCGGATGGCCTCGTCGACTACTATGACGCCCAAGGCAACAGCGCCAAGAAGTTCCTGATGCGCAATCCGGTGAAGGGCGGCCGCTACACCTCAGGCTTCGGCCCGCGCGTGCATCCGCTGCTCGGCACGGTGCGCATGCATACCGGCGTCGACTGGGCGGCCCCGATCGGCACCCCGATCCTCGCCGGCGCCGACGGCACGGTGGAATCGGTCGGGCGCCAGGGCGGCTACGGCAACTATGTCCGCATCCGCCACGCCAACGGCTTCGCCACCGCCTATGGCCACATGTCGCGCTTTGCCGACGGGCTCGCGCCCGGCGTCAGCGTGAAGCAGGGCCAGGTGGTCGGCTATGTCGGCTCGACCGGCTTCTCGACCGGGCCGCATTGCCACTACGAGATCCTGGTCAACAACAAGTTCGTCAACCCGATGACCATCCAGGTGCCGCGCGGCCTGCAGCTTCAGGGCCGCCAGCTCGCCGAGTTCCAGAAGGAGCGCAATCGCGTCGACGAGCTCCGCCAGATGGATCCGGTCACGAGCCGCGTCGCCCAGGCCACCACGACCGTGCAGTAACGCTATCGCGCTTCGCGCTTCTTGAGCGCAAGTGCTTCGTTCTCTCTTCCCCTCCTTTCTCCTCCCTCTTCCTTTGTCATCGCCCGGCTTGACCGGGCGATCAAGTACTCACTGCCCTCAATAACCCCGGCAAAGGCGGTGACTACCGGGACACCCGCCTTCGCGGGCATGCCATATGAAGTTTGCGCGCCAAAGCGCCTCGCCGCTGTTGAAGCGCCAGTCATGACGAAAAACGAGGGATGCGGGGCGCCAAGCGGCCGCGTCCTGTACTAATGGGTCGTCCGCTGCAGTGGGAATCATTGCGCAATTTCTTACGCCGGACGGTAACAAAGGAAGTGTGACGAAAGGCGCCTGGGTCGATCTGTTAAAGGGCCACAACGGCCACATCACCCTTTTGGTTGAAGCTGGCGACCCCTTCTTCGACATTCGGACACACTTGGCCAAAAGCACGGCTACACGACGTCTTTTCGGCTGGCTCGTGGTGTTTCGGCACGCAGCACTTACAGAACTGATCGCTAAGCCGCCTGCTTCACCGCCTCGCCGTTGATGACGAGGCCGTTACTGTCGGCGGTGATCTTCACAGTATCGCCCTCGCGGATCTTGCCTTGCAGGATCAGCTCGGCGAGCGGGTCTTGCACATATTTCTGGATGACGCGCTTCAAGGGCCGCGCGCCGTAGGCCGGGTCGTAGCCCTTGGTGCCGAGCCACTCCTTCGCCTTGTCGTCGAGTTCGACGGTGAGCTTGCGGTCGGCGAGCAGCTTCGCAAGCCTGCGCATCTGGATGTCCACGATCCTCGCCATCTGCTCGCGCTTCAGCCGGTGGAACAGGATGATCTCGTCCACGCGGTTCAGGAACTCAGGCCGGAAATGGGCGCGCACAACCGCCATCACCTGCTCGCGCACTGAATCAGAATCCTCGCCCTCAGGCTGGTTCACCAGATATTCGGAGCCGAGATTCGAGGTCATGATGATGAGCGTGTTACGGAAATCGACGGTGCGGCCCTGGCCGTCGGTGAGCCTGCCGTCGTCGAGCACCTGGAGCAGCACGTTGAACACGTCGGGGTGCGCCTTCTCGATCTCGTCGAACAGGATGACCTGGTAGGGGCGCCGGCGCACCGCCTCGGTGAGCGCGCCGCCCTCTTCATAGCCGACATAGCCGGGGGGCGCGCCGATCAGCCGGGCGACCGAGTGCTTCTCCATATATTCCGACATGTCGATGCGGATCATGGCGTGCTCGTCGTCGAACAGGAATTCGGCGAGCGCACGCGCAAGCTCGGTCTTGCCGACGCCGGTGGGGCCTAAGAACATGAACGAGCCGATCGGCCGGTTGGGATCCTGCAGGCCGGCACGGGAGCGGCGCACGGCGGTCGATACTGCGGTCACGGCCTCCGACTGGCCGACCACGCGCTTGATGATCTCCTCCTCCATGCGCAGCAGCTTGTCGCGCTCGCCTTCCAGCATCTTGTCGACTGGGATGCCGGTCCAGCGGGAGACGACCTGAGCGATGAGGTCCGCGGTGACCACCTCCTGCGCCATGGCGCCGCCTTTGTCCTCGGTCTCTTCGAGCTTTTTCAACTTGGCTTCGAGGTCTGGGATCACGCCGTAGGCCAGCTCGCCGGCTCGCGCGAGGTCGCCTTTGCGCTGCGCCTGCTCGAGCTCGAGACGGGCGGCATCGAGCTGCTCCTTCAGCTTCTGGGCGTCGGCAAGCTTGCCTTTCTCCTCCTGCCAGCGGCGGGTCAGGCCCCCGGCCTCTTCCTCGAGATTGGCGAGTTCCTTCTCGAGCTTGGCGAGGCGATCCTTGGAGGAAGAGTCGGATTCCTTCTTCAGAGCCTCGCGTTCGATCTTGAGCTGGATGATGCGCCGGTCGAGCTCGTCGAGCGCTTCGGGCTTTGAGTCGATCTGCATGCGCAGCCGCGATGCCGCCTCATCGACGAGGTCGATGGCCTTGTCGGGGAGGAAGCGGTCGGTGATGTAGCGGTTGGAGAGCACGGCCGCCGAGACGAGCGCCGCGTCGGCGATGCGCACGCCGTGATGCAGCTCGTATTTCTCCTTCAGCCCGCGCAAAATGGAGATGGTGTCCTCGACCGTGGGCTCGGAGACGAAGATCGGTTGGAAGCGCCGCGCCAACGCCGCGTCCTTCTCCACATGCTTACGATATTCGTCGAGCGTGGTGGCGCCGACGCAATGCAGCTCGCCACGCGCGAGCGCCGGCTTGAGCAGGTTCGATGCGTCCATGGCGCCGTCGGCCTTGCCGGCGCCGACCAGGGTATGCATCTCGTCGATGAACAGGATGATCTGGCCATGCGAGGACTGGATCTCGGAGAGCACGGCCTTGAGGCGCTCCTCGAACTCGCCGCGATATTTGGCCCCGGCGATCAGCGCACCGAGGTCGAGCGACAGCACCTTCTTGTCCTTCAGGCTCTCCGGCACGTCGCCATTGACGATACGGTGGGCGAGGCCTTCGACGATCGCCGTCTTGCCGACGCCGGGCTCGCCGATCAGCACGGGGTTGTTCTTAGTGCGGCGGGACAGCACCTGGATGGTGCGCCTGATCTCCTCGTCGCGGCCGATGACAGGATCGAGCTCGCCCTTGGCGGCGGCCTCGGTGAAGTCGCGGGTGTAGCGCTTCAGCGCGTCATAGGCTTGCTCGGCGCCGGCCGAATCCGCGGTGCGTCCTTTGCGCAGATCGTTAATGGCGGCGTTCAGCGAGGTCGCCGTCACGCCAGCATCTGCGAGGACGCGCGAGGACTCTGCCTCCTTGGCCATGGAAAGTGCCTGCAGCACGCGCTCAACGGTGATGAAGCTGTCGCCGGCCTTGGTGGCGATCTGCTCGGCCTGATCGAGCACGCGGCCCAAGGCCGCGGCCATATGCACCTGGGCGCCACCGCCTGACACCTTGGGCAACTTGGCGAGCGCTGCCTCGGTCCGCTCCAGCGCCTCCTTGGGCCTGCCGCCGGCCTTGGTGATGAGCCCTGCCGCCAAGCCTTCCGGATCGTCGAGCAGCACCTTCAACAGATGCTCGGGGGTGATCTGCGGATTGCCCTCGCGGATGGCTAGGGTCTGCGCCGACTGCACGAAGCCTTTGAGCCGGTCGGAGAATTTCTCAAAGTCCATGGGACGCTTCCTGTTCAGGACAGTTGCGGGAGGCCACGCTGGGCAGCGCGGGGAGGCCCAGCCGGGCCGGCAGCCAGCCAATACAAGCCGACCCTTAGAGGAGATATAGCGCGGGGATGAGACAACGAAAATGCGAAGCGTCAATCTCGGGCCCATGCAAGGCGCAAGATCAAGCCGCCAACGCACTAGGCGCGGGTTAAAACCTATCCCACCGGGTCCGAAGCGCCCTCGTCGTCGGGCTGGGCGGCATCGGCCGGATCGGACCCGTTGGAGTCGCGCATGGCCTCGCGGCCATTGCCGCCCTGGCGGCCCCGGTTGTGTCCACCGCCGTGATGTTCCCGGTCGCCTTGATGGCGCTCGCGATCTTGCCCGCCGCCACCGCGAATATCGCCACCGCCAGACACGGCCCGGATATCCCCGCCGCCTTCGTTGGCATCGTCGTCGGACCCATCGTCGTCGGAGGAGCCGTCGGCGTTCCAGCGTGGCCGGAATCCGCCATTTCCCCCTTCTCCGGGTTGGCCGCCATGCTGCGGGCCGAACTGCGACTGCGCGGCCATGATAATGCGGTTGTAATGCTCGGCGTGCTGGAAATAGCTCTCCGCCGAGATCAGGTCGCCTGAGGCGAGTGCATCGCGCGCAAGCGACATGTATTTCTCGGCGATATGCGCCGCGGTTCCGCGGATTTTGACGTCCGGACCGTTGGATTCGAAGTTCCGCGCCAATGGATTTTGGGGCTTGCGGCCACGGCCGCGGCCCCGGCGATTCTGCTGTCCTTGCCTCATAGGCTTCTATGCAACCCTGATAAGCGGCTCATGCCGCGACTTCTTCCCTGCTCTTGAGTTCTTGTCTGCTCGGATCTCTTGAGTCCAAGTTCACGCTTCACTCATCGCTCCGGCCGCGTCGGGGCGCGTGGCCCTCGCCCGCGGTCGGCCAAAATACAATTTCGCTGCAGCCTTGCGCTCATCCCCGGCGTTTTGCCGATCGTCCTGATTGCGCAGCCAGCCTAGAAATAGATGGGCGGTTGAGCGTCACCTGAACGTCCCGAGAGGCACGCCGCCTTACAATCGAGGTTCAAGAGATGTCGCTCTTGTTGCCGTCTGCAACCGGCCAGCGCTTTTAACGCCAATGGCCGAGAATTCTCCAATTCGCTGACGTCAAACCTAGCCTGAACTCCGCAATTTTCCAAGTCCAATTTTTCGGATACGACCTCCCCCTCCCAAGACCCATTAGCCTTAAGCCCTGGCTCCGACCACCCGTGGCCGGCCGGCGAGGTCCTGCCAGAGCCATTGCCCCTCCACGGTTAGACCGGCGCCAGCGAGCAGGCGCGCCACGGCGTCCGCCTGGCCAGGGCCGATCTCGAGCAGGACAAGGCCGCCCGGGCGCAGAACTCTTCGCAAGTGCGGCGCAATGCGGCGATAGGCGGAAAGCCCGTCAGGCCCCCCATCGAGGGCGGATCTGGGGTCATGATCCCGCACCTCTGTGCCGACCCCAGCCATGTCTGCCGCCGACAGATAGGGCGGATTGGCAACCACCAGATCGAAGGCGCCGTCGACCCCGCCGAGCCAGTCCGAAATTGAGAAGCTGGCACGGTCGGCGACCCCCAGGGCTTGCGCATTGGCCCGGGCGCGTTTAAGCGCCGGCAGACTGAGGTCGATGCCGACGCCGCTTGCGGCCGGCAGTTCCGCCAACAGGGTGATGAGAATACAGCCGCTGCCGCTGCCGAGGTCGAGGAGCTTGAGCGGCGTCCCGCGCAGGCTCTGTCGATCCACCAGCGCGAGCGCGGCCTCGATCAGCGTCTCGGTATCGGGGCGCGGGTCGAGCGTGCTCGCATCGATGCGGAAGGGACGTCCGTAAAATTCGCGCAGCCCTATGATGCGCGACACCGGCTCACCGGCGAGGCGCCGCTCCACATATGCGCCAAACCGCGCGACGGCATCCGGTTCAAGCGCGTGCTCACGCGCGGCAACATAGGTTTCGTGGCTCAATCCCGTCGCGTGGCAGAGCAACAGCCGGGCATCGAGCTCCGGCGTATCGACTTTGCCCTCCCGCAGCAGCCTCGCCGCGGCGGCGTGAGCCTTACCGAGGCTGAGTCCCAAGGTACCAAACTCACCCATGGCCCTCTTCCTGCACTGCCGCGAGCAGGCTCGTCTGATGCTCGGTGGTGAGCGCATCGATGATCTCGTCGAGGCCTCTCCCTTCCAGCACAAGGTCGAGGCTGTGCAGGGTAAGGCCAATGCGGTGATCGGTGACGCGCCCTTGTGGAAAATTATAGGTGCGGATGCGTTGCGAGCGATCTCCGGTGCCTATCTGGCTGCGGCGAGTCTGCGACCGCTCAGCATCGAGCTTCGCCCGCTCAAGATCATAAAGCCTCGCACGCAGCACCTTCATCGCCTTCGCCTTGTTCTTGTGCTGGGACTTCTCGTCCTGCTGACTGACCACGAGACCGCTTGGCATATGCGTGATGCGGACGGCGCTATCGGTGGTATTGACCGACTGGCCGCCGGGGCCGCTCGCGCGGAACACGTCGATGCGGAGATCCTTGTCGTCGATCTTGATGTCGACCTCCTCGGCCTCCGGCAGCACCGCCACGGTCGCCGCCGAAGTATGGATGCGGCCCTGCGCCTCGGTCTCCGGCACCCGCTGCACGCGATGTACGCCGGATTCGAATTTGAGCCGGGCAAAGACGCCCTTGCCGGTGATGTTGGCGATGATCTCCTTGTAGCCGCCGGTTGACGATTCGCTCGCCGAGAGGATGTTGACCTTCCAGCCATGGGCATCGGCGTAGCGCTGATACATGCGGAAGAGATCGGCCGCGAACAACGCAGCCTCCTCGCCCCCGGTGCCGGCGCGCACTTCGAGAATGGCGCTCTTCTCGTCGGCGTCATCCTTGGGCAGCAATTGCACCTTCAACTGCTGCTCGAGCTCCTCGATCTTGGCATCGAGCGGGCCGATCTCCTCCTCGGCGAGAGCCGCCACGTCCGTCTCCGACACCGGGTCGTCGATCAGATGCTGCAGGTCCGCCCGCTCGCGTACGGCGGAGCGGAGCGCGGTGATGGTGGCCACGATCGGATCGAGCTCGGCGAATTCGCGTGAGAGCCGAACATAGGTCTCCTGATCGGCGCCGGAGGCAAGCGTGCCCTGCACCGTCTCCCAACGGGAGACAAGCTTGTCGAGCTTCTCGGCGGGAATGGTCGTCATGTGCGGAATCTTAGCAGGTGCACTGGTTAGGAGGGACCGGGCAGGCGGTCTGCCTTCCGGCTCCGCGGGTCGTTCAGGTCGGTTGGCGCACCCTTGTTCGACGATTTGGCACCAGGCTGTCCAGGATTTGAGCCGGGACCGAGCGGACTGGGCTTGGCCAGCCACATCCAGACACCGGCCGCGATCCCCACGATGACAAGGGCGACCACGCCCCACTTGATGATCGTCTTCCAGGGAAAGGCCTTGCGTGGCGGGTTTTCCTCCAGCGGCGCCGCTCGCGGCGCGAGTGGCGAGCGAGGTTGAGGCTGATGAGGCGGTGACGGGGCTCGCGCCTCACGGGGCGGCGGCGGCATTGGGCGTGGCTGCTGGGAGGCCAACGGGGGCGCCCCGCGTTGCGGGGGCGGCGCTCCTCTTGGCTGCGGCGACCATTGCGGCTGCTGTTGCGGCAGCGGCTGCGAATTCTGCTGAGGCTGCGGCCGCGATTGGGGGGCTTGTGCCTGGCGCGCGGGAGGCTGTCGATTCGGTGCCGCGTGCGGAGCCCTGGGCGCGGACACCGGCGCCTGTCCTTGGAATTCACGCCCGATGCTCTCGGGCGGCGCCATGAAGGGCACGTCCGGCATGGATTTCGGGGCGAGCCCAACAACCCCTGCGTCAACCTGGGCATAGATGCGCCGCAACAGCGGCCGCACATCGAGGTTGAGCAGCGTGCCGTAGGTTGCCACCACGCGGTAGGTCTCTGGCCAGGGCGGCAGGGCATAGAGCGCGCCCTGCTCTAGCGCCTGGACGACCTCCGGTCGCGTCGCGAGCTGGGCCGCGAGATCTGCTTCCGACAGGCCACTCGCGGACCGCAGGTCCCGAAATAACTCAGCCACCTCAGCGTCATAGCCGGCTGGCATTTCCTTGATCCCGTGAATGTGTAGGCGGCCTCCGGGTCCACCGTCCGGGCTGCAAGCCTTGTTTTACAAGAGTTTCCGGGTATCGTGCTAACACGCCGCTAACGATTGCCTCAATTGCACGCCCGTACGCTTTGTTTAGTTAAACGCGATGCCAGCGCCGGTCAACGTTGCAACCGACGCAGCTTAACCCCCGGCCTCTTGCCGAAGGTGAATTGGACACCGCTGCGTTCAAGTGGCTCTCTGATTGCCCCCAGCGAACTAAACGAGGTTTGGCGGCGTTCGAGTTCGCAGTCGGCAATGGTCGTGATTCCTAACTCCGCCTCCTTGGCCAATTCAGCTTGAGACCACCCCAGTAACGCTCTTGCGGCACGGACTTGCTTTGGCGTCATGGAGTTTCTCCTGCAAGGGCTTATTTCTTCGTAGGAGCCATCTTGACACCCAAACTCAACCTTGGAGTCAAATTGGCAGAAAAGCTGGAGTCGATATGCCGCTTGATCCAAAGGAATGCCGCCAACAGGCATTGGCGTGCGTAAGGCTGGCGCAGACATCAGCCTCGCTCCAAACGAGACTGCAATATGCCCACCTCGCCAAGACATTGCTTACGCTGGCAGGTGATCTAGACGACCTAGACGCGCAGCTAAAGTCTGAACCGAGAAGAAAGCCGGATAGCCTGTAGGGCTAATGTCGCGTAACAACACGGCTCGGATTCATTAGCCGCTCACTGGAAGCCGTGCGGCTTTCGTATATCCGATTCCTCCTTCAGCACCTTTCCGTAGATGCATGGAATCCAAGTACTGCCCGGGACCTCGCAGTTCCTACGGCTCTGGGCAAAAAGAATTGCGATCAGGAGAAGGCCTATCAAGATCGCTGTTCTAGTCCATTCTTTGCGATGCATCATGGCGCGCCCGCGCTAGGTCCCTCACCCGCATGGCGTGCCGCTGCTAATCGCCGCCACCCTCGGGAATTTGTGAGCCAACTGAGTAGTCGCACGGCCACTCCGACGAAAAGCCTAATCATTTTTTCCTCCTTGCAAAGCGTCGGAAAACCCAACTGCGCAGGTTGCGCGCTTTGGTCACTGTTTTTTTCGATGTCCGCTTCGGCGTTTGCTATGCCCGCTCCGGCAGGCCACATCGAACGCGGTCCCGTACCGCGGTTTCGCGACATTCCAGACGTATCGAGGAATGCGGAAGCGAATCCTCAGGTGCCGTCTACCGAACAGGGGAGCCAGAGTTGGGACGTTACTGGCCAGATCAACGATCCTGCCAGATCGGAGGCTCACTGAACGTCGGCCTGTCGAAGAACGCAAGCTCTGAAGCCCCAGTTCTCCATGAGCCGAGGCTTCAGTTTGCGGCTAACCGGGATGCTTCTTTGAATAGTAAGCCTGCGCCTTGGCGAGATTGCCCGTCCTGGCGCCGCAAATGTCAATTCCAGCCGGCGAGCTGCGGATAATTCCCAAGCTGTGCGCCGGCCATAGGGACCAGCTTCAAGCCGAGCTCAGCGAGCTTGGCAGTGGTGGTCGGGCTCGCTCTCCCGGTGATCCACAGCTCCCCTCCACCATGCTCGCGCTTGGCGTTGGCCGCAAGCTCGGCAACGGATGCGTTCCAGACGAGATAATCGACGGGAAGAATGCTCACCGTTCCCTTCCCCGTTGCTAACATAGGCGCGCCGCCTACCCGCACAAAGCCGCGCACCGGTGCAATCTTCTTGTTATAGGCCAAGATCAGCAAGGCCTGATGTCGGTAAAAAAAGCCCATCTCTATGGAGGGGGCGCGCGCTGCGCCGGCAATAAAGAGCTCCCGCCCGTTAATATTCCCGAGTCTCTCGAGTACCTCCACGATGACTGTCTTGTCAGTCGGGCTTAGATTGGGGTTCGCGTAGAAGGCATCGATCGTCCCCTTTGACACGCCCATGGCGGTGAGTGACTCGCGCCCATCCTTTTCGAGGTCCGAAGCTGATTTGTCGCGCAGCATCTCCCGGACCTGAGTAGCTGTGCCGCCCGCGCTGATCGCGAAACCGGCAGGACCGGCCACAAAGCTCAACCCTACATTCGCCGAGGTCTCTCCCACGGCGCTCGCCGTGGCAACGCGCTTCAGCTCGTTGCCGAGCGGTGGAAAGCTGGTATTAGGATCGACGCCGAGATCGAAGGCAAGCTTGCGCCTTGCCGTGGCGCCGCCCGTGACCGAGGCTAGGATGCTCTCGTTGTGCGGGTCAGTAGAATGCATGGTGGCGGCGGCGCTGCTGAAGATATGGCCCACCCCTTTTACAGTATCGCCGATAGTCTGGCCCGGCGCTGTGACGAGGTCCTTGGCCGTCTCGACCGGCCGCATGGCCGTGCTGCCAGCCGCGATCACCGCAGTCTTAGCACCGGCAACGGTCTCGAGCTTGGCGGTGGCAGCGATCTCTCGCGCGCGCACACGCAACAGGTCGGAACCCTTCACGCTGAAGGAACCCCATTTGGTCTTCAGCTGATAAACGTACTGGAAGTTCTCGAGGCCTACGCGCTCATCCACGGTATAATTGGGGCTATGTGCAAGATCGGGTGGCAACACCTGGCTCGCCGTAAAGACAATTGGGGCTTCGTATTGGCCGGCTTCCAGCCAGGCGCTCGCGCTTACCGTGACAATTCCTATGGCCAGGGCAGAAAAACACACCCGCCACAAGAGTCTTTGGGTGTGAGTCATGTGTTTCACCACTCCCGCCGTCTCAAAATTACGGCCCCAAGTCGTCAGGCTCAAGCCTCGCAACACCCGTGAGTGGAGAGCCTAGTCATAAAACCGGGCGGGGGCAACGACCGGAATCAGGATGTAATGACCGTTCTCGAGGCGCCATCGCTCATCGCGCATCGCATCTTGAACGCCTGTTCCTTGGTCTTTACCTCGGCGATGCCAATTCACCAGCCGCTAGAAGTTGCTTGAGATATTCCCCTTCGGGGAGTTGCTGATGAAGGCATCCACACTTGTCGTTGCCGTAGCTCTTGTGCTCATGGGTCGGGTTGTGTGAGCAACCAGCAGACAATTGGTGACGCCAAGGTGGATAGTGGAACCGTTCCCAAAACCCTCATCATGGCAAGCCTCAGTGAATATCGAGCCATGCCAAACGAAGAAGAGGCTTGATGAAAGTTGTTGCGGTGATAGCTCTGGCCCTCCCGTTCCTGGGTTGCACGATTGCGCCGGAAGCCACAATCGACCTTATCGCCGGCGGGGTTACTGGCGCTTTCATTGCTGGCCCCATAGGCGCCGCCGTCGGCGCGGGCGTGGGCGTAGTGGCAGCGCCGATAGTGGGTGTGGCCCGCACCTAATAAAATCTGTGTCATGGCCACGCCCACACGCGTCAGGATGAGAAGCGGACATCAACCCGGCTATGGATTTGGTCCGCTTAGTGCCAAGCAGGTTGAACGAAGGTGAACGGCCGAAAAACTTAGACTATCCACCCCAGCTCACGCGCCTTGTCGTTTGCCGCCTGCCAAGCTCGGGCCAGAAGCTCATAGTCCTCAGTATTCGTGCGGCGCTTGAGGATTAGTCGAGGTCGAGGTGTCGTGGTTGGCATCGCGTAGACGGCACAAAACTGCGCAGCAGGCTCGGTGACAATGACCCACTCGCCTTGCACGTCAACAAAGAGGCGATTCGACCTCTCCACAGACATCCCCCCGATTTCTACTACTAGTTATGGTACCTGAGGGAGTATCGTCACTGTGTATCTGTTGACCACCGCTGGCGGCCTCAGTCAATACTCGCTCAGGAATGGTGCAGCGCTCGATTCCGCGAGCTTTACATATGTTCGCCCAAATCGCCTCAGGCGTCTTGCACTCTCTTTTCGGAAAGTTCTTCGAGCGAGCGCACATCATTGCTCCCGATCAGCTCGATCAATTCGATCAGCAGTTCACACTGCTTCCAGTCTTCGATTTCGTAGAAGTGTCACTGCGTTCTCGTCGAAGGTTTTCACCTCGCTCTCAACCTCCACTCTGCACACAGCGCCGCTTGTGAAGCCGGCGCAGACCATCACTAGCTACGGACAGCCAAACGCCTCCGAATCAATTTCGTAAAAGCGGTCATTTGGCGCTGTTCCGCCAAGAATCGTCGCAAAATTCAACACTTCATGTGGCGATCGGCTTCTTAAGCGATCGCTCTGGATTAAGCTATCATCTTTGGGCAGGCAAACCATAGCAAACGGAAGATACGACTGTCGTGGGAGATGGCGTCACATTTATTACCGGCGCCACTGGCTTTGTCGGTTCGGCGGTGGCGAGGGAGCTTTTGCACGAAGGCCTCGTGCTGCGTGCGCTCGTCCGGCACGAGAGCTCAAGAACAAACCTCGCTGGTCTTGAGATCGATGTCGTTGAAGGCGACATGCGCGACAAAGACGTCGTCTTCTCCGCGGCACGAGGTTCGCGCTATGTCATTCATTTGGCCGCCGATTATCGGCTTTGGTCGCCACATGGGCAAGACATCATGCGGGCGAATGTCGAGGGAACGCGCGTAGTCATGGAGGCGGCAAAGGCTGCGGGCGCCGAGCGCATTATCTACACGTCGAGCGTTGCGACACTTAAACTACGCCAGGATGGCGTGCCCGCAGACGAAACGACGCCTCTCGCCGAGACGGATGCCTATGGCGCCTACAAGCGCAGCAAAATCGCTGCGGAGCGGCTGGTCGAGCAAATGATCGGAAGAGGACTCCCAGCGATAATTGTCAACCCCTCAACGCCAGTCGGCCCGCGAGATCTGCGTCCGACACCCACCGGCCGAATGATCATTGAAGCGGCGTCGGGCCGCATGCCCGCCTACGTCGATACAGGCCTGAATCTCGTGCATGTGGACAGTGTCGCGTCGGGGCACGTCGCGGCGCTTCGGCACGGACGCATTGGCGAGCGCTATATTCTGGGCGGGGAGAATATGACGCTTTTCGAATTGCTCAGCACAATCGCGCGGTTTATGGACCGCTCCCCCCCACGCGTCCGCCTGCCACGTTGGCCAATCTACCCAATTGCGTTCGCCGCCGAAGCTATGGCGCGGGTCACAACGCGCGAGCCTTTCATTACGTTGAATGGCTTGCGCATGGCAAAGCAACACATGTTTTTCACCTCGGCTAAGGCAGAACGTGAGCTTGGCTACAAAGCCAAACCCGCCGAAGAAGGCATTCGTGAAGCGATTGACTGGTTTCGAACCGCAGGATTCCTTTCGTGACAGCGTCATTGACCATTGCTTGCATCGCGCTCATCGTGTGGATCTATCTCATTTTCTATCGTGGCGGCTTTTGGCTAGCGGGCGGACGCGCCGACGCTGACCAGGCTTTCTGGCCAGACAATGCAGATTGGCCGACCGTCGCTGTCATCATACCCGCTCGCGACGAGGCCGCGATGCTGCCGCAGAGCCTCGGCTCAATCCTCGCACAAGACTATCCGAAGCTCTCCATCGTTCTGGTGGATGACAACAGCAGCGACGGCACGGCTGCTGCCGCCCGCCGAATTGCCGCCGAGGCGGGCCGTGAAGCTGTCATCCTGCAAGGCCAGCCTCTGCCCGCCGCATGGACCGGCAAGCTCTGGGCGTTGCATCAAGGTGTCTCTTATGTTGAGACCGCGAAATCTCCCCCCGATTATCTGCTGTTGACGGACGCCGACATCCACTGTGCGCCATGCTCTGTGAAGCGCCTGGTCGCGCGCGCAAAGACGAACGAGCTCGTGCTGACATCCCTCATGGCGAAGCTTCATTGCGAGAGCTTCGCCGAGCGTGCCCTCATTCCAGCTTTCGTGTTCTTCTTCCAATTGCTGTATCCGTTTGCCTGGGTTAACGACACCTCTGCACGCACCGCGGCAGCGGCCGGCGGCTGCATGCTGGTTGAGAGGTTTGCGCTCCAAAGGGCGGGTGGCGTCGCCAAGATTCGCGGTGCTGTGATCGACGATTGTGCGCTTGCTAGAGTGATGAAGGCCGAGGGAGCAATTTGGCTCGGCCTCAGCGATAAGGTGCGCAGCCTCAGAACATATCCTGAGATTGCTGACGTTGGCCGCATGGTGGCCCGTACGGCCTACACTCAGCTCCGCTGTTCGCCCCTGCTACTCGCTGCCACATTGGCCGGTATGGCTGCGACCTATCTCGCGCCTCCTCTTCTCGCCATTATCGGGACGTATCCAACTAACGCCGTCGCCTTAGTCGCCTGGGCGGTGATGATGCTCGCCTTCTCGCCAATCCTTCGTTTCTATCGCCTCTCCCCGTTGTGGGGCGCCGCGCTGCCCTTGATCGCTGCGACCTATTCAGCCTTCACGCTCAGCTCGGCGTATGAGCATTGGCGAGGTCGGGGCGGAACTTGGAAGGGCCGCAGTCAGGCGTTCCCGGCGAAGCAATGACCATTACCGCCAGCATCGATTCAAGCAAGACGGAGCATGACGAGAATTTTCCCGTCGCCTCCTTCCTTATTGCTCCGCGCCTGCGAGCGCCAATACTAAGTTTCTACCGTTTTGCCCGCGCCGCCGACGACATTGCCGACCATCCCGCTCTCTCGGAGAGCGATAAACTTGCAAGGCTTGACTCCCTGGAGCAAACGCTGCTCGGCAAATCCGATAAGGCCAAGGCAGCCTTGCTCGTCAGATCGGTGTTGGCGGAACATGATCTTGCTCCTACGCACGCGCTCGATCTTCTCACCGCCTTTCGCGCTGACGTTTCAAAGCGCCGCTACGCAAATTGGGCCGAGCTCATGCACTATTGCCGCTATTCCGCCATGCCAGTCGGGCGCCTTGTGCTCGACCTGCACGGCGAAGATCGCTCCGTTTGGGCCTATTCAGACCCGCTCTGTTCCGCCCTGCAGGTAATCAATCATCTGCAGGATTGCGCCAAGGACTATCGCGCGCTCGATCGCGTCTACGTCCCGCTCGATGCGATGCGCACATATGGCGCGAGCGTCGAGGAACTCGGCGCCGCCAAATCCTCCCCGGCCCTGCGCGCTTGCCTGAAATCGATTGCCGAGAGGAACGCAGGGCTCCTGCCCGAAGCCTCGAAGTTGCCGCTTGCGGTCAAGGAGACGCGACTCGGTCTTGAGACGGGCGCAATTGTCAGACTGGCGCAGCGGCTGACCGCGCGGCTGATCACGAGCGATCCCTTGAGCGAGCGCGTGCACCTTTCGAAGCTCGCCGGACTTGCGAATGGAATGCAGGGAGCGGCGGCGACACTTGTCGCGCGGCTCACGCGACGCTCGGATTTTCCACGCGCGAGCCAAGTGCAATGAGCGGCTTGGAGCAGCCGAACCTCACACGTGTCGCCCCTAAGGCGATCGTATCGCGCAGCTCATTCTATCGCGCCCTCAGCATCCTACCGCGCGAGAAGCGTGAGGCTATGTACGAAGTCTATGCCTTCTGCCGCGCCGTGGACGATATCGCCGACGATGGCGGCCCAAATGATGACCGCATTGCCATGCTGAATCACTGGCGCGACGATATCGCGCGCCTCTATGCCGGAGGAAGGCGTAGCGAGCTTACTGAAGGACTTGCCAGGCCGGTGCAAGCCTTCGGTTTGCGGCAAGAGGATTTCTTGGCCATCATCGACGGCATGGAGATGGATGTGCGGCGTGAAACCCTTGCCCAGGATTGGGCTATGCTAGAGCTCTATTGCGACCGGGTCGCCTCGGCAGTTGGACGGCTATCGGTCAGAATTTTCGGCGTCGAAGGTGAAAAGGGTAAACAATTGTCGCATCATCTCGGCCGCGCTTTGCAGATGACGAATATCCTCCGCGATCTGGATGAAGACGCAGGCCTGGGACGACTCTACCTTCCCAGGGAGACCTTAGCGGAGGCCGGCATAGATGAGGCCGACATCAGGAAGGTGCTCGCCCATCCAAGACTTGGGCGGGCCTGTGCGAGCGTCGTCACCCGTGCAAAACAGCATTTTGCAGAAGCTTCGGCAGTGATGGCCTCGTGCCGCCGAGAGAGTCCGTGCGATCGCCGCGCGTCATGGCCTCGGTCTACCAAGCGCTTCTCGACAAGCTCGTGAGGCGGGGCTGGACTCCGCCACGAGAACAAGTTCACGCGTCGAAGCTCCAGTTCCTTTGGGCTGTCCTGCGGCACGGCATCATCTAATGGCGGACGGAATGGTGCATATCGTGGGCGCCGGTCTTGCCGGGCTCGCAACAGCGGTCAGCCTCGTGGGTACTGGCCGGCGAAATCGTCGTGCATGAGCTTGCGCCCCAAGCCGGCGGCCGCTGCCGCTCCTATTTCGAGCCGGCGCTTGGGCTCACGATCGACAACGGCAATCATCTCCTCTTATCCGCCAATCACGCGGCGCTCGGCTTTCTCAAAACAATCGGCAGTGAGGATAAGCTCGCCGCAGGTGATGAGGCCGCGTTCGCTTTCGCCGATCTCGCCACAGGCGAGCGTTGGGTGCTGCGTCCGAACGAAGGGTCGGTGCCATGGTGGATTTTTTCTTCGCGGCGCCGCGTTCCGGGTACGCATGCGATCGACTATTTTTCCGTGAGGAACCTGCTGCGTCCTCGGCGGGATGTCAGTATCGCTGAACTCATACACTGCGACGGCCCGCTTTATAAGCGGCTTTTGCGACCATTGTTTCTTGCTGCGCTGAACACGGAGCCTTCTGAGGCGTCGGCCTTTCTCGCGGGCGCGGTCTTACGCGAGACGCTTGCGCGCGGTGGTCGCGCCTGCCGCCCACTGGTCGTTCCGGGCGGCCTGGGTCCCGCTTTCATTGATCCGGCCCTAGCCTATTTGGAGCGCCATGGCGTAATGGTGCGCTTCCGTCATCAGCTCCGCCGATTAGTGCTTGCAGACGATAAAATCAACGCACTCGATTTCGGCGAGGACTGAATTAGCCTTGCCCCGGTTGATGCCGTGATCCTCGCGGTGCCCGCCCCTGTTGCCCCATTGCTCCTGCCGGAGTTGCCTGCGCCGAAGAACTTCCGTGCCATCGTCAACGTGCATTTCAAACGAAAGCCCCCGGAAACGCTTCCGACCATTACAGGCATTGTCAATGGGACAGCGGAATGGCTGTTCGCCTTTCCCGACCGGATTTCGGCCACCATAAGTGCCGCGGACCGGTGGGTTGAGGCCACCCGCGAGGTGCTCGCACAAGATGTCTGGAATGACGTGGTAAGGCTGACGAACTTGCCCGAGGTCTTGCCACCGTGGCACATCATCAGGGAGCGCCGCGCCACCTTTGCCGCGCTTCCGGAAGAGAATGCAAACCGGCCGCGATCGCAGACCCGCTGGCGAAATCTCTTTCTCGCCGGCGACTGGACGGCGACTGGCCTCCCTGCCACCATCGAGGGTGCGATCCGATCGGGAAATGAGGCGGCGCGGCTGGCGTGCACGGCTACGTAACCGGGGCAGACGAAAGTAGAATTGGATGACGACAACGAGACTAAAGGCCTTCTTTCCGCAGCCTGCGCCTAACAGCATTGATTCCCAGTTGGAGGATTCGATCGCCTCCGCCACAAAGGCGCTTTGCGCGTTGCAGCGGCCCGACGGCCACTTCGTCTTTGAGCTTGAGGCCGACGCCACCATTCCCGCCGAATATGTACTGATGCGGCATTATCGCGGCGAGCCGATTGATGCTCCCCTTGAGGCGAAGATCGCGCGCTATCTCCGGCGCATTCAGTCGGCAGAGGGAGGCTGGCCGCTGTTCCACGCCGGCGCATCGGACGTGAGTGCCAGCGTCAAGGCCTATTTTGCGCTGAAGATGATTGGCGAACGGGTCGATGCCCCGCACATGGTGCGTGCGCGCACCTGGATCCTGGCGAGAGGCGGGGCCGCCTACAGCAATGTATTCACTCGCAACCTGCTTGCTCTTTATGGTGGTGTGCCGTGGCGCGCGGTGCCGGTAATGCCCATCGAAATCATGCTGCTGCCGCGCTGGTTCCCGTTCCATCTCGACAAGGTCTCCTATTGGGCGCGAACGGTGCTCGTACCGCTGATGGTGCTCAATGCGATCAAGCCGCGCGCGCGTAATCGGCGCGGCGTCGGCATTGCTGAGCTCTTCACCACACCGCCGGAGGACGTCCAGCATTGGCCGAAGGGCGCGCACCAGACATGGCCATGGGCGCAGGTCTTCGGTGGCATCGACAGAATCTTGCGCGTGGTCGAGCCTTATTCCCCGAGGACGGTTCGCAGGCGCGCGATCGACAGGGCCGTCAAATTTGTGATAGAGCGCCTGAATGAAGAGGACGGCCTCGGAGCGATCTTTCCGGCCATGGTCAATTCGCTCTTGATGTTTGATGCGCTGGGCTATGCCGATAGCGACGTAAACGTCCGCACGGCACGGGCCTCGATAGAAAAATTGCTAATGGTCAGGGAAGACGAGGCCTATTGCCAACCCTGCCTTTCGCCGGTCTGGGATACGGCACTCGCCGCCCACACGCTACTCGAAGTGGGTGGTCCGGATGGCGAAGCGGCGCGCCCTCTCGTGTCTGGAATGGCTGCGCCCACTGCAGGTTCTCGACACGGTTGGGGACTGGGCCGCTGACCCGTCCCGGCCTCCGTCCCGGCGGCTGGGCCTTTCAATACGCCAATCCCCACTACCCGGATCTAGACGACACGGCCGTCGTGGTCATGGCCATGGACCGCGCCTCGGCCCGCACGCCAGCATAAGACCCACGGCGCATTCGAAGAAGCAATCAACGCGCGCGCAGGAATGGGTCATTGGCATGCAGAGCGGCAACGGGGGCTGGGCCGCGTTCGATGCCGACAACGAATATTACTATCTGAATCAAATTCCCTTCTCGGACCACGGCGCCTTGTTGGACCCGCCCACTGCCGACGTCACCGCGCGTTGCGTCTCGATGCTTGCCCAGCTCGGCGCGAGGCGCGGTGAGAACAAGGCGTTCGACGAGGCGATCGCTTATCTGCTCTCGACCCAAGAGGAGGACGGAAGCTGGTACGGCCGCTGGGGGATGAACTACATCTACGGCACCTGGTCGGTGCTGTGCGCCCTTAACGCTGCTGGCGTTGACGCCACTTCTTGCCCAGGTGCACAGAGCGGTGCAGTGGCTCGGATCGATCCAAAATCCTGATGGCGGCTGGGGAGAGGGTGGGGAGAGCTACAAGCTCGACTATCAAGGGCACGAGCCTGCTCGCAAGCACGGCTTCGCAAACGTCCTGGGCACTGCTTGGGCTTATGGCCGCCGGCGCGGTCGACCATCCTTCGGTCAACAGGGGCATCGATTATCTTCTGGCAGGGCAGGGGGAGGACGGATTCTGGGAGGAGCAGCGCTTCACCGCGACTGGTTTCCCACGCGTGTTCTACCTTCGCTATCACGGCTACGCGAAATTCTTCCCGCTTTGGGCCCTTGCCCGCTACCGCAATCTGAAGGCTGCCAATACCACTTCAGTTCTGGCGGGAATGTGAGCGACAAAGGGGTGGACTTCGTCATTGCCGCGACTGGCCTCCGCGCTGAGGCACGTATTGCGGCGCGTTCTGGAGGCGTCAGAGCCATCGAAGGCGGAGGCGATACCGTCCGACTGGAGAAGCTTGTCAGGCAGTTAGCTGCCCAGGGCGGCGTGGCCATAATCAGCTTCGGCATGGCGGCCGGTCTTGTACCGCAATGCTCCGCCGGCGCCTGCCTCATAGGCCGCGAGGTTGTTTACGGGGGCTCCTCCTATCCCGCCGATCCGGCCTGGACCGCAAACATCAAGAAAATAATCGGCAGAGCCGATCTCGTTAGGATTGCGGGCACCGATCGGCCGCTGACGCGGCCTTCGGAGAAGGAGGGCCTTCACCAAGCGAGTGGCGCGGCGGCGGCCGATATGGAGAGCCATGTGGTGGCGCGGATTGCCGCCGAGCTTGCGCTACCTTTTGCGGTCTTGCGGGTGATCGCCGATCCGGTGGAGCGCGCATTACCGCCGGCTGCTCTTGCCGGTATGAGGACGGACGGCGGAATCGACGTTGGCACCGTGCTTGCCTCGCTTGCGAAAAGCCCACGCCAGTTGCCGGGGCTCATTCGCCTCGCCACCGACGCAGGCCGTGCGCGCTCGGTCCTACTCCGCTGCAGCGACGTTCTGGGGCCGCGCCTCGGCTTCCGCGATCTCAGCTAGCTTCTGCTGCACATGCTTCGAGAACACGTATTGCGCCGACCGTTGGCGATCGAGCGGGATGTCGGGCGCCATCGGTCCTTCGGTCTTGATCCCGGCAATGGCGAGTTTCGCAAGCTTCCAGGGCCTGCTCACCGAATCCATGACGGCTGTGGCTTCGTAGCCGCTATGGACCATGCAATCGGCGCATTTTTCGTAATTCCCAGTGCCATATTTGTCCCACGCCGTATCCTCCATCAGCTCCTTGAAGGTCTTCGCGTAACCTTCCCCGAGCAGATAACAGGGGCGCTGCCAGCCGAACACAGTGCGGGTGGGGTTCCCCCAGGGGGTGCAGTGATAGGTCTGATTGCCGGCGAGGAAATCGAGGAACAGCCCCGATTGATATAGAGGCCAGCTCCAGCGACCCCTGTAGCTGAAGATGTCTCGAAACAGCTGCTTCGTCCTGGTGCGATTGAGGAAATGCTGCTGGTCGGGCGCGCGTTCATAAGCGTAGCCCGGCGAAACCGTAATTCCATCGACGCCGAGCGTCACAACCGTGTCGAAGAAACGCGCCACGCGCTCCGGATCGGCGTCGCTGAACAGAGTACAATTGATATTCACCCGGAATCCTTTCGCCTTGGCTGCTTCAATCGCCGAAACGGCGCGATCGTATACACCGGTCTTGCAGACGGACCTGTCATGCATCTCCTCGTCGCCATCAAGATGCACCGACCAATTGAACCGAGGGTGAGGCTGATACTGCTCGAGCTTTTTTTGCATCAGCAGCGCGTTGGTGCAGACGGTGATATATTTGCGTTTGGCAAGCGCGCCACCCACGATCTCAGAAAGTTCCCTGTGCAGCAGCGGCTCGCCGCCCGCAAGTACAACGACCGGCGCACCGCATTCATCGATGGCTTGCATGCAGTCAGCGACCGATAGGCGCTGGTCCAGGATTTTGTCGGGATAGTCGATCTTGCCGCAGCCCGCGCAGGCGAGGTTGCAGCGAAACAGCGGCTCAAGCATCAGCACCAGCGGATAGCGCTTCCGACCCCGCAAATGCTGCCGAAGGACATAGCTTCCAACCGCAAGCGCCTGACTTAACGGAATCCCCATCATGGGCTCCATGGCGGCGGTCGCGCAGCGACCGCGGGATGGTCACGCTCCCACGAGCTGACGCGGCACGCGGAAGTGAATCTTCTCCTCGACATCCCCGAGCGTCGATATCTCAACGGGGCCAAATCGCCCGAGCGCATTGATGACATCATCGACCAGCGCCTCCGGCGCTGAAGCACCCGCGGTGATTCCCACCGTGACTTTGCCAGAAAACCACTCGTCCTTTAGCTCGGTACCGTCGGCAACGAGGTAGCTCGGGACGCCTTCCTCTGACCCGATCTCGCGCAGGCGATTTGAGTTCGAGCTATTGCTTGCGCCGACGACGAGGATCAGCTCCACCACTCTGGCGAGCTGACGCAAGGCGGTTTGCCGATTTTGCGTGGCGTAGCAAATGTCACGGGTCTCGGGGCCAACGACATTCTTAAACCTCTTCTTGACGGCCTCGATGGTGGCCCGCGTATCGTCCACGCTTAAAGTCGTCTGGGTGATATAGGCGACAGGCGCATCTGGAGGGATCGCGAGCAGGTCCACGTCCTCCTTGGTCTGGATAAGATGAACCTCGCCCTTGAGCTGACCCATTGTCCCCTCGATTTCGGGATGGCCGGCATGACCAATAAGAATGACGATGCGTCCTTGGTTGATATAGCGTTGGCCCTCAAGGTGCACTCTTGCGACAAGAGGGCAGACTGCGTCCAGGACCGAAAGGCCACGCGCCTCGGCATCATCCTCGACGGCGCGAGACACCCCGTGCGCGCTGAAAATCGTCACTGCGCCCGACGGAACTTGGGAAAGGTCCTCCACGAAGCGCGCGCCCTTGGCCTTGAGGCTCTCCACCACGTGCCGGTTATGGACGATCTCATGGCGCACATAAACAGGCGGTCCGAACTTTTCGAGCGCACGCTCCACAATCTCGATGGCTCGGACAACTCCGGCACAGAATCCCCTCGGTTGTGCCAATATGACTTTCATCGGTCGTATATCCCCGAGCCAATTAGCCGGCTGCCGTGGAATGCAGTCAAGATGCTTCTTTGTCACCTTATTTTTGCGCAAGAACCGAGGGACTCGGCGCCTTGGTTGGAGTGCGTCTATTGAGGTCGTCACCAATTCCAAAGCAACCATGAAGGATAGGGTATCCTTTCCCAAGGGTGTAGTAACATCTATTCAGCGCGTTTCATCCGGATCAAAGTCCACCCCATGCATTCAATGGTCGACGGCCACAAGACCCGTTTGACCGATTGCATCTCCGGGACCCTGCAATGAAGGCGCTCACACTTCTATTCGCAATCGGCGGCCTGACAGTTGGCACTGGGCTAGTCGCTTATTTCGGCTTCAGTGAAGTGGCGCATGCGCTATTCACGGTTCGCTGGACTGGATTTTTGACCATCGTCGTCTTTCACCTCGCCCTAACCGCGATGCTTGGTGTGTGCTGGTACCTGCTCGCGCCCCAGTCTGCGCCGCTGAGAGCCTTCGTCTTCGGCAGATTCGTTCGGGATTCGGGTGCGGAGATTCTGCCCCTGTCACAGGTGGGCGGATTTGTCATGGGGGCTCGGGCGGCGATTTTGCTCGGTCTTCCCAGTGCCGTCGCTATTGCTTCGACGATCGTCGACTTGACCTTGGAGATGATCGCACAATTGAGTTACACCGCGCTCGGCCTCTGCATTCTTTCGGCGCAAAGGCCGAACAATCATCTGATCGCCTGGGCCGCTCTTGGCATCGTCCTCGCGCTTTTGGCGGCGATTGTGTTCATTCTTGTCCAGCGACACGGCTTTACCGTGTTGGAGAACATGCTCCGCCGGGTTCCCCATCGCTGGGCCGAGGGTGTGGCCACGCGATTGCCGCCTATCCAACGCGTAATTCACGAGATCTATCGCCGCCCGAGCGCGTTCTGGAGCGCGGGCTTCCTCCACTTTTCCCTTTGGGTCGCGAGCAGTCTCGAAGCCTGGATCGCGCTGCGTCTTATGGGCGTAAAGCTCAGCATTGGCTCGGTGATTGCGATCGAAAGTCTCCTCTATGCAGTCCGCAGCATGGCCTTTGTCGTGCCGAGTGCCTTTGGCATTCAAGAGGGCGTCTATGTCTTGCTCGGCATTTGGTTTGGATTCGGCCCGGAAATCGCTCTTGCCTTGTCGCTCCTGAAGCGCGCCCGGGACCTTGTCATCGGCGTGCCGGCGTTACTCACATGGCAGATACTCGAGAGCCGGCGGTTGGTTCCCGTTAGGGCAAGTGTAAGGCGATCGGACTAGCTTCGCTGAGGAAACGTCCCGAGCGAATGGCGCCTACCACCTGCGACCGATGCGAAATCCGACGTTGGTCAACCCGCGGTTTTCGTCGCAAAGGTTGGCATTGGACATGTGGTCTACGGTCGCCATCACATCCCACCGCTCGGAGAGCATAAATCCAACTGAGCGCGATTCGCGGAAATTGGCGGTGCACCCGAATAGGCGTCGTCGTCGTTATGAACCGCGCCATCGAAGGACCCTTCGATAAACAGCCTTTGTGTGAGAAAGATATCCCAGGCGAAGCCCTAAAGCTCGCTGGTATTGCCCTCGGTATTGATCGTACCGCCGAGAAGCAAGCGCGGCCGCAGGAAGTGATTCAGGAAGCCATTCTGATATTCTCCGCCGATTGGCCCATACAACAGCTCAAGGTTGACGTCGGGGGTTCCCTTCTTGTCCCCCTTTGGGCCGTCGATCCCGAAAACGGTGCCGACGCAGAACTCGAAAAAAGCTGGATTCGCTTCAACCGGTGGGTCCCCGCCGGTCCCGCCCGGACCAAGAGTGGATAAGCTTGGCGGGGTCGGCGAAGACAAAGCGTCCATTGCCGCCGCCGACATGCTAGCGACAGCAGAAAGGTGCAGCCCAGGCGATGCAGTCATGGCGATGTTTGGTCGCATCGTTGTAAAGCAGCAACAGCATGAGCAAGGGCAGGGCATTTTTTCAGGACGGCCTTTTCTCGTGAGATGCCGACCGTCGCATAAATTCCCCAAACAGAATCACGTCTCTCACGATGAAGAAAACGACGTTTGCCGTAAAGTCGGAGTGCCTTAGGTGTCGAGCGCGCGAAGGTACCTTTCCCGTGGGCTAACGCGAGGGGTTAGCCGATCGGCGAACGCCCATGCGAATCGGTACTGTACAGAATACAGCCGCGGTGCACTTCATGAGGATGTCGACTGCATATGGTTGAAACCGTAATCGTTCGGCTTGTCAGGGCTTGCTGCTGCTATCCGGCTCTGACGGTTATCATAGCCTCGTTGGTAACTCTCGGCACCGGCACCTATAGCTACGAAAACTTTGCGATTCACACTGACACTGGTCAGCTCATCTCTTCGAAGTTGCCGTGGCGCCAGCGTGAATTGCAGTTTGATGCGGCATTTCCGCAATTGGCGGATAACATTCTCGTGGTGGTCGACGGCGCCACGCCTGAATTGGCGAGGGATGGCTCGAGTCGTTTGGTCGCCAAGCTCGCCGAGGATCGCGACAACTTCGAAGCAGTGCAGGAAGAAGAGGGCGGGGCATTCTTCAAGAAGAATGGGCTCCTGTTTTTGCCGCCCGACGACGTGCACCGCACAACCGAACAGCTCATCCGCGCCCAGCCGTTCTTGGGCACGCTCACCGCCGATACGAGCTTGCACGGGCTCGCGGAAGCGCTCGCTTTAATCCCAAAGGGCGTGGAGGCGGGTTCGATCGAGCTCAAGAACTTCGACAAGCCCCTTACGGTTCTGTCGAGCACCATAGATACGCTCCTGCAGGGTCGCCCCGCCGCCTTCTCCTGGACCGAGCTGATGACGGGAAAGGCCCCTGCCAAGTTGGAGCTTCGCCGCTTCGTTCGTGTGAAGCCAAGGCTGGACCTCGAAGCGCTGCAACCGGGGGCCGCGGCCTCCGCCAAGATCCGCAGTACCGCCGCGAGCCTTGGGTTCACGCCAGACAACGGCGTCAGGGTTCGGCTCACCGGACCTGTCGCCATGGCCGATGAGGAGTTCGGCACACTTGCTGAGGGTGCGCTGCTCAACGTTCTGCTCACCGCCTTGGCCGTGCTGCTCATTCTTTGGTTTGCTCTGCGCTCGAAGCGGGTCGTATTTGCCGTACTCGTCAGCCTGTTTGTGGGCTTTGCCGTTACTGCAGCACTCGGGCTTGCGCTGGTCGGGGCGCTCAACCCGATTTCGATGGCCTTTGCGGTTCTTTTTGTCGGCATCGGCGTCGACTTCGGGATCCAGGTCGCGGTGCGTTACCGTCGCGAGCGGCACCTTAACAATCACCTTGAGCCGGCCCTCGATGCGGCCGCCCAGGCGATTGCAAAGCCGCTGACGCTCGCCGCAGCCGCGACAGCGGCAGGCTTCTACAGCTTTCTCCCTACCGCCTATCGCGGCGTGTCGGAGCTTGGGCTGATCGCCGGTAGTGGCATGCTGATCGCTTTTCTCACCAGCATCACCGTGCTGCCTGCCCTGCTTATGCTGCTGCGCCCGCCGCCCGAGCCCGAGGCAATCGGCTATCGCGGACTCGCGCCCATGGATCGCTTCATGGCGCGCCACCGCGTGCCGATCCTCGTGCTCGCGGCCGTTGCCGTCATCGCCGGGCTGCCGTTGTTTCGATATTTGAGCTTCGACTTCAATCCCCTCAACCTGCGTAGTGCGAGAGTGGAATCGGTCGCCACCTTGCTTGAGCTGATGCAAGATCCCACGACGACACCGACCGCAATAGATGTGCTAGCACAGTCGCTCGACGACGCGGACGCGCTGGCGCAACGCCTCGACAGGCTGCCGGAAGTGTCCAGCACGCTCACGCTCGAGAGCTTCGTGCCCGACAAACAAGATGAAAAGCTCGCCACCATCGCTGATGCCGCCGACTTGATTGGTCCCACTCTTGACGCGTCGGAGGCCGACCAGGCTCCGACAGACGCTGAGACGCAGTCCGCGCTCAACGAGGCGGCCGATGCTTTCCGCGCCTCCGCGGAGTCCGCAAGCCGCAAGATGGCAAGCTCGTTGAAGGCCTTAGCCGACGCCGATCCCGCACGCCGCGCCACTGTCGCGAACACGCTCCTCGGCGGACTCAAGCTCCAGCTCGACGAGATCCGCGCGAGCCTTCACCCGGAGCACATCGTGCTCGGCGCTCTCCCCGAGGACCTGCGGCGCGACTGGATCGCATCGGATGGCCGCGCTCGCATCGAGGTGCGGCCTAAGGGCAATCAAAATGACAATGCGGCGATGCGGCGCTTCGCGGCGGCTGTGTCGGCCGTTGCCCCGGAAGCGACTGGAACGCCAATCCTCATACAAGAATCGGCGGATACAATCGTGCATGCGTTTTTCCAGGCGGCCGCGCTCGCACTCATATCCATCACGGTCATTCTGTTTTTAGCCTTGCGTCGCGTGAGCGACGTATTGGTCACGCTCGTACCGCTCTTGCTTGCTGGCGTGGTCACGCTCGAGCTCACGGTGCTGTTCGGGCTGCCGCTCAACTTTGCCAACATTATCGCGCTGCCGTTGTTGCTCGGGGTCGGCGTCGCCTTCAAGATCTATTACGTGCTTGCCTGGCGGGAGGGCGAGACGAGTCTGCTCGCTTCCTCGCTTACACGTGCTGTCCTGTTCAGCGCCATGACGACGGCCACTGCATTTGGGAGTCTTTGGCTCTCCCACCATCCCGGCACGTCTAGCATGGGGAAGCTGTTGAGCCTGTCGTTGGTCACCACGCTCGCCGCAGCAGTGCTGTTCCAGCCTATTCTGATGGGGCCACCGCGGCAGGCAACGGAACCAAGCCGAGAACCGCGAGCCGAGCCCGTTGCTGCCACACCGGCAACCGGCAAAAAGGCGAAGCGAGTCAAAAGGAAGCGCTCAGGCGGCTAGCTCACGCCGCTCGCGCAGAAAGCGGAAAAATTCGAGCCCTTCCCTCAAGCGTCGCTTCATCATTTCAGGGCTCCGCACCATCTCGCCCACGATGGCGGCGATTTTCGGCGCGCAGAAGTAGAACCGTCTGTAGAACGCCTCGACGCCGTCGAAAATCTCGGTATGGCTGAGATGCGGATACGACAAGGGCGCGATCTGTGTGCCAAGCTCGGTCAGCAGTTCCTCATCCTCGTGATGCAGCCAATTGTTCTCGCGCGCCTGGTTGTGCAGGAACGTGCCTGGATAGGGTGCAGCGAGCGACACCTGGATCGTGTGCGGGTTGATCTCCTTGGCGAAGCGGATGGTCTCCTCGATGGTCTCCTTGGTCTCGCCGGGCAGTCCGAGGATAAACGTGCCGTGAATGACGATGCCAAGCTCATGGCAATCCTTGGTGAAGCGGCGGGCGACGTCGACCCGCATGCCCTTCTTGATGTTGTGCAGGATCTGCTGATTGCCGGATTCGTAGCCGACGAGAAGCAAACGCAGACCATTGTCCTTCATCACCTTCAGCGTCTGGCGCGGGACGTTGGCCTTGGCGTTGCAGGACCAGGTGAGTCCGAGCTTGCCAATCTCCTTGGCCAGCGCCTCGACGCGCGGCAGGTTGTCCGTCAGCGTGTCGTCGTCGAAGAAGAATTCCTTTACCTGCGGGAAGGCCGACCTTGCCCAGGCGAGCTCGTCGATGACGTGGCCTACACTTCGGACCCGGTAACGATGACCGCCGACTGTCTGCGGCCAAAGGCAGAACGTGCAGCGTGATTTGCAGCCGCGGCCGGTATAGAACGAGATGTAGGGGTGCTTGAGGTAGCCGCCGAAATAATTCTCGACGACGAGGTCTCGCTTATAGATCGGCGTCACGAAGGGAAGCTGGTCCATGTCCTCGAGGATCGGTCGCTCCTCATTGTGCACGATGATGCCGTCGGCGTTGCGGTATGACAGACCGACGATCTTACTCCAGTGGCGTCCTTCAGCGACTTCCTTGATGGTGTAGTCGAACTCGTTGCGGGCAACGAAATTGATCGCCGTTGACGCTTCGAGGCTCTCCTTCGGCTCGACGGCGACCTTGGCGCCGATGAAGCCGATCTTGAGATCCGGATTGAGCTCCCTCATTGCCTCGGCGGTTTTCACGTCGCTCACGAAGGAGGGCGAAGAGGTATGAATTACGAGCAGCTCATATTGTCGCGCATATGGAGCGATGTCGGCGAAACTCAAGCGATGCGGCGGCGCGTCGACCAGCTTTGAGTCGGGAACGAGAGCGGCCGGCTGGGCGAGCCAGGTCGGATACCAGAAGGAACGCACTTCGCGCCGCATCTGGTAGCGCGCGCCGGCGCCGCCATCGAAGCCGTCGTAAGACGGTGCTTGCAGAAAGAGCGTACGCAGTCGGTCCGTCCCTCAGGTTTGCCCCAGCGTGCCGTCAGAGCGAAGCACGTAGCGGCTGCCTCGCCAGCTGAGCCGACCCGGCACAAAGCTTGCCAGGAAAACCGCAAAGCTCATTAAGTCCCGTATCGGAGAAAGCCAGGGCGAAGCACCTCCTCCAAAAGAGAGCGTCCTTAGTTGTATCGGAATAGAAAGTCGGCAGGCAAGCGCGAGCGCAATTGTGGCCCAACCGGCCGCACCGAATCCGCCAAGCGCTGCGGCAATTAGTGCCAGGGGTAGCGCGTGGGTCAGCACCAGGCCGGCATAACCCCATGGCGAGAGCAGACGTAAGGTGCGGGCCCAGCGCAACTCGTGATGCATGAGCTCGCCAAAGCTTGTTTCTGCGCAGCCATGGCCGACAAGGATGGGCGCGACCGCCACGTTCAATCCGAGCTCACGAACGGCCTCCCCAATCGCGTAGTCATCGGCGAGATGATCGGCAAAGACCTCAAAGCCGCCGATACGCCGGAACGTCTCCGCGCGGCCTGCGATAGTTGCGCCCGTGCACGGGCGGGCGAGGCCAAGCTTAAGCGCCACGAGGGCGTTCGGAAGAAAATGCTCGTTGATGGCCGTCGCAGAGAGCCGGGACCAAAGGCCATTGAGCGAAAATCCGTAATAGAGGCAGGTCGCAACCCCTACGCCTGGCGCAAGCAGCGTCGAGATCACGCTTTGAAGGTATTGCGGCTCAACGCGAATGTCGCTGTCCGACACGACGACGATCTCGTGCCGCGCTCGTGCCAATATGTTGATAAGATTGGAAATCTTCCCGTTGGCGCCATGCCGCTGGGAGTCGACCACAAGCTCGATGTCGCGTTCGGTAAAGAGCTCTTTGAGGCGTTTGGCGACCGTGACGGCGGGATCAGCAGGGCTTTGGACCCCTAAAACCAGCTGCAGGGGGCCACTATAGTTTTGATTGCAAAAGGAAATTAGATTTGCCTCAAGGCCGGGCTCAGCCCCGCAGAGCGGCTTGAGAACCGTCAGGCCTGGCCTCGATGAGCCGAGAATGGGCGTATTTTGGGCGAATTGCCGCAGGAGAGCTGCCCCAAAAAGGGCGTATGCGCAGCTTGCAATGGCAGCAAGCGTAAAAACTAGCCAAAGCCAGGCGCCCATTTTTAAAGTATACTCCTCCTTGGAGAGCCATCTGTTTCATTTCAATTCTACGATGGCCCTCAAGCAGGGATAAAACGAAAATCACAAGCCCCAGAATGGGGTGGGGTTGATGAGGGTATTGCTTTCCATTGTCGAACGGGCAGTGGGGGTCGCGCTTGCGGCGATGCTTTCCGCTTGCGCGGCCAGCGGTCCCTCGTTGCCCTCGGCCGCGTTCGTCGGTTCGGGGGACACGTCCGACAAACCGAGAAGCGAGGCATCGATTGGGGCTCCCACCGACGTCGCAAGCCTTCCGGCAGATGCAGCAGAGGTCTCCGATCCATTCGAAAAAATGAACCGGTCAACGTTTGAGCGGAACATGCGTTTCAATCATTCGGTCATTTATCCCGCCGCCAAAGCCTACCACAACGTCGTGCCTGAGCCGGTGCGCAACTCAATTGGGAATTTCGTATCGAACCTCGACGAACCATTCGTCTTTGCCAATGACGTGTTGCAGTTGCGCTTGGAAGCTGCAGCGACGACCGTCGGTCGCTTTTCCGTCAACTCGACCGTCGGCGTCGGCGGGCTCTTCGACGTCGCGACAAAACAAAAACTGCTGCAACAGTCAGGTGATTTCGGTCAGACACTTTACGTTTGGGGTATGCGCAACAGTCCCTATCTCGTCCTGCCAGTGATCGGACCGACCAATGTCCGCGACCTCATCGGAACGACTGTCGAGATCGCTACTGCAATTCCCGCCTTCGCCGCGACAATCCCCGCCTACGCTGCCTCCGTCCCTGCTGACAGCCTGCTGCCGACCCATATCGCCACCGCTGCCAATAACCTGACGGTGGCGGGATCGGTCGCAAGCCCTCTCACCAAATTGGACCAGGCGGACCAGATGGCGCAACTGGAGGACAGCTCAGTCGATTTCTATTCTATGTTGCGCAGCGTTGTGAATCAGAAGCGGCAGGCTGAGCTGGATGAGGCCGTTCAAACGAGCGGCTGGACGGCCGGTCGCACCGGAAATTCCAACGGAGTGGCGGGACCCGACCCGATCGTCGCCTCCAGCTGGCAGGTAACGGTTCCGAAGACCAAGGAGCAGGACCTTGTGGCCAACGCGTTCCAAGGCGTCAATAACTAGGGCGCAATCGTTTGGTTCCTGGCGTGCCGTTTGCCTCGGGCTCGCGCTGTCGCTCTTGCTGCCTGCTGCTCTGCATAGCGAAGCCACAGATCCTGCTGCCGCACGCGTCAGCACTCTCTATGACGCGCTGCTCCAAGTCATGAAGCAGGCAAAGCAGCTAGGGCTTCAGGGACGCTATGACAAGCTTGCCCCGGTGCTGGCCAAAACCTACAACCTGCCGCTGATGTCGAGGATCGCCGTGGGGCAAAGCTGGGACGCGCTCTCCGCACCTGAGAAACAAAGCATCGTTACTGCGTTCACCAGGATGACCACGGCCACTTATGCCAACCGTTTCGACGGCTTCTCCGGCGAGTCGCTTGAAGTCGTGCAGACTGTCGACCAGCCCAATGGCGACAAGCTGGTGAAGACTCGCATTGTGCAATCCGACGGAAAGATCCTCGCGCTCAACTACCTGGCGCGCAAAACAGGTAACGACTGGGGAGTCATCGACGTCTACCTCAACGGCACCATTAGCGAGCTTGCCAGCCGGCGGGCCGAATTCGCCGCGATCCTGAAGTCGGGAGGCCCCGAAGCGCTGGTCGCCTCGCTGAACAAACGGGGTGACAAGCTCTTGAAGGGAAGCTGACTGCTGCAAATGGCCCGTCGCATTCGACCGGCGGGTTCAAGTCAAAGTGGGCGGGGGACTCCATGAACATTGCACTGCGGCCGTTGAAGACGCCACTTCTCGATCGAGTGAAGACGCCCGAAGATTTGCGCAAAATTAGTGAAGCCGAGCTGTCGCCGCTTGCTGCCGAACTCAGGCAAGAGACCATCGATGCTGTGTCGATCACGGGAGGTCATCTTGGAGCCGGTCTTGGCGTCATCGAGCTCACCGTAGCGCTGCATTACGTCTTCGACACGCCGCGCGACCGGCTGATTTGGGACGTCAGCCATCAGGCCTACCCTCACAAGATCCTGACAGGACGCAGAGGGCAAATGCGCACGTTGCGCCAGCCTGGCGGCCTGTCAGGCTTCACGAGGCGCATCGAGAGCGAATACGATCCGTTCGGCGCGGCACACTCCTCGACCTCGATCTCGGCTGGTCTCGGTATGGCTATGGCGCGAGACTTTCGAGGTGGCAGCAACCGCGTTATTTGTGTGATCGGCGACGGCGCCATGAGCGCCGGAATGGCCTATGAGGCGCTCAATAATGCGGGCACGCTCGATGCGCGTCTTATCGTCGTGCTGAACGACAACAACATGTCCATCGCGCCGCCAACTGGCGCCATGTCGGCCTATCTTGCCCGCATCACCTCAAGCCGCTCGTATCTCTTTTGGCGCAACTGGGCCAAGCGCGTCGCAAAGTCCTTTCCGAAGAGTTGGGAACGCCGCATAGCCCGCTTCGAGGAATATGCCCGCCACCTCTGGCAGGGAGGAGTGTGGTTCGAGGAACTCGGCTTTTACTACATCGGTCCCATCGACGGGCATGATTTGCATCAACTCTTGCCGGTGCTGAAGAATGTTCGCGACGCCGCCCAAGGGCCGACTCTTGTCCATGTTGTCACCAAAAAGGGCAAAGGCTACGCCCCTGCCGAATCTTCGGCAGACAAATATCACGGCGTCACCAAGTTCAATGTGCTGACCGGCGCCCAGGTCAAATCAAATACCACGGCGCCGACCTATACGCGGGTTTTCGCCGACAGCCTGATTGCAGAGGCGCGCAAAGACGAAAAGATCGTTGCCATTACGGCGGCAATGCCGAACGGCACTGGCCTCGACCGGTTCGCCAAGGCGTTTCCGGATCGGTGCTTCGATGTCGGAATCGCCGAGCAACACGCGGTGACGTTCGCGGCAGGGCTTGCGTGTGAGGGCATGAAGCCGTTCGCCGCGATCTACTCCACCTTCTTGCAGCGCGCCTACGACCAGGTTGTGCACGATGTAGCGATACAGAAGCTGCCAGTGCGGTTTGCGCTGGATCGTGCAGGTCTAGTCGGCGCCGACGGACCCACTCACGCCGGGCTCCTTCGACCTTGCCTATCTCGGCTGCCTCCCAAATTTTGTGATTATGGCTGCCGCTGATGAGTTGGAGCTGAGACACATGGTTGCGACCCAGGTCGCGATCGAAGATCGGCCTTCTGCACTGCGCTATCCACGGGGCGAAGGGACGGGCGCCGAGCTTCCAGCAGAAGGCTCCGTCCTCTCCATCGGACGGGGGCGCATCCTTTGCGAGGGCACAACAGTCGCCATCCTCTCGCTTGGTACGCGCTTGCTCGAATCCTTGAAGGCGGCGGAGCAGCTCGCAAGCTTCGGGCTCTCGGCGACGGTAGCCGATGCGCGATACATGAAGCCGTTGGACCGCCAGCTCATCCGGGATCTCGCGGGCGAGCACGAGGTGCTAATCACGGTCGAGGAGGGAGCGGTTGGCGGATTCGGCAGTCATGTCCTCCAGTTTTTGGCTGAAGCCGGGCTTCTCGATACGCGTCTCAAGGTTCGGGCTATGGTCCTGCCTGACGCGTTCATCGACCACGGTCATCCGCACCAGATGTACGAATTAGCAGGGCTGAACGCGTCAAGCATCGCCAACACCGCCCTTGCCGCACTCGGTGATCCGCATCGGATGCGGCACCAGGTCGTCTCGAACCTGTCAGAGGGATCTCTTCGTCACTCTCTATGACGCCCCATTATGTGACGCTGTTAAGGGCAGGCCGGTATGACAAAGGCCGCAAACCGCGCCTTTCCATCGCCATTTTAACGGCCGGACTGAGGAGCGCTTCGAGCTCACGCTCGGGCCTGTAGCAGGCAGGAAGATTATCTTCGCCCTCCCAGTTCCGTGTTGCTGGGTGGCAATAGATTTCGGATACGCCGTCGGGCAAATGATCGAGAAGCCCGAGAAGAAGCGACTCCGTCAGTGCGCCGCTGTCGTTCAAGCCGAATAGATGGTCGTTCGATGGGATTTGCCTCGCATGCAGGCTGCGCTCTATTCGCCGGGTCTGTGCAAAATAGAACAAAAAGCTTAGCAGACGCCCAAAGGCGCGGTTCCGACCAGCTATGAAAGAGGGCATGAAGGGCTCGAGTGGTGTACGCACCGGCGGTTTGCCGAATCGCGGCGCGAAATCCATGATTGACTGCAAGACCACCGGGTGCAGATGGAAGTGTCGATGAGCATTGACGTGATCCATAATCAGCCCCGTTCCGCGAAACCGCTCAAACTGCGCATTGATTTCCGCCTTCGCTTGGCGCTGCAATTCGCGCGAGACGTAAAGAGCCAGGCCAACGCGAACGGGGTTGCTGAGGAATCGACCGTCGGGGCCGACGAGACCGGGTATTTGGTCGGGCGGCAGCACGGGCCGCCCATCGAGCAGGGTTAGATGCAGTCCGACGCCGAGCGATGGGAGCTTGCGTCCACGCTCCACCGCGTCTTCGGCGGCCGGCGCACCGACCATGAGGCTTGCAGCGGAAAGAACTCCTTCGCAATGGGCGCGTTCAACGGCCTCGTTCAGAGGGACGGAGAGGCCAAAGTCATCCGCCGTCACGATGAGCCGTTTCACCCCCCTTCGGGGGGCATATGCAACGTCGAGATGGGGATACGAGGATTTCATTGAGCGCCGCACGGAAGCCTTAAATTGAGGGTTTTTTGCCGACTGGAGAAACATCGTTGCCACATCTTACGGAAACGCTCCAAGAGGCGCGTGCCGCGAACTGGTAAGTTGTTTTGTTGGGCTGCTGATTGTCATGAGGCAGAGGTTTGGAATTACCCGGGCATTCTGGGCCGCGAGCACATTCCTCATTATCCAAGTGACGCCGGTCGCATCAAGTGCGATCCAGGCCGGTATGAGCGCCCCCACCGCCGCCGGCGTCTGGAGGCAGGTTGATGAATCTGGGAAAGTGGGGGCACTAGTCACCATCAGTCAGGAAGGGAACGCCTTTGTCGGCCGTCTCTCGCGGCTATTCCTCGATCCCAGGGACGACCCGAACCCAATCTGCGAGAACTGTCCCGGCGACAAGCATAACCAACCGTTTCTCGGGCTTGCTTTCATTGAAGGGATGAAACAGTCCGGACTGGACTACACCGGAGGCACGGTACTCGATCCGAAGACCGGGAAAATCTACAACGCAAAAATGAGCCTCAGCCCCGATGGCAAGAGGCTCACGCTCCGGGGCTATATTGGATTGTCGATCTTCGGCAGAAGTCAGACCTGGACTCGAGTTCGAGTAACGCAGGTGCACCGCTACGCGGCTGGCACTCGGATAGGGTCCTACTGGCCTCACTGCTCCTCGGGCAGCGGGAAAATCTCACTCGAGCCCGTAAGCGCGGAACGTGCTTCGTCCACGCCGCACTAGGTCATTAGCCGACACCGACCAAGCCCATTGGCCTGCGCTTTGCAAGCCTCTCCGGGGTCGCGGAGGAGCCGATCTTGGCGTGCAGGCGTCATATCTGGACACCTTTCTCGGCGGCGTAGCTCCTCAATTCCTCACGCACGGTGGTGGCTTTCCCGGCGAGCAGCTCCTGAAGGCGCACCCACAAATCGCTCACATCGAGCGAAAGGACCATGGCCTTTACCGGCCCGACCGAGGCCGGCGCCATGGAGATGGAGCGGAATCCAAGACCGATCAGAGCCATGGCCTCGATGGGCTTGCCCGCCATTTCCCCGCACAGATTGAGCGGCACATTGTGTCTTGCCGCAGCCTCCACGATCACGCGAAGCGCCATGAGTCCGGCGGGATTGAGCCTATCGAAACGGTCCGCCACCTGCATGTTGCCACGGTCGGTGGCAAACAGGAACTGCATCAAGTCGTTCGAGCCCACCGAGGCAAAGTCGGCAAGCGGCAACACCCGGTCGAGCTGCCACAAGAGCGCCGGGACCTCGATCATGGCTCCGACGAGGAGCCTCTTTGGCTCCGGCCGGCCGTGACGCCTCAGAATTGTGACCTCGCGGTCAATCAGGCCGCGGGCGGCGGTCAGCTCCGCCACATCGCCGATCATCGGCAGCATGATGCGCAGCTCGCGTCCATGCGCGGCCCTGAGCAGAGCCCGGATCTGGGTGCGGAACAGCGCCGGCCGGTCGAGCGCCATACGAATGGCGCGCCAGCCGAGCGCCGGATTCTCCTCCTTGTTCACGCGGAAATAGGGCAGCACCTTGTCACCGCCGACATCGAGGGAGCGGAATGTCACTGGGCGCTCGCCGGCTGCGTCGAGGATCGCCTTGTAGATGCGCGTTTGTTGCTCGAGTTCGCGGGAAGGTCGAGGCGATCATGAATTGCAGCTCGGTACGGAACAGTCCGATGCCGTCGGCGCCAGATTGATCGAGATGCGGCAGGTCGAATACGAGGCCCGCATTGATGTTGAGCGAGATTCGTTCGCCGTCGAGCGTGACCGCAGGCACGCTGCGCAAGGCCGCATATTGGGCCTGGCGCCTCGCCCGGAAGCGGACCTTGTCGGCATAGGCCGCTACCACCTCAGGCGTCGGCCGCACATGCAGCTCGCCGCCTTCCGCGTCGACGATGGCCGCGTCGCCGGCCTCGACGGCGTCGAGCACGCCCTTGGCCTGGCTGATGGCGGCGATGCCGAGCGCGCGGGCAACGATAGCCACATGACTTGCCGAGCCGCCTTCCTCGAGCACGAGGCCACGCAGGCGCTGCCGGTCATAGTCGAGCAGCTCCGCCGGGCCCATGGTGCGAGCGATCAGGATCGTGTCTTGCGGCAGGTTCCCCGCCGCCGCCGTGCCCACGCCGCCAGCCAGCACGCGCAGCAGCCGGTTGGAGAGATCGTCGATGTCGTGCAGTCGCTCCCGCGCATAAGGATCGATCTGCCTGAGCATGCGCGCGCGGGTGTCGTTGCGCACGCGCTGCACCGCTGCCTCGGCCGTGAGGCCAGTCAGCAGCGCCTCGTCGAGACGGCGCCGCCAGCCGCGGTCATGGGCAAACATGCGGAACGCTTCCAGCACCTCGCGGTGCTCGCCGGCGCGCTGAAGATCGCCGCGCTCGAGCATGCCGTCGATTATGCCGGTGAGCTCTTCGATGGCTTGCGCCAGCCGCCGGCGCTCAAGCTCCACGTCCTCGGCGATCAGCTTGGTGACCACGATGCGCGGTTCGTGCAGCACCACATGGCCGAGCGCCACGCCTTCCGAAATGGTGGCGCCGGCGAAGCGGGCGCTCTGCTCGCGGCGCGCTTCCGGGGTGGTCTCATCGCTCACCGCAAGCCCGCCGGAGGCAATCATCTCGGCGATGACCATGGCGGTGGTTTGCAGCGCCTCCACCTCCTCGTCACTGTAGTGGCGCTGGGTGCGGTTCTGCACCGTGAGCACGCCAATGGTGTGGCCGCCCCGGAGGACCGGCACGCCGAGGAAGGAGTGATAGACCTCTTCGCCAGTCTCCGGCCGGTAGGAGAAGGCAGGGTGGGTCTGCGCGTCGGCAAATTGCATCGGCTCGCCATGCTCGGCGATGAGGCCGACGAGACCTTCGCCGGCTTTCAGATGGGTGTTGTGTACGGCCTCTGGATTGAGGCCTTCGGTGGCGAACAGCTCGAGCGAAGAATCCCGGCGGCGCAAATAGAGCGAGCACACCTCCGCCACCATATTGGAGGCGATCAGCACCACGACCTTGTCGAGACGCGCTTGCGCGCTCTCGCGCTCGGCCATGACCTCGCGCAAGCGGCGGAGCAGCAGTCTCGGGGCGCCAACTGAAAGTGGCATAGGGTCGAGTCCTCGCCGGCCGGTTTAGCGGCGAACCTGAGCTTACGAAAGGCTTGAGGCGGCCGCGCTAACAGTCTAGCGGCTGTCCAAGCCGAACAAGGAATGCAAAGTCCGCACCGCAAGCTCGGCGTAGGCCGCATCGATCAATACGCTGATTTTGATCTCCGAGGTCGAAATTGCCTCGATATTGATGCCTTTTTCGGCCAAAGCGCTGAACATCTGCGAGGCAACGCCAGCATGGCTCCGCATGCCGACGCCGATGGCCGAGATCTTGGCCACGTCGGAGGAGCCGCGCAAATCGGCGTAGCCAATGCTCTCCCGCGACTTTTTCAACACCTCGATGGCGCGGTCGAAATCGGCGCTCTGCACGGTGAAGGTGAGGTCGGTGAAGCCGTCCTCGGAGACGTTCTGCACGATCATGTCGACATTGATATTGGCGTCGGCGAGCGGGCAGAACACCTGCGCCGCGACGCCAGGCTTGTCGGCGATCTTGAGCAGCGTCACCTTGGCCTCGTCCCGCGCATACGCGATTCCGCTGACGACATTTTGCTCCACGATCTCATCCTCATTACAAACGAGCGTTCCACAGGCCTCGGCAGCTTCGGCGCCCTTGAGGTCCGGCGGGTCGAAGCTCGAGCGCACCAGCACCCTGACGCCGCGCTGCATGGCAAGCTCTACCGAGCGGGTCTGCAGCACCTTGGCCCCCTGCGAAGCCATCTCCAACATCTCTTCATATGAGATTCTGCCAAGCCGATGGGCTTTCGGCACTATCCTTGGGTCGGTGGTGTAGACCCCGTCCACATCTGTGTAGATATCGCATCGGTCGGCATCGAGGGCCGCCGCCAAGGCCACGGCGCTGGTGTCTGAGCCGCCGCGGCCCAATGTGCTGATGCGGTTCTCCGGCGCCAGCCCCTGGAAGCCTGCCACCACCGCCACCTCGCCATTCATCATGCGGGCTTTGAGCGTGTCGACGGCGACGCCGGTGATGCGGGCCGCGCGGTGGGCGCTGTCGGTGCTGAGCGGAATCTGCCAGCCTTGCCACGACCGTGCCTTGACGCCGATCGACTGGAGCACGATGGCAAGCAGCCCGGAAGTGACCTGCTCTCCGGAAGCCACCACCGCATCATATTCGCGGGCGTCGTACATTGCCGAGACCTGGGTGCCATTGTTCAGCTTGAAGCCCCAAGCCTCCTCGACCCAGGCCACGAGCTGATTGGTCTGGCCGGCCATGGCCGAGACCACGACGGCGCAGGCGTTGCCGGCGTCGACCTCGCGCTTCACATGCGCGGCGACGTTGCGGATGCGATCGACGTCGGCAACCGACGTCCCGCCGAATTTGAGGACCAACAGGGTCACTCGCTCCTCCCGGGCGCGGGCTCTCAGGCGCCACCGACCCATAGCAGCAGCATGGCCGGCCCCGAGGCCGGCCAGAAAGCAGTTCTTCATACTGACTGCAGGGGCCGCCCGCAACCTGGCCTCACCCTCTCCTGCCATTCTTGACAACGGGTTAAGGCCTACGGTCAATGGCTTATGACGCACGCCCCGCAAAAAACCCAAACCCTCGATCGCGATGAGGTGGCCCGTTTTTCACGGCTCGCCGGAGACTGGTGGGACGAGCGCGGGCCTTTTCGGCAGCTTCACCGCATCAATCCGGTGCGGCTCACCTATATCCGCGACCAGTTGTGCCAGAGGTTCGGGCGCGACCCCAAGCAGGCCGGAAGCCTCGCGGGCTTGAGCGTGCTCGACATCGGCTGCGGCGGCGGACTTGTCTGCGAGCCTTTGGCGCGGCTAGGTGCAAGCGTGACCGGCATCGATCCTGCGGCGGAAAACATGGCGGCCGCCAAGGCCCACGCGTCAGCCGCGGGCCTTAGCATCGACTATCAGGTGGCGACCGCGGAGGAGCTTGCGGTGCGCGGACAGAGCTACGACGCGGTGCTGTTGCTCGAAGTGGTGGAGCACGTTCCGGATGTGCCGGCATTCATCAAGACGGTGGCGCCGCTGGTGAAGCCAGGCGGCGTGATAATCCTTTCCACCCTCAACCGCACGCTCAAGGCCTATGCGTTGGCCATCGTCGGCGCCGAGTTCATCCTGCGCTGGCTCCCCGTCGGCACCCATCAATGGCAGCGCTTCGTGCAGCCCGAAGAGCTTGCCTCTGCGCTCTCCGCCGCATGCCTCAGCCTCGCCAGCACTGAAGGCCTCATCTACGATCCCTTCGCCGACGAGTGGCGCCTCGGCTCCGACACCGATGTGAATTATTTCGCCACCGCGAGGCGGCGGGCCTAGTTGCGGGAAAGCTCGATGCCCTTATTTCGCTGTTATCAAGACACGGTGCACCGGACGTGCGTGATCGAACTCAGCGACGAGTCGGTCGTGAAGCACGCGCGCGCTGTCGCCGAGGGCAGCGCAACCGACCGCGTGGGAATCGAGGGAAAGGTCATCAAAGAGCAAAGCCCTACAACAAGCCTTGGAGTTGGCACCTCGACCCGAATTCCATCGAATTCTTCGACAACGCCCCGGAGGTTTCTGATGCGTCCGTGGTCTTCATGGAAGAGCATTTGGGGGAAGTGGGAGGCACATTTCTCCCGCGCAGCATTTGGTGCCCTTGGAACTCTCGCGTGATCGAGGAGTTTCCAGATGCGGAGGGACTCAGCACGTTGCTGAAGGCATGAGGGTTGGGGCGACATCTCATATTCGCCCAGCAAGGGAAAAAAATCAGGTGCCGATTCTCGGGCGGGCGCGGTGGCGCCAGGCCGAGGGCGGCATTCCCACCATCTTCTTGAAGGCGCGGCTGAAGGCGGCCTCGGAGCCGTATCCGGTCTCGGCAGCAACTTTCGCAATACTGGTGCTCCCGCCGGCGAGCAGCCCTGAAGCGATCTGCATGCGCCATTTGGCGAGATACTGCATCGGCGGGGTGCCGACTAGATCGGCGAAACGCTCCGCCAGCACCGAGCGCGATAGTCCCACGTCCTTGGCGAGGCCCTCGATCGTCCAGTTACGCCCCGGCCTTGCGTGCATCAGCGACAAGGCCTTGCCAACGAAGGGGTCGCGCAAACCCGCAAGCCACCCCGCCTGTTCCGGCGGGAGGGCTTCCAGATGCCGGCGAATAACCTCGATGAACATCAGCTCGCTCAATTTGGCCAGCACGCTTTCACCGCCGGCGCGCTTGTCCGCCGATTCCATCATCGCCACGCGGATGAGCTGGCCAAGCCAGCCAGCGTCGCTGCCTTGCGGGTCGCCGGCCTTGATGACCGGCGGCAAATTGTCGAGCAGCGGATTGAACGGCTGGGCATCGCAAGCAAGGTAGCCGCAGACGAACTTGGTCGAGACCGGCCCATCGCTGCCGTAGCTGATGACGAACGGCAATTGGGAGCGGGTCATGCCGTCGAGCGACCGCGGAGGGCCGGGATCGGCGCGCATGCCTGGGCCGCTCGACAGGACATGCGGATCGCCCTTAGTGAAGACGATGACGTCGCCGGCTTCGATCGGGACGGGCTCTTCGCCGATGATATTGGTGAAGCAACACCCCTCAGTGACCACATGATACGCGATCAGATGCTCACCACCTGGCAGGACCATCGGCAGAATGATCTCCTCGGGCGGCGACTCGGCTACCCATGGCGCCCTGCACGCGCAGTTGAAGAACGTCGCGCCGGTAAGCCGGACGGTTCTCAGCACATCGGAAAGCGGGTCGGCGCCCATCGGCTTCTCTCTCGCCGGACGTCTGGTCCATCCGGGCGCCCTGCTAGGTGCCTCCCCAATCCCTGACGCAGTGTCAAGCATTGCGGACGCATTGTGACCGCGGCCGATTGAACTAGATAACCGCCATTCGATGGGCTTTGCGGGCGCTCACGCCGCGTGACCCCCCGCACCCTCGCCGTCTCCTCAAACGACCACTCCTTCCACCGTCGATCTCGCCACACTCAAGAGCAGCCAACCGGGCGACCGGAGCTCGAGGACGAGCAACACCGACAACACCATTACGATCGAAGCGTGGAACACCGTATTGTTCGAAAAGTTCTGTCGCTTTCGCCATGTCCTGAGCCTGGGCCTAGCGGGTCACAGTGACGAGCTGTTCCGGCGCACCTGGTGCGCGTGTGCTCGATAACGATTGTGGCTTTGGCGACACGACCCACCTCATTGCGGCACCCTCGCAGCACGCGAAGCTGCAGATGCATCGATGAAGAACGCGACGTTTTTCGTCGCCGATGCGCAATGCGACGATCTTCGCGGTCCCTACGATCATGTTTTTTCGCGATTTGGCACGATGTTTTTCTATCTGCCGGGGCTTGCGCTGCGTAACTTTCGGCGCGTGCTTGCGCCCGGCGGCGAGTTGTCGATGATCGTTGGCGGCGACGCGAAGACAATCCATGGGTGCATGAGGCTGAGCTTCGGGCGAGGCAAATTGTCACTGTCATCGCCCTTGAAAAGGCCGACCAGGTGCATTGCGGCCCAAGACCGTTCTCGATGGCCGGCCCGGACTTGGTCAGCGACATGCTGCGGAGCGCTGGATACGAGCATGTCGCTTTTGCCCGCTACGACACAGACATTTGCATTGGCCGCACTTTGGACGAGGCGGTTGAGTTTGCCGTAGCTCTGGGTCCGGCAGGAGAGATTATCCAATTGGCGGGAGAGGGAGGCGAACTGCTCAGGGGGCAGATCATCGCTGCGCTGCGCGAGACCCTTTCAGCCTATCAGCGGGCCGACGGCATTTGGGCCGGTTCAAGCACCTGGTTCGTCACCGCGAGGAATCCTGCGCCCTAGCAATCCAGGACGCGGTGTCAAGCATTGCGGACGCCCGATCATTCGCGCCCGGCCCGACAATGCCTAGATACGCCCAATCCAAATAGGAGGAACAATCATGGACCTTTATGTCATTCGCCGCCCCAGCGCCTGGGCTAACGTTCAGGAGCTTGAAGCCGCCGGCGCCAAATCCGCCAAGGTCGGCAACGACGAGATGTCGGACCGCGTGCGCTGGATTCGGAGCTATGTGGTCCAGGAGCCAGACGGCCGCCTCGGCACTGTCTGCATTTACCAGGCGCGAGATCCAGAATCGATCCGCGAGCATGCAAGGCGTGTCGGCATGCCCGGCGACCAGATTTTCCCTGTGGTCAAGACCATCGTCGTCCGCAACTATCCGGTCGATGCCAGCGCCGCTGCCTGAGGAAGGACCTGAACGATGAACGTGCAAATCCCTACCCCCGCTACCACCGATCTCGCCACGATCAAGGACCGCCAGCATGCCGCGTGGGGTTCAGGCGACTACGCCAGGATCGGCACCACCTTGCAGATCGTCGGCGAGACGCTGTGCGAGGCCGTCGATCTCCGCAGCAATCAGCGCGTCCTCGATGTGGCTGCCGGCAACGGCAATGCGACGCTCGCCGCGGCCCGCCGATTCGCTGACGTCGTATCGACTGATTATGTCGGCTCTCTGCTCGAGCGCGGCCGCGAACGTGCCGAAGCTGATCGGTTGCCGGTCACCTTCCAGCAGGCCGACGCTGAAGATCTCCCATTCGCGGACGGAAGCTTCGACGTCGTGCTTTCCACCTTCGGCGTTATGTTCACGCCGAACCAGGAGAAGGCCGCGAGCGAGCTTATCCGAGTCTGCCGCCCGGCCGGGAAGATCGGCCTCGCCAATTGGACGCCGGAGGGCTTCATCGGCAGGCTGTTCAAGACAATCAGCAAATATCTACCGCCGGCGCCTGGCGTGAAGTCGCCGGCGCTGTGGGGCACGAAAGCCCGTCTCGACACCCTGTTCGGTGCGAAGGCGACCGTCGCCGCGCAGAGCAAATATTTTGCCTTCCGCTACAAGTCACCCAAGCATTGGGTCGAGCTCTTCCGCGGCTATTACGGGCCGGTCCTCAAGGCATTTGCCGCGATCGATCCACAAGCGCGCGAGGCGCTCGAGGCCGACCTCTACGCTTTGCTCGGCGAAATCAACGTCGCGAGGGACGGTTCGCTTGTTGCGCCAAGCGAGTATCTCGAGGTGGTCATTACCAAGAATCGCTAATTTCGGAGGAGTGCCCGGCGAGACGAAATCACGTTTCGCCGGAGCGCCTTTAAGCGGAATTCCATTGTCGGCGGCTTTGCAATTCCGAACCTTCTAGAGGGAGATCCCGGATGATTCGTGATCGTTTCTGGCCTAGATAACCATGATGCAAAGGCCAGTGTGATGATCTTCCGCCAGCTGTTCGACTCGACCTCAAGCACCTACACTTATCTGCTCGCGAGCCGCCACGGCGGCGAGGCTCTGATCATCGACCCAGTGATCGAGCGCGTCGACCGTTACGTCCAGCTGCTGAAGGAACTGGACTTAAGGCTGGTGAAGGCGATCGATACTCATCTTCATGCCGACCACATCACTGGCCTCGAGGCGTTACGCGAGCGCACCGATTGCATCACCGTTATGGGCGAGCAGACCAAGGCCGACGTGGTTTCAATTCGCGTCACCGACGACGACCGCATCGACATCGAAGGCCTGAGTCTCGACGTCGCCTATACGCCAGGGCACACCGACGATTCTTACAGCTTCCTCATGCCGGACCGCGTGTTCACGGGCGACACGCTGTTGATCCGCGGCACCGGACGCACGGACTTTCAGAATGGCGACCCGCGCGCCCAATACGAATCCCTTTTCGGGCGCCTGCTCAAGCTCCCGGACGAGACCATGGTCTATCCGGCGCACGACTATAAGGGCGATACGGTCAGCACCATCGGCGAGGAGAGGGCCTTCAATCCGCGCCTCCAGGTCAAGTCGGTGGACGACTATGTGGCGCTGATGAGCAGCCTCAATTTGCCCAACCCCAAGATGATGGACGTTGCGGTGCCCGCCAATATGCGCAGCGGCCTTGCCCAGAAGATCGTCGCCGATCGCGGCTGGGCCCTGACCGCGGAAGATGCGAAGGCCTTGCTGAACGACAAGGATGCTGCCCTGATCGACTTGCGGGAACCGCAGGAGCGGCGGCGCGACGGCATCATCCCCGGCTCCCTGCATGTGACTTACCCCAACGTCCGGGCGAGCCTGCAAGCGGACGGTCTCTTGCAGCAGCTTGCGCGCTCTTCCGGCAAGCGCCTAATCTTTTATTGCTCCTTTGGCTGGCGATCGGCCATGGCGGTGCAGGCAGCACAAGCAGCCGGCCTCGAAAGCTCCCGCCACATCGACGGCGGCATGCAGGCGTGGAAGAATACCGAAGGGCCGCTGGTCAAATAAAGCAGCGCATCACCGCTGGAAGAGACCCGCGATGTGGGCCGGTCCTAATAGCCTCGCTGGTAATAGCCACGAGGGGGCCGATAGTAGCCCTGGGGACCGCCATATGGCTCTTGCCGGAACCAGCCGCCGAACAAGCCTCCCCGCCTCGGCGGCGGATAATAGCCAGGTCCGGGCCCGAACCAGGGACCCCCATCGGCCTCCCCGTAGCGAGGTGAGGCCGGTTGTTCCGCCACCTTTGCCTCACCACCAGGGGTGGTGCCGGCGAGGACGACTTTGGTGTTCTGCATGCCGTTCGCCTTGACCAGGTCATAGAGAACGGCAGCATTCGGCGGCGAAATACGCACGCAGCCATGCGAGACGGCCTTGCCTAAAGTCTTCACCTCATGGCTGCCATGGATGGCATGCCCATCCTTCATGAAGAAGATGGAATGGGGCATCGGGGAGTTGTCCCACTGCTTGCTGTACCAGACTTCATTCATCGAAGTGGGAGTGAAGGTCCCTGAAGGTGTTGAATATCCGTATCTTCCTGTTGAGACCGGCCAAGTGTATTTCTCGATGCCATCGACAAACACCGTCATCTGCTGATGTGACTTGTCGATATTGATCAAGATCTGAGAGCCGGCCTTGCCGGGACTCTCCGACGCTGCCTCCGCGGCATGTGGTTCAGACGGCGCAGCGGCGTTGGGCTCGGCCTGCGCGCTTGGCGGATTGCCGCCATTCTCCGCGCTTGGAGGTGGGGAACTCGTCTCGGCGCCCGCAGGAGACGCGAGTGCGAATGCCAAAGAGGCGAAAACGAACAGCCCAAAAGCATGTTTGGGAAGGAGTAGACTTGAGAGGCGCATGGTGTTCCCTACTTTGCGCGCAACCACGCTCGGCAATAGTCGCATAATAAAGCATCAAGGCTGTAACAGGGCGATCCCAACGATAAGTTTACCGGCCCTCTGCCTTCAGTTTTGATCCTCCGGCAGCGGTGGCAGGGGAAAGACGGGCACCCCCTCCTCGTTGAGCTCCTCCGCCTCCTTTAACGTGGCCTCGCCGTGAATGGCGCGGGCTGGCGCCTCATCGAAATGGATTTTGCGCGCCTCTTCCGGGAATTTTGGCCCGACATAGTCTGAATTGGCAGTCAGCTCGGCGCGGAGCTTCTTCAGCATGGCATAGGTCTTGGGCCGCTCCGCCTTGGGTGTTGGGGGGCGCTCGGCGCGCGGCTTCGCTACATAGGGCGCCATAGGGGCCTTGCTCACGCTGGCGCTGCCACAATTTGGGCAAAGGATGGCGTGGGCTTCTGCCTGCTCGTCATAGGAGTTTGCCGAGCCGAACCAGGCATCGAAGCCATGACCCTGCTCGCAAGCCAAGGCGTAGCGAATCATGAAGCCTCTCTTGTCGGGGGCACTCTCGCCCCGGCGATCTCCACCTCGAACTCGCGCCCATGACGGAGCGAAGGTACTTTCGCCCGCGCTTCGGCGGAGAGCCGGGGGTCGATATCGGCCAAGAGAATTTGGGGATCTTCTCCGGCTTCCGCCAGAACTTCACCCCAAGGTGATACGATCATACTGTGGCCGAAGGTAGCGCGCCCATTCTCGTGCGAGCCCCCTTGCGCGGCGGCGAGCACGAATGTGCCGGTCTCGATGGCACGCGCCTGCAACAACACCCGCCAATGCGCTTCGCCAGTCTGCTTGGTGAAGGCGGCGGGCACCGCGATGAAGTCCGCGCCGGCCGACGCCAAAGCCCGGTAGAGCGCAGCAAAACGAAGGTCGTAGCAAATACTCATTCCGAGCCTGCCCCATGGCAGGTCGGCAAGCACCGCCTTACTGCCGGGATTGAAGGTACGCGACTCGCGGTAACTTTCACCTCCGGCGAGGTCGACGTCGAACATGTGTAGCTTGTCATAGCGCGCCGCGATCATGCCGTCCGGAGCGATGAGATAGGAGCGATTGGCGACCTTGCTATGATCGAGCTTGGTGCCGAGCGAGCCGACATGCAGCCAGATGCCAAGCTCCTTGGCGAGTGCCCGAAGCTGTGCGAGGGCTGCGGATTTCTCCTCGGTTTCGATCGCGGCGAGCAGCCGCTCGGTCTCGAGCTCCATGATCGAAGTGTTCTCGGGTGTCTGTACATAGAGGGCGCCCTCCTTCGCCGCACGGCGGATTAGCGTCTCGGCCATCTCCATATTGGGCGCGACAGCCCGCCCCGACCTGAGCTGAACCAAGGCCGCACGGAAGGCCTTCGACGAGGGCACTGTCATTTCCCGGGAGCGTGCGCGACCGCGACCGCGTCGGCCTCGGCCAGGAGCGCATCGAGCTTCGCCGCACGCTCAAGCTCGGCAAGCTCGTCATAGCCGCCGACATGGGTGCCGTTGATGAAAATCTGTGGCACGGTGCGCTGGCCAAAGGCGCGGGAGATCATCTCCTGACGCAACCCCATATCCTCGCTCACATCAATCTCGGTGAAGGCGACGCTCTTTTTGTTGAGCAGATGCTTGGCCGCGCGGCAATAACCGCAATAGGGCGTGGTGTAGAGAACGATTCTCGCCATCAGAGTTCCGCTGCATCGGCCGTTCAGCCTTGTGTCTTAGTAAGTAGGCGTGGCTACGGGCAAATTCCAGATCAAAGCAACCAGGGCGAAGGCTCCACGGCTCGCGCCAGCGCGAGAACATCGACTCGCACCGCGCCGGCCCGCTTCAGCACCTGCGCGCAAGCCTCTGCGGTGGCCCCGGTGGTGATCACGTCGTCGACAACGATGATGCGCTTGCCCTGAATTTGCTCCCGCGGGGCGGTGACCCGAAACGTCCCGGCGACATTCTTCCGCCTCTGTGCTGTCGAGAGCCGCTTGTGCCAGCAAGGCCGACTGGATGAAGCGCCGCGACCAGAGCCTCGACCGGTAGAGGGGAACCGGCACGATCACGTCGGCGTCGGCGAGCAGCTCGGCGCCGGCAGCCGCCATCCACCGCCCCAAACAATGGCACGCCCTGGTGGCGATCCCCATATTTGAAGCTCTGGAACAGGTCGCGCATGGTCGAGGAATAACGCGTGCAGCCCGCGCGCGGTCGTAGACTGGTGGATCGGCAATTGCCGCCGCCGAGAGGCTAGGCTCGCCGGTATCGTAAGGCAGCGGCACGCCGAGTCTTAAGCAGAGTGGAGGAGCGATGAAATCGATCTTGGCCCAGCAGCCGCCGCAGAGAAGCCCGTGGGCGCCCGCGCGTTGCGGCAGGAAATGCAGACCGGCGGCAGCAAGAGATCGGCAGCGAGTGCGAGCATGCCGCGCAAAGTCCCAACCGCCAAGAAGGCCTTGGGCCGGGCTGTTGGCATGTCTGAGGTGATCTCCGCCCCGTCGATCGCCATGACGGTCATGATAGAGCGTGGATGGGGGCAATAGAAAGGGCATCGACGCGCCATGAGTAAGGATCGCGAGCTTTTCGACCGCGTCTTGCTGTCTCGCCGGCGCGCGCGCTTTGCCGGCGAGATGGGTGAGCACGAAGCCCTGCTCTCCCATGTTGCGGCGGAGATCGCTGAGCGCATCGGCGCGATCTTGCGCGGCTTTCCGCTGGCGCTCGATCTCGGCGCCTATCAGGGCGTGCTCGGCCGCACCGTGGCGGCGCTCCCGTCGGTCGGTGAGATGATCTATGCCGAGAGCGTTCCGGCGCTTGCCGCACTTTGCCCTCGCCCTTCCCTCGTGTGCGACGAGGAGCTGCTCCCCTTCAAGGACGAAAGCCTTAGCCTCGTGGTGTCGGGCCTGGCTCTACATCGCGTCAACGATCTTCCCAGCGCGCTCGTCCAGATTCGCCGCGCACTTCGTCCCGATGGGCTGTTCTTGGGTGCAGCGCTCGGCAGCCGTTCGCTGCAGGAGCTACGCCACGTGCTAATCGAAGCTGAGGCCGAGCGACGTGGTGGGGCAAGCCCGCGCGTCGCCCCTTTCGCAGACGTGAGGCAGTATGGAGCATTGCTCCAGCGCGCTGGCTTTGCCTTGTCAGTAACCGATGCCGAGCTTTTGAGCGTGACCTATCCCTCCCCACGCGAGCTGATGCGCGAGATCAGGGCGCTTGGCGGCGGCAATGTGATGGCGGCGCGGCAGAAGGCGCCTCTTCCGCCCGGCACGCTGCAGCGCGCCGAGGGGATCTACCGTGAGCGCTACGGCACGGCTGAGGGCAAGATCGCCGCGAGCTTCGAGATCGTTTATTTTACCGGCTGGGCGCCACATATGAGCCAGCAAAAGCCGCTGGCGCCGGGCAGCGCCAAACAGCGCCTCGCCGATGCGCTTCACACCACCGAGCACTCCGCCGGCGACAAGGCCGCTTTTCCGGTCACGGCGAAGCCAAGGTCAAAGCCCGAGACCTAACCATCATGCGTCATACCGCTTCACAACAGGGTGGGCAGCACGGCCTTCAGCGGCTCGTCGGCCGGTGGCATGGCGTAGGCGCCAAGTTCCGCCGGCCTCACCCAGGCAAGCTCCTGTCCTTCATGCGGGGTCGCCTCTCCCTGCCAACACCGACAGAGAAAGAGCGGCATCAGCAGGTGAAAGTCTGGATAGGCGTGACTGGCGAAAGTGAGCGGCGATAGGTCGGGGGCCGCGACCTCGATGCCAAGCTCCTCGGCGAGCTCGCGAATGAGCGCATGCTCCAGCGACTCGCCAGCCTCCACCTTGCCGCCAGGAAATTCCCAAAGCCCGGCGAGGGAGCGCCCCGGGGGACGTTTCGCAATCAGGATCCGGCCTGCCTCGTCGAGGAGCACGCAAGCTGCGACCAGTACGAGAGGTGTGACGCTGCGCTCCATGTCCGGTCAGGACCGGTAATCGGCATTGATGGCGATGTACTCCGCGGTGAGATCGCAAGTCCACACGGTGGCTTCGGCGCCGCCCACACCGACATCGACGGTGATGGCGATCTCATCCCGCTTCATATAATTCGCGCCAAGCTCGTCGCGATAGGCCGGAGCCACCTCGCCCTCGCTCGCGACCTCGATGTCGCCGAGCGAGATCGAGAGCTTGTCGCGGTCGGCAGCCTCACCGGCTTTGCCCACGGCCATCACGATGCGGCCCCAATTCGGGTCCTCTCCGGCGATCGCTGTCTTCACCAGCGGCGAGTTGGCGATCGAAAGCGCGATCGCCTTCGCCGCGGCGGGAGTTTCGGCGCCGGTGACGCGCACCGTGACGAACTTCGTCGCCCCCTCGCCGTCCTTCACCACCTGGTGCGCAAGATCGCGCAACACCTCGGTGAGGGCCAAGCGGAAGCCCGCAAGCCTTGGATCGTGCGCAAGTCCAATCCTCGGTGCGCCGCGCGCAGTTGACGTCCCCGTGGCGAACAGGAGAAGCGTGTCGCTCGTCGACGTGTCGCCGTCGATGGTGATCGCGTTGAAGGTCACCTCCGCGGCAGGCGCCAGGATCTCGCGCAAAGGTCCAGGCTCGATCGCAGCGTCGGTGAACAGGAAGGCGAGCATAGTCGCCATGTCCGGCGCAATCATGCCGGCGCCCTTGGCGATACCATTGATGGTGACCGGCACGCCCTCGATCTCGGCCTCGCGCGTGGCAAGCTTTGGATAGGTGTCGGTGGTCATGATGGCGCGGGCTGCCTGGGTGATCCCTTCCGCTTCAGCCTTGGTGACAAGCCCCGCGAGCAGGCCAGTGAGCTTGGCAGGGTCGAGCGGTTCACCGATCACGCCGGTCGAGGCGAGATAAACATCGGCTTCGAGACATCCGGCCGCCGCGGCGGCGGCTTCCGCCGTGAGCTTCACCGCCTCTCGCCCGCGCTTGCCGGTAAAGGCATTGGCGTTGCCGGAATTGACCACGAGCGCTCTCGCGATGCCATGATTGAGCCGCGCACGGCACCACTCGACCGGAGCCGACGCTGTCTTCGACTTTGTCAGGACGCCGGCAACCGTGGTGCCGGGATCGAACAGCGTGAGCAGCAGGTCGGTGCGCCCGGGATAGCGGATGCCCGCGGCGCAAGCAGCAAAGCGCACCCCGTCAATAGCGGGGAGATGCGGCAGCTCCTTCGGTGCAAAAGGTGAGACCTTGCCCATCTTTAAGGCTGGCGGCCCCAGGATCTAGGCGATCCGCCTTAGTGGTTCTCTTCGGCGTCTCCTGCCGAATCGGGCCCCTCATCCGGCGCTGTCTCGCCTCTGACCGCGGCATCCTGCATCGATTTCTTGATCTCGGGATCGACGATTTCGATCTTCGCGGCGTCGTGCAGCTGCTTGAGCATGTCCTTCGCCTTCTGCGCGGTGAGCTGGCTCATGATGGTGTCCTTGACCTGGTCATAGGTCGGCAGCGGGCGCGTGCGCTTCTCCTCCACCTTGATGATGTGCCAGCCGAACTGCGTCTGCACCGGATCCGAGAGCTCGCCCTCTTTCAGCGCAAAGGCCGCGTCCTCGAAAGGCTTCAGCATCTGGCCGCGGCCGAAAAAGCCGAGATCGCCACCCTCGGCGCTCGGATCCTTGGACTTCTCTTTTGCCACCGTGGCAAAATCCTCGCCCTTCAGCAGCCGCTCCTTCACTTCCTTGGCCTCTGCCTCGGTGGCGACCAGAATGTGGCGGGCGTGAATTTCTTCTTCCGGCTTCATGCCGGCGACCTTGGCGTCGAAGATCTTCTTGGCCTCTTCGTCGGGCACGGCGTCACGCACGCTCTTGTCGAAATAGGCATCCCGCAAAGCGCGGCGCTTATGATATTTGAGCCGGTCCTCGAAGCTCTGGCCGCTCTCGAGCCCAGCCTGCACCGCGGCCTCGGCCATCAGCTCGTTCTCCATGACGAACTGCAGCAGCATGCGGCGGCGATCCTCCGGCGGGAAATTGGCAAGCTGAGCGCCGACTTCGGACGCCGCGAAGTCGAGATCCGATTGCTTGATATCGACGCCGTTGATCTTGGCAACGACAACATCGTCGGCCGAAGCGGTGAACGGTACGCAAGCCATAAAGGCTGCGACAAGCAGCAACGTGCGCCAAATTTTCACGGATGAGATCCTCTCTTATCGCCCGCTTGGTTAGCGCCTGAGAGCGAAAAGCGGGTTGGGTTGGGTCGTTTCCCGGGCGTTTACATAGACCGGGGGCGGCTCCCTGCCAAGCGGGGAATCTGCCGCATCTCTCCTTAAATCGCTAAGTAGAAATGCGTTGACTTTTCACAATATTTCTATATTTCCAGATTTATGGAAATATCAAAAGTGATCGGTGCTCTCGGCGCCCTGGCACAGGAAAGCCGGCTAAAGATCTTTCGTCTGCTCGTGCAGCGCGGGCCGGACGGAATGACGGCGGGCGATATCGCGCGCCGGCTCAGGCTGCCGCAGAACACGCTCTCCTTCCATGTTGGCATCCTCGCCCGGACCCGTCTTGTGGCCTCGCGGAAAGTAGGCCGCTCGATCATCTATTTCGTCGATCTTGAGGGGACCCGCGACCTGCTATCCTTCCTGGTGGAGGATTGTTGTGGCGGGAAGGCCGAGCTTTGCGGGCCTCTGATCGCGTCCGCCGAGGCCGGCTGTTTTCCCGCGTGAGGAGGAAAACCCACCATACAGATCGTAAGCAGTAACCCGCCTTTGAACGTCCTTTTTCTCTGCACCGAAAACTCGGCGCGATCGATCATCGCGGAATGCATTATGAACCGCCTCGGCGCCGCCAAGTTTCGTGGCTACAGCGCCGGCAGCCAGCCGCGCGGGAATATCAATCCCCATGCACTCGCGGTGCTGCGCAAGTCGAATTTCGACGTCTCGCAGCTACGCTCCAAGTCATGGGACGAATTCGCCGGTCCCGAGGCGCCAAAGCTCGACTTCGTCTTCACCATCTGCGACGACTCGGCGAAGGAGGTTTGCCCGATCTGGCCGGGGCAGCCCATGAGCGCTCACTGGGGTTTGCCGGATCCCGCCAAAGCGCAGGGGGAACCGAAGCCGAGCGGGGTCTCGCCTTCGCCGACGGCTTCCGCATGCTCTATCAGCGCATCAGCATTTTCGTGAGCTTGCCCTTCGACAAGCTGACCAAGCTGTCCTTGCAGAAGCACCTCGACGAGATCGGTCAGACCGAAGCCGTGGTGACGAAGCAGTCCGCTTAATCCCGTCGCGGCATCTCGCCCGCGCACCGGCGCTGGGCCGGGCCTCGCGTTGACAAGCCTAGGCTCCCCTCTTATGTCTCGCGGGCGGCTGCTTCCCTGGTTTTTTTTGGTCGCTTTCCGCCGGTTTTATGCAAGCCGGCAGGGGACGGGCGCATGACGCTTCGACGCCGAGGTGCTTTCGCTCCCCCAAGCAAAGGCTACCTCTGAAATAGCTCCTGCGATGAGAGGCTTTACACAATGCTTTCCTTCGGTGCCTTGGCCAGCAAGGTCTTCGGCAGCTCCAACGACCGCAAGCTGAAGAAGTACCCGTCTCTCGTTGCCGCCATCAACAAGCTGGAACCGGAGGTCGCGGCACTGGCGAACGAGGAATTGCGCGCTCGTACCGACGCCTTCCGCGCGCGGGTGAAAGAAGGTGCCGCGCTCGAAGATTTGATCCCCGAGGCCTTCGCCACGGTCCGCGAAGCCGCCAAGCGCAGCATCGGCCAGCGCCATTTCGACGTCCAGCTCATGGGCGGCATGGTGCTGCATGAGGGGCGAATCTCGGAGATGAAGACCGGTGAAGGCAAAACGCTGGTCGCGACCCTTCCCGTCTACCTCAACGCGCTCACCGGCCGCGGCGTGCATGTGGTGACCGTCAACGACTACCTCGCCAAGCGGGACGCCGCCTGGATGGGCGCCATCTACCAATTCTTAGGGCTCAAGGTCGGCTGCATCGTGCACGAGCTGAGCGACGACCAGCGCCGGGTCGAATATGCCGCCGATGTCACCTACGGGACCAACAACGAGTTCGGCTTCGACTATCTGCGCGACAATATGAAGTACTCGACCGCCGAGATGGTCCAGCGCGGCCACTACTACGCCATCGTCGACGAGGTGGACTCGATCCTGATCGACGAGGCGCGCACGCCGCTCATTATTTCCGGTCCGCTCGACGACCGTTCAGAGCTCTACAACACCGTCGACAAGTTCATTCCCAGGCTCGAGAAGAGCGACTACGAGCTCGATGAGAAGACACGCGTCGTCACCTTGACCGAGGCAGGCAACGAGCGCGTGGAGCAACTGCTCACCGCGGCGGACATGCTCAAGGGCGATTCCCTCTATGACATCGAGAACGTCACCGTTGTTCACCACGTGCAGCAGGCGCTCCGGGCCCACACGCTATTCCAGCGCGACCGCGATTACATCGTAAAGAATGACGAGGTGATCATCATTGACGAGTTCACCGGACGCATGATGCAGGGCCGCCGCTATTCGGAAGGGCTGCACCAGGCGCTCGAGGCCAAGGAGCACGTGACCGTCCAGCCGGAGAACCAGACGCTCGCCTCCATCACCTTCCAGAATTATTTCCGGCTGTACGAGAAGCTCGCCGGCATGACCGGCACCGCCGTCACCGAGGCCGACGAATTCCTCGACATCTATGGCCTCGACGTGGTCGAGGTGCCGACCAACATGGACATGATCCGCGACGACGAGGACGACGAGGTTTATCGCACGGCGCAGGAGAAATATCGCGCCATCATCAATCTCATCAAGGAGGCGCGGACGCGCGGCCAACCGATGCTGGTCGGTACCACCTCGATCGAGAAATCGGAAATCCTGTCGGAGCTGTTGAAGAAGGACAAGGTTCCGCATCAAGTCCTGAACGCGCGCTATCACGAGCAGGAGGCGCACATCATCGCCCAGGCCGGCGTCCCCGGCGCGGTGACCATCGCCACCAACATGGCGGGACGCGGCACCGACATCCAGCTCGGCGGCAATCCGGACATGCGGCTCGAAGATTGGGCCACGGAGGAGAAAGCCAAGGGCACAGAGCCGACGCCCGAGCAGGTCGTGGCCAAGCGCGAAGAGATCAAGGCTGACGTCGCCAAGAAGAAGAGCAAAGCGCTCGAAGCCGGCGGGCTTTACGTCATCGGCACCGAGCGCCACGAAAGCCGGCGGATCGACAACCAGCTGCGCGGCCGCTCGGGGCGCCAAGGCGATCCCGGCCGCTCGCGCTTCTTCCTGTCGCTGGAAGACGACCTTATGCGCATCTTCGGCTCGCAGCGCATGGATGGCATGCTCCAGACCCTCGGCCTAAAAGAGGACGAGGCCATCATCCATCCCTGGATCAACAAGGCCCTAGAAAAGGCGCAAGCCAAGGTCGAGGCGCGCAACTTCGACATTCGCAAGAACCTGCTCAAATACGACAATGTGATGAACGATCAGCGCAAGGCGATCTTCGAGCAGCGCCTCGAGCTGATGACCGACGCTGATCTCGGCGAGACCATCGGCGACATGCGCCGTCAGGTGATCGACGACCTCATCGCCAAGCACATTCCAGAGAAATCCTTCATCGAGCAGTGGGACGTTGCTGGTCTGAAAGAGGACATGCAGGGCACCTTCGATCTCGCTGTCCCGCTCGACGACTGGGCGAAAGAAGAGGGCATCGGCGAGGAAGAGGTGCGGGAGCGCCTGGTCCGGGCGGCCGACGAGAGGGCCGCCAAGAAGGCCGCCGACTTCGGGCCGCAGATCATGCGGCAGATCGAGAAGGCGGTGCTGCTACAGACCTTGGATCATCTTTGGCGCGAGCACCTCGTGACGCTCGAGCACCTGCGCCAAGTCATAGGCTTACGCGGCTATGGCCAGCGCGACCCGCTCAACGAATATAAGAGCGAGAGCTTCACTCTATTCGAGCACATGCTTGCGCGCCTGCGCGAGGCGGTGACCGGGCAGCTCATGCATGTCGAGCTCAGCCGGCAAGAAGGCGCTCCTCCGCTCGATGCGGCGGAGCTTCCTCCCATAGAGGCCCACCATCTCGATCCGACCACCGGCGAAGATGAATTTGCGCTGGAAGCTGCCGGTGCCGGTATCGCCGCTGTTGCAAGTGCCGCGCCCGCCCGCACCCGCAAAGCCGCGCAAGGCCCGAATCCCGCCGATCCTTCAACCTGGGGCAAGGTACAGCGAAACGCACTCTGTCCATGCGGGTCTGGCAAGAAATACAAGCACTGCCACGGCGCCTATAGCTAGTCGCGCCTCACGGCTCGCGAGCTGCCGTCGCCGCGCAGTCCGTCGCGGCCGGGGGCGATGAGCCTGGCGTCGCCTCCGTCACCACATAACGGCCGTCGCAGACGCTGACCACCGGCGGGACGTGCGTGCGTTCGAAGGCGTCATAGCCTTTCTTCAGGTCGGCCCAGAAATTGCTCCACTGATCTGACTTTCGCGCCGCCAAATTCTTTTCCGCCATGCGGAAGGGAAAGACCTGAACGTTGAACGCCGGCTGGCCGGAATCGAGCGCCGCGGTGACGAGCCGCCAGATCTCGTCCACGACGTCATTGGTCATGGCAAAGCACCCGATCGACTGGCAGCCGCCATGCACCATGATGAAGGACCCGGTGCGGCCTTGCGCGCGGTCGAACTCGTTGGGGAAGCCGAGACTGAACGAACGGTGCCAGCGGCTATTGGGATTGAGCTCCTCCTTGGTCACGGCATAGAAGCCTTCCGGCGCCTGGCGGTCGCCCTCGGCGAGTTTCGGACCCAACCGTCCCGACCAGAGGCAGATCGGGTAGGTCGCAAACAGCTGATAGCGGCCGTCCTTCTCCATCCAAATCTCCAGCTCGTGTTCCAGCTTGAAGATGCGCAGGAAGACCGGCGCGCCGAGCGCGAGCCCTTGCGTCGTCAGCCGGTCGTCGAACTTGGCGAGTTCGGGAGTGCCGGGCAACGGCAGCCCGGCCTGATAGTACGAATGGTTCTGCCAGCGCGTATAGGCGATCGACGCGCGATCGAGGAGCTGCCGGCCCTCCGAGGTGAGCAGCATGATGCCAGCGCCGAGCAGCGCCACAACTAAGAGAAGCCCGAGAGCGTGCCGCAACATGGCCCCATCATGCGGGAAAGAGAGGCGAACGCGTGGCGGTGCTAATGCTTGGCCTTTGGCTTCACGACCGTCACCTTGGTCGGCGCTGGTGTTGCCGGTGCCGGCGTCGCTGGCGTCGCCGGCCCAAGCGTAAAGGCCTGATAGAGAGGTTGCTTCGGCGGCCCAAAGGTCAAGCCAAACCAACTGCCGAGCGGCTTGCCGAGCGTGCCCGCATCGGCGCTCTTCGCTGGCGTTTTGGCGGAGGCCTGCTGCAGCGCAGGCAGGCGCGGCGCGGGTTGAACCGGAAGTCTCTGGAAGGCTGGGCAAGCGCCGGCGGGATCCGGCGTCCTCCCACCCACGAACGACGCGTTGATCAGATAGTGCTTGTCACACACATCCACCTTTGGCGGCAGATGTGTGATCTCGAAATAGTCGTAGCCCTCTTTCAGGTTCTGCCAGAAGCCGTTCCACTTGTCGTCCTTGTGCTTCGCCATGTTCGCCTTGGTCATGCGGAACGGATATGCCTGCACCTGAAACGATTCCTGGCCGCCGGCGAGCGCCTCGCGCGCGAGGATGTAGATCTCCTCGATGACGCCGTCGGTCATGGCATAGCAGCCCGCCGATTTGCAGTCGCCATGCACCATAATGTCGGCGCCGGTGCGACCGTTGGAGCGGTCGTAGGCGTTGGGGAAGCCGAGATTGAAGGCGAGATAGTATTTGCTCTTCGGATTCATCTGCGTGGAGGACACGAGATAGAATCCTTCCGGCGTCTGCCGGTCGCCCTGATTGACCTTGGGACCGAGCGCGCCAGACCAGTCGCAGATGGGATAGGTCTTGAACAGATAGTAGCGGCCGTCGTCCTTCGCCTTCCAGACTTCGAGCTCCGACTCCGACTTGAAGATACGCACCAGGATGGGCGACTTTTCGGTCATACCCTTCTGCGCGAGAAGCGCCTGTGTCTGCGCTGAGAGCGGCTTGAGATAAGGCGGAGAAAATTGTCCGCAGCCACCGAGCGCGATGACTGACGTCAGCACGCCCGCCGCGATGACGGCGTTGACCCAGCCTAGGCGAAGCATACGCAGTGCCCCTTGCGCACCTCGTCCAAGTTCATACCCAACGGGTTAAAGCGAAGTTAGCGCCGAAGATCCCCCGTGGCGCCAGAGCCTCGATACCCCCGAAACACCCGCCATTATAGCGGTAGCAAAGTCACAGTGGGACTCAAAAATGGCAATTTTCTGGGCAGAATCCTCAGCTTATGCGGCCTATGCCCAGGAATTTATCCCGCCTCGCCTTGCGGATGGCCACAGGCTTCATATCGTCGAATTCCGCCAAAGCCTGACCAATTCGATCTCCGGTTGACTGAACCACTTCCTTCCCGTCCCGGTGGGCCCCGCCGATCGGCTCGGAGATGATGCCGTCGATGACCCCAAGCCTGAGGAGGTCCTGGGCAGTGATCTTCATGTTGGTCGCGGCATCCACGGCCCGGCTTGAGTCCCGCCACAAAATCGAGGCCGCTGCTTCCGGCGAGGCGACGGTATAGATGGCGTGCTCCAGCATATAGACGCGGTTGGCGGTGGCGATGGCCACGGCCCCGCCTGAGCCTCCTTCTCCGATGATCACCGACACGATCGGCACGCCAAGGCTCAAGCAGGTGTCGGTGCAGCGGGCGATCGCTTCTGCCTGGCCGCGCTCCTCGGCGCCGATTCCGGGATAGGCTCCTGCCGTGTCGACCAGGCTCACCACTGGGAGCGAAAAGCGGTCCGCCATCTCCATGAGTCGCTGAGCCTTGCGGTAGCCTTCCGGCCGAGCCATGCCGAAATTGTGCTTGATCCGGCCTTCGGTGTCGGAGCCCTTTTCATGCCCGATGATCACGGCCGAGCGGCCCTTGAGCCGTCCGATGCCGCCGACGATCGCCTGGTCCTCGCCGAAGTAGCGGTCGCCTGCAAGCGGCGTGAAATCCTGCGCCAGCCCGTCGATATAGTTGCGGAAGTGTGGACGTTCTGGATGCCTCGCGACTTGCGTCTTCTGCCAGGGGGTGAGCGCCGAATAGGTCTCCTCCAGAGCCTCCTTCGCCTTGGCCTCCAGCTTGGCGAGCTCCTCCTCGATGGACATGGAGTGCTGGTCGGCGGCGAGCGCTTTCAGCTCGGCGACCTTACTTTCAAGCTCGGCAATCGGCTTTTCGAAATCGAGGTATGTGCGCATGTGGCGAAGGTGGTCCAACGAACCCGCAAACAAGCGGGTTGCCGCTGAAAGGCGTCGGGAACGTCTTTGTTAAGTGGCCTTGGGGCGAAACCGTGTCAACCGGCAACACCCAGGGGCACCGGCGCCAAACCTAGCTCCGCTTGGTTAAATGAACCTGAGCCAAAGGGTGGTGCTGCTCGACAAGGCGCCGCAGTCGCTCCTCGATGACATGGGTGTAGATCTGCGTTGTCGAGATATCTGCATGACCCAGAAGCTGCTGCACCGTGCGCAAATCCGCCCCCCGCTCCAGCAAATGACTGGCAAAAGCATGGCGCAGCACATGCGGCGAAACCCGCGACGGCTCGATGCCGGCGGCAAGCGCGAGTGCCTTCAGCTCCTGGCCGAAGCGCTGCCGCGTCAAATGCTGTGCTCCGTCGCCGGAGGGGAACAGCCACCGCGACCGGGCGCGGCCTTGCGTCTCGTCGGTGGCAAGCGCCGCGCCATGATCCGCTAGCGCCTTGCGGGCGGAATCGTTGAGCGGCACGAGGCGCTCACGTCCGCCTTTGCCCTTGATGGTCATGACCTGGTCGTCGCTGGTCAACACGTTGCGCGAGAGCCCGAGCAGCTCCGAGACGCGAAGACCGGTGGCGTAGAGCGTCTCGAGCAGAGCATTGATGCGAAGCGCCCGCCGCTTGGCCGAGCCTTCGCGCGCCTGCTGCACCCCGTGCGCCGCGGTTTCAAGCAGCGCCTCGACTTCGGCCAGCGACAGCAATTTCGGCAATGGGCGCCCGAGCTTCGGACTGTCGATCGCCGAGCAGGGATCGTCTCTGCGCATGCCTTCCGCCAGGAGGAAACGGAAGAACTGGCGCATGGCCGAAAGTTTTCGCGCGCGAGACGTGGCGGCGAGCCCCTTGCGGCTCAGCTGCGCGAGATAAGCGCGCACATTGTCGGCCGAAGCGTCGAGCGCGGTCTTCCGCTTGGTGGCAAGGAAAGCGAGGAATTCGCTCAGATCCCGTGTATAGGCCTCGATGGTTTTCTCGGCGGCGCCGCGCTCGGCCATGAGCATGTCGAGGAACAGCGCAAGCTCAGACTGCTCGCTTGTGCCACCTCCCCCTTTTGCAGCGCCCAAGGGTCAGACCTTTCCGCGCGCGGGCCAATGAGCGTAGAGCGCCTCGAAGGCGAGGCGGCGAGCTTCGGCGTCGAGCCCAACGCGCTTTAGCGCCCGCAATCCGTCGCCAAGCGCGATCAGATGGGCGCCCTGCGGGCCGTCCGGACCGAACGCGCAAGCCGCAAGCAGGATCGTCCGCCCGACGTCGCCGGCATCGGCCGCCTCCTTTAAGGTGGAGAGCGCGCCGGTTGCCGGCAAATATCCATCGTCAGGCTGCGGTGTCTTAGCGGCAAGCTCCCAGAGCGGGATCGGCACCTCTTCGCCGAGCGCATCGAGCACCGTGACGAGGCGTTGCAGCAAAGCCCCAGGCAGGCCCGCCGTCAACGCAATGTCGACCCCGGACCCAAGGGCTGTGCGCGACCGCTCGCTTGGAGGATCGGTGGTGACGAGCAGCAGCTGCCAGCCCCGCCCGTGCGCACCGGCGAATTCCGTCAAATCCCAGGCAGTTTGGTCATCGCCGGCGAGCGCCGCCACGCGCACGCCGGTTTCGACAAAGTTCGCCGCTTGCGTGTCCTGTGCAAGCCCATTGCTTGCCTGCGCCATGGCTTGTGCCATCGGAATTTCAATCCTTGCGTCCCTGCCACTGGCGAGCAGGGCGTCGATGGATTCGGCGCGGACCTTGTCCGACGTCTGGCCTTCGAGCGCGACGAACAGCTTTGCGCGCAGCGCCGCCGGGGATTGCGCGGATTTGGGAAGCCGCTGTGCGGCCTCGCGATAAACGTTGGCGAGCGTTTCCCCGTCGATGATGTTGAGGGAGGCTGCGCGTTCCGCCGCGGCAAGGCGAAGCTCTGCTGGAGCCTCGTCGTCGCGCGCCAATAGGAAGAGAAGCTCAGGAGAGGCCCTGGCGGTGATGTCCGGCCGATTGCCGGCTTGGCCGAGCTTCAAGAACAGGTAATCGAGCACGTCGACATTTTTTGTCGGAGCCCCTCGTCTGGGTTGGCCCTCAATGGCGCTCGCGGCAAATCCCACATCGATACCGTTGCCGCGGGCAACATTGAGCGCCTGCCGCGCGCTATCCTTGTCGCCGCTCAAAGCGGCGCAATAAACCGGAATGAGAAAGGTCGCTCGCTTCGACGAGGCGTCCCCCGGTGCTTGGCTGCTGAGCTGCGCCTCGCACGCGTCCTCGGTGCGACCGGCCGCCAACAGCGCCAAGGCGTAAGACGCCGCCGCCCCTGGCTCATTGGCCTCTGCAAGGCTCTGCAACATCTCGGTCAGCTCATTGACGCGCCCGGCCCATTCGAGCGCCGCGACCCTCATGGCCGCCTCGCCGCCGGCACCCTCTGGGTTCGTGGCGAGCGCCCTGGCAAGAAGGCTCGCGAGCGCGGGCGAGGGAGAAGGAATTGGCACTTGGGCCAACAGCCGCGCCAACGTGCTTCCCTCAAGACCGCGCCAAAGATCTGGCGGCAGCGCACTCTCGCCTTGCGCAGGCCCGGAATCTTGCGCCGGCGCGTAAGTTTGAGGAGGTGGAGTCCACTCCGGCGGGGGTGCCGCAGCCGGCATAGCCGGAGCTTGCTCAGCCTGTGGCGGGGCTTCGCCTTGCAACACGGGGAGTTGGCGCCGCTCGACCTGCGCCAAGACAGATCCCGATCCGCCGAGGGTGGCGGCGAGCGCAAGAGCGAGCCCGGCGAGGAGACACTTACTCGGTCCGCACCTTGACGTTACGCAAGGATTTGGAGATTTCCTTCGGCTGCGGTTGGAAATACTCGGCGAGCACATAGAGGCTTCCAGTGACGACACCGGCGATCACCCCCAAAACCATCAGGAATCGAAAGAGTGTCGGCATCGAGGCGCTCGTGTCCTAAGTGTTCTTGTCGTCTCTCCTTCAAGCGTTTTTGTAGTCCCGAACGGGGCCTTATTATGACCCCGATCGCCGGCGCCGCCGGTCCATGACATGATGGACGATTCGAAAGGCCGTTGTCAGCACGAGAAAATCGTGGAACCGTGCGGCCCCACGGATCGCCCGGGCGGCGGCAGCTCGGCGCACCGCCTCGATCAATGGATGAGCCTACGACTGACTGAGCGCAAGAAAGAACTGACGCAGGAACGGCTGGCACGAATCCGCGAAGCCCTTTCCGCAAGGAGCATCGTGCTGATCGGCCTCATGGGAGCCGGCAAAACAGCGGTGGGCAGGAGGCTCGCCAACCGGCTCGACCTCACCTTCACCGACGCCGACAGCGAAATCGAGCTTGCCGCGGGCCAAACCGTGAGCGAGATCTTCGCCGACCATGGCGAGCCCTATTTTCGCCAGGGCGAATCGAGGGTGATTGCCCGCCTGTTGCAAGGTGGCCCCCAGGTTCTCGCCACCGGCGGCGGGGCCTATATGGACGCCCGCACACGGGCCAATATCAAGGCGCGGGGCATTTCCATCTGGCTCAAGGCCGAATTGCCGGTGCTGCTGCATCGGGTGCGGCGGCGCGGCAACCGGCCGTTACTCGCTTCCGGCGACCCGGACAAGGTGATGCGCGAGCTGATGGAAAAGCGCTATCCGGTGTATGCCGAAGCCGACATCACCGTGGAGAGCCGTGAGCTGCCCCATGACGTGATCGTCGCTGAAGTGGCGGAGGCCCTGTCGCGCTGGCTCGGCTGCGATACAAAGCAAGCCGCCGACAAAGGCCGGGGCAAGGTGTGATTGATGCGAGACGAATTGGCAGCCCTGGCGGCTAACGAGATCGCGATCAGAGTGGAGCTCGGAGAGCGGAGCTATGACATCTTTATCGGCGACGATCTGCTCGAAGCGGCCGGATCGCGCATTGCCGCGACCCTTCCGGGCGCGCGCTGCGCCGTGGTCAGCGACGCCAACGTCGCCGCGCTCTATCTCGACCGGCTCAAGGCGAGCCTCGGCGAGCTCTTTCTTGGCGAGGTCGTGGTCACACCCGGCGAGGCGAGCAAAAGCTTTCCCGTGCTCGCACCGGTTTGCGAGCGGCTGCTCACGCTTGGCGGCGAGCGCGGCGACACCGTCATTGCCCTTGGCGGTGGCGTGGTTGGCGACCTCGCCGGCTTTGCCGCGAGCATCCTTCGCCGCGGTGTTCGCCTCGTGCAGATTCCCACGACCTTGCTTGCCCAGGTCGACTCCTCCGTCGGCGGCAAGACCGGCGTCGACACGCCGCAGGGCAAGAACCTGATCGGCACCTTCCATCAGCCTAGCCTGGTGCTCACCGATATCTCGGTGCTCGCGACTCTTGCGCCCCGCGAGTTCCGGGCAGGCTACGCCGAGGTGATGAAATATGGGCTGCTCGGCGACGCCCCCTTCTTCGCCTGTCTGGAAGGAAATTGGCCGCAAATCTTCTCTGGTGAAGGTCAGGCGCGCGCTTCCGCCATCGCCACGAGCGTGCGCGCCAAGGTGGCGATCGTGGAGGCCGACGAGCGCGAGGAGAGTGGGAGGCGCGCGCTGCTCAATCTCGGACATACGTTCGGCCATGCGCTGGAAGCCTATGCGGGCTATTCCGACCGGCTGCTGCATGGCGAAGCCATCGCCATCGGGATGCGCCTTGCCTTTGCCTTTTCGGCCGAGCTGGGACTCTGCGCCGCAAGCGATGCGGAACGCGTCCAACGGCATTTGGCTACCGTAGGCTTGCCGACCTGGGTCGCCGATATTCCCGGCCCCCCGCCCGCACCCGAGCGACTGCTTGATCTCATGGCGCAAGACAAGAAGGTGAAGGGCGGCAGACTTGCTCTGGTGCTCGTGCGTGGCATTGGACAGGCCTTTGTGGAGCGCGACGTGGCCATGGATCGGCTGAGCGCGTTTCTTAAACTGGAGTGCGCCCGAAGATGACCCTGGGGATTTCACTCGGCGCCATCCTCGGACTGCTGGTCCTGTCCGCCTTCTTTTCGGGCTCCGAGACGGCGCTGACCGCGGCTTCCCGCGCGCGTATGCATGCACTTGAGCAAGACGGCAACCGCCGTGCCCGCATCGTCAATTGGTTGCTGTCGATCCGCGAAAGGCTGATTGGCGCGATCCTGCTCGGCAACAGTCTCGCCAACATCGCCGCCTCAGCGCTCGCCACCAGCCTGTTTCTCACGCTGTTCGGCGACGTTGGCGTTGCTTACGCCACGGCGGTGATGACGGTTCTGGTCGTGTTGTTCGCCGAGGTGCTGCCCAAGACCTACGCCATCGTCAACGCCGACCGCATGGCGCTCTTTGTTGCTCCGGCGGTGCGCTTCGTGGTCGCGGTGTTGGCGCCGGTGACCCGCGCCATGCAGTTCCTCGTCCGCCATACCTTGCGCCTGTTCGGCGCCTCGGTCGGCGACGATGTCGAGGTGCTGTCGGCGCATGAGGAGCTGCGCGGCGCCATCGATCTGCACCACAAGGAAGGCGGCGTGGTGAAGCTCGACCGCGACATGCTCGGCGGCGTGCTCGATCTCCGCGAGCTCACCGTGTCCGACATCATGGTGCACCGGACCAAGATGGATGCCATCGATGTCGAGCTTCCGACCGAGCAGGTAGTCGATGCGGCGTTGAAAAGCTCGCACACCAGGTTGCCGCTGTGGCGCGGCGAACGCGAGGAGATCGTCGGCATCCTACACGCCAAGACGTTGCTCAGGGCGCTTCGCGAAGCGCGCGGCGATCTGAGCCGGCTCGACATTCTGTCGCTGTCGACGCCGCCCTGGTTCGTGCCGGACTCGACCACGCTCAAGGACCAGCTCAACGCCTTCCTCAAGCGCAAGGCGCACTTCGCCATCGTGGTCGACGAATATGGTGAGGTCATGGGCCTCGTCACGCTCGAGGACATCATCGAGGAGATCGTCGGCGATATTACGGATGAGACCGACATCGCCTCGCTCGCCGCGCGCGTGCAGCCTGACGGGTCGTTGATCGTGGACGGCTCGGTGCCGATCCGCGACGTGAACCGCATGATGGAGTGGGACATTCCGGACGAGGAAGCCACGACCATCGCCGGCCTCGTCATTCACGAGGCCCAGACCATTCCAGAGCCAGGCCAGCGCTTCACCTTTCACAGCTTCCGCTTCGAGGTGCTGCGGCGGCAACGGAACCGCATCACCGCGCTTCGCGTGACGCCGCTCATCGCGGCGCGCAAGACTAAGCGCCCGCAGAGCAAGGCCTCTTGACGCTTACGATGATTTAGCGCTCTCCTCGGGTGTCAGCGCGCTGACCGCGAGCGCATGCACGTGGCCGGAAAGCTCCTCGGCGAGCGCCGCGTTCACCATGCGGTGACGCTCAAGCCGCGATTTCCCGGCAAAGGCCACCGAGACCACCATGACGCTGAAATGGCTCTCACCAGTCCCTGGCGAGGAATGATGGCCGCCGTGATGGTGCGAGTCGTTCACCACCCTGAGTTCCGCCGGGGCAAAAGCCTGGGCGAGCTTCTTCCTGATTGAATTTTCGATGCGCATGGGGGTCACGTCCTTGTCGTCCTGCGATGAGAGTAGTTCGGAGGTCTTCGGTCGATCAATCGGGCTTCGAAGCCGGAAGCGACCGTCGCAATCGCCGCCGAGAGCCGCCAATGGGAGGCATTTGACATACTTGACATGCTTTGTTCAACAATCGCCGGTTCAATAGGGGGCGGCTCCCTCATCCGACGATCAGGCTTGGCCGCGCGGTTCGAGACGGAGGGCCGAAGCTTGCCCTCGCCATGCTCACTACCCATAATTGGTATTGATGAAACTCAACTCGAAATTCTTCGACCGCCTCCGCGTCAAGCCAGACGCGGCGAGGGCCATGCGCGACGCCTGCCCCTCTTGCGAATGGCAGGGCTGCGCGGAGCCAGGGCTTTACCCGGCGCCCAAGGGCCGCGGCACGAGGGTGAGTATCACCGCTTTTGCCTGGAGCACGTCCGCGAATACAACAAATCGTACAACTACTTCGCCGGCATGCCGGACGAGGACGTGGTCAAGCACCAGAAGGACGACACCATAGGCCACCGTCCGACCTGGTTCGTGGGCGTGAATTCCTGGGCGCGCAATCGAGCAACGCGGAACGGAGAGAAGCCGCAACGGCTTTGCCTATCGCTTCGCCACCCATGAGCCGTTCGGTGTGTTTGGCGCCAAACCGAGGCCGGCGCCGAATCAGCCGGCGAGCCCGAGCGGCTCCTGCGCAGGGCCGAGCGTAAATGTCTGCGCCAGCTCAATCTCGAGGACACGGCCACCAAGGCCGAGATCAAGGCGCGCTTCAAGGACCTGGTCAAGCGCCATCACCCTGACCGCAACGGCGGCGACCGCCGCTCCGAGGACAAGTTGCGCGAAGTGATCCAAGCCTATAATTATCTGCGGCAGGCGGGGCTTGCATGAGCGGCTTGGCCCTCACCCCGCCACTGCAGGGCTCACGCTTCGGCGCGCCCCATCTAGCATCCGATCGACAGGCTCTTAATCCCATGACCTTTGCAGCTGCTACCAACGGCGCCGGCCTGCCGGATATGACAGTTTCGGTGCGTCAGGTTTTCGGCATCGACACCAATCTCGAAGTGCCCGCCTATTCGCAGGTCCGACGAGCACGTGCCGGATGTCGACCCTGATTACCTGTTCAACCGCGAGGTGACGCTCGCCATCCTGGCCGGCTTCAAGCACAACCGCCGGGTGATGATCCAGGGCTATCACGGCACCGGCAAATCCACCCATATCGAGCAGGTGGCGGCGCGGCTCAACTGGCCCTGCATGCGCATCAATCTCGACAGCCATGTGAGCCGCATCGACCTCGTCGGCAAGGACGCCATCGTCATCCGCGACGGGCAGCAGGTGACCGAGTTCCGCGAGGGCATCCTGCCTTACGCGCTGCAGTCCAACACCGCGCTCTGCTTTGACGAATACGACGCCGGCCGCCCCGATGTGATGTTCGTGATCCAGCGCGTGCTCGAAGTCTCGGGCAAGCTCACGCTTGCTCGACCAGTCCAAGGTGATCAGGCCGCATCCGGCCTTCCGCCTGTTCTCGACCACCAACACCATCGGCCTTGGCGACACGAGCGGCCTCTATCACGGCACGCAGCAGATCAATCAGGGCCAGATGGACCGCTGGTCGATCGTCGTCACCCTCAATTATCTGCCGCATGACGACGAGGTGAACATCGTGCTGGCCAAGGCCAAGAGCTGGAACACCGACGCCGGCCGCAAGATCGTCGGCAACATGGTGCGCGTGGCCGAGCTCACCCGCAATGCCTTCATGAATGGCGACCTGTCCACGGTGATGAGCCCGCGCACGGTGATCACCTGGGCCGAGAACGCCGAGATCTTCAACGACGTCGGCACCGCCTTTGCGCTGAGCTTCCTCAACAAATGCGATGAGCTCGAGCGCGGCCTGATCGCCGAGTTCTATCAGCGCTGCTTCGGCGAGGATCTTGCCCCAGTCGACCGCCAACGTGGCCTTGAGCTGACGATGTCCCTGAGCAAGCGCAAAGAGGCGCCGCTTGACCCGTTCAAGCGCGCGCTCACGCTTGCCACCCGCTCCATCGCCGCCGACGGCGCGGTGGAGGTGATCTTCTCGCAACGAGCCGCCTGGGCTTGTTCGGCAAGACCGCGCGGCTGCCTGAACCTTCTCGCGTGCCGACCAGGAACGAGATCGCGGTGATCCGCGGCCACGCCGACGCCGCGGCCCTTGCCGTCGCCTGCCACGATCCGAGCCTGCACGCGAAGCTCGCGCCGTCGGGCGGCGAAGCGCGCGCGGTGTTCGAGGCGATCGAGCAGGCAAGGGTCGAGGCCATCGGCGCCCAGCGCATGGAAGGCGTCTCCGCCAATCTCACCGCGCGGCTCGAGCAGCGCTACGAGCGGAGCCGGATCAACGAATTGACCGACCGCTCCGAGGCGCCGCTGCCGGAGGCTCTCGCCCTTCTCGTGCGCGAGCGGCTGACCGGGCTTGCTCCGCCAAGCAAGGCCCGCGCCATCGCCAATCTCTGGCGCCCGTGGATCGAGAGCCGCGCCCGCGCCCTGCTCGATCGCATGCCCGACACGATCTTCGACCAGGATGCCTTCGGCCGCCTCGCCCGCGACCTGCTCGCCGCCTTGAACCTTGCCGATCAGCTCGACCAGACTGGCGAGGAAGGCCAGGAGGGCAAGGAGGGCGAGCCGGAGCCCTCCGCGGCGGAGGCTGACACCGAAGACGCCGAGCGGACGCCAGCAGGCCGAGTTCGCCTCCGACGCCCAGGCCGACCAGGACTCCACTGACCGATGAGACCCTCGACGAGCGCGAGGAAGGCGCGGCCGATCGTCTCGACCGCGAGTCGGACATGCCCGACGCGCAGCGGCGGCCGGAGCCCTGGCGTCCCAACCTCTCGGTGCTCGATAACCCGGAGGCCTTCGGCTACAAGGTGTTCACCCGCGCCTATGACGAGATCGTCGGCGCCGAGGAGCTCTGCGACGCTGACGAGCTCGAGCGCTTGCGCGCCTTTCTCGACAAGCAACTGCAGGCGCTGCACGGCGCCGTGGCGCGGCTCGCCAACCGGCTTGCAGCGGCGCCTGCTCGCGCAGCAAAACCGCGGCTGGGACTTCGACCTCGACGAAGGGCATGATCGACGCCGCGCGGCTCGCGCGCGTCATCGTCGACCCGATGCACCCGCTTTCCTTCAAGCAGGAGCGCGAAACCCAGTTCCGCGACACCGTGGTGACGCTGCTGCTCGACAATTCAGGATCGATGCGCGGCCGTCCGATCATGGTCGCCGCCTGCTCGGCCGACATTCTCGCCCGCACGCTCGAGCGCTGCGGCGTGAAGGTGGAGATTCTCGGCTTCACCACCCGCGCCTGGAAGGGCGGGCATGCCCGCGAGCAATGGCTCAATGCCGGCAAGCCAGCCTTCCCCGGCAGGCTCAACGATCTCCGCCACATCGTCTACAAATCTGCCGACGCGCCTTGGCGGCGGTCGCGGCGCAATCTCGGGCTGATGATGCGCGAAGGCCTGCTCAAGGAGAACATCGACGGCGAGGCGCTTGCCTGGGCGCATCAGCGGCTCTTGGCGCGGCCCGAGCAGCGGCGCATCCTGATGATGATCTCCGACGGCGCGCCGGTCGACGATTCCACGCTCTCGGTCAATTCAGGCTCTTATCTCGAGCGCCATCTCCGCCAGGTCATCGAGGAGATCGAGACCCGCTCCTCGGTCGAGCTCGTCGCCATCGGCATCGGCCATGACGTCACCCGCTATTACCGGCGTGCCGTGACGGTGACCGACGCCGAGGAGCTCGCCGGCGTCATGACCGACAAGCTCGCCGAGCTGTTCGACGAGGACCTTGCCTGGCGCCAATTCTACCGCGCGGCCCCAGGTGCGGCGCGCGCCAAGCGCCGCAAGCTGAACTAGCGGGGCGCCGTGGCGTTTTCCTCGGCGAAGCTCTGGCGCAACACCGCCGCGGCGATCGCTCGCCATTTCGGCGTTTCTCGTCGTAGCACCGGCCTTCGCCGACAAGCCGGCGAGCGTGCTACCGCGCGTCGAGCGATCTGGCCATCACCGCCATTCCCATCGACTTCGACCGCGACGATCCGGATCGCAAGCAATTCGGCAAGCTCGTCTGGCGCGGCGGGATCAATCTCTTACGCCAAGTCGCCCTTCTTCGGCGGCTACTCGGCGCTCATCATCGGCCCGTCCGGCAAGTCTCTGCTCGCCATCTCCGATGCCGGCACCTGGCTCAGGGCCAATATCGACTATGACGGGCGGAAGCTCAAAGGCCTTGAGCGATGCGAGCATCGGCCCAATCCTCGGCCGCGACGGGAAGCCGCTTGCCGGCGACGACTCAGGAGCGTGACTCCGAAGGCTTGACGCTCATCGACGGCGACCCGTCGAAGGGCACGGCTTACGTCGCCTTCGAGCGCAACCATCGCATCCTGCGCTATCCTTTCACCTCCGACCACTTCGGGCCGCCTGACGGCGGGCTGACGCTTCCCGCCGAGACCAAGCGCATGAGCGCAAACCGCGGCATCGAAGCGATCGCGCCGATCCGCGTGGGCCGGCTCAAGGGCACCACGTTCCTTCTCCGAGCGCCTCCCGACAAGAACGGCAATCTCCGCGGCTGGCTGATCGGCGGGCCGACGCCGGGCGCGATTAGCCCTCAAGAACGATCGGCGGCTTCGACATTACCGACGCCGCGGCGCTGCCGGACGGCGGCATCGTCGTGCTCGAGCGCCGCTTCCGCTACAGCGAGGGGGTGAAGATGCGCATCCGCCGCATCGGCGCGAACGAGACTCGAAAGCCCGGAGCGCTCATCTCGGCGAGTCCTGCTCGAGGCCACTGACAGCCTGAACATCGACAATATGGAAGGCATCGCCGTGCACCGGGGGCCTCCGGCGAGACCATCCTCACGCTGATCTCCGACGACAATTTCAGCGCGCTGCAGCGGACGCTTCTGATGCAATTCGCGCTGCCGGACGGCAAGCCGGTGCTGGCCGAGCCCAGCGCCGCGCTAGGTGGCCGGGGCAGCCGCGCTTTGCACCTTGGCGATGTCGCGCTTGAGGCGCCGCGCTTTCAGCGACAATTCCTCGTCGCCGGCCTTGAGCAGATATGCGTCGAGGCCGCCGCGATGCTCGACCGAGCGCAACGCCGCGGCACTGATGGTGAGACGCACCCGCTTCTTCAGCGCCTCGCTCTCCAGCGTGACATTGCACAGATTGGGCAGGAAACGGCGCTTGGTTCTGCGCTTGGCATGGCTGACATTATTGCCGGTGAGCACCGCTTTGCCGGTCAGCTCGCAACGACGGGCCATCGTACTTAGTCCTTGTCTCTCAGACGTGCTAGGAAGCAGGTGGTTGCGGAACGGCAAGCCAAGAAGTCGAGCGTTCCCGCGAAATTCGGGGAGATATACGGGCGTGATCGCCAGCGGTCAAGGCAATGAACCCGCATATTCCAACCTCAGAATTGACGAATTCTGCGAATAATCCGACATTTCGGCCTGGGGGCGCCTACCTTTACGGCACCGCCAGCCTAAGGTCGGGGCCATGGCTATTAGCGCGACATTGTTTGAGCCTTGCGGCTGTCGCAGTCCTCACCTGCGGGCTGGGCGGCGCCCCGTCCGGTCACTCGGCCTATGCCGAGAACAGCCTCGGGTCGGCGAACCGCATCACCGCCGTCTATCGCGTCGATCTCGCCGGCTTCAATCTCGGCGACTTCCGGCTGACCACTGTGTTCCGCGGCGACCGACTATGAGATGCGCGGTGAGGGCCGGTTCTCGGTCCTGCAGGGGCTGATCTTTGACTGGCGCGGCACCACGGCGAGCAAAGGCAAGTTTACCGGCTCAGGCCCCGAGCCAGCGATGTATGCCTCAACTTCCAGGGTGGCGACAAGAGCCAACAGCTGCGCATGACCTTCGACGGCGGCGCCGTCACGGAGATTTCGCGGGTGCCGAAGAAGCGGCCAAATCCGCATGTCATCCCCATCACCAAGGAGCAGCTCGAAGGCGTTCTCGATCCCATGTCGGCGGCGTTTCTCTTCGCGCGCTCTGAGAACCCGAATGGCGATATGAAAGTCTGCGACCAGACTATTCCGGTCTTCGACGGCGAAGCGCGCTTCAACCTCATATTGAACCCGAAGCGCACCGAGAAGCTGCAAAAGAACTCATCGACGGGCTACTCCGGCTTTGCCGCGGTCTGCCGCGTGAAGTTCATCCCCATCTCCGGATATCGGCCGGACAATCCGGGCATCAAGCTGATGTCGGAGACGAACGAGATCGAAGTCTGGCTCGTCTCTCTCCCCGGCACCGAGATGTACGTGCCCTACCGCATTGTGTTGCCGACGCTCGTGGGCTATGGCTCGGCCACGTCGACTTCCTTCCAGATCCAGAGAGGCGCGAAGCGCGCCAGCCTCGATCAGTAGATAGCCGTAGGCTCCAAGGCAGCGCGCGGGGGGTTAACGGCGAGATGCCAAATCCCAACATGTAGTAGCGAACAGATGACGAAAATTAACACCCCCCTGATTCGTCCGTGTTCCGTTCTTGTTGTTTCCCTAAGCGCTGAGCGTTTCGTGAGGTCAACGTCTCAACAGGTTGATTCATCGTCTTGAACATCGGTTAGGCGACGGCATTTGACAGAGTGGAACTGATCACGTGACCCAAGTAGAGAACGAAATCCGAATGCCCCGAGTTCAGCGATTCGGACGAGATTCGTTCCCCCCTCGTTCCAGCCCTCGCCAGCCTGGCGATACGCTATCCGTAGGCCCCTGAGGATCGCCTGAATGACCCAACCCCCTTCAAGCTCGGGACAATTTCGCGGCCGCGGCGTCACCGCGGTTCTCGGGCCGACCAACACCGGCAAGACCCATCTCGCCATCGAGCGCATGCTCGCTTACGACGTCGGCATCATCGGCTTGCCGCTTCGGCTGCTTGCCCGCGAAGTCTACGACAAGATCGTGGCCCGCATCGGCGCCAGCAAAGTTGCGCTCATTACCGGCGAAGAGAAGATCAAGCCACCCTCGCCGCGGTACTATGTCTGCACCGTCGAGGCGATGCCGCTCGATGTTGAGGCCGACTTCGTCGCCGTCGATGAGATTCAACTCGCCGCCGATGGCGAGCGGGGGCACGTGTTCACCGATCGCCTGTTTCACGCGCGGGGCTTGAATGAGACTTTGCTGCTCGGCGCCGCGACCATGCGCGACGCGATCCGCGATTTGCTTCCCGGCGCCAACATCGCCTCGCGGCCGCGCCTCTCGACGCTCACTTACGCCGGCGACAAGAAGATCACGCGGTTGCCGCGTCGGTCGGCCATCGTCGGCTTCTCCGCCAATGACGTCTACGCCATCGCCGAGTTGGTTCGACGCCAGCGCGGCGGCGCGGCAGTAGTGCTCGGCGCGCTCAGCCCGCGCACGCGCAATGCGCAGGTCGCCCTCTATCAAAACGGCGACGTCGATTTTCTGGTGGCGACTGATGCCATCGGCATGGGCCTCAATCTCGATCTCGATCACGTTGCTTTCGCCGCGTTGCGCAAATTCGACGGCCAGGTGCATCGCGATCTGACGCCCGCCGAGCTCGGCCAGATCGCCGGGCGCGCCGGGCGCCACATGAATGACGGCACCTTCGGCGTAACCGGGCAGGTTCCGCCCTTCGAGTCGGAACTAATCGATCGGCTGGAGAACCACGCCTTCGATCAACTGGGCATGCTGCAATGGCGGAACCGCAAGCTCGATTTCGGCTCGATCGAGAGCCTAAAGGACAGCCTACGCGAGACGCCCGACCACCCGCGGCTCATTCGCTCCCGCATGGTCGACGACGTGATCGCGCTTGAGAATGTGAGCCATGACGCAGCCGTCCGCGAGCTTGCCTCTGGCCGCGCCGGAGTGGGACTGTTGTGGGAGATGTGCCAGATTCCGGACTACCGGAAGATTTCCGCGGCAAGCCACGCCGAGCTTGTCAGCACGCTTTATCGCTTCGTCATGAGCGACGCCGGCAGGATTCCCGAGGACTGGTTCGCGCGCCAGGTGGCGCTCGCCGACCGCACCGATGGCGACCTCGACACCCTATCCAGTCGGCTGGCGCAAATTCGCACCTGGACCTTTGTCTCGCACCGCGGGCAGTGGCTCGACGATCCGGAGCATTGGCAAGGCCGCACCAGGGCCATCGAGGACATGCTGTCCGACGCACTGCATGAGCGATTGACCCATCGCTTTGTCGACAAGCGCACCAGTGTGTTGATGCGCCGCTTGCGCGACAAGGAAGAGCTCATGGCGGAAATCGCCGCCGACGGCCGCATCCTGGTCGAGGATCATTATGTCGGCCATCTCGACGGATTCCGCTTTACGCCGGATGCGAGCAGCGACGGTATCCACGGACGCGCTGCGCGCCACGCCGCACTCAAGGTTTTGGCGCACGAGTTTGGCGCCCGCGCGGCAGCGCTCGCCGCGGCTGCCGATGACGCGATCATGCTGAAAGCCAACGGCCGCATCGCGTGGCGGCAGTCGGAGATCGCTCGGCTCGAGCCCGGCGATGGCCCGCTCAAGCCAAAGATCGTCGTCCTTGCGGACGAGCATCTCGGGACCACCGAGCGCGAACAAATCTTGCGTCGTATCGAGGCCTGGCTCTCGGCCCAGCTTAACGCGAGGCTCAGCCCCCTCGTTGCCTTGAGTGAAGCATCGGATCTGTCTGGGCTTGCCCGCGGTTTGGCTTTCCGGCTCGTCGAGACGCTTGGCGTGCTTCGCCGTGACTCGGTCGCAAGCGAAATCAAGGCGCTCGACCAAAGCGCCCGCGCGCAGCTCCGCGCCTACGGGGTACGCTTTGGCGCCTTCAACATTCACATCCCGGCGTTGCTCAAGCCAGCCTCCGCCGATTTGCTGTTGATGCTCTGGGCGCTCCATGCCGGCCGCAACTATGGGATCGATGCCTATGCTCTGCCAGCCCGACCCCGGCAAGGGCTCACCTCGGTCGAGGCGGACGCGAGCATACCCAAACCCTATTGGCACGCCGCGGGTTTCCAGATCGCAGGCACACGCGCGGTCCGCATCGACATGCTGGAGCGTCTGTCCGATCTTATCCGCGTCCGCGTTACCTGGCGGCCTGCGGAGGGCGGCGCGGCGGCGCCATCTGGCGCCACCGGCGACGGCGGCTTCCGCGTGGGCCCGGAACTGATGAGCGTGGTCGGGTGCTCGGGCGAAGATTTCTTCTCGATCCTCAAGGCACTCGGCTTCCGGCGGGAGCGGAGGCCGGTGCCGGCGAAGGGGCAGGCCCTCGAGGCAGCGGAACCCGCCGTTGGCTCCGGGACAGACGATCCCGCCTCTTCGCCTGCCGTGGCCTTCGACGAGATCTGGCGTCCCGGAAAGCGCAAAGACGCGCGGCAACCACATGCTGAAGGTGGGAAGGGCAAAGCTCGGCGCCGCGCGCGTCATTCTCAAGCGCTGCGCCAGCGCGAACTGAGGCCACGGCTTGAGCGGAAGGAGCAGCCGCGCGCTCCCAACTCTTCGCCTTTCGCCGTGCTCGCCGAGCTTCGCCGCAACCTGGCCGCCCGCCGCCCAGAAGGAAGCTGACGCGCAAAATGGAGGGACAGCGCCTCGACAAATGGCTCTGGTGCGCAAGGCTTGTGAAGACGCGGTCGCTCGCCGCCAAGCTGATCGTCGACGGCAGGGTCCGGGTTAATGGCGAGCGCGCGCTGAAAGTGAGCCGCCATGTGCGACTGGGTGATGTGGTCACCGGCACAGGCGTGGGCGCCGGGCGCCTGTTCGTTGTCCGGGTTGCCGGCGAGGTCGAGCGGCGAGGTCCGGCGACGATTGCCCGGTCCCTTTACGAGGACCTCACGCCAGAGGCCCCCTCCCCGTCATCGGAGCTTGGGCGGGTTGAGGTCCATCGCGGCCCGCGGCCGACCAAGCGTGACCGCAGGCGGCTCGACGCGATCAAGGCCGACGATGCTTGAGGGGTTGGACGCTGGCCGTGCGCTAACAGGAGGTTTTCTGGCAATCGCTTGCCTTGTAGTGGGTGCGCGATTGGGATAGGCAAGGCCGCTCATTGCCCAAAGTTCCGGAGCCAGGTGGCCTGAACCTAGGGCCGAGCGGCCGCCACGCCCTAGGTCAAGTGAGACTGATGACGTACGTCGTCACTGAAGTCTGCATCAAGTGCAAGTACATGGATTGCGTCGAGGTCTGTCCCGTGGACTGCTTCTACGAGGGCGAGAACATGCTCGTCATCCATCCCGACGAGTGCATCGATTGCGGGGTGTGTGAGCCGGAATGCCCGGTGGACGCCATCAAGCCGGATACCGAGCCCTCGCTCGATCGCTGGCTCGATATTAACCGCCAATATTCCGATAGTTGGCCGAATATTACGACTAAGAAGCCCGCACCCCCCGATGCCGACGCGTTTGTCAACGAGCCAGGCAAATTCGACAAATATTTCAGCGCCAACCCAGGCGAAGGCGACTAAGACAGGGGCTTATGTAAAATCTTCACCTTACTGTCAAAATGTCGCATGTTGCGGCGCAAAACGGGCTGTGCTGCGGCACCGCATGACTTTCGGATTTACTAAGATTGTGTTATATTGGTGTTCAAATGGCGCGGATTGCCGCCAGTGAGCACCAAGAGAGGCGTCCCTAGTTGCGGGTACGCTTTTTTTCCGTCTTGAGGGAAGTTACGCGATCGGCAGTTCCTGATCGATGTTCTTGTTTGCGCTCGCTGCCACGACATGCGCGGATCGGCGTCCTTCCAAGAGGTTGGGAGGATCGCCATCTAAGCTTTGGTGTCGATGCATGATCGATAGGGCGGCGCGCCGTCCCATTAATTAACAAGAGTGAGACGAGAGTAATGCCCGAGAAGAAAAAGCCACAACAGAGACACGGTTTTCGTACCAACGAGTATATTGTGTATCCGGCCCATGGCGTGGGCCGCATTGTGAGCATCGAAGAGCAGGAGATTGCCGGCGCAACTCTCGAGCTGTTCGTGATCAACTTCGAGAAAGACAAGATGACGCTCAGGGTGCCGACCGGCAAGCTTGAGACCGTCGGCATGCGCAAGCTGTCCGAGGACAAGATCGTCAAAAAGGCGCTCGGCACACTCAAGGGCAAGGCCCGCGTCAAGCGCACCATGTGGTCGCGCCGGGCGCAGGAATACGAGGCTAAGATCAACTCCGGCAATCTCGTGGCCATCGCTGAGGTGGTGCGCGATCTGTACCGGTCAGAGGCGCAGCCTGAGCAGTCCTATTCCGAGCGGCAGCTTTACGAAGCGGCTCTAGACCGAATGGCCCGGGAGATTGCGGCGGTTGAGCGCATGGATGAGGCAAGCGCCGTCGCCAAGATTGACGACGTGCTTGCCAAGACGGCGCGCCACAACAAGATGGCGGCCGAAGCCGAGGCGCGCACCCGCGCGGCTTAAGACCAATGGCCTTACCCGCGAAGCGTTAGGCCCGGCTCGTGCCGGGCCTGAGCATTTTGAAGTTAAGCCACGATTGCCCCTGGCTGCCGCGTCTCCGGAGTCTGCGGCGTGGCAGCTCCGGCGTCGGGCAAGATCTCGATCTGCTCGACATGGGTGAGACGTGGATCATGGGGCCGTTCCGCCATTCGACCCAGCCCCTAACGCGGAGCTTCTTACCGGCAAGCGCCTTGGCGTCGACGCCCGCCGCCTTCGGCGTGTCGTGCCGTCGGTGAGCGTCAGAGTCTCCCTTGACCTCCGCCACCGTGCCTTTCTGCAACTCCGAAAAGTCGCAGGCAAAGGCTGAAGCAGAAAGCGGGGTGAAGGGGCGAGCTGGAAACAAGAAGCGAGACGTCGGCGATGCGACATGGAAAGCCCCCAGAAGGAGTTGTGGAGTGGTAGCTTGCTTGTGGATAGCAGCCTCAAGACACGCTACTCCGCACCTGCTTGCGCAAGGATCGTGCGGCAGCTAGGCCTATACGAGATTTGCGGCCTTGCATTCGTGCTGCTTGATCTTAAGACCCCGTAGCTCAGTAGGATAGAGCATCAGATTCCTAATCTGAGGGTCAGCGGTTCGAATCCGCTCGGGGTCGCCACTTTTTATGGTGATAGGCTAACAAGATGGCTAACGGCGCTTCGCCTTCCCGGTAAACTCCACGCCATGCTCGGTAATCACCACACCGCGCTTCTCTAGTGCCAGCACGACAGACTCCACATTCTTGCTGAGACCACTGGGCGATTTCGAGCCTGCAGCTTCCATGCGGCATTCTTTAACAAGAAATTGGCCTGTAATCGCATTGCGCGATTGCTTCGTGGCGGCAAAGTCCGCTCGCCCTCCCGCATGGGGGTAAAATGCGGTTTTGCAGGGCCGGCGGCGCTTACCGCCCAGTAAGCCGCCGCTAAGTTCTAAGTCCCATTCGGGACGGCCTTACCCCTCGAAGGGGGCTCTAGAGCCGGAGGCCGGAGGGTGAATAGCCTTCCGGCCTTTGCTCGTTGGCTTTGGGATTAGGCGTTCCTAAAGCGCCGCTCACTCCGACGCTAGTTAGTAGCCCCAACCCCAGCCACGTCCGATCCCGATGCTGATGCCTGGGCTCCAGCCGTAGCCGTAATAACCGTATGGCCTGTAGGCGTAGCCGTAATACGGGTAGGCTGGGTAGGAATAGCCATAAGACGGGTACCCGTAGCCATAGCCATAATAACCACGGCGATAGGCTCGGCGATATTGTCGGCGCCAATAGGCAATCTTTTCAGCGGGCGTATAGGACTTCGTTAGAGGTGCCAGGGTCCCGGCATTATTTATTATCGCCGCGTTGGCTTTCCAGACGCCGCTGCCAGCTAAGAGTAGTGTCGCTGATGCGATTGCAATGAGGAGCTTGGGCATGTCGCCTCCTGAGTTTGCGTGTTACGCGATTACTCAGTAAAACCCGCTCCCACGATCAGCTGTTCCCGGTCGGCACCCCTACAAGCCCCCAATGTTTCGCGTAACCACCCGGCTCAGGTTCATCGAACCGCAACTTGCTTCCTCGGTCGATCAACCGCCAGAGGGCAAGCATTGGATTCACGAGATCAAACACGACGGCGTCGGCTTCGGTCGGCGCCCTTTTTGGTATAACAATGGGATAGGCGGTGAGACCGCTGCGATCCTTGGAGTAAAATCATGAAACACCTGATGGTAGTGATAGTTGCCTTGCTAGTCCCAGCGACAGCGATGGCCAAAGGCGAGTGCAAGGAGGATGCGCTAAAGTTTTGCAAGGATGCGGTTCATATTGGCGCTTGCCTTGATGAGCATAAGGCGGAACTGAGCGAAGCTTGCAAAGCCAACCGAGAGGTAAAGGCTAACGAGAAAAAGAATGAGGGGTCGGCCAAGATGGGCAAGGAAGAGGGCACCCACACGGGGCCGAACCAGGGAGCCACGCCAGAAAACGATACACAAAAAATCGATCAGCCCGCGCGCAAGAACATCCCGAGCAACGAACAGACAAAGCCTTGATCTAGGTCGTGGGCTTCGGTCGGCGCCCTCATGCTTTCTGCGTTCGGCGCCCAGCCACGCCGACGCGCGCTTCTATCTGAGCACGCCGAACGGGTCTTTCGGATGGCCGATCACTAAAGAAACGGAAACGTCGAAGTGTTGCGTTGTTGGATCAAAGGCGAGAATTGTTCTCGCGTTGCAGTTCCCTTGTTGCAGGTATGCCAGAGCGCCCACAAAACATTCATACGTTTCGCGGTCCACATTGGCTTCCTTCGAGTAGTTCGGATTCTCGGCGCAATGCTCGTCCCATTCGGTATCAGGGAAGGAGTTCTCGCCGCAATGGCGCGTCTCCCTGATACGCACATCGACCATCACCCTGTTGATGATCCAACTTTCTTTTTGGGAGACGATGATCCCACTCAGCGCGCTACCGATACCCTCTGGCACAAGCTGAAACGCACCTTCTAAGACTGGCTTATCCGTGGCCTGAACGCCATGATTGGAGAGTACGCGCGGTCGCGCATAGACGTGCCAGTAACTGACTGCAATGAGGGCGACTAGAATGAGCAGCATTGGCACCAAGACCATGCGTTTTGAAATACTCTTGCTCTCGGCTACAGCCAGTAGGATCAAGCAGGCAGGTATGATCGCCGATGCGATCAGCCACGGCGCAAGCACTAGAGCAAAGCTTCCGCGATAAGGAACCAGACCGGCGAAGGGTTCCGACCCCGCATTCGCGAGCGACCACTCGTAGAAAACATAGCCCGTCCAAACGACCAACGCCGTTTCGACGAGCAGTGCCAAGTTTATCAGCGAGGTCCGCACCGCGCCGATCTTACGTGGCCATGCGCCTTTTGTAACGCCCGCCTTCCGGCTTAGTTTTTGGAGAAGTCGGCTTCGGTCGGCGCCCTTTTTCTATTTAACCTCCGCTCCAAGCAGCCTAGGTAGTTTCGCGATGTTGGCGGCGATTCTCCGCGCTTCATCCTCCGTCAGCACCTTCGCCATATGAGCATCGGAATCGTTCTCTCGGTAATAAACATATGCCAGCGATTGCCCATTGGCGTCCCGCACAACAAGTCCGCCTGGGATTTTCTCCACGGTCCACGGTGGTGGAAAGCGATGGTCGGTGATAGCTCCTCGGTATCCTTTCAGTGGCTCGCCCCAAATGCAGGGCACCAAAGACGAACCGGGGATTTCGCAATTCCGGCGACTCTGCGCAAATAGAGCGGCGACAATCACAACGCCAAAGATCAGCAGGCCGGAATTCAACCAATCGCGTCTTTTCATCGCCAAACTCGTGTGTTTGTACTAGGCCAACGAGGCGTTTACCGATTTGGTCCAGCACCATCTGCCTCGAACATTTAAGAACGCATCGAAACAAAGTCGCGCCAAATGAAAACAAGCCCAAACGGCGGAGACGAAGGATGAAGATCATCGCTTCGATAGTAGCTCTCAATCTCGCAGTCGCATTTGCCACGCCTGTAGTTGCTGCCGAAATTCCGACGACTAAGGCTGAATGTGAACAGGCTGGGCTGAAATGGAAGGACTGCCGTTCTATTAATGCGCGCAAGCTTCCGGCCCCAATACGTATTGTCGTTGGCATTATCGGGTTTGGCTTGACTCTTCTCGGAGTCATAATTCTGTACCAGGAATGGCGCAGCGCCAGCGGGCTTAAATCTCCGCCTCTCGCGTCTTCCGCCGCTTCTCCGCCCACTCGAAGATCGAGAAGCCGCCGACATACTCCACCTGGAGCGTCTGGGGATTCACCGTGAGTACCGGATTTCTCGACATCGGTCTGCTGCCCAGTGGAAAGATGCAAAAAGGAGAGAGAACTGGATTGCTCAGGTCCCCTCCCCGCTCTTGTAGAGCCGGAATGGATGCGGCTTCCAGTCTAGCTCAGCAATAAGAAAGGGGGACTGCTCCTGCCAATGTCACTTAAACAGAAACAGCCCCCAGTTTAGGGATTCTCCTGGGTGATGAGATAACCATGGAGGCCCCACCCAACGAGGCGGCGATATAGTCCAGGGGAGAAGGAGGACGCCCCCGGAACAACCTTTCGCGCCAAGCAAGCTCAAGCGTTAATTACGGGATTGTAAACCGACCGATCGCGATGGCTGAGACTGCGGCGCCGGTCGTGATCTTGAACCCCGTGCTCGCACTCGTGGCACGAATGCCAAGAGGTACAGAATACGGTTGCGGGACTGACACGCCGGTTCCGGTACCGGCTACGGTTGGAATGCTGACAATCGATTGGGGATTTTGAGAGGTCATGAGGCTCCCTCCCTGTGTTGCAGGAGCGCGACTTATCTCTCTCAGCCACCAGTGCCCGTAGCGTTCAAAACTGATGGTACGCTACCGTACGCGCCTCATGCGACAACACCAAGGCAACGTGGTTGGAATTATTTCGAGAAGACACGCATAGTGGCGCTGCTCGTTCTAGACAGGGTCAGGATGCTTGGGGCTCTGCGATGCCAGTAATAAAATGTGTGGGGCGTTGGCTCCGTCAGACGTTTGTCTTAAGCGCAAGCTTTTGAATCTATCTGGTTGGTAATGCGAGCGCATGAGCCGCTTGTTGATGCGGATAGAGCCAATGAGCTTAGTATCGAGATCAGTCGGAAGCTCGTGGCGCTTGCCGCTGATGGTGTGACTGATCCGGCTCAGCTTCGGAGGCTTACCCTGGAGAGTCTGCCTCTCCCCGGCACACTAGCCCGATCTGCCTGACTCTGCGCTTCCTCACTGGCTCGGTGCTTCGGGCTCGTGATAGGTGCCGTTGGCGCTAGCCTTGAGTCCCTTTCGGTCGGTTATGACGATCTGTTTCCGCGACAGCCGAATGATTCCCCTGTGTTCCAGATAGTTTAGGGCAACCGTTACTCCCGCTCGACGCACCCCAAGCATCAGCGACAGGAACTCGTGGGTGAGCGGAATCTCGTCACCATCCAGACGATCATTGGCCATGAGCAGCCAGCGTGCCAAGCGCTCCTCAAGAGTGGCGGTGCCATTGGAGAAAGCGGTATTTGCCGTCTGGTTCATGAAAGAATGGGCGAACTTGAGAAAGGCCTTCTCAAGAGAGCGGCTCTGCCGCATGGCCTCACGCAATTTGTCGGCAAGGATGCGCGACCCCTCTCCCGCCACTTGGATAAAGTTCTCATGGGGCGAGCGATCGTTGCCTAACACAATGGGGAGGCCGGTCATGCCTTCGGAGCCGATAAGACCAACTTCGAGGCGTTTGTGACTGTTGCCAGCGACAATCGAAGCGAGTCCACGCTCGATGAAATAGCTGTGCTTGATGGGCTTGTTGGGGGATTCGAGAACCTTGCGAACCTCCAACTCGACAGGCTCGAGGTGGGGTTGAAGCAAAGCCAGGTCCGCGTTGGACAAGCCCGCGAGGAGTTTATTTTTGAGAAAGTTTGAAGAGGGGGAAACCATGGCTCTTACCTCTTTGAGGGCAAGAGCACACCAGTCTCTCTCAGCCGTCTGCGGCCGGGCTGTGGCAGACGATGGCGGAACCGTAGGCTTGTTTCGGGCTGGGCACCTAACTCTTTTTGTACAAATTAGTACTATTGTGCGGGAACGTACCAAAACACCGAAAGTTGGACACTTAGTCGCCTCGTAAGATTGAGGCACAAAGGGTTCGCGCCTTGGCGCATCGAGATCGGGAAAACGGGCCGGATCGTCAAACAACACCTCGCACTAGTTGCGCGTTCGAGAGGACGGAGGAAACAACATGCGAATCCCCCCTAACCAAGTCCTTGTCTTGGGAAAACGCGGATGGGAAGAGTTTGACTGCTTGCAGCAGCCGTTGCCTAAGAGAATCAAGGTTTTACTTTGCCTGATCGATGGAGCGGAGCGGCGGCGGCATCTTCAAGCCAAACTCAACACACTGCGGCCCAATCCGAAGCTGCGCAGTAGTCAGCCTTCGACTATCACTCCCCTCGGACCAGGAGGACTTCCTCAGGCGTGATCTGTTCGAGGGGAAGGAACGCTGGCTTCTTTAGAAGCGCCCGCAAGGCAAACTCTGTGAGCTTCCTTGGGTCGAACTGACCGGTGCTTGCGGTAGCAATAATGTGCTGCGCCAACTTTTTCCTTAGCAACGATTGTTCAAACCTGGTGCTCGCGGTATTGGCGGCCGCCAATTGCTGCCAAGCATCGTTGAAGGCGACATTTAAAATGTCCAGTTCATGGGGTTGGAAACCGGACGCGACATGGCCGAATGGCATAGGTCATATTCCCAGATACAGGCGGGAGCGCGACCTAAGTCTCCGACCTAAGTCTCTCAGTAACGATGCCTGATTACGCCAACGGGTCTTTGTTTAATATGCCCTATCGAACATTAAATTACGAACAGAAACTCTGTACATTTTCGGACTGAGCAACCTAATATAGACACAGTCGTCTTGGAGCCAGCTCGAGGCTTGGTCGTGGATACGTCTACTTATCGAGGCTATTTTATCTACCTCTCGGCTGACGCTTGCTGCTGGAATTTTACGGCTCGACCCGCGACCCCTCAGCTTCCAATCCTGCCAAGGGTGATCTACCGGCCTTGCCCTTCTAGGGAGGCGGCTCTCGCAGAAGCAAAGAAGCGCATTGATTATCTGTTGGCGATCTAGGCTTCGTTCTCGGTGCCAGCTTGGCACTGGCCTCCACGCTGCGCTGCAGCGGATCTCCCCCCGGTGGTCGCGACGCCTTGATTTCCTGGCACAAATGAACCTTGTCTGGTCGTTCAAATGGTGCACGACAGGCGGACTAGCTACAGTCGTACACTAACCTATTGATATATATATATGCCTTTATCGCTATGTTGCATGCGTGTCGCGCTCACGTCACTACGGTCAGCCTGGCCTTGGCTACGATGGCGGCTAACTCGTCGTCGGTCATGTCCACGGCGCGCTTGAACGTGCCAGAATCATTGGTGTTGAAGGTCGGCGCCTTGCCGTAAGCTCGGTCTAATATGGCTTGTGACGCTGATACACGGGCAGCGTGAGGTGCTTGTGTGTCAACCGTAGCCGGTGGAGTCCCGTTTTCTGTGTCGCGGTCTTCCCCCGTCATCAGCATTTGCGTTGATTCTGGCCGCGAATGAACCTTGTCTGTTCAATTCTCGGCCTGGAGAGCACAGCATGGCGGACTAGGGCGTGTACTCATAAACCGGCGGCCAAATGCCGACTATGATGTGCCGCCCAACGTCCGTTGCTGTGGGTAGAACGGACATGGCGCGGACTTGTCGGTATGTCAGCTAATGACCCAAAGCGGACATCGCTCAGCGTTGTGCGCAACCCTTTCCGCTCGCGCTCGTTCGGAGCTAACTGGCGGTGAGGTGGGGGGCGAGGCGTCGCGCGTCACGCCGAGGCAGGTCGCCTTGATGTGCTCAAAGATAACGTCCCCCGCTAATGGCATAAGTGCCTGGTCCAGTAGTGCCTGCCTTGCGGCAAGCTCTTGGACTGCCGTGAGCACCGCCTTGGCAAATTCCTTGGGGGCCGGTACCGGCAGCTGACGGCGACGACGTTATCCGGGAACCTTTGAGCAGCTCGATCATCGAAACCTCCTGTTGGGATCGCCGCCGAGAACAAGCAACCTCAAGCACGCGATGAGGAGCATGCTGGCCCATGAGCGTTTGTTGCTCCTTGAGGAAGGTAATTGTTTGCGCGACCAGGCATCTCATCTTGCGGAAGTACGATGGTGGCCCTGAGCCCGCCCCCAGGACGCGCAGCTAGAAGCACATCACCGCCATGGGCAAGGGCAACCGTCCTGGCGATGGTTAGCCCTAGACCGGAGCCGCCACTGTCGCGACTGCGGGAGCGCTCGAACTCTATAGAATGGGCGAAATACCTGCTCCCGAGCCTCATCAGGAATACCAGGACCGCGGTCGTCGACGTGGATCATGATCTCTGTTTCGCTGACGTCGAGGCTCACCTCGGCCCGCTGACCGTATTTGACGGCGTTTTCAATCAGGTTGGCAAAGCACCGACGGATCGAGACCCGTCTGCATGGATAGGGGAGGCGTCCGCCGCCCCCAAATGAGACATCGAATTCCCTATCTGTGAATTCGTCGCAAATGCTCTGAAGCATAGCCACAAGATCAACACGGACGGTGGGTTCAGAGAGTGCGTCGTCTTTGGCAAAGGTCAGGACACTGGCAATCATATCCTCCATTTCCTTGAGGTCCGCGAGAAACTTGGCGCCTTGCATTCGATCTTTGACACACTCTGCTCGTAGCCGCATGCGCGTAATGGGCGTGCGCAAGTCATGTGAGACGGCCGCGAGCATCTGCGTGCGATCCTCCACGAACCGCTGCAGTCTGCTTTGCATGTCGTTAAAGGCCCGTATGGCCCCCCGCACATCCAGAGGACCATACTCCTTGATTGGTGTTGTGTTTACGTTGGTGCCGAGGCGTGTCGCCGCCGCTGCGAAGACTCGAAATGGGGCAGTCAAGCGTCGGATCGCCCAAATCGACAACGCTACAATGCCGACGATTGACAAGGAGAGGATAGCAATGCTCCGCACCGGCCAAAAATCGATAGTATCCATGTAAGCCGCAAGAAAATTGAGCCAGGAGCCGTCGTTCAGCCGCACCGACACCGAGAACTTGGGCTCGGCAGGGAGTTTGTCTATGATGTCGCCGATCGGAGCCGGAAAGGGGCCGGCCCTTTTCCAGCGCATCGCACGTTCGGTCTCTTCCTGCACCGCCGTGGCGCTGGATGAGGGATTGTAACCGACGAGTATGGCCGTGGTCGCCACCTGCGGCATCACCCTCGTCAGGAGATTACGAAGAAGACTCGTCTCGCGGTTCTGAGCTGACTCAGATCCCGGCCATGGTTCTGCCCCCCAAGACACGTACAGATCTGATCCCCCGATATGTCCAACCCCCTTGGGCCTCTCTTCGGGCGTCATTTGCTCAACAAGGGAAGTGATGACGGCAACGTCGTCGGCAATTCGGATTGCCTCCAGAGACGTCAGCGCTTCCGTTCGATCGAGGTAGCGGTACCCAAGGTTTATGACTTCCAATAACGTGAGCGCAGCGACGAAGAGGATGATCAGCTCTATCGTCACGCTTTTGAGCCGAAAATTCCTCACGAGCGCTCCACTATAGGCGTGAACACGTAGCCTCCGCTCCGCACCGTCTTGATCAATTCTGGGGCTTTAGAGTCGTACTCAATCTTGCGACGTAATCTGCTGACCTGCACATCGATGCTGCGATCGAACGCTGCCGCACCGCGTCCGCGAGCAAGATCCATCAGCTGGTCACGGCTCAACACAAGCTGGGGCCTTTCGAGAAATACAAGAAGGAGATCAAACTCGCCGGAGGTCAGTTCAACCACGACCCCCTCCGGTGAAAGGAGTTGACGCTGTCGGCCATCCAGTTTCCAGCCCGCGAATACGAAGGTTGATCCGAGGTTGCCGTTAGAAGTTCCAATCTCGGCTGATGACCTCCGCAGAACGGCCTTGATCCGTGCCTCAAGCTCGCGGACGTCAAAAGGTTTCGGCAGGTAGTCATCGGCGCCAATCTCAAGGCCAACAACGCGATCAGTCGGATCACCTCGCGCCGTCAGCATGATGATCGGTATCGGCTTCGATGCACGGAGTTCCCGGCATATCGTGAGGCCGTCCTTGCCGGGTAGCATAAGATCGAGAATCACGAGGTCGATCCGCGACGAGACAAGGACACGTCGCATCTCCTGCTCCTCGCGCGCCGTCGTCACTCTGTAGCCCCTGCCTGTTAGAAGCGTGGAGAGGAGGTTGCGAATCTCCATGTCATCATCGACGACAAGCAGGTGCGGCGCTCTTTGCATGTTCAAGCTCGAAAAGGCTGGAGAGGTCACAAGCATAATCGTCCGCCCGGCGAGCGGGTGAGCGGAATTGTATCAGTTGTTGTCCAACCGCCAATCCGAAACAAACCGTTACAAAAAGCCTCCAACCCAGACACACGAATGAAACCTCATTCGGCCAAACTCTCCGTCATGCTGAAAACGAAAACGGAGGATAGGAGATGGAGTGCGGTTTAACGAACTTCGGTACATCGGTGAAATACGGAACCTCCGCGGCAGGAAGACTGAACCGACCATCTGATCGAAAACGGATTCAGGGACTAGCTGGCAGCTCGGAAAAAAGGGAAGAGCTGACCGGCCGAGATCTCGCCGAAATAGTGAAACGGCTGGAATGTAAGTTAGCCTGGTGGGGCTTTCGATCCGTCGAATTAGGCCCGTCCATAACGGTCAGCCGCCACACGATTTCGATCGATCTGCGTCGAGCCGGCGGCAGCGTTCTCTGCCGCGTCGAAGTCGATCGTAAGTCTGGCATGGTCCATCCCTCAGCCGGCCGTGCATTGAGTCGTCTGCTAAACGTCTCTGCGTGAGCGCTACACAACGAATGTGGAAGCGTTTCTCGGTGGAAAAGCCCCCTGCTTGACCATTCGCCACCGATGGTCCTTGGGGCTGGGCTGGGCACGGCGTCAGTTAGTCCTTCCCCCGGTCCGACTGGACGCCCGTTGCCCGGCCCTTCTTTTGTCCAAGCGGGGTTTCAGTTTTTGTCAGGCGCGGATGCTTGCTCTTGGCGGCGCTGGCCGAGGACAGCAAACCATCGACCGCACTCTCTCACGCCTGGATAAGTAGGCACACGTAATTGGCGGACTAGTGTGATCCACCAGGGTTACCCTCGTCCCCAAATCGGCGTCCCGTTTTCTGTGGCGCGGGTCCCCCCGGTGGGCGCGCGGTCTTTTCCTGCGATTTCCCACTTGGCGCACGTCGCAACAACTACGCCAAAGATGCCTGCGCCTATGAACGCACAAACACTCACTTGCCAGGGTGAAGCGAAGCGTCTCGTCGGATGGAGCGGCCATCCCCAATGGAGCGCGTCCCGAGCGATTTACCTGACGTTAGAAATAGCGGGCCGACACTTCCCCTTTGGGGGAGACGCTAGTGAAGTTGTTGCCGCTCGTTCTTGCCGCGTTCTGTGCGGTCGTTGCGAGTGTACCGACGATGGCCGTGGCGAATAGCACAGCGGCAACGACCAGTGGATCGCAGTCAGCCGAACGCAATCGGCGTGTTGATGTTGGCCTTGAGTGTCACTCCGATTTCGACCTCCCGCTCGACCCTGAGTGGACCCCACTGGACCCTCGGCTGAATTCTGATGAGCTACTAATGTTCTCAACCTCATGCGCGATAAGAGCGCTGACCAAAGCCAGCCCTTCAGCTCCCTTTGCCGAGTAAGGCTGGCGGCTTGGCGATGTTGCTCGCTATGCGGAGTGCCTTCGTCCTCGGAGATTTTTCTTGTGCGCCGAGGAACCGGGAAATGGGTAATGACGTTTTGGCTAGTGGCATCGGCCCTTAGGTCGATGCCCATGCAACCAGGTGGGCGGTACGGAGTAACGCCTCTCACAAGAGTCTGAGGGGTGCGCGGGTACTCCGCGCTCCATGGGCTTCTGCCCCGCGATATTAGCGGAGCCAGCGGAAGCCCGCGCATACCTTCCATTCTGAAGCATTCCGGGGCTTGCCGAGTTGGGGTGGAAATTGGGGCGTTCGGATAGCTGACAAAGCAATCTATCGGATTTTGAGAACGAGATGGCGATGGCTCGTCCTCCAACAATCACAGCCACCCGACCATGATGGAGGCAATGTAGGCAATTGCGATCACCACTGCGGTGACCATGGCTTGATCGAAAAGTCCGACACTCGCGGAAGCGCGAGGGGCATCGTGCAGAGCGCTATTCGATTGTGTGTGGATTGAGTGCAGATGACATGGAGTTGTCCCTCCCTCCCTGTTTCGCGGCCTCCTGTGCCGAACTATATCGAATTCACCCTAGGCAAAAAGACCAGAAAGTCGAATTCACCCACGGCAACAATCCTGGGGCTGAGGCTCGATGAACCTAAGCCGTGAACGCTGTTTCGGAGATAATGGATGTTGCTGACCTTGATCTTCTGGGCGAGTTCGCGTCCCAGAAGCTGATAAACAAGGCCCGCTACTTCCGCTTCATTGCGGAAGAACTGGTTGGGTTCGGCCCTCTCGAAGACGAGTGCCCGCACGCTATCTTCGGCAACGACGGTCGCAGTGGCTGGCTTCTCGGTCAGGAAAGCGATTTCGCCGACGAAGTTGCCCTTCTCCAAGTGTGCGACCTCACGTCCCGCGATAGTGACCTTCACGTGGCCCGTGCAAATAAAGAATAGCGTTTCGAGCGGCTTGTTTTCCTCGGCCAGCATCGTGCCCTTGGCTATATCATTGAACCGCCCGGCGACGAGTAGCCGCGCAATCTGTACATCGTCGAGGCCGGTGAAGACACTGCGGAGCGCCTCGCGCTCAGCCTCGGGCAGGCGCAGCGACAATTTCGGCCGTGGGATGTCGTAAGCCAACAACAGTATCGCCATCAGAATTCCTGAGAAGAGCCCGGCCAATGTTCCGATCAGAGCCGACGATGTCACCCCGCTCTGAGTGGCAACCAGCACAGCCGACGCGCTGCCGGCAAGAGAGGCAAGGGCAGAGTAGGCGATCATTCGCAAAGGAATGGCGGAGTATATGCTCAACAGTTGAGCTTGAGGCAGTCTCTCTAGGTGCATCCCCTCTAGTTCCAGTTCCGGAGTTACGCGAACCCTCCGGTATGCCACGGTGAGGAATTTCACCCGTTAGCCCCGTATGGTCAGCTTTATTGCTGAGGTAGGGATGGGAGACTAAACCAGCCCAAAGCGAGTCCTAGTCCTGCCATCAAACACAAGAACAGCGACGCGAACAGAACCAGCACCATCGCACGAGGCCGCATTGTGGCTTGCCGCGCTTCGGTAGCAGTAATCTTTTCGTCTGGCATCACGCACTCCAAACTTTCGTTACGAGAAGCCCGGCCGCCTAGCGCGGCTGCCGAGCCCTCTCAGCGGGAACGCATTCAAAGCACTGAATGCCAAGAGTAAAAGTCCCGACAATAACGGCCCATGCGATTTTCTCCGAGGTTAAGCACGTTAGGATGCAACGATTGCGGTCGATTTATTGTTCCTGCGACGGCTTCAGTCACGCTCCACGCGCCCTTGGCCCGCTTGCCGTTGGTGAACTCCGACGGCCAGCACCACATCGCCTGAGCCAGACTGTCCCAAATCCGGCAGCGCCGAGTTCAAACGACTAGTATTGGATTCTTCTTACCCTCGGTCCTCGCAACGTGAGTGCTTTTCTTTTGCATGCTCCAATACTTTCTTTTGGCAGGTGCGAGTGAAGCATGGCGGGAAGCAACTTTCTCGTCGCGGGCCACGGTGAGAAAGTCGGTGCAATAAATTTGAGAAAGTCGGTGCAATAAATTACTGGCCTCCAGTACCTACTCTGGCATCAGTTCCGCTATAAGAATGTCAGCATAGGTTCGCGCCAATTGCGCCACGTCGCCGGGGTCGGGGAGCGCGGTCTGACGTGCTCAAGATGCCCTGCATGGGCCATAGCTGAGAAAAGCTCACGTCTCGTTCGTTCATCCATAGTGTCAGCCAATCATAAGCAACTGGCGCCCGGTAGCGTTCGAAGCCAGCGGCTAACTCAAAGTTCATTTGGAACACTCGCCCGAGTTCCTCGTTAGCCCTGGAAGTTCGGTTTGCCTTAGCCCCTTATGAACTTCCCTGGAATCCTGACGTCACGGGAGAGAAATTTATGGCTGACACGACAATCAAAAAGGTTGAAGCCGGTTCGTCTCCGCGAGGAGAAATGGGCCAAAAATATCTCGTTGCTGGCAAGCGCGTGTCAATGCGCCTTTGGAAGGACGAACCCGGTGGAAAGCTGAAAGGCTCGACATCGAGAGACTACGAAACCGTTGGTTACGTAATCTCGGGAAGTGCAAAACTCGATCTGGAAGGCCAGACCTTAAATCTGAAAGCGGGAGACTTCTTGGTTGGTCCCGGCAGGAGCCAGGCACCAATATACGATTATTGAACCCTTCACCGCTGTAGAGGCAACTGCACCGCCAGCCGAGGTGCACGGTCGCGACGAAGCCTGAAAGCTAGGCTCGTTCCGCGGCTTCGCCTCGACACTTGGGCAAAGCAGTTGGAAGCTCGCAAAGTGCAATTTAATTGCACGTGTCCCTTGACACATGGTCTTTCGTTAGGTCGCACCACCCTTTGCGACTGAAGGGTCGCGCGTAACCGGGCTCGAGAAGCCTACGGAAGCGAAAAGAATCGGAACGTAAACAATCGCCATGAGCATGACGAGCCCCCCGAGGATACCCAAAAGCGTGAAGGTAAATGCGCTCAGGTAGAATTGAAAAAGACTGCGGCGCTCGGGCTCCTCATAGGCGATATTAAGAGCGGCGAACAATGCCTGTGCCAATGAATTGGCGCTCCAAAGCGCCAACCCCAGACCTAATAAAAGACTCCACCCAAGGGTTTGGCCGGGGGTTTGGGCCACGCGCCTGATCTGCTCGATAACAATGTCGTACGCTTGCTGCGGCAGCACGTAGCCAAGCATGCCGAAACTCTGTTCGATGTTGGCTGGGTCGGCTACAAGTCCGTACAAAGAGATTAGGGCTGAGAGCGCCGGAAAAATCGCAAACAGCGCATAGAAGGCGCAGCCCGCAGCTACCACGGAGAGATTGTCGCGCGAGCTCTCGGAAAGGACCCTTTCGGCCACCTGCCACCAACCTCGAACCGGGATGTCGAGGGGCCTGATAGCATCGCGGCCAAACGGATCAGGCTTGCCTTCCATAAAGGTGAGACGCCGTTGAGACAATCATAGGCATAATGCCGCTGGCTAGGTGCTAGTTCCCAGCGATGACTGTGGAAGGTTCTGCTGAATGCGCATTTTAATCACTAATGACGACGGCATCGAAGCACCGGGCCTGCGTGCACTGGAGCACATCGCGTCTGAGATTACCAAGGATGTATGGGTCGTGGCGCCTGAAACCGACAACAGCGGAGCTTCTCATTCGCTGACGTTGGCTGAGCCACTTCGCATGCGCGAACTCGGCAAGGGCCATTACGCCGTGAAGGGCACCCCCACTGACTGCGTCATCATGGGGGTACGCTTTTTGTTGCGTGAAGAACCGCCCAACCTCGTGATGTCGGGGGTCAACCGCGGGCAGAACCTCGCAGACGACGTCACTTATTCTGGAACTGTCGCTGGTGCAATTGAAGGCGCGCTGCTCGGCATTCCCTCAATTGCCATGAGCCTGGTCACCGGTCCAGCTGAGGCCGACCAAGGAACCGGAAAACCGAAATGGGAAACGCCGATGCAGCGGGGTGCAGAACTTGTGCGCACGCTGATCAAGGTTGGCTGGCCTGAAGGCGTGGTCTTGAACGTCAACTTTCCCGACTGCGAGCCCGATGCCGTAAAGGGGGCCGTGGCAACCGCGCAAGGCCAACGCGATCCCGACCTGCTGCGCATCGAGGATCGTCTCGATACGCGCGGCAGGGCCTATTACTGGATCGGCATCGAGCGGCGACGCGCCAAGCCACCCAAGGGTACTGACCTCTGGGCAGTTCGTTCGAACCTAATCTCCGTGACCCCGCTTTGTCTTGACTTCACTGATCAAGGTGCAAGGCAAAGGCTCGATACGGCACTGGGCACAGAAACCAAGGACGGCTAACACAGGCTTATCTTGCTCAAGAGGCCCCTCAGTCCCTGCCGAGTATCGGTCGGGACAGGTAGTAATCTCGGTCACAGACAAACAATAGTGTGAGGTCGCCTTTGGCAGCGAAAAGATTTGCGCTAAGCGGCCCGGCTATGTGCGAGCGGGGGCACTTGACTCCGGGGTCGGGGCACAAATGCGCAGACTCGTTGGCTCTAGTTTAATTTTCACCTGTGCGGGCTGTTCAGGTGTGGGCTGGACTCGGTCGTCGATGTGCAAATGACCGCCGTTCCACTGCACAATCACCTTGCGGCCTTGCCTAACTACCACGGGCGGCGGGTTGCCTTCTGGGCTATCCAACCAGGAGAGCATTTCGGACCGTTTCTCAGGTAGGAGATATACAACGTCCAGCAACTGATCGCCTAACGCTGAGGATGGGCCTAGCGGAAGGGCTGGTCCAATAAAGCGTGCATTCAAGACTTCCAGGAAAAGCACCTCCTCCCCGAGCTTGTGGCCATCGACCGAGAAGTTCCAAACCTTTGGAACCGCGTTGACTAGCGCTTCTCGCAGGCGATCTCGGCCGATTTTGGTGCGCTCAGCAGCCGGCGGCTTGTTGCTCCCTCCACTCATCCAATCAGCTAGTAGCCCGACGCCAACCCCTTCAGCAAAGCGTCGCCGCCCCCAAGGTCCACTCGCTATTCCGACGTCAAGTGAGCGGGTCACGTGCTTGCGAACACATTCAATAAGTCTGTCCGCATCTCCTTCAATTCCCAAGGTACGAGCAATGTTGTTAGCGGTCCCCAGCGGTAAAATGGCTACGGGCGTGTTGTAATGCGGCAAACACCTGATGACGCGTCCAACAGCCCCGTCACCTCCGGCAATCAGAATTAGGTCAGCGTGTTCGTTAACTGCTTCCTTGTAGACGCACTCCTTAGTTGAGCAAGCGGTAACTGAATAGCCCGCCTCTTTAAGAAGCGAGGTCAACGCTTCGGCCCTATGGCTTCCTGATCCGGCAGTCGGATTATGGACAAGCACAGCATGCATGGTTGGATAAAAAAGAAGCCCGACCAAAGACGGGCAGTTTTGTTTACGACACGGCTGGTTCGTCTAACTCATGGCTGGCCTTAGAGCCCACTCAACCAGTCATCGACATCCCTACGAACTTGATCCTTGGCAATTCCATAGCGTTCTTGGATTTTGCCTTCGAGTTGATCACGACGGCCGTTGATCGCGGTGAGGTCGTCGTCAGTGAGTTTACCCCACTTCTCTTTTACCTTACCGGTCAACTGTTTCCAGCTTCCTTCAACGCGATCCCAATCCATTGGAGCTCTCCATTGCGATGAGAAGCCCCAGTTCTTGGGTAGGACCGGGGCTTCTAGTTCCTCATGAGGATAGGCTGCGCTTGCGCGAGACTCGCCTATCCAACACTCCAACGTTTTTTGGCGAAGATCGTTCCTAGTTCAGACGATAGAGCGCCGATGACTGCCCATTGAAGAGGGGAATGAGGGTGGTCGTTCTATTTCGTCCGCCGTGTCGCCTTCTTTTTCGGGACCTTCTTGCCCTTTTGCGCGCTCAAGGCCGATGGCTATAGCCTGCTTTTTGCTGTGACCTTCTTTCCGCTTCGACCACTTCGAAGCGTGCCTTCCTTGCGTTTGCGCATAGCGGACTCGACGTCCTTGGACGCGCTCTTCGATGTTTTGCGAGGGGCCGTCATTGTTCCCCTAAACTCTGCCCAACAAAACTAGGATGAGAAGAACTACCACGCTGCCAAGCATCACGGAGAAGCAGCCAAACAGCACGATGCCGGTCAGCATGAAAAGGCGGCGCATCATGCCCAAACAGCGAGCGGCCACGAACGTGAGGCTAGAATGCATTCAGGCGAAGCCGCAAAAGCGCATGCAAACGAACACGGAAAGAAATAGCGCTTAGGGTCTTGAGAGGAGGCCGTCGGCGGAGCCGATGCCCTCCTGTTTTTCTCCAAGGGCCGGCGGTTATTCCGAGCCAGCCCCGATCATCGAGCCCTCAACAGCTGTGGAGGCGACCGCGAGGACCACGGTCGCGACGAACCTCAGGGTTGTGTGCGAGGTCATCCACCCGAATAGCCGCCGATGATCGGTAGGACCTCACCCGTGATGTAGCTGGAACAGGAGGGTGCGGCGAGGAACACGAACGCCGGGGCGATTTCCTCTGGTTGGGCGGGCCGCTTCATAGGCGTGTCGCTACCGAACTTGGCGATCCTTTCCGCCGACTTGTCGGCGGGGTTGAGAGGCGTCCACACTGGGCCGGGAGCGACAGCGTTCACCCGGATACCGCGATCGATCAGATGGGTCGCGAGGGAACGCGTAAAAGCATGAATGCCTCCTTTGGTCATCGAATAATCTAGCAAATCCTTATTGCCCAAGAGGCCTGTCACAGAACCGGTCATGACGATAGCGCTCCCGTTTTGCAAATGCGGGACAGCCGCTTTGGCCATGAAGAAATAGCCATATAGATTCGTCTTGATGGTGCGATCGAAATGCTCTTCCGTCAGCTCCTCGAAGCTGTTCACGTGCTCCTGAAATGCAGCGTTGTTGACGAGGATGTCTAGCTTGCCGAATTCCTCCACGGTCTTCTCGACCGCATCCCTGCAGAATTCGGAATCGGCGACGTCTCCGGAAAGCAGAATGCAACGACGTCCTTCTTTTTCGACGGCGCGCTTCGTCTCTTTTGCGTCCTCATGCTCATCGAGATAGGCCACTGCCACGTCCGCGCCTTCGCGCGCGAACAGCACGGCGACAGCACGGCCGATGCCTGAGTCGCCGCCGGTAATCAGCGCCACCTTGTCGAGGAGCTTTTCCGAGCCCTTGTAGTGAGGCGCGTCGTACATGGGCCTGAGCTCGAGATCCGACTCCTTGCCCGGTTTCTTGAGATGTTGGCTCGGCAGGGGTGGTACCGGATAGATGCGCGCCCCGGCCTGCATTGCGCCCTCGTCCTTCTTCTTACTCTTGGCAGCACCTTTCTCATCAGAACGATCTATCCGGCGCTGGATTGTACGCTCCTTAAGTGCGGTCCTCTCCGCTTCCTTACGAAAGGAGACGGTATCTTTGGCGTGCGTTGACTTGGGCATGGGACACTCAGCGAGAATTTGGGTTTATGAACCAGCAACCTTCCGGGGTGGGTAGAGTTCCCTACGTCAGTTCAGATGAACTCAAACTCAGATCGCGAGTTTTCGCTTAAGAATGGTCCAAGATCCCTAAACACTCTGCCGTCGCCACGGTTGAATTACGTCGACAGTTCGGAGCTCGGATTGCGTCGTCGACGATGCGGCAAGGGCTTCAGCTACTCGATCCCAGTGGAAGGACCGTGCGAGACAAGGCAGTAAAGGCGCGGATCAAGGCGCTTGCGATCCCTCCCGCCTGGCGATTTGCATCGCCCTAGACGACAGCACCTATTTTCCTCCGCGCAGTGGCGCAGCGGGGCTGCGCACCTGCGCTAGTGCAGCACGCCGAACAACCAAAGAAGAATGATGATTGGGATCGGGATGCCGATCAGCCAAAGTAGAATACCGCGCATGGATGGGCGTTCCTTTTGTTCACTAGTCTTGATTGTCATAAACGTAGGAACGAAGACGGAGTTCCGCCTCCCTAAAAGAACCAGTTCCTTGGAAGGGACCACGGGGCGGCTACGCTAGCGTCTACCTGCTGCCCGGTTTCTTCGTAGGAAGCTGTACCCGACAGCCCGTGATGTTATCTAACCGGCCGTCTTCGCGCCAAGTGAGTAGCATCCGCACGGATGAGGTTCTTTTTAGAGATACTGCGCATTGGGCTTAGCTGGCATCACCCTCGTTCATCTCGCATCGCTCTCATGCCATCCTCAATGCGACGTCTAGCTTTAGTCGGACCCTTCACACCGAGAATTCGATATTTTTTGCCCATATGCTCGTGATAGTTGACGAAAAATTCCTCCAGCTCTCGCACGAATTTCCCGCCCAAATCACGGATATGGTTTATATCGGCAAAGCTGTGGTTTGCTTGTTCGATGGCAACAATCCGATCGTTACGCTCTTTCTGTTTCTTCTTGCCTTGCTCACCTTCTATCACGCCGATCACTCGGCACTTTAGAAGGCATCCGGCAAATGCGGGTTCATCCATCAAAACCAAGACGTCCACAGGGTCTCCGTCTTCCGCCTTGGTCGAGGGGATAAAGCCAAAGTCATACGGAAAGGTCATGCCTTCCGGCAGGACCTTTTTCAGTTGGAAGATTTTTAGCTCTGGATCGAACGCATACTTGTTGCGGCTAGCCTTCGGCGTTTCGATGACAACATGAACTAGGTTTCCGTCATCCGCATCAAATGGCGCAATTAATGAAGGATCGGCGAGCGCGTTTGCAGCTTCTTTTACCATCGGCACGTAGCGCTACGGCGCGCGCTTTTCTTGCCCAGCGACGCTCCAATCTACAATATCGGTTGTCCGCACCAGGAGCCCATCCACAGTTACTTAGCTAGCCTTCTTCTTTGGGACTTTCTTGCCCTTTTGGCGCGCCTCTGAAAGGCCGATGGCTATGGCTTGTTTGCGGCTTTTGACTGTTCCACCTTTGCCACCTTTGCCACTCTTCAACTGACCACGCTTAAATTTGTGCATCTCGCGCTTTACGTCCTTCGAGGCGCTTGGCGAGTATTTTCTCGGCATCGAATTCCTCCTTAGGGCACAGAGCCTCTCGTGAAGTGGGTGACGAGAGAAACCAAAAGCAGGACCAGAAAGATGAAGAACAAGATCTTCGCGATTCCGGCCGACGCACCTGCGATCCCGCCAAATCCCAAAGCGGCAGCGACGAGAGCGACGATCAAAAAAACTAGCGCCCAATACAGCATGGTTGCCTCTCCTTTTCCGAAGCGGCGAACTAGTTGGCCGCTCGCGCTTTCGCGCTTCTAAGGCTAAACACGAGGCAAGGCTCCGAAGTTCCTTGACCAACAACATGATTACGGGCCCGCGACGCGACGTTGTCGTCACTGAAGGATCTCCAGAGCGCTCTCGGTTGGTCTCAATGACGTTGCTGCGCGCGAGAAGCTGATGGCTCAGTTGGCGATCCAAGGGGATGAAAGACGCCGAGTTCCTTTGTATTCTATGCGTCTGAGGCCGCCCGGACCGGCGACCGCTAACCGACTCAAGACTAATACCAACGCCCTCGACCATAATAACCGCCGCCCGCAAAGAGCAGCACGATAATGAGGATAATAAGAAGAGTTGTATTACTCATAATTGTCCTCCTGGGAAAAAGCGCCGGTCCCGTTGGGGGCCAGGACTTCAACGCTCGTGGACAGGGCGGAATCCTCTATCCACGACACTCAACCGCGCCACGGTCAGTTCGTTCCGTCGATTCCTTCAGTACCTGTTGAGCGCTGTACCGAACATCCACTTCCTTGCGGTCTTGGTCCTTCTCCTAGCTCTCCGCAGAAGGGCTCGGACGTGAACACTCAACGCCGTTGATATCAATCGTAGGGAGTATTGCGCGTCTGACGGCCAGCCTTAGTCATCTCTAGAAAAAGGCCTACCAATTCTCCTTCCAGGGTGGCTTCCTTACACCAGCTGCGCAAAAAACCGCGCGTTCTCTCGACACCCGTTGAGACCGGCCGACCGTTCGGTCTCCACCGACCCGTTCGAAGTTCGGCCGCCAGCCTGAGATCGATATCGAAATTCTGCCGAGCTTACTCGAGCAGCCTAGGAACGCCTGAAGAGGCGAAGCGTTGGTGATTTATCAAATCAGCACGCGAGGAGCGCTATGCCACGCCACATCATCATGGACCCATCTGGCCACTCTACGATCGAATTTGATAGCTCGAACACGACGGACCTTGCTGAAGCTGAACGCCGCTTTAAAAGGCTCGTCGCGAAAGGTTTTGTTCCTGCTGAATTTAGGGGCGACGGCAAACACCACGTGCCAGATAAGTCCCGACAATTCTTCGATCCAAACTCAGAGGAGACGATTTTTATCCCTGCTCTAAGAGGTGGCTAATGATCGCTCTCAGCTGCAGCATCATTGTTCTAATAGGCTTTCTCTGTTTGATCGCTGCTCGGTCTACGGTCGGGGACGAACTTGGCGGTCCCGGAGCCGAGCACAAGGGACTCCAGCTCCTATTGGAGAATCTATCTCCTGAACAAAGCCGGCAATATGATCGCTTTGGCTACTTCGATGTCCTGGGATCGCGAACGGGCAAACGCTACCGCATCTGTCATGGAACGTCGCGTAACGTCAATGAGCTTGTCGAGCAGAACAGGCTAGGTGCGGGTAGGTGCTTCCTGCCCAGCGGTAATTTGGTGGCGGGCGATTGCATGCTCGCTCAGAAGATAATGCTCGAGAATTGTGAGGAAGAGGCACTACGAGTGGCGTTGCGTTTTTAAGAAGTGATTTGCCTCGCTAAACATTACGAATCCTAAGCCGACCGCGCGCGACTTGCGTCCACGCAAACACGTGATGAAGGGGAAAACGCGAGGGGCTCAAACTGAGTGCGTCATTTTTCTCGGCGCCTGCGAGTGCGCCTGCGCGCTCTGTCTTTGAGAAGGGCGGTGAAGGCGGGCAGGTCCAGACAGTTAAGCACCCGCTCCTTAGGCACGCCGCCTTTTCGCGCCATTTCAACGCCCCAATGCGTGAGATCAATCTCAGCAGTCGAGTGCGCATCCGGATTGATACTCATGAGGCAGTCGAGTTCGAGCGCCCGCTGGTGCCAGCGCCAGTCGAGATCAAGCCGCCACGGATTGGCATTGATCTCAACCGCGACCCCGTGCTCGCCGCAGGCGCTAAGAATGCGCTCTATATCGACCTCGTAGCCCGGTCTGCGCAGTAACAGCCGCCCCGTCATATGTCCAAGAATTGTCGTGTGGGGATTGGAAACTGCGCGAAGGATGCGCTCGGTCTGCTCCTTGCGGTCGAGCTTGAACCGGCCATGGACGCTCACCACCACAAAATCAAACTTCGCCAAAACCTCATCCGGATAATCGAGCGAGCCGTCAGCAAGGATGTCCGAACTCGATGCCTTTGAAAATGCGAAACCGCTTGCCGTATCGTCGATTGAGCTGGTCGATCTCTGTCTGCTGTGTGGCAATCTCTTCGAACGACAGTCCCCCCGCGTAGTGCGCCGACCGTGAATGATCGGCAACACCGAAATAGCTATAGCCCCTCTCGCGCGTGGCCTCTGCCATCGCTTCGAGGGTATCGACGCCATCGGACCGGTCGGTATGGGCGTGTAATATGCCACGTAAGTCGGCATCAGTGACAAGCATCGGAAGCTTGCCCTTTTGGGCGATCGTGATCTCGCCCACGCCCCTCGCGCAGCTCCGGCTCAATGAACTGAAGCCCAAGCGCACGGAAGATCTCTTCTTCGCTCTTGCTCGCGATGATCTTGTCGCCTTTGCGGAGTTCATCCTTGTCCAACGTCATGCCCCGAGCGGCAGCGATTTCGCGCAATTCCTTTAAATGTTCCTGCGATCCGGTTGCCAGCAGCAGAGCAGCGCCGTAGTGCTGTCTGTCCGTCAAATGCAAGGCAAGTTGGGATTGATCTTCCTGTTTACAGATAACGCCGTGGGCGTCCGACACTTGCGCGACCAGCGATAGGTCGCCAATGAGTTCGCAACCTCTCCGGAAATCCCCAGCCGGTGTAATCCGCGAAACCCCTGGCCTGGAGCGCATCAGCTGGGCTTGAGCAAGTTCGAGCAGGGCAGCAGCACGGTGAAGGTGACGTTGTCCCTCGCTGCGTCGCTTGATCTCGATGCCTTGCAGGATCTTCCACTGTAAAGCGGAACCAAGTCCCTTCACATTCTTGAGTCGCTCCTGCTTCGCCGCCTGCTCCAATTCCTCGACTGAGGAAATGCCGAGTTCCTTGTATAGCTTGAGCGCTTTGTCGGGCCTGATCCCGGCACTGTAAGCAACTCAAGAGCACCTGCCGGAATTTCCGTACGCATCGCATCGAGCGCAGGATGACGACCCGTTCTGTGAAGCTTGGTGACAATATCTGCAATCGCATCACCGACGCCTGGAATCTCCCGCAGGCGATTCTGCGCAACAATGTCTTCAAGAGGCTCCGCGAGCGCGAGAAGGTTCTCCGCGGCGCGCGTATATGCTCGCGAACGGTAGGGGTTCCCGCCACGAAAGACGGTTCGTTGCCCAAACTCGTGAAGCAGCTTGGAGACCTCTGATGCAGCTAGCGTACGCATGGCGACCCTGGCGACCCTTGACGCGGGGAACAAATAACAACGCTCGCCCGGCGCTAAAGTGCCGTGCGTTGATCCTCTCAAAATAAGCCCCACAGCCTAGTTTATTCGGAAGATTGTTCGGCCGCCGTAAGCGTGCGAGCGTTCTCGTTCCTCGGCGATCAGATTTTTGACCGAAAGACCCCTCGCGCGGAACTCCAAGAATCGTGCCTGTTCGTCCAGCCGCTTAATGGCAGCAAGCTCTTCATCCCACCCAAGCTTCGCTTTTTGAACGGCGGATTTCAGGACGCGAATGGTCTCGTCATAGACGCGAAGCGGGACGGGGAAGGGCTGTCCATCCTTGCCACCATGCGCCAAAGAGAAACGCGCCGGATCGGTGAAGCGGTAAGGCGAGCCGTAGATGACCTCTGCAACCAAAGCCAAAGCGCGAATCGTTCTGGCGCCCACGCCGGGCGTGAGCAGGAGCTCGACAAAGTCGACCGGACCTCGATTGGCTGCCGCAGCCAAGTTCCCATGAAGCCGCCGCAGCGATACGTCACTCGCACGTACATCATGATGTTGGGGTAGGAGTAAATTCGGCAGCTGCGGTTCCTGACTTTTCGACAGTTTCATCTCCCGCCCCTGGCGAGCCTCGCCGAAATGTGTAATGAGTACTGCTCATTTTCGCTCCTTTGATTGAGCACCCGAATATGGCCCCGGGGCCTTTACTAACAAGGGTCACGTCCCTCGGGGGACCGTGAAGCTGGGCCAGCCGCGAGTAACGCCAATGCTCTCAGGCGCCATTCGCTGCACTGGAATCCGATCTCAACTCAGAGCGAGGTGAGGAATGGCTTCAGAGATCCTAGATTGAGGAGCGCGCGTATCGCTGAATGCAACTATTGCGCACCGCAGCAAGAACCCCGCCTCACGCCCGTGATAGCCGGGTTTCTCTCAGCGAACTGCCGGTATGGCGGTCTCAAGCGCGACCCTGGGGCGCCCATCTCAATTCAACCCGTTGAATCGAGAACGAAGCGAGCATGGGTGCCAAGCACCACCAAGCAGCCTGGCTAACTTAACTCGACAGGAGCCTAACTAGGCTCCTGTCGGCTTGGTTGGGAACCGCTATGGAGCTGGTCCACCCAGCAGACGGCTCGCGTAGTGGCGATCGAAGAAATTTCAGCTTGCCTTATGGGCCCGCCGCCGTTCTGAGCGCGGACCGCTTCCGGACTTCTTGCGATTGGACGAAATCGGTGCAGCCGCCGATTTCTTACCTTTCAGACTCTTGCGAAGCGCGTCCATCAGGTCAATCACGTTGGAGGGCGGGGACTCTTCCGCGGGACGTTCAATTGTATGGCCGGCGGCCTTGCGTTTTACGAGTTTACGCAAAGCGAGCTCATACTCGTCTTTAAATTTGCCAGCATCGAAGTGGCCGGCTTTGCGGTCGAGAATATGCCCTGCGAGGTCAATCATGTCTTTGGGCACGCGGGGGCTCGGTATCCCTTTGAAGAATTCATTTTCGTCACGAACTTCGTAATCGTACCTAAGGGTAGTGCCTAACAGGCCCTTACCCCAAGGTTCGACGGCAAGAATGTGCTCTCGGTTTGCAAAGACTATTCGCGCGAGTGCCACTCTTCCCTTGTCCTTCATCGCGTCGCGGATCACGGCGAAGGCCTCCTCGCCGCTCTTGTCATCGGGAACGATATAGTAGGGCCGCTCGTAGTAGCGTTTATCGATTTCAACTGCGGGCACGAATTTATCGATATTGATAGTGCGGGTACTTTCCACCTCAACCGCCTCTAGCTCTTCCGGCTCGATTTCGACGTAATTGCCACTTTTGAGCTCGTAACCACGCCCTTTATCTTCCCCTTCGACCACCCGACCCGTCTTCTCGTCGACCATCTGCTGACGGAGACGATTCCCCGTCTTCCGATTGATCTGATGAAAGCGGGTTTTTTCTGACTCGCTCGACGCTGGATAGAGTGCGACCGGGCACGTAACGAGTGAGAGCTTGAGAAATCCTTTCCAGTAAGCGCGTGGTGGGGCCATATCCATCTCCTTGGGGGCGAGGAAGAACCTGTAGGGCGATTATTTTGTTCCAAAGGGGAATGCCAATCGGAACGCTGCCCCGCTATGCGACGTTGTGGATGGCGGCTCTCCAAGGTCAAAAAGGTGCAGGACATTGGTAAAGCGAACGCTTGACCCCTACCGGGCCAAACGCGATTTCACAAAGACGCGGGAGCCGAGCGGTGCCACTCGTATCAAGTCGGCCGAGTATCCACGCTTCGTGATCCAGAAACACGCTGCCTCCAGGCTTCACTACGACCTCCGGCTCGAAGTGGACGGCGTATTCAAGTCCTGGGCGGTGACAAAGGGACCGTCGCTCGACCCCAACGATAGGCGCCTCGCGGTCGAGGTGGAGGACCACCCCCTCGACTATGGAGATTTTGAGGGCACGATTCCGAAAGGAGAGTACGGCGGCGGCACCGTGATGCTGTGGGACCGGGGCTTCTGGGCGCCTGAAGGCAATGCCGATCCCGACGACGCCCTGCGCAAAGGCGAGCTCAAATTCACGCTTGTGGGTGAGAAACTTCGCGGTGGCTGGGTTCTTGTCCGCATGCGCCACGATCGCGAGCGCGGCAAGCGCAACAATTGGCTGCTAATCAAACACCGTGATGGCTATGAGCGGATAAACGACGGAGAGTCAGTCCTTGACGAGGACCGCTCCGTGGCGTCGGGCCGCAGTATGGATCAAATCACCGCCGGCCGCGGACGCAGCCCCGTACCCTTCATGCTTGACGGACGCTCACGGGCTAGGCCCGATGCGATCTGGCGTTCAAACCGGAGCGGCCAATCCCCAGCTCCGGAAACACCGCCTAAGAAGAAAACTCGGTCTGCCCGCTTGTCCCACAAAGCGCAGATGGCCACCCCGGAATTCATTTCCCCTCAGCTATGTAAGAGCGTGAGCCGTCCGCCCTCTGGAGAGGATTGGGTTCATGAGATCAAGCTCGACGGTTATCGCATGCAGTTACGCATAGCCAACGGCGAAGCCGTCATGCGAACCCGCAAGGGCCTTGATTGGACCGAGAGATTCAAAGCCATTGCCGACGCCTCGCGGTCGATGCCGGATGCTATTCTAGATGGCGAGGTGGTGGCGCTCGATCACAACGGCGCGCCGGATTTCGCTGCACTGCAAGCGGCGCTCTCGGAAGACCGCTCACGGGACCTGATTTATTTCGTCTTCGATCTTCTCTTTGCTGACGGCCAAGATCTGCGATCACTGGCTCTTACCGAGCGCAAAAATCGTTTGCAGCGTCTGGTGGCGGCTAAAGGCAATCACGGCGAGCTCATTAAATTTGTCGAGCATCTCTCAGAACCGGGCGATGCCGTACTACAGTCCGCCTGCCGCCTCAATCTGGAAGGCATCATTTCCAAGCGAGCCGATGCACAATACCAATCCGGCAGAACCGAAAGCTGGCTAAAAGCCAAATGCCGAGGCGGCCACGAAGTCGTGATCGGCGGTTGGAGCGGCGGCTCCCGGAAGCTGCGCTCGCTCGTGGTCGGGGTTTATCGTGGAGATCATCTTGTGCATACGGGTCGCGTTGGCACAGGTTTCAACGCGCGGAATTCGAACAAGCTGCTCGAAAAGCTCATAACGCTGGCAACCGATAAGAATCCATTCGGCGGAAAGAACGCCCCGCGCAAGGCCGCGGACGTGACGTGGGTCAAACCGAAACTTGTCGCCGAAATTGAGTTTGCCGGCTGGACCGGAGAGGGCATGGTGCGGCAGGCCGCCTTTAAGGGCCTGCGGGAAGACAAGCCGGCAGTAGATGTCCGAGCCGAGCGACCCGCACGCGCCGGATGCCGTCACTCTCGCCGTACCACATAAAAAGAGCGCCCGAGTCCACCCTTCGGCTAATCGTTCAACATCTGACAGCGTGGTCATGGGCCTAGTGATCTCCAAGCCCGACAAGGTGCTATGGCCCGCTATTGGCACGAACCAGGGTTACACCAAACTCGATCTCGCACAGTATTTGGAAAAAGTCGGTCCTTGGATGATCGAGCATCTGAAAGGTCGCCCCTGCTCGATTATCCGCGCACCGGACGGAATCACAGCCGAGAAGTTTTTTCAGCGCCACGCCATGCCCGGAATGTCAAGCCTGGTAGAACTCGTGACCGTGGAAGGTGATCGCAAACCGTATCTACAGATAGACCGGATCGAAGGACTCATTGCGACGGCGCAAGTGGCCGCCGTCGAATATCACCCCTGGAACAATCAGCCAGGGCATCCGGCGGTGCCGGGTCGGCTCGTGTTCGATCTCGACCCAGCACCCGACGTGGATTTTAACAAGGTCATAGAGGCGGCCAAGGAAATGCGAACGCGGCTTGAGGCGCTGGATCTAATTTGCTTCTGCAAGACGACCGGCGGGCAAGGGACTTCACGTTGTCACGCCAATAAGCATTCCGAAAGGAGGCAAGATCGGTTGGAAAGAGGCCAAAGCCTTCGCGCAAGCTGTATGCATAGCCATGGCGAGCGATAGTCCCGACCGCTACCTCACTAAGATGACAAAAAGTCTACGGGGAGGGCGCATCTATCTCGACTATCTGCGCAATGATCGCATGTCTACCGCCGTCGCACCGCTTTCCCCCCGTGCACGTGAGGGCGCCCCTGTTTCGATGCCGCTCAATTGGAACAAGGTTCGTGCTGGTCTTGATCCGCAACACTTCACCATAGGAAACGTTGCGGCCCTGCTCGCCCGCAGCAAGCCTTGGACGGATTATTGCGATGCTGAGCGGCCGCTGGAAGCCGCTATCCGCACGCTCATCGTATAGCCGTCGACCACTCAATCATCGTCGTGTAGGCGAGGTCGCTAGCTTCTTAGACGTTGCGGTGCTGAGGAGCGAAGGCATTAGGGCGCCGACCGAACTGACGCATTCAAATGTCGGGCAGACCGTTTCGGACCTCGCGAGATGTTGCATCGATATCGCAGAATGACCCAGAACGAACATTGCCGAGTAAACTTGGCAGCTTGGCGATATTCGCCCGCTATTCTCCTTGCCTCATCGAGAGTCAGCGCGTTGGCGTTTCGTGCATCCGGTTGGTTTTGTCTGGATTTGCGGTTACTGAGCGCAGGTCAAAGAGGGGCTGCATTTTAAAGTCAGATGGACAAACCTCGCCACCGGCCTAGGTTCGAAGGCTTTGCTTGCATGGCGCAGAAACGGACTGCGCCTCAAGCTCACTGACATATCGGGGGGCACATGAACCGTTGGATAAGGACGTGCGCGGCGGTAGCAGCCATCGGCATCGGTGCCGCTGATGCTAATGCAGGCTTCTTTTACGCAGGCAGACTTCGACAGCAGCGGGGTCCTTTCAAACCTCAACAACCTAGGCCTGCCGCGGGCAAATTATCCTGCTCCATTTACAGTCGGCATTGCCACGTTCACGACCGATGACCGGCAGGTTCGGTACGCCAACTTCGGCATTAACAATTCCTTCGCGCTGGGGGATAACACCGATCTCGGCTTCATTCCCCGATCAAAAGCCAGGATCAGCTACGAGGTAAACGAAAGGGCGCAGAAGGGGCTACTCCGCGGGGGCGATGGCTGCTGTACAAGAAGAAGCCCCAGACTCTAGGGCCACCATCACGGTGTTAGGAGAACGGCTTTGCGGCTGATCCTTGTCTCGAATTGGGTTGCCATTCCGACCGAGAGCGGAGCCCATCGAGCTGGTGGGCTCGAGGTCGTTTTGGCGCCGACCCTGAACAGGTATGCGGGGGTGTGGTTCGGATGGAGCGGAAATGTGGTTCCACGCGCTCAGGTCACCACCAAAACGATAGCAAAATCCAAACAGTCGTATGTCCTGACCGATTTATCGGAAGAGGACTATCAAGAATACTACAGCGGGTTTGCCAACCGGGTTTTGTGGCCCATTCTGCATTACCGCATAGACCTTGCAGAGTTCACGCGGCGTGATCTGACTGGATATCTACGAGTTAACCAGCATTTTGCCGACGAACTTTCCAAGTTTATCCTGCCAAGTGATCTGATTTGGGTTCATGACTATCACTTTATCCCGCTCGGGGAGGAGCTTCGAAAACGTGGTCACAGCAATCGCATTGGGTTTTTTCTACACGTTCCGTTCCCCGCGCCGGAGTTCATAACCGTCCTGCCTCGCCATGAACGCATCCTCTCCTCCCTGCTTCAATATGATTTGGTGGGATTTCAGACGGAGGGCGACGTTCGAAACTTCGTCCGCTACGTACTCTCCGAAAATCGCGGCTCGAACATCCGGATCTTGCTAGCGACGGACCGCCAAATGGTCCTCAGTCAGGATGGTCGACAGACCCGCGTCGGTAGCTTTCCGGTCGGTATCGACACCGAAGAGTTCGAGCGACTTGCGCGTCGCGCGGCCCAATCGTCATTCGTTCGGGAGGTCGTCGAGAGTCTTGGGGGGCTAACATTGCTGATTGGCGCCGATCGGCTCGACTACACCAAAGGCCTCATCCAGCGTATGGAGGCATTCGACCTATTCTTTTCAAATTGGCCAGATTGGCGCGGCAAAGTCACGTATCTGCAGATCACACCGAAAAGTCGGTCTGAGATCCCGGAGTACTCCGAACTGGAACAGACGCTCGGCGCCGTTGCAGGTCGCATCAACGGGAGGTTCGGCGAAGCATCATGGACACCAATCCGCTACGTCAATCGCGCCCATAGCAGGTCAGCCTTGGCCGGTCTCTACCGCTCGGCTCGCGCGGGTGTCGTAACGCCGTTGCGAGACGGTATGAATCTAGTGGCCAAGGAATATGTCGCTGCCCAGGATGCCAATGATCCAGGGGTGCTCATTCTCTCGCGGTTCGCCGGTGCCGCCGCCGAATGTCGGGATGCCCTGCTGGTTAATCCCTACGACTTGGAATTAGTAGCGAATGCCATTGCGCGGGCGCTGGAGATGCCGCTGTCGGAGCGGCAGGAACGCCACAGCCACATCCTTGCCACCTTGTCGGAGAACAGCAGCGACGTGTGGGGAGCGCGGTTCCTCCAGTCTCTTGAGCAACTGGAGGTGTATGGGAGCGACGACGAGTCCTTCCAACGGTACGTGATATGATTTGAAAGCTAGCGCATAGAGAGTGTTAGCGCCCCGTCATTTTGAGCACTGGCCTGCTCCTTCAACGTCTGCTTGTGCCCCAAGCGGACATCCGTCAAGTGGCGTGGGATCGGCACGGTCGGCGACGCGATTTTTGCGACGTTTCCGTATCCTTCGGCACGAGTACGACGCAGGCGGGCGACAGGAACTCGACCGGCCCACCGGCAAACTACCCCCCACGAGTACAGCCCAGAACAAAAACACATAGGGCACCGGATGCTGCTCGGCTACGCGGCGGAGAAGGACTCGCGGAGGGCATTCTGGAAATACCAAGAACGTTTCGGCTGCAGATGCACTGGTGAGCGCGGGCTTTGGAGCGTCCGCTAAGTAAGCGCGCAGGAGATTGCGCCCAACGCCGAAGGGTCCCTAATACCCTCGGTAATATCCGCGCGGGGGCCGGTAATAACCCTGCGGACCGCCATAAGGCCCCCAGCGGAACCACCCGCCGAAAAGACCGCGCCTTGGTGGCGGTGGATAATAGCCTGGTCCTGGCCCGAACCAGGGACCCCCATAGGCTTCCCCATTGCGCGGATAGTAGGGTTGATCCTCCGGCACGTTTGACTCATCGCCCGGCGTGACGCCGGCAAGAACGACCTTGGTATTTTCCATGCCGTCGGTCTTGACCAAGTCATAGAGAATGGCGGCATTCTCCGGCGAAATGCGCACGCAACCGTGCGACACGGGTTTGCCGAGGTTCTTCACCTCATGGCTGCCGTGAATGGCGTGCCCATCCTTCATGAAGAAGATCGAATGAGGCATGGGGGAGTTGTCCCACTGTTTGCTGTACCAGACTTCATTCATGGACGTGGGCGTAAACGTGCCTGACGGCGTCGAGTATCCATATTTACCGGTTGAGACCGGCCAAGAGTATTTCTCGATGCCATCGACAAACACCGTCATCTGCTGAAGCGACTTGTCGATGTTGATCAGGATTTGCGATCCGGGTTCGGTAGGTGCTGCCTCGGAGTCTTTCTGCGCAGCTTCAGGTTTCGGCTCTGGCTTCGCGGCGGGAGCGTTGGGCTGCTCGGCCTCAGAACTAGGTTTGGCCTCAGAACCGGGCTTGGCCTCAGCGCTTGGAGCGGTGTCGCTACCTTGCGCGCTTGGAGGTTTGGGGCTCGTCTCGGCACCCGCAGGCGACGCAAGCGCCCGAGCCTCCCGCATGGCCTTGCAAGCTTCGCTCAGCTCGGCCGTGTGCTGATCGAGGCAAGCCCCAACGTTTGCCTTCGTCTCGTCCTTGCAAAACTTCTGCCTATCCTGCTGGCACTCGCCCTCGGCCATCGCAGTGACTGGAATTAGCAAGGCAATTATTGCGAGCATCAGGTGTTTAATGGCTTTGATCCAACGGCGCTTGGGGGCCCGGTGCTGTGCGGCGACAGGGGGTGATCCTTCCGGCGCATGGGGGCTCGGTCCTGTGCTCGTTAACCGGACTTCTTTCCGCGCTTTTTGTTGCTCTTGCCGGCCTTGCTCAGGGCTATCGCTACGGCCTGCTTCTGTGGCTTGCCCACCTTCATCTCGGTTTTGATGTTTGAGCTAATTGTTTTGTGGGAGGAGCCTTTCTTGAGGGGCATGTTCGAGAACCTTTCTTCGCTAGAACACTATCCCGGTAAACCATCTCCGGGACTGAGGGTTCCGAACCCTCGCGTTCGCTTCAGGTATTAAGTGGACATGATGACCCCGGAGACGGCGAGGAAACGTTTAGGGGAGAGCGCCGGGCGAAATGTCATAATGCACCATCTCTCCCCAGGCTGCTCAATCCCCGCCGCCGACCGGGCTAACAGGATCAGCGGACAGTCAGATCCAATTTCTGCCCCGGTCGCGGTCGCTGGCCGCGAGCGCGCAGAATGACCTTGGCCACTGCCTCGTCATGCTTGCGCCACATCTCATGCCACTTCGCCAACTCAGTCTTGGTCATGAGACGCGGAACCGCGCCTGGGTCCTCTTCACGCATCATCGTCATCCCTCGCAGAAAAATTGATTGCCCCTGTCGGCTCCATTATGTCGCCGCCAACTTGGCAGAGCTTCGGTCGGTATCGTCAGACTCTCCTTGTCCATCAGGCGGCGAGATGCACTGCGCACTGCTGTTAATCACCGCTCATTGAGATCGATCACTATGGTGACGGCTCAGCAGAAGCTAAGGGTCATGCGGGCCTTTGCCCTTCACGCCACCCTCTATGATCTCGTTAATCAGGGAGTGCTTCCACACTGTTCCGAGCTGGAGCCCGGTGAGGTCGCCTACCCGTGAAGAGTAGACACCCAGGAAACTTTTAGCGTCGCCCCCAACCGCAACTATATTCTTCTCTCGCGTAATGCCTCGCTGTCTCGCGAAGACGGGTGACCCGGACATTCCGGGCCGAGTGGCAGTGTCGATAAGCATCATGGGGAGACCGTCGATGTCGAGTTGCGGTTCCGTCGCAAGCGATGCTCGTTTCCATATCGGATAGGGATAAGCGATGGTGCTATCCATAGGGAAGCCAATGACGAAGGCTTCGTCGCCCACGATAACGTCAAGATCTTTGAACGGGATTGTGTTGATGGGTCCGGACATCAGGCCACTTGGACCCGGCCCCAGCTTAATGGCGATGACGTCCACGCGATTGCCAAACCGTGGATGTTCCAGCCATACCGGGCGACCGTCTGAACGAAGTTCGACGATTAGGTCACCAGTGCTGGTCGCGATCAGGTTATTGCCGTCGGGACCCTTGCCCCCATCGCGCGACAGGGTGAACTGTGTCGCAGCGATTTCCGGCTCGAAGCACATCCCGTCGATGGAGCGGTTCTCAATCGGGTGCCAGCCTGTAACGCAGTGCCAGTTGGTGATGAGATAATGGTCGTTGTCGCGCTGCCATAGGAAGCCGGTGCAGTGGGCTCGCTCGATGGCGGTGCCCGTTTCGTCTCGACGGCAAAGTGAAACTCTCAGCGCCGCAAATGACAAGCGGCTTGAGAATGTGTGAAGCGGTTTAGACGTTCCCTCCATGAAGCGGGACTTTTGGGGCACCGGTCCGGCTCGCGCAAGGCAAGAATCCGTACCTATGTCGTACTTTTAAGACGGTGGCATAGATAGGAGATTGGCTAACTTCTTGAAAAAGTTAACTCCCCGGGCCGGATTTCCCGCACGTTTTCCGCAACAGTGAGGTCGCGAAGACCGATGAAGCCGTCAGTCAAAACGAATTTGCTGATGACGGGGCGGTCATCTCTACGGCCATCGACGAGAGGCCGAACGGCTCAAAGAAATTGCTCCAGTGTATCGGTCCGATAGTCGGGCTTCTGCGGCTATCGTGCAGGCAACTGCACGCTGGTGGGGGGACAGAACCCGCTCTGACGTTTGTTAACGGGGGCTATTCTTAGGCATTTTAGACCCCAAAAGAGTGTCCTCGACCTTGTCCCTGAGACACTAAGGAGCCGAGGCGGCCTCCATTTGATGCGGCCTCCATTTGATTGTTATTCAATTCACGCATGGTCGAAAGCTCTACGTAGTTCATCTTTGGCCTTTTCAAGCCGATTACGATCTGTCTCTGACAATCCCTTGCCGGCCCGATTGATGTAGAATGTGAGCATCGACATCGCCGAACGATACGGATCCGACTTGCGTCGATGGCTTTGCTCAGCGGAGCGCTTTAGCGATAGAGCGATCTTTTTCGGATTCTTTAGCTTGAACACACCCTTTTCGAGATCGAGGGCGTCAGAATTTTCAGTCACGTCTTGCGACCAACGCTTCGTGGGTTTCTTCGGTGCCATGGCCATCGAACGAACATGCTCGCAGCAAGTTCCAGGGCGTCCAGGTCGGCTCCATACCGCTTGGACAACAGGTCAATGATAAGTTCGGTGTCACCGATCGGTTCGCCGTCGAGCTCTAACCAAAGGTTCTTGCCTTTCGGTCCTCGCGGGTTGTCTTCAATCACCTGTTCGTGTGGGATTCCGGCCAGCTCAAGCCATGCGAGCAACTTGATCGCGAATGGTCCTGCCGAGGGCAGCCCCCAGTCGGGCGTGAATGTGAAGACGCGAAGGGTTGTCATGGATAAGGCTTAAGCCTCGGCAAGGTGGCCAATGAAGCTGAGCGCGATCGACCGCTCGTGCGGCTGGGCGCGGTGCTCGATCACATAGACGCCCTGCCAGGGGCCGAGCAGCATGCGACCCTCCTTCACGGGAATCGACAAACTCACGCTCGTCAACATCGCCTTGATGTGGCTCGGCATGTCGTCAGGCCCTTCCTCGGCATGGGTATAGGCCCGGTGCTCGGGCGCAAGATCGTCGAGCGCGGCGAGGAGATCGACCCTCACCTTCGGATCGGCGTTCTCCTGCACCGTGAGAGACGCCGAGGTGTGGCGAATGAAGACCGTAAGGAGCCCGTCCTCGGCCGCGATCGCGCTCAGCCACCGAAGTAAGCTTTCGGTGATCTCGACGAAGCCCTTGCCGCGCGTGGGCACGGCAAAGATGTGGCTCGCCTGGACAAAATCAGCCATCGGCACCTGCCATGGAGTCCGCGCCCGAAGCTTCCTTCACCCTGGTATCGCCCGTAGGTTCAAATCCTGGACTGGATTTGTTCAAGAACGTACTAAGTGGGAGCTCAGAAGAGCAGTCTAAAATGGTTTCGGCGCTCGCAACCGTTTTGATTTGCAACTTCGGCTTTTAACGACTGTCGCGATAGCCAGAAGTCACAACCCGGGCCCAAGGAATGTCCGTTTTCGAGATAAAAGCGGACGTCCCGCACTTCTCGCTCAATGTCTGCTGAATGTCAGCAACAGACATCCTGAAAACCGCAACGAGGGACGGATCGCAACCTTCATATGGCAAACGCGATCCGCTGACTATTTTAACAATGTGATCGGAACTTCGGCTAGGTGGATGACCTTCGTGGCGACCGAGCCCAAAAGCAGGCCTTGAATACTACCGAGGCCTCGCGTTCCCATCACGATATGCTCGACGCCTTCGTCGTGAGCTGCCTGGGCGATCGCTTCCGCCGTCTGTCCGGTTCTGACGATGCTTTTAAAAGCAATTCCGGCCGCCTCAGCTTTTACAACCGCCTCTTTAAGGGCCTTATCCGATGCCTGCGAAGCTGCCTCCTGCCAATCGCTTCCCATTGCTGCACCCGTCAGGTGCATGGCGCTAATGTTCTGCACATTGAGTAATACAAGCGAAGTATCTGGATTTTGACCCGTCATTTCGATCGCGAAGTCGAGCGCGCGAAGCGAGGCCGGAGAACCGTCGACCGGGACCAAAACCTTTGACGTAACCAATGCGACTTCTCCTCGTTTTTCGGTAATACTTCCGGACGTGCGCCTAAGAAGCACAAGTTTAAACTAGCAGGAGACGGAGGGCGGTGGCTATTAAGTTCGGATAACACCGCGAGGTGGTGCGCAAGAGAGCGGCGTCGTAAGTCTAGGTCATAACTCGATGACGACCACGGCTGCCATAGGTGATCATCTCGGATTGCTCGTGCGGCGACTTCCCGCACATATATGAAAATATCCGGTCGCTGTGGATGCCTGGATTCGCTTTTTCAGTCCGGTTCCATAACGCCAGCAATCGTTTGCCTCATTCTTAACATTTGTCTCTTTGACGGAGCCTCCGCTGGCTCTTCCTTCCCATGTTGACTCTGCCTGCTCCCAAATTGGTTCTGCCTGCCAATAAGGGTTGGGCGGACCACCATCTGCATAGCCCTTGACGCCGCCCCCGCAGGCTAGCTTTGCGTGGTGAAGCATGGCGTGAGCGCGAGCTAGGGCGTCACCATCGACTTCGCCACCAGATTGCTTGGCGTATCCGCTGGGGTGAGCAAAATCATTGCCCATGGTTGCGTAGGTCTGCGGGGCAGATTGCCCGCCCATCATCTGTTGATAGGTCTGTGGGTGATTGTAACCGCCTGCCATAGGCGGAAAGCTAATGTAATTCCCGAATGACGGCGCCCCCTCCGTGACTGGTTCGAGCCCGTTTTTTTCCCCTATGGGGGATGTGGGGGTATCCCACTCTCTACGGCCATCGACGAGAGGCCGAACGGCTCAAAGGTGTATCTGTCCCATAGTCGGGCTTCTGCGGCTATCGTGCAGGCAACTGCACGCTGGTGGGGGGGAGATAACCCACTCTGACGTTTGTTAACGGGGGGCTGTTTTTAGGGATTTTAGACCCCAAAAGGGTGTCCCAGCGACTGTCTAAAAGACACGCAAGATGCGACCCAGCGATAGTCTCCGACATCGAAAGACTTCTTCGCCTTTTCGAGGATCGCTTGCGCCCATAACTCGGCGTATTTTGCCGCCGCATCACGCTCAGGAAGCTCGTGCAGGGTCGCGGATTGCCATTGAAACTAGCCAAGATAAAGCACAAAGGTGGATTTCGTAGTTTGCGACACTCCTTGCAGGAATTGCGCATCGCTCTATCGCCAGCCTGAGCATCACCACCAAACGTCCGCTTTGAGTCGTTCAACAAGCTACTTGAAGGCAAACGGATGAGCAGCACGGTAGAATTCTTTCTCAAGGCCGCGCTGGTTGGCGTTGGCGGCACCATCGTTCTCGATGTCTATACTTTGATGATGTCTCGCGTTCTAGGCGTGCCGGCAACGAACTGGGCAATGGTCGGACGCTGGTTCGGCAATATGGCTCATGGCCAATTCGTTCAGGTCGCGATGAGCGAAGCCGTGCCGGTCAAGGGAGAACTGGCGATTGGTTGGATCGCGCACTACGCAATCGGAGTTGGCTATGGGCTCCTGCTGTTAGGGCTGTGGGGCAAGGTCTGGCTGGAGCGACCGACACTCCTTCCTCCGATGATCCTCGCTTGGGTGCTGCTGGTCGCGCCTTATTTAATGATGATGCCTGGGATGGGAATGGGCATTGCGGGGTCACGAACGCCCAAGCCAAACGTCACGCGGCTGAAGAGCGTGATGGGCCATTCGGTTTTCGGCCTCGGCATGTACGCGACCGGACGGCTACTCGCCCCGTATTGGCCGACTCCGGCGTGAGAGAAAGCAACACAAGTTTTGGCGGTTGCCAGGCCGGGAGCGAGCTTGATCCGAGGGACGTAGCGAGCTGGCTGAAGCGATTTCGTTTCGTTACGTTGAGTCAGTCTACGTCCGTTATGGGTCATTAGCGTACATTGGTGGGGCGTATCAGGGATGTCCGCTTTACCCCCAGAAGCGGACATGGTCATCGTCTGCATCAACGTCTGCTCTGTGCCATAAGCGGACATTCCTTAGTAGGAAGCGAGCTATCCTCATTGAACTTCATGTTCCGGGGGCGCCACCACACCAAAGCGCGACGAGGTAGTAGGCAATGACCGAAATTCAGGACGTGACCGGGACGGCCTTCATCGTGGCGGAATACCGTGCGCAAGAGAATGCGGAACAAGATCCGCTCTATCGCGATCCGATTGTTCCGGTGTTTCTCAGCGAGCGGACGCGGCAAGCAGCCGATCGCGTTGCCGCGGATTTTCCGCCAGGTGTGCAGGGGGTCATGCTCCGCACGCGCTATTTTGACGATCGGCTGGATGAGCAGCTAAGCCGCGGCTGCCGGCAGGTCGTCATCCCTGGCGCTGGCCTCGACACCCGTGGGGTGCGCAAGCAAATGCCCGGCGTTACCTATTTCGAGATCGACGATGAGGACATCCTGAACTTCAAGAAGGAGCGACTGGTGGAAGCAGGGATTGAGGCCCCGATCGTGTACATCCCCGGCAACTATGTCGCCGACGACCTACTCCGCCTGCTTGACGCCAACGGCTTCGACTTTAACCTCCCGAGCTATGTCATTTGGGAAGGCAACACCATGTATCTGAACCGGCCGGCGGTGCTTAAAGTCTTGACTGATTTGCGGAGCAGCGTCGCCAAATTTGCCATCTCCTTTGATTATTTGACCGAGGCGGTGATCAACTATGCCACGGGCGATGAACGGATCTCAGCCTTCGTCAAGCGCTTCGCCGAAATGGGCGCGCCATGGACCTTTGGTATCGACGATCTCGACGCGCTCGCCGGCGATGCAGGTCTAACCGTCGTCAACGACGTCAAAATGGCCGAGCTGTTTAGTACCTTCTGGCCAAACCGGCAGCTCGACTCGAAGTGGTACGACAATTACGCGGTGTGCACGCTCGCCGCGCCGTAACTCCCCAGCGCGATACCGGCCTATTCAGTATCCTCGATCCGGCGTAAGGCACTTTCACGCCTGGATCGATCGCCTGACAAAGGCGTTCTTCGGCTTCAAGCTGGTGATGCTACTCATTCGTGGCGACGGGATACGAGGAAGCCGACATGAAACCCGAGAAAGAGGGCATCAACCCCTTAGCAGAACCCAGCGGCATAGGTTGCCTTGAATGCTTGGCGGAGGGCGGTTGGTGGTTTCACCTGCGAAGATGCGCCGAGTGCGGTCACATCGGTTGCTGTGATAACTCGCCGAATCAACACGCATCCAAACATAACGCAGCCACAGGTCACCCGGTCATCACGAGTTTCGAACCTAGAGAACGGTGGTTCTACGATTATCGCACTGGAGAGTTTTTTGCTGGACCTAAGCTTCCCGATCCTCAGTCACATCCTCCAGATCAACCCGTGCCCGGGCCAGCTGGTCGCGTACCCTCAAACTGGCAAGCGCTTCTTCATGAGTGATCGCCTTGGCCTGCGATCTGAGATCAACCGAAACGGCAGCTCGAGCCGCTGATGGCGGAGCGCAGCGTTCTCATCACAGGCTGCTCTTCCGGCATCGGGCTTTGCGCGGCACAAACCTTGCAGGCGCGTGGCTGGCGCGTCTTCGCCACGGCGCGGCAGCCTGAAGACATCACCCGCCTCAAGAATGAGATCGGAGTCGAAAGCCTTTACCTCGACTACGCCGAGCCTCACTCGATCTCAGCAGCGGCTGAGCATGTTCTGTCGGCAACGGACGGAACGCTCACCGCGCTGTACAACAATGGCGGCTATGGCCAGCCCGGCGCGCTTGAGGACATCAGGCCGGATGTGCTGCGCGCCCAGTTCGAGGTCAATGTCTTCGGCTGGCACGACCTTACCCGGCGCGTCATCCCGGCGATGCGGGCGCGGGGCGAGGGCCGCATCGTGTTCTGCTCCTCGGTGCTCGGGCTCATCGCTGCGCCCTATCGGGGTTCCTATTCCGCCTCGAAATTCGCCGTCGAGGCTTTGGCCGACACACTGCGCATGGAGTTGCAAGGGTCCGGCATCTATGTGTCGCTGATCGAGCCTGGGCCGATCGCCACCCGCTTCGTAGAGCGGGCGATCGACGCCTACCGACGCAATGTTGATCTCGAAGCCTCTGTCCATCGCGATATCTATCGCGTCCGCATCGCCAGCATGGAGGCCGGCGGTCAGAAAACCTACAAGCTCGGTCCGGAGGCTGTGGCCGGCAAGCTCGTGCACGCGCTTGAGAGCCCGCATCCCAAATTTCGCTACTACGTCACCCTTCCCGCCTACGCCGTGGCGCTATTGCGCAAACTCCTGCCAGCGGTCGCCCTCGACGCCGTGGCCAAGCGGAACTAGGGCGTGTACTCATAAATCTAGGTTGGTAAGCAGCGGTTGGTCACTGTCTGCTTTGTGCCAATAACAGACATCCGGGGATAAGAGGGCGTCACCGGTTCGTTCTAGGATCGCGTGGTATAATCTGCTGCCAACGAGGGGGAACGAATCAATCGCTAGGCTTCGAGGGCTTCCGCCGCAGCGGGGCTTCATCCCGGTAGTGTATGGGCAGAGCGAAAGCCCATACGACACCCTTGATGCCGAATTGGGTGTAGCGACGGCACTTGAGAACCTCGGCTTCACCACGGAAATCATAGAGGTTGCGCTCGATCTCGAGTTAATCGAGAGCCTGCCTTCACGCCGGCCCCTACTTGTCTTCAATCTTGTCGACGGGATCGACGGCGACGGCCGGTTCGCGTCCCGTGTGCCGGCACGGCTCGATGCCGTTGGAATTGCATATACGGGAGCACGAGCGCCCTGTTCGAAACGCTTTCGAAGGTTGAGACCAAACTGAAGCTCGCCCATGCCGGCTTACCGACTCCGGAATGGTCCACGGATGGACTGGGGCTCAATCGTGACGCCCGCGTGATCGTCAAGGCAGTGTGGGAGCACGGCTGACTTGGCTTGGACGAAACGTCTGTGATGAGTTGCGAGAATGCCTCGCACGTTGTTATCGCACGCACTTTGCTCCATAAGACTGACCATTTCGCCGAAGCCTATATCGAGGGACGTGAGTTTCACCTTGCCTTGCTTGAACGGGTTTCCGGAGTGGAAGTACTTCCAATCGCTGAGATCCTGTTTGGTGCCTTAGCGTCTCACGCGAACAAGATATACAGCTATGATGCCAAATGGACGCCTGACAGCGCCGCCTATATCGGCACTCTGCGCCGCTTTGGTCTCGAACAGGACGAGCCCGAACTTGCCAAGACGCTCAAGCAGCTCGCGCTGGCCGCGTGGACGCATGGCGTTGGAGCCCGTTGGAGTTTCAGGTCAGGAGTTGGTTGGGTTTGGGTCTGCTACTAATCGGAACGCTTGGTCCTATTTCGGGTTTTAATCCGAGCCGGGCCCAGGGCCCGCCTGCCAGCACCTCTGGTCTCGGATCAGCCCCCAGCTGAGAGAAACCCGGTCCGACCCAACTAAGGTGGCCGGGTTTCTTGTTGCAATGCACGACTGCCGTATTGACAAAAAACACCCAGTTTGGAATCGATTCCCTTGTCATGGAGGCAATGTAGGCAATTGCGATCACCACTGCGGTGACCATGGCTTGATCGAAAAGTCCGACACTCGCGGAAGCGCGAGGGGCATCGTGCAGAGCGCTATGCGATTGTGTGTGGATTGAGTGCGATGACATGGAGTTGTCCCTCCCTCCCTGTTGTCGCGGCCTCCTGTGCCGAACTATATCGAATTCACCCTAGGCAAAAAGACCAGAAAGTCGAATTCACCCACGGCAACAATCCTGGGGCTGAGGCTCGATGAACCTAAGCCGTGAACGCTGTTTCGGAGATACGGATGTTGCTGACCTTGATCTTCTGGGCGAGTTCGCGTCCCAGAAGCTGATAAACAAGGCCCGCTACTTCCGCTTCATTGCGGAAGAACTGGTTGAGTTCGGCCCTCTCGAAGACGAGTGCCCGCACGCTATCTTCGGCAACGACGGTCGCAGTGGCTGGCTTCTCGGTCAGGAAAGCGATTTCGCCGACGAAGTTGCCCTTCTCCAAGTGTGCGACCTCACGTCCCGCGATAGTGACCTTCACGTGGCCCGTGCAAATAAAGAATAGCGTTTCGAGCGGCTTGTTTTCCTCGGCCAGCATCGTGCCCTTGGCGATATCATTGAACCGCCCGGCGACGAGTAGCCGCGCAATCTGTACATCGTCGAGGCCGGTGAAGACACTGCGGAGCGCCTCGCGCTCAGCCTCGGGCAGGCGCAGCGACAATTTCGGCCGTGGGATGTCGTAAGCCAACAACAGTATCGCCATCAGAATTCCTGAGAAGAGCCCGGCCAATGTTCCGATCAGAGCCGACGATGTCACCCCGCTCTGAGTGGCAACCAGCACAGCCGACGCGCTGCCGGCAAGAGAGGCAAGGGCAGAGTAGGCGATCATTCGCAAAGGAATGGCGGAGTATATGCTCAACAGTTGAGCTTGAGGCAGCCTCTCTAGAGGCATCCCCTCTAGTTCCAGTTCCGGAGTTACGCGCGTCATGATCGTGTTGCGAACGATGCCGGCAACAATCGTGGCCAAGATTCCGGCAATCATTGCCAGATAGAGGTTATCGACCACGCCGCCGAGTACCAAGCCCGTGAATGTCCCGACCAAGGCGCCCACAATCAGTACTATCAGCAAATTTACGGAAGTCATTGCCCTGCCCCTTTGGCCCTGGCCATTGACGAAGGACGTTCACATTGACCCTCCAAAGCTAAATCGCGCGCGAGGACACCCTCATGATTGCGTCGCTATGCTGCATCGATTTTCGATTGGAAGATCTGGGTTGAACTCGTGGGTGCCTCTCGTCAGAGGAACCCCCGCCAGCGATTAGTTTTTACCTTTGCCTTGTTACAATCAAGACCTACGTAGGCGTGGTGGCAGTTAGTCACGCGCCAGTCCCTATGTCACTATGGGCCATTAGCGGACATACCGACAAGTCCGCGCCATGTCCGCTTTACCTTCCATCACGGCACCGGCTCAATGCACTCTTCCCTGTCGTTCTTGACGCTGTTGACCGCGCGGTTGACGGCGTAGGCTTACACATGCGGCCTCTTTCCTCTGACGGCCTCCTGATGCAGCTCAGCCTATCTTAGGCACCATGGGATGATGCGTGCCATCTCATCCCGGAAGCGCGGGTGCTGGCCCGGTAGCTGCCGCGCCGCTTGCCGCGCACGATGACGCCATCGCTGGCAAGCTCGGCAAGCGTGAAGGTCAGGCAGGCGACGGTTTCTAGAACGCGCATCGGGCAATCGTCCCGCCAAGTACTCCGAAGGCAAGCGAGAGAGCGCCAGTCATTAGTGCGACGAGCGTTGCTGCCCGGACATCTCGGCTCGTTAGGTCACCTTCTGCGTCGGGCCGACGCTGCCAGTTGGCAGCAAGCTTCGCTGCCATCCAAGCGAGGAGGATTGTATAAGCAGCCTCGACATTGCCAGCCACGAGAGTAAAAGCCAAGAGCCTCTCAAACGTGCCGATGATGCGATGAGGCACGCTGACATTGGCGTCATTTTCGTCTCGCTCTGGCAAGTTGCTTTCGCGACGAACCCAATCGTAGAACCACTTGACGGGGTAGTGTGCATACCAAATGACAGCGAGGCCGAGTATGAATAGCAAAATGCCCATGCCGTGAATTTATAGTCTAGGTCTTAGAAAGAAGGGAGCGCGGCACACAAGGTTCTCCCTTCCGTTAGAACTCCCCGGTGGCTAATAGGCGGACCAGCAAGTCCGAGAAGTAATCTCCCGACATTGTGGCCACGGTACGCAGCACCGGAACTTGGAAGACTCGCACGACTCGCACAGCGAGTCCGTAGCGGGCGAAGCGGGTCTGAATGGGGTTCATCCTATCTGCCAGGATTGGGGCCGCCAGCGGGCAACGTGGAGTCAGGGGGAGTCGCCTCAATCTTCTTGGACTTGGAACAAGGTCGGGCAGCGCGGTGCTGGACTGACTACTCGAAGCTTATGACGCTCTCCCGCCTAACCCTCGGTGGGGGAGTCTGCCGAACATATAGTGGGTTTGAGTGCCGTTTTGTATGGGGGACCTTGGCGTCCCTGACCTGATCGAAGGCCGGACCTACTTAAAAGAGTGAGGTGTTTTTTTCCCTATGGGGGATGTGGGGGTATCCCACTCTCTACGGCCATCGACGAGAGGCCGAACGGCTCAAAGAAATTGCTCTGCGAGGTGTATCGGTCCGATAGTCGGGCTTCTGCGGGCTATCGTGCAGGTAGCTGCACGCTGGTGGGGGGACACAACCCGCTCTGACGTTTGTTAACGGGGGGCTGTTTTTGGGCATTTTAGACCCCAAACGAGTGTCCCCGACCTTGCCCCTGAGACACATAGACCGTCTTGCTCGATTACTCACTCACGCTTACCGTCACTTTCTTACCGACAATCTCCTCGAGCCAGTTGCCCACGCGCTCTAAGAACAGGAACTCGTCTCCGGCCTTTTTGTATTCGGCAGTCAGACCGCTCATAGCATCGGAAAAACCCGATACCTGTGCCCATGACTTCCTGACAGATAAGCTCTAGGCTACCGTATCGAATTTGGTCTCCGGACTTCTGCCTCGCAAGCTTAATAGCCGCTCCGATCCACCGGCTGGCGTCTGGTCACTCGCCGATCCTCACGAAGGCCAACCAGGAGAGGTTTGGGGGGTGCGCGAGCGCCGCAACCCTCGCTGTCTCGGGTGTGCGCAAACCTGCATCGTGGCTGGCGCACCCTCGACGTGGGCACGGACCTTTGTCGAGCTATTCAGGGGTGATGGTATTGGTGTCGTTGTGAGCACCCGGCTCTCCTCTTCGTGAGATCCAGGAGGGAAGATTATCGGATCGAACTCTTGATTGTTTTTTGCCTTGAGGTCTTTTTTTTGCAATTCCGGCGCAGCGGATGACCGTTTGTCCGCTTAGTAGTACGTCTTGGATGTCCGTTGGTACCGACCTGCGGTGCCGAACCAGCGGACGATACCATGATCATTTTACGACCTTTTTGGAAAGAACTGGCCCGCGCGTATTCCTCACCTCCTTGAGTCGTTTGATGGCTTCCGTCGTGACCCGAAAGGCAGTGACGTTGCCGAAAATTGACACCTTTGTGAGAGGCAGCCGTCTTGTCTCAACCAACCCGTTAATTTTTAGTGAGCTTAGCGCCCGGTCGTACTGATGGCGCGTAAGGCGGGTTTCCAGACAAAGACTCCCTCTCGAACGGACGTACCAGCGCTTCCCATTGAGCGTCATCGTAGACCTGCGGCAGAAGAAGATCATCTTGAATAGCAACAAACCAGATGGATGATCGTCGCTGCATAGTTCGATGCAGTCGAAAACGTTGTGCCTGACTAACGGTAATCCGTCTCCGGACGCAGGCGCCTCAGGATCTGTCGGGTCAAACCCAAACTCGTATTCCGGTGGCAATTCCTTTGACCACGCCATGCTGTCTTTCCGAAAAAGAAAAAGGCGTAACAAACAATTGGTCTTCTGCCGCCTGGAGGCGGATCGTTAAGTCGATTGACGCTTTATGATCTATCCGTTGTCTGAATGATTGTCGGGCAGTCCCTGAAGCTCGGCGATCGCGTCGGCGTCGATTTCGCCGCTATACTCACGAATGCAGCCCAGCAGTCCTTCTCGCGTGGTGCAGAACGACCGATTTCGCCAGCCGGAGTTCTTCGCGCGTGGACGTCCCTTCCTTCGCTGCAAGATCCATTGCAGCGGATCATCGACGACCCTCCAGTTTTCGTTGAGCTGGGCTATGAGGCGATTGGAGGGGTGCGCTAGGCCTTTGGTGTCGTCCTGGTAGCCTCGATGAACCGCCGGTGCGGCAGACCGCTCGCGCACCCATATCTTGGGAGCAGTCTGATCGCCGGAGGGAACGGGGATGTAGACCCCTGCCTCTTCACTAGTATCCCGGGAGAGGAGTGGGTCTTGGTCCGAACAGGTGCCGAACGAATTACACGGACATTCTGCGGACACGCCGTTTTCAGGTTCGGCGTTTGATTGCTCTAACCCATTGGAATGATTGGAGCGGGTGAAGGGGATTGAACCCTCGACACGTAGCTTGGGAAGCTACTGCTCTACCACTGAGCTACACCCGCCACGAGGAGCAGCATGGCGCAAAGCAGGCCACAAAGGCAAGATTGGGCTCACGCAGCGGTGACAGAGGCTACCTTGCGGCGGTCAGTCGGATCGTGAGACCAAGGCGTCGATACATGCTTGCGGGGCCCGTCATGACTGAGGTGGCAGTTCAAACCCACCACGGCAAGTTCCGTGACCCGGACTGGACGGCGTCCGGCGAGCGACGCGCGCAAGTCCCGCTTCAAGCCTTGCGGACGCTGTGGATTAACACCGGCAGCCTCTGCAACATCGAGTGCCGCAATTGCTATATCGAATCGAGCCCGGAGAACGACAGGCTTGTCTACATGACTCGCGCCGAGGTCGCTTCCTTCCTCGATGAGATTGCGCGCGAGCTGCTGCCGACGCGGGAGATCGGCTTCACCGGCGGCGAGCCTTTCATGAACCGCGACATCCTCGGCATGCTTGACGACGCGCTCGCCCGCGGCCATTCCGTGCTCGTGCTCACCAATGCCATGCAGCCAATGCAGCGTCCGCGCATGCAATCCGGGCTGCTCGCGCTTCGCGACGAGCATGGCGCCCGCTTCGCTATCCGCGTGAGCCTCGATCATTACGGCAAGGCCCTGCACGAGGAGGAGCGCGGACCGGACACATACGATAAGACCGTCGAAGGCATCGACTGGCTTGCTCGGCACGGCTTTGCGCTGGCGCTTGCCGGCCGCACCTATAGCGGCGAAAGCGAGGAGTCGCTTCGCGCTGGCTACAGGCGCCTCGCGCATGAGCGGGGCTGGCCGATCGATGCGACGGATCCCGCGAGCCTCGTGCTGTTTCCGGAGATGGATGTCCGCGTCGACGTTCCCGAGATCACCACCTCCTGCTGGGGCATCCTGCATAAGAGCCCAAGCGACGTGATGTGTGCGGCGAGCCGCATGGTGGTAAAGCGAAAGGGTGCGCGCCCCGTCGTGCTTCCCTGCACGCTGCTTCCTTACGATCCTGCCTTCGAGATGGGAGCGACCCTCTCAGACGCCGCGCGGGCGAACGGCGGCATGTTCGACCACGGCGCTGTCAAGCTCTGCCACCCGCACTGCGCAAAGTTCTGCGTGCTCGGCGGCGGCAGCTGCTCGGCTTAAGCCTGCTTGAAGTGCTTCGACAGTTTCAAGCCCTGCGCCTGATAGTGCGAGCCGATGCCTTGTCCGTAGAGCTGGTCTGGAACCTCGGTGAGCCGGTCATAGACCAGGCGTCCGACGATCTGCCCATCTTCCAGAATGAACGGGATGTCGAGGCTGCGTACCTCGAGCACCGCCTTGGCGCCTGGCGCCTTTCCTTCCGCATAGCCGAAGCCCGGATCGAAGAAGCCAGCATAGTGCACGCGATACTCGCCGATCAGCGGATCGAACGGCGCCATCTCCGCCACATAAGCCGGCGGCACCGATACGCTCTCCTTCGAGGCAAGAATATAGAACTCATGCGGGTCGAGCACGAGGCGGAGGTCGGCGCCAAGATGCACGCTCTCCCAGAATTGGTTGACCTCGTAGGCGCCGATCTCGTCCACGTCGACGACACCTGCATAGCGGCGGGCGCGGTAGCCGACGAGACCGGAAGGCACCGCAGGCGTCAGGCTGATTCGCAGGTTCAAGCCTTCGCGAATTGCCGCATCGCCCTCGACCAACCCAACGTCGGAATGGATCGCGCGCAAAGCGCGGTCACCCACGCGGCCAGGCCGCTCATCGGCGTCGAGCTGCTGGCCGACGCGCCGCAAGAAGCGGATCTGGTTCAGGCGCGAGCCGTAGCGGACCTTGATCGAGAAGGTGCGCGGGCAAATCTCGGCGAAGAGCGGACCGCAATAGCCCTCCTCCACTGCGTCGAAAGAGTCCTGCCGGTCGGCGATCAGCCTGGTGAACACGTCGATGCGGCCGATCGAACTCTTCGGATTGGCGAAAGCGGCGATGGTGGCCCGCAGATTGAGCTGCTCGATGAGGGGCACGAGATAGACGCAGCCGGCTTCGAGCACGGCGCCGTGGGTCAGATCGATCTCGTGGAATTTGAGCTCGGCGAGCTTGTCGCGCACGCTCGCGTTCGGTCCGGGCAGGAAGCTCGCGCGGATGCGATACGCCACCTTGCCAAGCCTGAGATCGAGGCTCGCCGGCTGGATTTGGTCCGCCGTGATCTCCGGCGCCGCCCTGATCTCACCACCAGCAATCAGTGATCTCAGCGCCTGGGAAGGAAGGATGCCGGTGCGGGTGAATGAGCCCTTCACCGGCCGCGGCTCAGCGCGCGGCCGTTCGGGAAGGCCGTCGAACAGTCTGTCGCGCTCAATCGGTTGCTCCATAGGTCATTGTCTTGGCATTCGCCGGGGCGCCAGTCATCCTTACCTCGGTCTTCTCCCCGGGTTGGATATGCTAAGCCTTTCTTTCCAAAGTGTTAGGAGAAAAGGTAACGCGTACGTGACACTATTCCCGTCAACCCGCCGATTGGCGACCATTAGTAAACTCTGCGCCTTCGTGCACAAGTGTTCCGGCGCGGTTTATCCACCACCGCATCTACCGCCAATCGCACCTCGCGACATACCCGCCGCCCGCGTCATACCATGCAGGACCCATACTGCGAGTAAGCGCATTAAGGGAGGCATCACGAATGGCACCGATGAAGGAGTTGAGAGAACATCTCTCAGATATCTTGGAACGGTATCATCACCGGGGTTTGGTGCTTCCTTACTTTCTCGTAGCCATCGCCATCAACGGAAGCATCCTGATACTGCGATGCGCCGACCCGATGAGGGACTCGACGCTGAAGTGCTAGTCAGCCGGTTGATCAACGAAGGATGGAATTGCCCTTGGCGCAGTCGGTGAGGCATGCCGGGTGGTAGTCACACCGGGAGAAGCAAGGTTCCAGTGAGTTGGGAGCAAGAGGGGGATGAAGTCTCACCATAGCGGACTGCCAGTGCTTGGTGGATGTCTTACCCCGGACTTTAGCACCGTATTGCGTACCCCCTTCCCGGGGCTTCTTTTGTGTCGGCTTCGGTGGGGCGCTGCCGCCACCGCCCTTCTCAGAACAAGCTTCCCCGATAATTTATGCTTACTATCCCAATAGGAAAAGTTGATTTGAGCTTATCGCTAGTAGTGCGCTATATCGCCCGCTCGTGATGGATTCCCCCTCCATCACACACAGGTTCCCCCCCAATGGAACCCTAGAAGCCCCGCTCCCCCGTGCGGGGCTTCTTCATGTCAAATCCCGATAATCTTTTTTTGGACGGCGTGATTTTTGATCGCCTCATCAATCGCGTGTCTTGAACTCGGCGTCAGTGTGGACGTCGAAAGCCTCGCCTAGGTCTCTTGTCATTCCAGCACGCTTAGAAATTGTAGAATTGAGTGCACATACAAATCCAACGGGACTATACTGTCAGCCTCCTATGGCGATCCAACTCGCTCCGCTGGAGTTGCAGGAGTCGCAACATGCCAGAGAAAGCGTCCCTTTGGTCCCGTATCCGGTCGAGGACATGGGCCTTTGTCTCATTGATTGCCGTCGCCTTCGCCTCGATCAAGCGCAAGAGGCGCTCAAACAGGCAAGCATCACCTCCGCTCTGAATTAGTCTCGGAATCAGTCTCGGATGGCAGAGGATGTAGGCTCGTTTTAGCACGGCACAAGCGCTTGTCAAAAGTGACTCTTAAAAAAGAGCCTCTGCGGGAGTCTACAATGGCCAACAAACAGAACTTCACGCCCGAAGAGTGGACTAAGGTGTTGCAAAGCACGATGCTCGTCGGAATTGCAGTATCGGCGGCAGACCCCAGCGGCCTTTGGGGCACGCTCAAGGAAGCTGCTGCAGGTAGTTCAGCGGTGACCGCAGCAAAGTCGAATGCTGACTCTAGCGAACTCGTTAGAGCCGTCGCCTCGGATTTTGAAACATCACAAGCGCGATCCGATGTCCAAAGGGCTTTGAAGGATTGCTTTGCAGGTGCACACCCAACTGACTGCGTTCAGCGCTCCCTCGCCAATCTGCGGGAAGTTTCGAAAATCCTCGACGCCAAGGCACCTGCCGACGCGGCTGCCTTCAAGACGTGGCTTCGCGGCATCAGTCAGAAAGTGGCAGAGGCTGCTTCGGAGGGAAGCTTCCTGGGCTTTGGCGGTGTTCGAGTAAGCGATGCCGAGAAAGCAACTCTTGATGACATTGCCAGGGCCCTGGGCACAACCGCTTAGGTCTCCTTACCGGGGCTTTACGTTTCGGGCGTCGGCTTGTCGCAGCGCCGAGCGGCGTCTTTGGAATCAAGATCATCGATTACGAGGTCGCTCCCATGAGAAGCCAAAGGAGAAAAAGCCCGTGCGCCACTTGGCCATTACCTTTGCTCTGACGATGTTGATAGCCATCGCCTGGGCGTTGGCATCGAATGCGCAAGCCGCGACGTTGTCCGGAGTCGGCAGTCTACCTCCTCTTGTGAAGGGCTATTCACCTGTTGAAACAGTCCGCTGCGTTTGCGGACCGCGTGGATGCGCCTGCGGCCGGCGCCATCGGGTTTGGCGTTGTTGGTGGCACAGAGGCCGTCGAGTTTGCGGCTGGCGGTGGTAACAAACTTCGCGGCTGCTGGTTTCATTTGCAGGGGCGTCGGCTTCGGTCGGTGCCCTTTTGTCGCGGAGATCTCCACTGATTTATTGGTTCCTTGAGCATTGTCGGTCTCCGGGCCGGCAACGCGCCGCCTCCGTGGGAGAGACCAATGCAAACGCAGCTGATAGCCGCTAGTTTGGTGGTGTTTATTGCTAGCCCCGCGCTCGCAGATTATTACCTAGCGCAGGATCCAACCACGAAGCAGTGCAAGATCGTCGATACAAAGCCAGATGGCATAAGCATGCTGATGGTCGGGAAATCCTCATATGACCTGAGGTCCTTGGCCTTCATGGCCGCTGGCAATGATTACAAGGATGTCTGCAAGGGACCTACCACCGCAGCCCCTCCAAAGCCTCTTTAAGATCAGTCGTCCGGCCGCGCCTTAAAGCTTTCATATAAATTCCAAACAAAGGAGGGTTTGTCGATGAGGGATTATCGGGCAGTACTGCTTATTGCCTTTGCTTTGATTGTTGGCACGGTCTGCGTGGCGCAGGCAGGACACACTGACGCGCGTCATTGTGCAGACGATTGTCGCAGGTTCTGTAGCCAGTGGGGGCTCGAAACCCGGGGCCTGGAAAATTGTTGCGCCCGCACGGCGACAAGCTGAACAACGCATGTATCGCGGCGTTGGTCCGAACGGGCCAAGTCACTCAAGCCGAGGTGGATCGTAGGAGAGCGGCAGTCGGCCGCTAAAGTGCAAGGGGCCGGCGCGAGGCCGGCCCCTGCATCTCCTGGCGTCAACGTCGTCGGCGCTTCAGCCACTCAGCAATTGCCATATCCGCTAGTGGCACTTAGCGGACCTTCTCGATCAAGCTTGTTTTTGAAATGATGTATAACCCGGATTCACAAGCGGCGTGGCTCTTTAGGAGGCTTGACGCGGGGCAGCCCTGGCGACATTAATCCAGCCACGTGGTGATTTGGCCGGCCGGCTTGCAGCCACGTTAAACAAGTCGCTAAAAGGCCGTGCGAGCAATCCCGGTCTTTTGGCGTTTCGCCAAGTCCCGGGTTTTTTTGTGCGCGCATGAGATTTCGAGGAGTAACGCCCATGGTGGCGAAAAAAGACAAGAAAACGCCAGGCCACGCCTGGCGACCGGCGACCAGGCTCGTGCATGAGGGCACGCTCAGAAGCCAATTCGGCGAGACATCCGAGGCCATCTTCCTCAACTCAGGCTACGTTTATACATCCGCCGAGCAGGCCGAGGCCCGCTTCAAGGGGGATGAGGAAGGCTTTGTCTATAGTCGCTACGCCAATCCCACCGTGGCCATGTTCGAGGCGCGCATGTGCGCGCTGGAAGGCGCTGAAGCCGCGCGCGGCACCGCGAGCGGCATGGCGGCGGTTGCGGCATCGCTGATGTGTCATCTCAATGCCGGAGAACATGTGGTGTCGGCAAGAGCACTGTTCGGAAGCTGCCGCTACATCGTCGAGGATTTGTTGCCGCGCTACGGCATCGCCACCACGCTCATCGACGGCCGCGACCTTGGCGCCTGGGAGAGGGCGATGCGGCCGAACACTCGCGCCGTGTTCTTCGAGTCGCCGACCAATCCGGTGCTCGAGCTCGTCGACATCGAGGGCGTGGCCAAGATTGCGCACAAAGCCGGCGCGCTTGTCGTGGTGGACAATGTGTTCGCCACGCCCTTGCAGCAGCGGCCGATGCCGCTCGGCGCCGACATCGTGGTCTATTCAGCGACCAAGCATATCGACGGGCAGGGACGCTGCCTCGGAGGTGTCGTGCTTGGCACCAAAGAGTTCGTCGAGGAGAAGCTGCACAATTATCTGAAGCATACCGGCCCCTCGCTCAGCCCGTTCAATGCCTGGGTGATGCTCAAGGGCCTTGAGACGTTGCCGGTGCGCGTGGAGCGCCATGGCGCATCGGCTGCGGCGATCGCCGACTTTCTTGCCGAACGCAAGGAAGTCACTCGCGTGTTCTATCCGGGCCGCGCCGATCATCCGCAAGCTGCGCTTGCCAAGCGGCAGATGGAGGGCGGTGGTCCGATGGTCGCCTTCGAGGTGAAGGGCGGGAAGCGCGAGGCCTTCCGCTTTATGAACGCGTTGCAAATCGTCAAGATCAGCAACAATCTCGGCGACGCGAAGAGCCTTATTACCCACCCGGCGACCACGACGCATCAGCGGCTCACCCCTGACCAACGCGCGGAGCTTGGGATTTTCGATCGGAGCGCGCGTCTCTCCATTGGGCTTGAGAATGTTGAGGATCTCAAGGCCGATCTCGACCAAGCGCTTCGCGCTTAATGCCTCATGGTGAGGAGCGCTGGGCCATTGCCCGCACGTCTCCAACCATGGGCCCAGTCGCCGTACGTTACTTCTCACCGCTGTCGCGCCTCGTCAGGCTGAGGGTTCTCTGAAACTCCTCCGCCTTGCCTGCGGCCAACCCGTATGTCACCTTTTCGCAAAGTCGTAGACAGTTGAGTGAGGATGATCATGTGCCGAAACATCAAGACCCTGCATAATTTCGAGCCGCCTGCCACAGATGAGGAAATTCACGCCTCGTCGTTGCAATTCGTGCGCAAGCTCGCTGGCTTCACGCGGCCATCAAAGGCAAACGAAGCCGCCTTCGACCGGGCGGTGGACCAAGTCTCCAAGACCGCGCGCGAGCTGATCGACTCGCTCATCACCAATGCGCCGCCACGAGACCGCGAGACCGAAGCCCTGAAAGCGCGAGCGCGGTCGGCGGAGCGCTTCCGTTCGGCAGCGACATAGGCCCGGCGAACCCACGCAAGTGCAGCGGCCATTGCAACACATAGGAGTGCCCGTGCCGGCGTCTTCATCGGCAGGCAGGAGCTGCTCGCCAAGCTCGTCGCCTTCGACGCGACGAATTGGGGCTGATTCCCAATGCTTTCCGGCTGATTTCTGTAGTTCTCTCCCGCGCGCTCTCCCCCGAAGTAAGGCCAGGGAACCCCAATTAGTCGGGGGCAGTCTGCCTAGGCCTGGTCCCTTCCGCAGGCTACGGACACGCCCTGCGTGCCTGACCCCGCCGATTGAGTTAGGTCTCCCTTGCAGGTTGTACGTTCCCCAAAAAGATCGGGCGATTGCCGCACTCAGTTCGGCTTCAGTCGCCCTGGCCTGGCTGGCGATGCAGGTCCTGGGCGGCGGCTTCCGTTCCGGATTTTCGCTTCCACGTGGACGGCGACCGGATGCTCTACGTGCGGGGGCGGGGATGGTGCATGGAGGCGTAGGTCCTCCGCGATAGCCGCGACGCCGTCCGGCGCCGGGCTTGAATTTGCGCGGCTGAGGCGCTTGCTCGCACCGGTCTGACGAGAAATCAGTGATTATTATACCTTGCATTGTGGCGAGCTCCGACCATGATCGGCCGCAAATGCGACCTCGACCCTCTCTGACCCTTAGCCATCTCTCTATCCTCAGTCGCCTCGTCGCCTTCGACACGATGAGCGCGAGATCAAACCTGGAGCTCATCGCATTCGTCAGGGCGTATCTCGAGGGCTACGGTATTGCCTCCACGCAGATTCCGTCGGAGGACGGCAAGAACGCAAGCTTGTTCGCGAGCATTGGACCCGCCGGCAAGGGCGGCATTGGGCTATCCAGCCACAGCGACTGCGTTCCCGTCGACGGCCAGACCTGGTCGAGCGACCCGTTCGAGCTCGAGCTTCGCGACGGCAAGCTCTATGGCCGCGGTTCTTGCGACATGAAGGGATTTTTTGCCTGCGTTCTCGCCTCGGTACCACTCTTTTTGTCGCGCACGCTTAACGAGCCGATCCACATCATCGTCTCTTATGACGAGGAGGTTGACTGCACCGGCATCCGCCCACTGATCGCGCAGCTCGGGTCCGGCCTGCCGCAACCGCGCGCCATCATCGTCGGCGAGCCCACCACCATGGCGGTGATCGACGCGCATAAGCGCATCGACGCGTATCGCACTGTCGTGAGGGGGCGCGAGGATCATTCGAGCCTGCCGCGGCTCGGGGTGAACGCCATTTCCTTCGCCGTGGAACTCATTGAGGAGATCGACCGGATCGGCGCTGCGCTTGCATCACGCGAGACCAATGACCGCTTCGATCCGCCGTTCTCCACCGTGCAGGTTGGCACGATCGAAGGCGGCACGGCGACCAACATCGTGCCAAAGACCTGCAAGTTCCATTGGCAGGTGCGGAGCCTGCCGGAGGCCGATCCCGACTACGCGCCAAAGCGGCTCGAGGCCTTTGCCGAGGAGAAGTTGCTCCCATGCATGCTGAGGGTGGCGCCGACCGCGTCGATCGAAACGCTGCATCAGGACAGCGTGCCGGCCTTCCGCGCCAAGTCGGGCTCGGAGGCCGTCGCATTGGCGCTGGCGCTGACCGGCGCCAATGCCACGAGCACGGTGTCGTACGGGACCGAAGCCGGACTGTTCGAGGCAGCAGGTTGCCCGACCGCGATCTGCGGTCCTGGCGATATCGAGCAGGCGCATGCCGCGGATGAGTTTGTGACCACCGCGCAGCTCGACGCCTGTATGGCGTTCCTCGCCAAGCTCGCCGAGCGGCTAAGCATTTGAACTTGTCATGCCTGCGAAAGCGAGCATCCAGTATCACAGATGCTCGGGGGTTACGGGATCGCCCGGCCAAGCCGAGCGATGACAAGTGCAGCGGCTAACTCGACTCGTCGGACTTGGTGAAGGAGGCCGGATCGAAGCGGTAGCGGCTGTTGCAGAACTCGCAGGTCACCCACACCTCGCCATCGACCACCATGTCCTTCAGGTCCTCGCTGGTGAAGCGCCGCAAGAGCTCCTCGACGCGCTCCCGCGAGCAACTGCAATAGGTCTCAAGGCTGATGGCCCGATAGGCGCGCACCTGCTCCTCGTGAAACAGCCGATAGAGCAGCCGATCGGGTAAAAGCAGAGGATCGAGCAGCTCGTGGTCCTCGACGGTCTCGGCAAACGCGCGCGCCCGCAGCCAGTCCTCCTCGTCGAAGCCTCCGCCTGGTCCGTGGCCGCCTTCGCGGGTTAGCTTCTGCACGAGCAGGCCGCCGGCGCGCCACGTCCAGGACCGCCCGCCGGCCTGGCCGGGGCGGTAGTGCTTTGCCACCGCCAAGCGAATGAAGGTGGGGAGCTGCTCGGATTGTCGGAAATAAGTGTCGGCGGCCTCGGTCAGACTTTCGCCTTCGAGCGGCACCACCCCCTGATAGCGCTCGCTCTCCGTGCCGCGGTCGATGGTCATGGCGAAATGACCCTGGCCAAGCAAATGCGGCAGGTCCCCATTGCCGCTCACGGCCGCGACGCGTTCAGCCGAGAAGCGCGCATAGCCGCGCAACTGCCCAGGCACCTGATAATCGGCGACGAGCAGGTCGACGGGACCGTCGGTCGAGGCCTGTAGGATGAACTTACCCTCGAATTTGAGCGCGGCGCCGAGCAATGCGGTGAGCGCCACAGCCTCGCCGAGCAGCTTCGACACCGGCTCAGGATAGTCGTGCCGCGACAGGATGGTGTCCACGACGGGTCCGAGCTTGACCAGGCGTCCGACCACGTCTGCCTGATCGGCCTGGAACGGCAGAATCAGATCGTCGGCCGGGATGGTGAGCTCGATGCGCTCTTGCGAAGAGGATTCCTGCCCCATCATTTGGCCCCGGCCCGCTCGACCCGGCGGCTTTTGGCAGCCGGCGACATGGCAGAATTCGGCGCATCGGCGCGAGCAGTGTCGAGGCACCAGGCGAGGATCGCCTTCTGCACATGCAGCCGGTTCTCCGCCTCGTCCCACACCACAGATTGCGGGCCGTCGATCACCTCCGCCGTCACCTCATCGCCGCGATGGGCCGGCAGACAATGCATGAAGATAGCGTCGGGCTTAGCCTTGGCCATCACGGCTCGATCGACCTGGAATGACTTCAACAGGTTCTTGCGCTTCTTCTTGTCCTCGCCGTCGCCCATGGACACCCAGACGTCGGTCACTACGCAATCGGCATTGCTGGCCGCGGCGTGCGGATCGCGCCCGGCCTCGACCGAAGCGCCCTCGCTCTTCGCCCAGGCAAGCAGCTCGGGCGTCGGTTTGAATTCCTTCGGACAGGCGAGCTTGAGCATGTAGCCGAAGCGGGCGGCGCCGTGCACCCAGGAGGTGGCGACGTTGTTGGCGTCGCCGAGCCAGGCGACCGTCGCGCCGTCGATCGACCCCTTCTTCTCCTCGAAGGTCATGACGTCGGCCATCACCTGACAGGGATGCGACAGGTCGGTGAGCCCGTTGATGACCGGCACGGTCGCGTGCGCGGCGAGCTCTTGCAGCTTGCCGTGCGAGCCGGTCCTGAGCATGATCGCATCGACGTAGCGCGACAGCACGCGCGCGGTGTCGGCAATGGTCTCGCCCCTGCCGATCTGCATGTCGGCCGGGCTCAGCATGATCGACGTTCCACCGAGCTCGTGCATGGCCACTTCGAAGGACACCCTCGTGCGCGTGGAAGGCTGCTCGAAGATCATGGCAAGCACGGCACCTGGCCGCACTTTGGTCTTCTCCTGCAAGCGCCCGCGGCCCGCCGCCTTCATGGCGTGAGCATCGTCGAGGATCGCGCGCAAAGTTTGGCGGGGAAGTGCGTCAATATCGAGAAAGTGCCGTGGCTGCATGGGGGTGACTTTTCGGGCTGTCGGCGTCAGGCCGGAGCGTGCGCGCCGGTCTTCAGCGCCACGCAGGCGGCATCAATCTTGGCGCAAGCCTCGTCGATCTCGGCTTCACCAACGATAAGCGGCGGCAGAAGACGCACCACGTTGTCGCCTGCTTGCACCGTAAGCATGTGCTCGGCAGCAAGCGACTGCAGCAAAGCCTGGTTCGGCACCTTGCATTTCAGCCCGAGCATAAGGCCCTGACCGCGCACCTCCTCGATGATGTCGTCATGTTCATCCTTAAGCCCAGCCAGGCGCTGCTTGAGCCTAAGGCCCATCGCGGCCACGTGATCGAGAAAGCCGGGCGCGAGCACCACGTCGAGCACGGCGTTGCCAACGGCCATGGCGAGGGGATTGCCGCCGAAGGTCGAGCCATGACTGCCAGGCGCCATCGCGCTACCCACCTCCTCCGTGGCGAGGACGGCACCCACGGGAAAGCCGCCACCAAGGCCTTTGGCGGTCGCCATGACGTCCGGGGTGATGGCGGCCCATTCATGCGCGAACAGGCGCCCGGTGCGGCCCATGCCGGTCTGCACCTCATCGAGCAGGAGCAGAATGCCTTTCTCGTCGCAAAGGGCCCGCAGGTCCCTGAGGAACGGCCAAGACACCTCGCGCATGCCGCCCTCGCCCATGATCGGCTCGATCATGACGCCAGCGGTCTCCTCGCCGATGGCAGCCTCCACCGCGCCGACGTCGCCGGTAGCGACATGGTCGAAGCCCTCGACCGGTGGCCCGAAGCCTTCAAGATGCTTTGGCTGACCGCCGGCAGCGATGGTGGCGAGGGTGCGCCCGTGAAACGCGCCCTCGAAGGTGACGAAGCGGTAGCGCTCGGGCTTTCCTTGTTTGAAGTGATAACGGCGCGCCACCTTAATCGCGCCTTCAACTGCCTCGGCGCCGGAATTGGCGAAGAATGCGTAGTCGGCGAAGGTCGCGTGACAAAGTCTGTCAGCAAGCCGCTCCTGCGCGGGGATGCGGTGCAGATTAGACACATGCCACAATTTTTCGGTCTGCTCGGTCAGCGCCTTGACGACATGCGGATGGGCATGACCGAGCGCCGTCACCGCGACGCCGGAGGCGAAGTCGAGATAACGCTCACCCGACGCGGTGAAGAGATAGGCACCCTCCCCGCGCTCGAACGCCAACTGGCTGCGAGCGTAGGTCGGAAGCAGAGCCGATTTGGACACGAGAGGTCGTCCCAAAATAAAATTGCCGCCGGCTGGCGGCAGCAAGGAATTGCAGAGCTTTAGGTCTCGCGCGGGGGACTGTCAATCAGCCGCCATTCACCACCTTATCCAATGCTCGTCCACGGTTTCATCCACGGCGGAGTTTGTGTTCTTTCCCAAGAAGTGGCAAACTCCGATTTGTCCGGTGGAAAAAAACGGGATCAAGCGTGGCGGACGCTTGCCGCTTCTTCCCCGAGATTGTAGGTTAGTAGCCGCTCAGCCACAATATCTGGTGGATGAAGCGTTACGCCTGGGCGGTCATTTCTCACAGTAAATCAGCGTGACTGAACGCCGTCTCACGACGAGACGGGGGGATTCTGAGTCAAAAAATGAGGAGGCCAAACCATGGCTTGGAATGATGAGAGGGTTGAACTTCTAAAACGACTATGGGCGGAAGGCTTAAGTGCAAGCCAGATCGCCAGTCGCCTTGGCGGGGTGACGCGGAATGCAGTGATCGGCAAAGTGCATCGTCTCGGTCTCTCGGGCCGGGCGACGAGCTCGCGCTCGTCGAGCCCAAGACCGCGGCGGGCGCAGGCGCCACGCCAACACCGAGCTCCATCCTTGCTGTTCGGCACGCGGGGCAATGTTGCGCTGAAGCCGACCTATGAGGAAGAGATCGAGGAAGCGCCGGTGCCGATCGAAGAGCTGTACATCCCGCCCGCCGAAAGGGCGAGCATCCTCACCTTGAAAGAAGCGATGTGCCGCTGGCCCATCGGCGATCCGGGCGAGGAGGAGTTTCATTTTTGCGGCCGCAAGACGTCGGGCTCGGTGCCTTATTGCGAGCATCACGCGCGGCTCGCCTATCAGCCGGTGCCGTCGCGGCGGCGCGACAAGCGCGTCTCCTACGGCTAGGCACTTTGGTCAAGTGGGGGGAAGGGAGGCGCCGGTCGAGGCGCCTTCCTCTTTTTGAGGATCTCAGACGGTCTCTTGCAGCTTGTCGCTGAAGGCGTAGCCGGCGCCGCGCACGGTACGCACCGGGTCGGTCTCGGTGCCGCGCATCATCGCCTTGCGCAAGCGCCCGATATGGACGTCGACCGTACGCTCATCGACATAGACGTTGCGGCCCCATACACCGTCGAGCAACTGCGCCCGACTGAACACGCGGCCTGGGCTTTGCATGAGAAATTCGAGCAGACGAAACTCGGTTGGTCCGAGATGCACCTGGCGGCCGTTGCGCGTCACCCGATGAGACTCCCGGTCGAGCTCGATGTCGCCGGCGGTAAGCACCGAGGCGATACGCTCCGGGCTGGTGCGCCGCAGGATCGCGCGCACGCGCGCCATCAGCTCAGGCAGGGAAAACGGCTTGACCACATAGTCGTCGGCGCCGGTGGTGAGCCCACGAATGCGGTCGCCCTCTTCGCTGCGCGCCGTCAACAGGATAATCGGGATAAGGCGGGAGTCCTTGCCAGTCCGCAGGCGCCGGCAAAGCTCAAGCCCAGAGATCCCGGGCAACATCCAGTCGAGCACGATCAGATCCGGCGAGCCTTCGGCGATGGCCATCTCCGCCTCATCGCCCCGATGCACCACATCGACAGCGTAGCCCTCGGCCTCGAGATTGTAGCGGAGCAGAAGCGCCAACGGCTCCTCGTCCTCGACGACGAGAACCTTGGCTCGCGGGTTCGTGGCGGAGACTGTCAGCATATCAGCCCGCAGACCTCAAGGGGACCGGCGTCGAGCTGGTGGTGTCGCTCTTCGGCCGCTGGTCGGTGATCGATTTGCCGTGGACCAGGAAGTAGACGGTCTCGGCGATGTTGGTCGCGTGGTCGCCGATGCGCTCGATATTCTTGGCCCCGAACAGGAGATGAGTGCAGAGCCCGATGTTGCGCGGATCCTCCATCATGTAGGTGAGCAGCTCGCGGAACAGCGAGTTGTACATGGCGTCAATATCCTCGTCCGTGTACCAGACCTTCAGCGCGCGGTCGGCGTCGCGCTCGATATAGGCGTCGAGCACCTCTTTCAGCTGGCCGAGCGCCAGCTCGCCCATATGCTTCAAGCCGAGCATGAGCTGCTTTGGCTGCTGCTCGCCGACCACGGCGAGCGCGCGCTTGGCGATGTTCTTGCCGAGATCGCCGATGCGCTCGAGGTCGGTCGAGATGCGGAGCGCGGCCATGATCTGGCGCAGGTCGTAGGCGAGCGGCTGGCGCCGTGCGATCATGACGATGGCCTGCTCCTCGATCTCGTTCTCCAGTTCGTCGATGGCCTCGTCCTGCTGGATGGTGGCGGCGGCGAGGTCGGGATCGCGGCCTTCGAGCGCGTCGATGGACTGCCCGAGGACCTGCTCGGCGAGACCGCCCATTTTGGCGATCTTGTTGTTGAGCGAGGAGAGCTCCTCCTCATAGGACCTGACGATGTGTTCGTGCGTATCCATCTTCCTGCTTCTCCTCGAGAGCGCGTGGCCTAACCGAAGCGGCCGGTGATGTAGTCTTGGGTGCGCTCCATCTTCGGGTTGGTGAAAATCCTGGTGGTGTTGTCGAACTCAACAAGCTCACCGAGATACATAAAGGCAGTGTAGTCCGAGGTGCGGGCCGCCTGCTGCATATTGTGGGTAACAATGGCGATGGTGTAGTCGCGCTTCAAGACGTCAATCAGCTCTTCGATCTTGGCGGTTGAGATCGGATCGAGCGCCGAGCACGGCTCGTCGAGCAGAATAACCTCCGGCTTGATGGCGACGGTGCGGGCGATGCACAGCCGCTGCTGCTGGCCGCCAGACAGGCTCAAGCCGCTAGCATCCAGCTTGTCCTTGACCTCGTCCCAAATCGCCCCACGCCGAAGCGCATCCTCGACCCGGGCGTCGAGATCGGCCTTGGACAGCTGCTCATAGAGGCGCACGCCGAAAGCAACGTTCTCGTAGATGGTCATGGGGAACGGCGTCGGCTTTTGAAACACCATGCCGACCTTGGCACGCAGCAGATTCACGTCCTGCTTCGGTGTCAGGATGTTCTCGCCGTCGAGCAGCACCTCTCCGTCGGCCCGCTGGTTGGGGTAGAGATCGTAGATGCGGTTCAAGATGCGGAGCAGCGTGGACTTGCCGCAGCCCGAGGGGCCGATGAATGCCGTGACCTTGTTCTGAAAGAGATTGACGTTGATGTCGGCGAGCGCGCGATAGCCGCCATAGTAGAAATTCAGGTGGCGTACCGCCACCTTCTCCTCCAGGCCTTCGGCCGCCGCGGGTGTTTGCTCTTTTACGTCGGTTTGTATTGCAAAGGTCATGTCAGTACCTTCTTAGAGGCAAGCACGCGAGCGAGGATGCTCAAGCCGAGCACGGCGGCGGTGATAATGAGAGCTCCCGTCCAGGCAAGTTGTTGCCATTCCGAGTAGGGACTTAGGGCGAACTGGAAGATCACGACGGGAAGGCTCGCCATCGGCGCGTTCAGATTCCAACTGAAGAACTGGTTGTTGAGAGCGGTGAACAGGAGCGGCGCAGTCTCACCCGTGATCCGCGCGATGGCGAGCAGAACGCCGGTGGTAATGCCGGCGCGCGCGGCGCGATAGGCCACGTCGCGGATGACCAGCCATCGTGGGACGCCGAGTGCGGTGGAGGCTTCGCGCAGCGTGTTGGGCACTAGCAGCAGCATATCCTCGGTAGTGCGCACCACCACCGGGATGACGAGGATGGCGAGCGCAACCGCTCCGGCCCAGGCGGAGAAGTGCCCCATCCGCGCCACCATGATCTCGTACACGAAGAGGCCGATGACGATCGAAGGCGCGCTCAACAAAATGTCGTTGATGAAGCGGACCACCATGGTGAGGTTCGCGTAGCGGCCATATTCCGCCATGTAGGTGCCGGCGAGGATGCCAAGCGGCGTGCCGAACGCCACCGCGAGCACGGTCAGGATCAGGCTGCCGATGATGGGGTTCAACAATCCACCGGCGGAGCCAGGAGGCGGCGTCATCTCGGTGAACACGGCAAGGTTCAGCCCGCCCACGCCCTTTACCACCAACACAACCAGGATCAGAAGCAGCCAGGTCAGGCCGAAGCCGGCGGCTCCGATCGACAGCGCCGTGGCGACAAAATTGGTGTGACGCCGGCGGGAATAACGCGCGTCTGCGACTACGGCGGCCATGATCAACCCCCTGCTTTCATCGCGATGCGCATTAGCATCAGCCGAGCGGCAGCAAGCACGACGAAGGTGATGAAGAACAGGATCAAGCCGAGCGCGATGAGCGAGGCGGTATAAAGCTCACCGGTGGCCTCGGTGAACTCGTTGGCGATGGAGGCCGAGATCGTCGTCCCCGGCGCCATGATCGAGGGCACGATCCGGTGCGCGTTGCCGATAACGAAGGTCACAGCCATGGTCTCGCCGAGCGCGCGGCCTAAGCCCAGCATCACGCCTCCGACGATGCCGACGCGGGTATAGGGGATGACCACGCGGCGCATCACCTCCCAGCGCGTGCAGCCGATGCCATAGGCAGCCTCCTTTAGCACCGGCGGAACGGTGTCGAACACCTCCCGCGTGATCGAAGTGATGAAGGGCAGCACCATGATGGCAAGGATCAGGCCTGCGGTCAGCAGGCCGATGCCGTAGGGGGGCCCGGCGAAAAGTTGATTGAGGATGGGAATGTTGGCGAAGGCGTCGATCAGCACCGGCTGTAGGTGCGCCTGAAAGAATGGGGCGAATACGAACAGACCCCAGATGCCGTAAATAATGCTCGGGATGCCGGCCAGTAGCTCAATGGCGGTGCCGATCGTGCGCCGCAAGCGTTCCGGACAGATCTCGGTGAGGAAGATCGCGATGCCGAGGCTGACGGGAACGCCAATCAGCATGGCAATGATGGAGGTCACGAGCGTGCCGTAGATGGCCGGCAGCGCCCCGAATTTCTCAGTGACCGGGTTCCAGCTTTCCGAGGCGAAGAAGCCAAAGCCGAAAGCACGCCAGGCGGGAAGCGAGCCGATCACAAGCGACAGCATGACGCCGGCAAGGATCACCAGCACAGCGATCGCTGAAGCTTGCGTAATAATGTTGAAGGTGCGGTCGCCGATGCGGAAGCCGCGCAAGACTTTGGCGCGCTGCCTGTCGTCCTGCTTGGCCCGGACCTGAACGGGCGCGGACTGAAGCGCCATGTCCATATTGGTGAGCCCCTTCTGCAACGGCTTCGTAATTCTCACTCTGAAATCGAGGCAGGAGCGGAAGGTGGCTGCCCCTGCCTCGATTCAGATTGCCCTTAGTTCATTGCGAAGACGGGCTTGCCGGCAGAGTCCTTGATCTTGGCCCACTCGCCGCGCGAGACCTCGACGACATTGTCGGGCATCGGGATGTAATCAAGCTCCTCGGCCATTTTAGCGCCGTTCTTATAGGCCCAGTCGAAGAATTTGAGCGCCTCGGCGGAAGATGCCGCGTCTTGCGGAACGGCGTGCATCAGGATGAAGCTCGCCGCCGTGATCGGCCACGACTCGGCACCGGGCTGCGAAGTCAGGATCACGCCATAACCGGGAACCGATTTCCAATCGGCGTTCGCTGCAGCAGCTTGGAACGACTTGGTCTCCGGTGCGACGCTCTTGCCGTCCTTGTTGACCATATCGGCGAAAGTGAGCTTGTTCTGCTTGGCATACGCGTATTCGACATAACCGATGGCGCCTTTGGTCTGGGCAACGTTGTTTGCCACGCCCTCATTGCCCTTGGCGCCGATGCCGGTCGGCCATTCGACGGCGGCGTCAGCACCGACCTTTGACTTCCAGTCCGCGTTCGACTGCGACAGATAAGTGGTGAAAATGAAGCTGGTGCCCGATCCGTCGGAACGATGCACTACAGCGATGGCCGTCGACGGAAGCTTGGCTTTCGGGTTCAGCTTGGCGATGGCAGGATCGTCCCATTTGGTGATCCTACCCAAGAAGATGTCGGCCAGGGTCGACCCGTCGATCACGAGCTCTCCGGGCTTGATCCCTTCGATATTCAACACTGGCACGATGCCGCCGATGATCATCGGGAATTGGATCAGGCCGTTTTTATCGAGCTCGTCTTGACCGAGCGGCTTGTCGGTAGCGCCGAAGGTGACGGTGCTCGCCTCGATCTGCTTGATGCCGCCGCCCGAGCCGATCGACTGGTAGTTGAGGCCGTTGCCGGTCTCTTTCTTATAGGCATCAGCCCATTTCGCATAAATCGGATAGGGGAAGGTCGCGCCCGCCCCCGAGATGTCGGCCGCCTGGGCCGCGGTGATCGACAACGCTGCGACGAGAGTCGCAGCTGCCGCATAGGACATGAACCTCATGTTGCTCTCCCTGTAGGGTGGAGAAAATTCGGGTTCGCAAGGCGAACTCCGGCAGGGGCCCTCCCCCACCGCCGTGGGAGCGTTAACGCCGCGCAATAACGCTACTATGTCAGTTATATGACAGTTGGGTGACAGGGCGGGAAGGCCGCGGAAATGGCCTGTGGAAAGGCTATTCAGCGGCCGTCGCTTTGACCGGCAAGGACTCGCGCGGGGGGTCGAGAAGCACCGTGAAGGTTGAGCCTTTGCCGGGCTGGGAGGCGATTGCCAACTCGCCGCGGTGGCGATTAAGGATGTGCTTGACGATGGCCAGCCCAAGCCCCGTGCCGCCCTTCTCCCGGCTCGATGCCACGTCGATGCGGTAGAAGCGCTCGGTCAGCCGCGGCAAATGCTCCGGCGCGATGCCGGGCCCTTGGTCAATCACAGAGATCGCATAGCGACCGAGCTGCCGGCCAAGCGTCGGCGTGAGCCTAGCCTCAAGGTGGATCTGGCCGCCCTTCACGCCATAGCGGAGCGCGTTCTGCACGAGGTTCTGGAAGACTTGGACGAGCTCGTCGCGGTCGCCGCGCACGATGGCCGGGCGGGGGAACCGTCCGACCTGCAGATTGCCGCCAGATTCGCGGGCGAGCGGCTCGAGCGTATCGCGCACGTGATCCAAGACATCGTTGAGGTCGACGCGGCCACTCGGCGGAACGTGAGCGTTCATCTCGACGCGAGAGAGCGAGAGTAGCGCGTCAATCAGGCGCGTCATGCGCGAGGCCTGCTCGGCCATAATGGCGAGGAAACGCTCGCGCGCCACTGGATCGTCCTTGGCGGCGGCCTGTAGCGTCTCGATGAAGCCGCGCAACGAGGCAAGCGGAGTCCTGAGCTCGTGACTCGCATTGGCGATGAAATCGGCGCGCATCTGGTTGATGCGCTCAACCTCGGTCAGGTCCCGCAACAACACGAGGATGTCGCTGTCCGGCTCCGACCCTCGCGTCAGCGGCGCCACGGTCGCGGCCATGCGCCGGCCGACGGGGACCCGCTCAGCATAGGTGACGGTGACGGCACGGCCGCGCAAAGGCGCTGCGCTCACGGCGTCGAGAAATTCCGGAGTGCGGATCACCGAAGAAATGTGGCTGCCTTCACGCAAAGAGGCGAACAAGCCTCGCGCCGGAGCATTGCGATAGAGCACCTGACCCGCGGCATTGAGCAGGATCGCGGGATCGGGCATCGCCTCGGCGATGACCCGCATGCGCGAGCCAGAGCGGGTGGCGGAGGCGAGCCGTGTCGGATCGCCACCGTCCGCCTCGTCGACCTCCTGGCGGGGCAGTAGCGCGACCGAGGCGACAAAGCCGAGAAAGGCCGCCACGGCAAAGGGAAGCGAGAGATGGGCGACGACGACGAGCGACGCCATGATGACGGCGACCGCCACGATCAGCCAAAGGGAGAACCAAAGCCTCGCGCCGAATTCTCGGAGGCCTCGCATCAGGGCGGCGCCGGTCCTGACCAGCAGGCTGAGCGTGGAGGCGGCGGCGCGTCCTGCCTGGTCGGTCAATGCCTGTTCCCCACGACGAAGTGAATCGTTCCAGGAATGGTTATCCATAATTGCGCTTGGATTATCACGCTTTTGCGACGGAGTACCGGAACTCTCGTGACAAAGCCATGACGCCGCGGTAGCTCAATTCCCCGGCCTTCCGCCATAGTTCCCCCAATTTTGGCAACTTTCAAGATTATGACGACGAGGTGGGGTTCGAAGCCAAGTCTTCCGGGCCAAGGTCAAAGGTCCAGCATTTCAACACCATCGCTAACCATTGGAGACGCGCATGAAGTGCGTATCGTGTTGCGTAGTGGCCGTCGCCCTGGTCGCCCCGCAATTTGCCGTTGCCCAGTCGGCGGTTCCCAACTCTCCGCTCGGCTGTCCACCGGGCAGAACTCTCACGATTCCACCTTCGGAAGACGCCGAATTGGTCCTGGCAGGCGGCCCTCAGCTTACCTCCGAGCAGGTCGCAGGGCCGTTCGACTCGCCACGGTCGGTGGGCTTTCTGCCGGACGGCTGGTTCCTCGTTGCCGAAAAGCAGGGGCGGTTGCTGCTGGTTAGACCGGACGGCGAAGGTGTCCCAATATCGGGCGCCCCGGACGTATTGACCGAGGGTCATGGCGGCTTCATCGATCTCGCGGTCGATCCGAATTATGCCGTCAACGACACAATCTACCTCTCCTATCTTGTAGGTACTGCCGACTCATCCACGATCCGGGTGATGAAGGCGAAGCTGGACGACCAGAACGAAGCCCTCACCGACCAGCAAATTCTCTTTGAGAGCACGCCAGGCGCAAAGCCCGAGCAGCTCGGCGGCCGCATTGCCTTGACGCCGGACGGCTATCTCTTTCTTAGCCTCGGCGACAGGTGGGCCGGCGATCTGGCGCAGGACCTGACCCAGGATGAAGGCACCATCATCCGCATTCGCACCGACGGCTCGATTCCGGCCGACAATCCATTCCGTTGGCTGCTCGGGGCGCGGCCTGAGATCTGGAGCTACGGGCACCGCAATCCGCAAGGCCTTGCCTTCGATGTGACCAGGAAGGAGCTATGGTCCGACGAGCATGGCCCGCAAGGCGGCGACGAGCTCAATCTCATCCTGCCCGGGCATGACTATGGCTGGCCGGTCATCACGTATGGCACCGACTATTCGGGGCGGCCGATCGGCAACGGCGTGGCTCAAACTGGACTGGAGCAGCCGGTTCATTATTGGGTTCCAACCTCCATCGCTCCCTCAGGGCTTGCGCTCGAGTTCGGATCCCTCCCATCGCATCGTCTGGATGAGCACTTTGGCGGCAGAAACATTGGTCCGGCTCACATTCGGCGACGGCTGCACTTTCAGCGAAGACCATTTTCTCGAACATAGGCTGGGAAGGCTCCGCGACGTGCGCATCGACCCAAGCGGCGTCCTCTACGTGCTGACCGATGGACCGGAGGGCATGTTGTATCGGCTGGATCGCGGGACAGAGGACAACGGCGAGAAGACCCGCCTCTGAGGATCGCGTCAGCGCGAGAGGCGTTTGGCGGCAAGCTCGGCGAGATACTCCTGAAAGCGCCGCTCCTTGTTCTCGCCGAGCTCGCGCAGATAGGCCCAGGTATAGAGGCCGGTGTCGTGGCCGTCATCGAACACGATGCGGGCGGCGTAATTGCCGACCGGCTCGATGCGCAAGATGCGCACCGCCTTCTTGCCGGGCACGGTGACGCGCTCTTCGGGGCTATGGCCTTGCACCTCGGCGCTTGGGCTCATCACCCGTAGGAGCTCGGCGGGAAGTGCAAAGCTCACGCCGTCGTCGAACGTGACGGCGAGCACCCCGCGGTCCTTGTCCACTTTGAGCTCCGTCGGCCAGGGATCGCTTTCCATCATTGGGCTAACCGAGATCGATCTCGCCCTCGACGACGTGACGCAAGCCGGTTCCTTCTGCGGTCAGCACCATGTTGACTTTGAGCACCCCCTTGCCGCCCAGGCCCTCCTCGCGCACCACCCGCTCGATCGCCTGCTGCGAGGTGACGCCGACCTCTTTGAGGAATTTCCGCATCGACATGTTGAAGCGTTGCTCGTTCATGGTCCTGCCTCCTTGAGCGGCCCGGCATGATATGCAAAGGATCAATCGCCATATTAAGGTCTAATGACAAGAGCGGTCACGTCGGATACGAGGCGAGCCACGAAACGGAAGATGGCGAGCGGTGCGAAAATGCCGCGGAAAAGAGTGGTCAAGCGCCGCGATAGTCACGCTGTCGCCTTGCAGGATGCACGTTTCCGCAAGCGCGTGGTAAACAGCGGCAAGCTGTATAACCGTAAGGCCAAGCCAACGCCCGAGGATGTAGTCGAGTGAAGATGACCCCATTGCAACCGATGATCGACCCGTTCGGCCGGCGCATCACCTATTTGCGCGTCTCGGTCACAGACCGCTGCGATTTCCGCTGCTTCTATTGCATGGCGGAGTCCACGACCTTCCTACCGCGGAAGGACCTGCTCACGCTCGAGGAGATCGACCGGCTCGCGAGTGCTTTCATCGCCAAGGGCGTGCGCAAAGTACGGCTCACCGGCGGCGAGCCGCTGGTGCGTAAGAACCTGCCGTGGTTGATCAAGTCGCTCTCCCGGCATCTCGGCGCGGGACTCGACGAGCTAACCCTCACCACCAACGGCAGCCAGCTTGCTAGCCATGCCGAGGCCCTTGCCGCTTGCGGCATCGCCCGCATCAATGTCTCGCTCGACACCCTCGAGCCCGACAGGTTCAGGGCGATCACCCGCAGAGGAAACCTCTCGTCCGTCATGGCCGGCATCGATGCCGCTGACCGCGCCGGGATCAAGCTCAAGATCAACACGGTTGCGCTCAGAGGCGTGAACGAGGACGAGATCGAGAAGCTTCTCCGCTGGGCGCATGGGCGGGGCTTCGACCTCACATTGATCGAGACCATGCCGATGGGCGAGACCGGCAGCGACCGCACCGAGCAATATCTGCCGCTCAGCCTGGTGCGGGCGCGGCTTGAGGATCGCTTCACGCTCGAGGATAGTCCCTACCGCACGGGTGGGCCTGCTCGCTATGTCCAGGTACGCGAGACCGGCGGTAGGCTCGGCTTCATCACCCCGCTCACGCATAATTTCTGCGAGGCCTGCAACCGCGTGCGGGTGACCTGCACCGGCACTCTTTATATGTGCCTCGGCCAGGAGGAATCCGCGGACCTCAGAGCGCCCCTCCGTGCAAGCGAGTCAGACCATCTGCTCAACGCGGTGATCGATGCGGCGATCGCCGCCAAGCCCAAGGGCCATGACTTCGTCATCGAGAGGGGCGGCAAGCCCGCGCTCTCCCGCACCATGTCGAGGACAGGCGGCTAGCCTTCGGCCCCTCGTCAAGGTTAACCGCCGCCCGAGCGCCGCTTAAGCGAAGAAACAGCGCCGCCTGATCCTGTCTACTGGTCGATTAGCGCGTGTTGGTGGTGGTGGAGGGGGTCGCTGGGCGCCGCGGCGTGGCCGACGCCGCTTTGCCGGCCGGCAGGCCAAAGAAACCTCCGAACAGCGGCCTGGAACCCTGATTGGCTTGCGTTTGCGCCCTTGACCTTACCACGCGGCGGGTCCGCGGGGCGCCCCGCTTCGCGATCGCCACTGTGCGCTGCTTCGACGCCGTGGGCTCCGCCTTGGCGGGAAGTCTTGACCTTCGCCTCCGCCTTTGACGCCGGCTTCTTGTGGGGAGCGGCTTCGACTTTGGGCGCCGGCTCACTTGGCGCGGTGGTTTCCACTTTGGCAGGCTCGAGCGTTTCCGCTTTGGGCTCGACGCGAGCGACCTCCGGTCGGGGCGCCGGCGTCTCGCTTGCCTCCGGCGTTGAGGGCGCGCTTGGCTCTTTGGCCGCCTCAGCCGCATCGTGAGTCACGTCGGTTCGGCTCTCCGCTTTTGGCGGCGAAGGCGAGGGTGTCGCGACGACTTCGGGCTCGGGTGCTACCTCTTCCTTCACTTCAGGCTGAGGAGGTGCCTCCTCCTTCACACCGGGGCCAGGTGCGGTCACCTCGTTCACTTCGGTTGGCGCAGTTGCCTCAGGCGTCGCAACCTGCTGCGGCATATCGTCGGGCGCGGCCTCGACTGGCGTTGGCTCCGATTTGGCGAGCTCCACTCCTTCGGCCGCGGTTGGCGGCGCCACATCGACCGGGCTTGCTTCGGATGGGGCCGACATCTCGTCCAACTTCGCGGGCTCAGCTTTAGCATCGGGCTGGGGCTCCAATGGTGGTGCCGCGATCGGTGCGGGCAACGATGGCGCAGGCGCCTCTTTCACCTCGGGAAGCGCGGCGGTCGTTGCGGGGTCGGCGATGGTCTTCGCGGGAGCGCTCGGCACCGGGTGCAAGACCTGGACATCGATCGCCGGAGGCGGGTTGCCGCCAGGCCCGGGCAAAGTGATCAACATCGGCAGCATGGCCGCAACACAGAGTCCGTGCACGGCTCCGGCGCCAAGCACGCAGAGTGGAAGAGTAATCGAGCGTCTGTCAGTCAAAGGGCGCAGCTTCAGGGGCGTCGCCGCAATTTTTTGCCCCAGACTCCCGCTTAGCTGAGTTGGGGGCCTCACGCCAACAGTTTAGCTCTCCATGACGATTTGAGGTGCGGCACGTGCACCCTTCTTGTCACGCTCGAGCTCGGCCCAAGCCTTTGCAGCGATGTCGCGATAGGCATCGGCAGCTGACGAGTTCGGCTCGCTCACCACCACAGGCTTGCCGGCATCGGAGGTCTCGCGAATGGCGAGCGTCAGCGGCACCTCGCCGAGGAAGGGAACGCCGAGCCGCTCGGCTTCTGATTTAGCGCCGCCATGGGCGAAGATGTCGGACCTGCCGCCGCAATGCGGGCAGATGAAGGTGCTCATGTTCTCGACGATGCCGAGCACCGGCACGTCGACCTTGCGGAACATGTTGAGGCCCTTGCGCGCGTCGATCAGAGCGAGGTCTTGCGGCGTGGAGACGATGACCGCGCCGGCAAGCGGCACCTGCTGTGCCATGGTCAGCTGCGCATCGCCGGTGCCCGGCGGCATGTCGACGACAAGCACATCGAGCTCGCCCCAGGCCACGTCCTTCAGCATTTGCGACAACGCCGACATCACCATGGGCCCGCGCCAGATCATCGGCGTCTCCTCATCGACGAGGAAGCCCATGGACATCACCCTCAGCCCATAGGCCTCCATCGGCGTGAGCTTGTCGCCGGCGAGCTGCTGCGGCTTGCCCTTGATGCCGAGCAGGCGCGGCATGGACGGCCCGTAGATGTCGGCATCGAGCACGCCGACCTTCAGCCCGCGGGCTTGCAGGCCGAGCGCAAGATTCACCGCCGTGGTGGATTTGCCGACGCCGCCCTTGCCAGAGGCCACGGCGATGATGTGTCGAACGCCGGGGATGGCACCAGTGCGATGCCGGGCGGCTTGCGCCGCGCCGCGGGCGACGGGAGAGGCCAGGGCTGGGCGCGGGCCTGTGCTGTTGCCTCCCGCCGGAGCGGCTCCGGAATTTCGGTCGGCGGTGAGCGTCACGGTGACCGAATCGACTCCCGGGAGCTCCTTCACCACATTCTCAGCGGCTTCACGGAGCGCCTCGAGCTCGGAGGCGCGGGTTGGATCGACAGAAATGGCGAAGTAGACTTTGCCGCCGCGAATGACGACCTCGGACACGAGCCCGAGCGAGACGATGTCGCCGCTGAGGTTCGGCCCTTTGACGTGCTTTAGCGCGTCGAGCACGCGCTCCTTGAGGGCAGGTTCTGCCATGCCGCGTTATGTATTCCTGGCGGCGCGGAACACAACAGGCTTGTGACGCGAACCTTTCCGAATGCGACGCTCAAGGCACCCAGCAGCCGGCGCCTGCGCAGGATTTAAGCTTGTCGTGCAAGGCTCGCAGCGTTGCTGCGTCGGGGGCGTAGATCGGATCTTTGGCCTTGTTCTCGAGCTCGTAGGGATCGGCCTCGTAAGCTACATATTTCCGCGTAGCCGTGCGGACCACCACATAGCGCCGATCGGCCTTGGCCACACCGTTTCCCCCTTCGACCAGAATGGCACTTCGCCAATGCCCATTCGCGTCGTCGAGGATCGGCGTCAACGAGCGGCCGTTGGGAGTGATGCTTGGCGATAGGCCTGCGATCTGCTCGATCGTGGCGGCAACGTCGAGATTGTTGACGAGCTGGCTCCGCGTTTCATTGTGAGGAATGCCAGGTCCGCGCACCACGAGAGGGACTTTGATCGACGACTCGTGGACGGCGTTCTTGCCGAACTGCCGGTGATCGCCAAAGGCGTATCCGTTGTCGGAGGTGTAGATGATCAGGGTGTTGTCAAGCTTGCCCGCGGCCTTGAGCGTGTCCACCACGCCGGCCACGAGATCATCGACCGAAGCGACTCCAGCTCGGCGCGATAGCTTTTCTCGATCTCATCCTTCGCCTCAGCGCTAAGGCGCGGCAAGTTTTGCACCGTTGGCGGCTTGTCGCTCACATCAGCTTCATCGTAGGCCGGCGTCGTGGGGAGCTTGGCATCGGCGAAAGTCTGCGCGTAGGTCGGCGCGGGTATCGCCGCTCCCTTTTCCCCTTCGTCACCTTGTCCGTGCGGAGCTTTGGTCGCGATCAGCGGTAGCGCTCGGCGCGATCGCGCAGGACGTCGGTCGAGTAATCGGCAGCGTCGTGACCGAAGTCGGTCAGGGTGCCGTTCCTTCCGCGCGACCAAGTTCCTGGGGTTTTGGGGGGATGTGGCAGATTGCCATAGTGCTGCTCACGGCACCCAGCAGCCGTCGCCCGCGCAAACTTTGAGCTTGTCGTGCATGGCCCGCAGCGCCGACAAATCGGCCGAATAGGCAGGGTCCTCCGCCGCGTTGTTGAGCTCATGCGGGTCGGCGGCGAGGTCGAACAGCTCTTCGAAGCCGCCTTCATATTTGACGTATTTCTTGGTGGGCGTGCGCACGCCGGTATATCGGTTCGTTTTGCGCTCGAAGCGGTTCACCGGGCTCTCGATCAGGAGCGCGCTTCGCCATGGCGCGGCGGCGGCGGCAAAGAGAGGGCTGAGCGACTTCCCATCCTGCGCGGCGCCTGGCTTCGCACCGGCAAGGTCCACAATCGTGGCGACCAGGTCGAGATTGTTGACGAGCTGCTCGCGGGCCTCGTTCTCGGCGATGCCCGGCCCGCGCATGAGGAGCGGCACCTTGATCGAGCCCTCATAGGCGGCTGACTTGCCGATTAGCCGGTGATCGCCCAACAAGAAGCCATTGTCCGACGTGTAGATGATGACGGTGTTGTCGAGTTTGCCGGTCTCCTTCAGCGCGTCGCCCACTGCGGCGACGAGATCGTCTACCGACTGAAGTGACTGAAGCTCGGCGCGGTAGCTTTTCTCGAGATCCTCTTTGGTCTTTATGCCCACATTTGGAGCCTTCAGCGCCTTGTGGCGGAGGTCCTTCTCGTTGAAGGCCGGGCTCTCCGGGAGATGGACCTCGTTCAGCGCCTGCTCATATTTCGGCGCGGGAATGGCGCGGGGGCCTTGCGCGTGCGCGGCCTTCGGCGCGATGAACAGGAAGAAGGGGTCATGGCTCGCCGACTGATCCTTGATGAAACGGATCGCGCGATCCCTCAGCACGTCGGTCGAATAGTCCTCCGGGCGGTGATCGAAATCCAGGATCCTGCCGTTCTCGTTGATCATGTAGTCGTAGTAGCGCACCCGCGTTCCAGTGAAGGCGTACCAAAGGTCCCAACCAGGCGGGACCCAGTCGCGCGGATTGCCCACCGTGGTGCCCTTGAAGTCGACATTGATCAAGCCACCGAGCCAGGAGAGCCACTCGCCGTAGGCGCTCTGCTGACCGTAGCGATTGAGATATTTGCCGATCAACGCCGTCTTGTAGCCGGCCGCCTTCAACCAGACCGGCAGAGCATTGTCTTCCTTGTCCTTGAAGGCCTCCCAGCCGCCTTGGTCGAGTGGGCTATTCGCCTTGATGCCGTGATTGTGCGCGGCCTGTCCGGTTAGGAACGAGGTGCGGCTCGGCGCGCAGAGCGAGAGATTTACGAAGCTGTTCTTGAACGTCACGCCATGCCCGGCGATGAGCGACAGCGTCTTCGGCATGTAGGCCATCGAGCCCGTGTCTTCCTGATCGTCGGTCATGATAATGACGATGTTGGGGGCGGCTAAGGCTTGACTAAAACATGCTATGAAACAAAGAGTTATGAAAACACGGCGCATTGAGTAGGCTTGCCTTACGGAATAAACTAACATCTAGTTAACGAGGTTTGCCCTTGGGCCTGGGATGACACTGCCATTCTCGCCAAACTCGATTCAGCGCGTCAATGTGCAGGATTGATTAATCCGTACCAAGTGGTAGTTGCGCTGTGGTGATGGTTTCCCTGCCACCACCATGTCCTCCTTTGGAAGAGCGGAAGAAGCCCTGGCGTCCACCGTCCGGGCTTCTTCTATAAGCGAAGGCAAACAGTACAAAGCCTAATGCTTACGACACGGCTCAGGTTCATCGAGCCACAGCTTGCTTCCCCTGTCGATCAGCCGCCAGAGGGGAAGCACTGGATTCATGAAATCAAACACGATGGCTATCGCTGCCAAGTCCTGCTTGAGCAAGGAGAAGCCCGTGTCTTCACCCGCAATGGACACGATTGGACTGACCGTTTCCCATCTATCGTCCGTGCCGCTGCCAATCTCCGCTGCCAATCGGCAATCCTTGATGGTGAGGCCATTGTCCAGAACGGCAACGGCGCTTCGGACTTCGAGGCACTAAGCTCCGCTTTGCAGCGGCAACCTCACAGCATCATCCTTTATGCGTTTGATCTTCTGCATCTTGATGGGAAGGACCTTCGCCAGCAAACACTCATGGAGCGACGAGCCAGCTTGAAGCATCTAGTTGGAGCCGATGACCAAAGCCGTATTCAGTTTAGCGATGAGTTTGATGGTGATGGTGATGCCCTGTTCAAAGCCTGCGCTGAGCAGGGACTTGAAGGCATCGTCTCCAAACATGCACTAGCACCCTATCGGTCTGGTCGCAGCAGGACTTGGCTCAAGACCAAGTGCTTCACCGAGTCCACCTTTGTGGTGATCGGCACGGATCGGGACCGCAAGACCGGAGCGCTTAGGGCACTGCTTGCTCACAAGGACAGTGCGGGCCTGAGTTACGCTGGAGCAGCATTCATTGCTCTTAGTGGTGAAGACCGCACTCGATTTTTCGCTGAGCTTGAGCGTCTCGCCACGTCATGGGCTGCATTTAAGTCGTCACGGCTGATGGATGTTAAGTGGTGCCACCCGAAGCTTGTGGTGGAGGTGAAGCATCTGGCGGGAAGCAAGCTGCTCCGCCATGCCACGGTAAAGCGGTTGGCCACCTAACTCGCATCATTGGCCCCGCCCATGGACCCGATTAAGGGTCTAGCGCTCATTGACACCTTCATTGGCTTTCTCACCATCTTCGCCATGTGGGTCTCGCTATGGGATAACGTGTGGCGCGTGTCGGTCGAGCCATGCTGAAATGGGGATATTGTCAAATTTTTATCCTCACGGCCTCCAGAGGGCCGCAAGTTCGGGTGAATTCGATATAGTTCGGCACAGGAGGCCGCGACAACAGGGAGGGAGGGACAACTCCATGTCATCGCACTCAATCCACACACAATCGAATAGCGCTCTGCACGATGCCCCTCGCGCTTCGGCGACCGTCGGACTTTTCGATCAAGCCATGGTCACCGCAGTGGTGATCGCAATTGCCTACATTGCCTCGATCATGGTCGGGTGGCTGTGATGATGGAGGACAAGCCTTCATGCACATCATAGCGATGAACATATTCGATGCCTTCGCTCATCATGGATGTGGTGGCGGTCGGCGGGAAAAATGAAAGCAACTTCGGTGCGCTCAAGATGGTAGTCAGCGGCATTTTTTTGGAGCCTCAACATAAAGGGGGAAATGGGTAACGACAGAGACGCTCCATTAGAAGGGGAAACGGCATGGTTCGTATGGCATTGGAACACATGACAAACAAGCGAGAGAACAGGAACCAGCGGTCGCCTATTTCCGCACTTCGAGTGCCTCAAATGTTGGGGATGACAAGGACAGTCTAAAGCGCCAGCGTTCAGCAGTTCAGCGCTTTCGCTATTCGGCTGAGTTATCAGTGTGAACGACGGGTCATCGGTTCTTAGGCGTAGCCAGGGATTGCAAGCGCCGTGGGAGCGTCGGCTTCTAATCGGAACTCTGGTTTTTGTACCAATCGCTTACGCAATAATCGCCCTCTACATCAGGGTCTCGATAGAACGTGATTCGGCTTGGGGCCTTTTGATATTGGACGCCATGCGACATGGCGGGAGCTTCAACTATCTCGTTTCCCCGGACCAAGCCAACATCGCAAACGACCACCGAATGTTTCTTACGATGTGGTCACCCGGCCAGTATCTGTTCCCCGGCCTTTTTGAGTTTCTGGGTCTAAATCTCGGCGATAGCCTGATTCTCACCATCACCCTTTTTTTGGTACTCGGCGTGCTGGGTTGGTACGCATTTTATCACGCCGCCGGATTTCCGCTGAGAACAATCGCGATCTCGTGTTTGCTGATGATCTGCACACAATGGTTCACCAAGTTCTTCGGGGAATATTACGGAGGCGAAACGCTGCTCTTTGGAGTGGCGCCTTGGGCAACGCTGTTGTTCTGGAAACTGCGCGATCTGTCTCCCCCCTCAGTTCTTCCACTCATTGCAGCTCTAATCGCATTGGCATTCTTCAAATTGTCGGGACCAATTTATGGTCTGGCGTTGCTTGGTGCATGCCTATTTTCTGTCAATGACGGGCGATTGTTGCGAACGCCGCAGCGCTGGCTCGTTGCCGCTATCGTAACAGCAAGTTTCGGCGTGGTTTTCTATTTCTTATGGCTGGCGAAGGGACCGACCGCGGCAACCACTGCTGGGAGCGGTGTTGCCGGGTTATCGCCAATCTCTTTGGTGTTTCCCATCGTGGCGCCAGCAATGAGTATAGTGGGGTTCACCGACTTTCTGCATCGGCTTTCGACGGCTGCACTTGCGCCGCCTGGACTTCCTTCTACTAATCTCATTATTGACCTGTCTGTTCCAATAGTCGCCACTATGTACGTCATCGTGTGGCTGCGGTTGCGTAAGGAGCCGAAGCTAACCGGCTACACGAATTTCGCATCGATCACATTTCTGCTTTTCACGCTGGCCTTCATCGTTTTGTACTTGGGAAATGCAGCCATCGACATTCAAGAGAGGCACTTCCGTTCAGTCGGTTTGCTTTTGCTGCCAGGGATTGTTCAAGCATTTTCGCTTGGGACTTCAAGATGGCTGAGAGGTGGATTTTACCTCGCCATTGTCGGTTCGGTTGTCTACGGTGCTTACGCTTTCTATTGCCGCGAGAGAGAGAATTTGACATTTCCCTTGGGTGCGCAAGGCTACCGCCAAGACGAAGCATCTCCCCGCGTAGTTGAATTTATCCGTGGTCGATTTCACGATCAGGAAGACTCGGCCAAACCGATTGTATACGTATCATCGTCGGTTCTCGCCTTGGAGTTCGCCGGCGCGAGATTAATTGTCCCGGCCCACAAGAAAGAGGCGGTTGATGTTCTGGCATCCCGTAGATATCGCGGCCATGTGCAATCGATCTACATTTTCCTGGAAAAACGGATGTTACAGAATGGAAAGGCTCAAGCCATCTTGCGGTCGTTCGTGAATTATGACGGAATGAGGTGGCGACAGATCGATCTGGGCGATTATGTTTGCTTTTTCCAGAATAATGCTCCTGCAGCTTCGCTTTGGTGAGCGCCAAATCGAAATCTCTTGCCTAAGGTCGGGCCTTCAGGCGGAACAGCAATGACTTTGCGCGTCATTCGCCCACGCTTAAGGAGTTGACTGCGGGCCTGTAGCGTCTAATTTTCGTCCGACACCTCGATGGGGATGGAGTTCCCCAAAACTGCCGTAGAGGCTGATGACTCCTGCCGCACATCCTTGCGGCGGGGATCGACGCGAGCCCGCCGTAGAGGCGGGTTTTTTGCGCCCGATCATCGCGCCGTAGGATCGGTTGAGCATGACGGAAATTTGGGCCCTCGCCGCTCTGTGGCTTGGACTGGCGCTGCTTGCAACTCTGCTGTCGATCTGGCTGCGGATTGCTACCGCTCTTTCTGAAATTGTCGTCGGCACGATCGCGCAGCTTGTGATTGGCGCGATCATCGGCGCGGCTGTACTCGGCACCGACCAGACATGGGTCAAGTTTCTGTCTGGGGCTGGAGCAATCCTGCTTACCTTTCTTGCCGGCGGTTCGTTCGTCTCGGTTCCTGCGCTGATCGCGGCACCAGCTGCGTTTCTGATTATGCTGGTCACCAAGCTGATCAGCAAGATCGCTGGCGTTTATCCGGTCACCCGCTACTTCGGCTCACCGCGTAAGGAAGGCATGTACACGACCTTGCTGATGTCTACCGGACTGACGTTCGGCACACGTTCCTACATGGCTTAAGCTTCCTGATTCCGTTTCCTGGGGCATACGTTCGCGCTCGGACCCCGCTACGAGCACCAGTTATTTAATTCGATTGACTTGACTGCCGCTCGTTGATCGTCTGGCATTACAAACTGCACTTTGTGTCAGTGCTGAGTGAGCAACTGAGCATCTCCTTCTCTTATGGCACTCTCGGTTAGACGCTCAAATATCGTTGTGTCGCTACGGTCCTGCTCGCTCTAATCGTCTGGTGAAGGTTGTCTTTTGTCTTACTAGAGTTCGCACACTAGCTTCGCCTACGCTCTGACAAACAAATCTAAAAGCTCACCGAGTATTCTGGTGACTTGGGTGTAACATTTTGACTGGGACATTCGGCGCCCCATGTCCGCTTTGGGTCATGAGCACACATCGCGTCCACGTACGCGTCATGTCCGTTCTTCTCCTCGAAGCGGACATTCATCCAGCGCGGTTTGCACATCTTTAGTGCCGATAGCGGACGACATCGAGGCGCCCTTCGACAGCCCTGGTCGCCGGGACGGCTGTACCCTCGGGGTTGAAACCGTCCGTCGCCAAACAAATTCCCCTACGTCGTGCCAACATGACCGGGCACGGCGTCAAGCTGCTCGCCGCCGACGAATTCGATCGAGCATTGCAAAGGTGCTGTTCGGGTCATTAGCCGACATCGCGGCCCGTTCCCGTCATTAAAGCGATTGGATATTGAGGTGAGTCGCGGACAAGGTGAGAAACTCATCGCCAACTGCGGAGAAGGAGACCAAGCATTAGGCATGCGGACTAGCCCGTGCCGTTTTTGGAGCGAGAGCAACTCAACTAGGCGAATAAGAAAGACCCAAGGCTGACCTCAGGTCTTTCGTCGAACTAGGCACTTCGCCGATAAGGCGACCCGGCTTTGGCAGCGGCTTGCTCCACCGGCTTGTAGGCGTTGCGCGTGAGACCGGCATACATCTCACCGAGCTTCGACAACTCGGCAATATAAGTGTCATAAGCCTTCTTGGCGTACTGAGACTGGATCTCGATCACCTGCTCGAACGACTTTGCGCCGAGCAGCTGCTCGAAGGCACGGGTGCCGTCCTCGAACGCCTTCTTCGAATAGTCAGTGACCTCAGCGGCAATAGCCTGGAGGCCCTTATTCACCTCACCAAACGAATGGACAGCGGCATCGAAGCCGTCCTTGCCCACCCTCTGAAACTCCTCACCAAACTTTTGAACGTCCGACATCTCACTGCCCCTTTCTGGGTTCCGCCTTGTGCGGGAATGTTGCGTACAATGAACTCATATATGATACTATTGTGCACTGCACAATGCCCTAGCGAGAATTATCGCATTGCACAAAACCGGCCCTGTGCCCCAGATTAGTCGGGTGCGCCCCCACCACCGGCCAGCCAGGATAAGGACAAAGCCCAGTTGGCCGGCCACCGATTGCGTATCTCAAAAAGGCTCGGAGCATTCGCTTCCTTAGTCGCGCGACGCGACGCAGCTCTAATCGCTGCACTCGTCGTCGCCGTTCATCTCGCGAATGCCCTTCTCGCCGGATGGATTGGCTATCTGTCGCCTGACTCGTGGGACTATCTGCGGCTGGCGTTTCTTTGCCGCGCCACGAAAGTGCCTCCTTTGGCGCTGAGTTTTGCGGTTGAGGGAAAGTAAGAGGGGATCGGCTGCTCCGGGGGGCGGACAGGCCGATCGAGTCCGGAGTGTGTTTGCGTTCATGTCTGTCCCCCTGATGGCGCCGGTGCGCGACGGCGCGCGTCTCTATCGCACCAGCCACATTTCCGAGCGTTGCAGTGAGCGGCCCGCTCGCCCGTGCGCCCGCAAGGTCGGGGGGCTCGGCGTGTCAAAACAGAGCGGCCATCAAGCCTTCCTTAACTCTGTCCTGGTTAATTTTACCAAGTTGCGCGCAAGCGCCTTAGCGTTTGCGTGGCACTGCGTCCACAGAGCGGGGGGAATATGCGCATTGTGGTTGGTTCGGGAAGTTCGAGGGATCTGAAGCAGGCCGAGCTTGATCGGCATGTCGAAATATTGGCGGAGTTCATCGGCCGCATCGAAGCTCGCGGCGATGAGCCCCGAAGCTTAACCATGATTCTGCGGTCGGCTTCGTCGAGCCCGGCGCAGGCGCTGATCGCCAGAGCCCGCGATCTTGAGCACGCTCACATCGTCGCCAAGGTCGTGGTGACCAAGCTCGACCCGGAGGACGATCTCCGCCGGTTCTACGCTTGCCTCTCCGAGCTGAGCCCGCTTGCCCCGGCGAAAGAGCTGATCCGCTGGGCACGCAATCCGCGCCTGCTCGACGCCCATGAGCAGGTGACTTGCGGCGCTTCGCTCTGCTGGTCCGGAGACTGCATGCGGCGCGACGCGGACAAGCGCAATGCCTTGAGCCTGTTCGAGGATGAAGCAAGCGGCATGGTGCGGCTCGGGCAGCTTGCCTTCGAAGCGCTCTGGTCAGCGTCCACGGCGATCGCCGAGCGGCGACTGATTGGGCCGGCCTCGCCGAAGCCCTCCGGCGCCTATGAGCGCGATGCGGAGAACGTTGCGAACGTCTCGGCGCTGCGTCCAAGCCTGCAAGGCTGGCCACTGCTGCGGCATTAGCCGCTCAATACTTCCACTTCCGGCTTGGCCTCTTCTTCCGCCCCCTGAGGGGAGGGAGAAGGAACATCATCCGTCGCCACTTGACCAATGCGCCATGAAGCGCAGCATTGCGCGATGTCCACGACAATGCAGGCAATGGTGTTCGATGCACCGGGGAGCAAGCTCAAGCCTGGCGAGCTGAAGATGCCGGAGCCCTCTCGGCATCAGCTCCGACTGCGCGTGCTCTCTTGCGGGGTATGCCGCACCGACCTGCATATCGTCGACGGCGAGCTGACCGGGCCTAAGCTGCCGCTTGTGCTCGGCCACGAGATCGTCGGGCGCGTCGAGGCTCTTGGCTCCGCCGTAAACGGCTTCGCGCTCGGCGACCGCGTCGGCGTGCCGTGGCTTGGCTTCACCGATGGCACCTGCCCTTATTGCCGCAATGCCGAAGAGAACCTCTGCGACAATGCCCGCTTCACCGGCTACCAGATCGACGGCGGCTATGCCTCACACACGGTGGCCGATGCGCGCTACTGCTTTCATTTGCCGGAGAGTTACAGCGATGCGGAGGCTGCCCCTTTGCTCTGCGCCGGGCTGATCGGCTACCGCTCGCTGAAGATTACTGGGGACGCTGCACGCCTTGGCATTTATGGCTTCGGCGCCGCGGCCCATATCGTGGCCCAGTTGGCGCGCTATCAGGGCCGCCAGATCTTCGCCTTCACGCGGCCGGGTGACGCACGCGCGCAAGACTTCGCGTTGGAGCTTGGCGCAGCATGGGCCGGAGGCTCGGACGAAACCCCGCCGCAAGAGCTCGATGCCGCGATCATCTTCGCTGCCGTCGGGGCCCTGGTGCCGGCGGCGCTCAAAGCCTCGCGCAAAGGCGGGGTCGTCGTGTGTGGCGGCATCCATATGAGCGACATCCCGAGCTTTCCCTACGAACTCCTCTGGGAGGAGCGCGTGGTGCGCTCTGTCGCCAATCTCACGCGCGAGGATGCGCGCGAGTTCCTTGCACTCGCGCCAAAGGCGGGCGTGAAGACCACGGTGGTGCCGATGCCTCTTGCCGCCGCCAACGAGGCGCTCGATCGGTTGCGCCAAGGCGAGCTGACCGGCGTGGCCGTGCTCGTGCCTTAACTCACTCCTCATGCTGAGGAGTGCCCAAAGGGTGTCTCTCGAAGCATGACCACCCGTCGAGAGGACCGCGTTTCGCGGACTCCTCAGGGTGAGGCTTGCGATTGGGCTCAGTTAAGGATTGTCCTTGCCGACCTCGATGTCGACGCCGCCGTTGTCCTTGCGGATCTCGCCGGAGAAGCCGGGCACGTCGATCTTCACCACCGGCTCGTGCCTGCGCTCATAATAGAGATAAGCGAGCACACCTAAGACCACAACCGCGGCGCCCAGCAGCACGCCAAGCAAAAGGCTGTTGTTCTTGCGATCGACGTCGTCCGCCATTCTTCCCCTCCGATATTGTTTTCGGCCCAATCCAACGCTGCGCGCAAAGAACGGGTTCCGCAAGGCTCCATGCGGCTTGACGCGGATCAATGTCGGGGATCACAATTGGTGCAGAAACTCAAATAATCCAAGTTCTAGGGAGGCATCCATGTTGCATCAGGTCATCGAGACTCTGAATTCGCGCGTAGCGTTGCGGCCCCGCTACGACAATTTCATCGGCGGCAAGTGGGTCGCCCCGGTCGACGGCCGCTATTTCGACAATATAAGCCCGATCACCGGCAAGATGGTGTGCCAGATCGCGCGCTCGCAAGCCGCCGACATCGAGCTTGCGCTCGACGCCGCGCACAAGGCCAAGGATTCCTGGGGCAGCACCGCGCCGGCGGCGCGAGCCGCGGTCATCAACAAGATCGCCGACCGCATGGAGGAGAACCTCAAGGTGCTCGCCGCGGTTGAGACCATCGACAACGGCAAGCCGATCCGCGAGACCACCTTCGCCGACATTCCGCTCGCTATCGATCATTTCCGCTATTTCGCGGCCTGCATCCGTTCTCAGGAAGGCACCCTCGGCGAGCTCGACCACGACACCGTCGCCTATCACTATCACGAGCCGCTCGGCGTGGTCGGCCAGATCATCCCGTGGAACTTCCCGATCCTGATGGCGACGTGGAAGCTCGCTCCGGCATTGGCCGCCGGCAATTGCGTAATACTGAAACCGGCGGAGCAGACTCCCATGAGCATCATGGTGCTGATGGATCTCGTCGGCGACCTCCTGCCGCCAGGCGTGCTCAACGTGGTCAACGGCTTCGGGGTAGAGGCCGGCAAGCCGCTCGCCCAGAACAAGCGCATCGCCAAGGTCGCCTTTACCGGCGAGACCACCACCGGGCGCTTGATCATGCAATACGCGTCAGAAAACCTGATCCCGGTCACGCTCGAGCTCGGCGGCAAGTCGCCCAACATCTTCTTCGCCGACGTGATGGCCGAGGACGATGACTATTTCGACAAGGCGCTCGAAGGCTTCACCATGTTCGCGCTGAACCAGGGCGAGGTGTGCACCTGCCCGTCGCGCGCGCTGGTGCAGCGGTCGATCTACGACAAGTTCATGGAGAAGGCGATCGCGCGGGTGAACAAGATCAAGCAGGGCAACCCGCTCGAGGCCGATACCATGATCGGCGCGCAAGCCTCCAATGATCAGCTGGAGAAGATCCTATCTTACATCGACATCGGCAAGAAGGAAGGCGCCAAGCTGCTCGCCGGCGGGGAGCGTGCCAAGCTCAACGGCGAGCTTTCGGACGGCTACTACGTCAAGCCGACTGTGTTCGAAGGCAACAACAAGATGCGCATCTTCCAGGAGGAGATATTCGGCCCCGTGCTCTCGGTCACCACCTTCGAGGATGAGGACGAGGCGCTCGCCATTGCAAACGACACATTGTACGGCCTCGGTTCCGGCGTGTGGACGCGTGACATCAACTGCGCCTATCGCATGGGTCGCGGCATCCAGGCCGGGCGGGTGTGGACCAATTGCTACCACCTCTATCCGGCGCACGCGGCCTTCGGCGGCTACAAGAAGTCCGGCATCGGGCGTGAGAACCACAAGATGATGCTCGACCACTACCAGCAGACCAAGAACGTGCTGGTGAGCTATAGCCCGAAGGCGATGGGATTCTTTTAGTTGGGGCGAATAGGCCCCTCCCCCGGCTTGGCAGGGCTTCGCTCTGCCAAGCCATCCTCTCCCACGCGGGGAGAGGGATTGGAGCACGGGGCGGCGTCACAGCTAATCCTCTCCCTTGATGGGAGAGGGTGTCTCGTAGCCCTCGGGCTGCGAGACGGGTGAGGGTGAACCTCAAGTGAGGCGCTCATGGTCGAACGGGTGCTTGCCACAGATGCCGCGCTCAAGCTGATCGACAAGCTCATGCGCGCGCACGGCCCGCTGATGTTCCACCAGTCGGGTGGCTGCTGCGATGGCTCTTCCCCCATGTGCTACCCGGCAGGCGAGTTCCGCATCGGCGGCAACGACCAATATCTCGGCGAGATCGGCGGCTGCCCGGTTTATATGGACCTCGACCAGTTCGCTTATTGGAAGCACACCCAGCTCATCATCGACGTGGTGCCGGGCCGTGGCGGGGGCTTCTCGCTCGAAGCGCCGGAAGGGGTGCGGTTTCTCACCCGTAGCCGGGTGTTCACCGGCGCTGAAGCCGACGCGCTTGAAGGCGCAAATTAGGCTCACGCACTTCCCACTTGCCTGACCGAGTGTTTAAATGGACCTCGAGCGGACGGGCGTTCTTGCGATTTGCCTTCCAGGCGACGTCGAACAAATCGCCGATCACTGGCATAGAACCGATGCGGAAGTCGACGCCGACATTGCCGAGCATGCGGGCGAGCGTGAGCTTGGAAGCGCCGCTAGCCCAAGCATGATGCACAATCAGAAGCGAGATGGCGCTGGTCACGGCGTCGCCAAAGCCCGGGAACAGGCCCAGCAAAAAGTCGAGGCCGAAGCGGATATTGGCACCGGGAATGGCAAAACGATCATCTATCAGGCGCGCCATGAACCGCGCCTGGTTGAGCCGCTGCTCATGGGTCAGCCCCTTGCCGTAGTCGCGCCAGCGATCGGCTGCGGACTTGCGCCCTGCCCCGCCACATTCCCAGGCCCGCCCAAAAACCCGCTCCATGCTGCTTATGGTCTCCAAGACTCCAATCCGGTAGCGCCTTATGGGGGCTGATCGCCGCGCTTCAAGGTTAAATCGCTAATGGGAACCAGAGCGCCGGGTTCCGAGCCATGCCGCGACCGTGGCCGCGCTTTCCGTCGCTCCTTGCCCGCGACTATGGCAATAATGCTCTATGGGCATTGGAAAGCCGGCCAAAATCTCGGGTAAACCAAGCTCATGGCAAGCGACAGCTATGACGTGCTGATCCTCGGCGGTGGCAATGCCGGCTTCGGGGTCACGGTGCCGACCCGCAACGCCGGTATGAGAGTGGCGCTGGCCGAGGACCGTGATCTCGGCGGCACCTGCCCCAATCGCGGCTGCACGCCGAAAAAAGTCCTGGTCGCGGCCGGCCACGCTCTGCACGAGATCGAGCAGGCCCATGTTCATCATATCAGCGTGAGCAGGCCGAAGCTCGACTGGGCGGCGCTGATCGATCGCGAGAAGGAGATGATCGGCGGCATCCCCGACTCGCTTGCCGAGACCCTGCAAGAGCGCGGCGTCGATCTCTTTCGCGAGCGCGCCAGCTTCGTGGGGCGGAATGCAGTCAAGGTCGGCAACCGGACCATCGAGGGCGAGCACATCGTCATCGCCACCGGCTCAAGCCCAAGGCCACTGCCAATCCCTGGCGCCGAGCTGATGATCACCTCGGACGAGGTGTTGAGCGACCGCGAGCAGCCAGGAAGCGTTCTGTTCGTTGGTGGCGGCGTCATCGCCCTCGAATTGGGCCATGTCTATGCACGTGCCGGCACCAAGGTCACCATCCTCGAGGTCTGGCCACGGCTCTTGCCGGCGCTCGACGCAGACGCGGTGGAGCAGATCCGGCAGGAGAGCGCGCGCATCGGCATCGACGTGCATACTGGCGTTAAGGTTTCCCGCGTGGAGAAGGAGGGCAACGGGCTGCGTACCGTGCTCGCGGCGAACGGCAAGGAGCAGGCGGTGGTCTCCGACCGCGTGGTCAATGGTGCCGGCCGCATCGCCAATGTCGAGCATTTGGATCTCGATGCCGGCGGCGTCCAACATGACGGCTTCCGCATCTCCGTCGACGCGCATCTGCGCTCGACGTCGAACCCCGCCGTTTATGCCTGTGGCGATGTGCTCTCAGGCCCGCCGCAGCTCTCGCCCATCGCAACCTACGAAGGTCGCATCGTCGGCGCCAACGTCGTGGAGGGGCCGAAGTACAAGCCCGACTACGCGAGCCTTCCTTCCGCCGTCTACACCGTACCGGCGCTGGCGAGCGTCGGGCTCACCGAGGCGCAAGCCAAGGAGAAGAACCTCAACACCAAGGTCACGGTGAGCGACATGGAATATTGGTTCTCGACCCAGACTTATGCCGAGACCAAGGCCTGGGCCAAGGTGATCGTGGACGAGGAGAGCGATGCGATCCTCGGCGCCCATATGGTCGGTCACGCCGCCGAAGAGCTGATCAATATTTTCGGGCTCGCCAAGAAGCACGGCATCACCGCGACCGCGCTCCGTGACTTCATCTACGCCTATCCGTCCTTCTCCTCCGACATCAAGCACATGCTTTAGCGGACGCGTTGATGGTTTTCGCCTCCGAGCGGCGCCCGCTACTCGGTGAGAGCCGGAGACGTCGCCGTTCCACCTCTTTCGACGACGTTGGCTGACACCGCAACAGCCTCGCGCACGTCCTCGATCATGGCCTTGGCAATCTCGAGCTCGCCCATGATCACGGTCGTGGCGCCGAGCTTGTTGAGGTGAGCGACCTCCTCGTCGGAATGGGCGCGGGCGATGATCGGGAGGTCTGGATTGGCAGCGCGCGCCTGCATCACCGCCTGGCCGCCCTCAAACGCGTCGGGGATCGCCACCAAGAGCAAGCGGGCAGCGCCGAGATTGGCCGCGCGCAGCACCTCCGCGTCGGCGGCATTGCCGGTGATGGTCTGGATGTCGTGCTTACGCAGCTCCGCGGCGGCGTCCTGATCGCTCTCGATGACGAGGAAGGGAAGCTTGACCTCGCGCAGCGCCTTGCTCACCACGCTGCCGACCCGCCCATGGCCGATCAGGATGACGTGATCGGTAAGCCGAGTGATCGGGATCGGCTCGCGGCCGCGTGCCTCAGGCGGAGGTCCAGGTTCGAGGTCCGTATTCGGAGCGGTACGCCAAATCGGCAAGCGGTCGAGCAGTTCCATCAGCGGCGGATTGACCAGGATCGAGATTATGGCGCCGGCGAGGATCAAGTCGCGCGCGCTTTCCGGCAAGATCGCAAGGCTAACGCCGAGCCCGGCGAGAATGAATGAGAACTCCCCGATTTGCCCGAGCGACGCCGAGATGAACAGGGCGGTCGGCACCCTATGGCCGAACAAGCGCACGACGAGATAGGCGACAACGGTCTTGGCGACCAGGATGATGAAGATGGTGGCGAACAGCGCGCCGGGTTCCTCGATGAGGATCTCTGGGTTGAACAACATGCCGACGGAGACGAAGAACAGAACGGCGAAGGCATCCCGGAAGGGAAGCGACTCGGTGGCCGCCTGCTGGCTCAGCCGTGATCCGCTCAAGATCATGCCGGCAAAGAAGGCGCCGAGCGCGAGCGACACGCCGAACAGCTCGGCGGCAAGGTAAGCGAAGCCGAGCGCTATCGACAGCACGGCAAGCCGGAACAGCTCGCGGCTGCCGGTATGCGCAACATAGTGCAGGAGGCCCGGGATCAGCTTTCTGCCGACGACCAGCATGACCACAATGAAGGCCGCCACCTTGCCGAGCGTGAAGGCAATCGATTGCAGTAGCGCCATCGGCTCTCGCACGCTCTCCGCCGCGCCGTTGATCACACCGGCAAGCGGCGGCAGCATGACCAGGACGAGGACCATGGCAAGGTCCTGAACGATCAGCCAGCCCACGGTGATGCGCCCGCGCTCGGTGTCGAGCAGCCGCCGCTCTTGCAGCAGGCGGAGCAGCACCACGGTGCTCGCGACCGACAACGCGATGCCGAACGCGAGGCCGGCTCCGAGCGTCCATCCCTGCCACCAGCCCACGGCCATGCCAAGCGGCGCTGCAACCAGCATCTGCGCAAGTGCGCCGGGAACGGCAATGGCCCGCACCGACAGCAAATCGTCGAACGAGAAATGCAGCCCAACCCCGAACATCAGGAGAATGACGCCGATCTCGGCGAGCTGGTTGGCAACAGCCTGGTCGGCGACGATGCCCGGCGTGAACGGCCCGATGGCGATGCCGGCAAGGAGGTAGCCAAACAGAGGCGGCAGGCGAAGCTGCCTGGCGACGAGGCCAAAACCGAAGGCGAGCACCAGCGCGAAGACGAGCGTCGAGATGAGCGTGGCCGAATGCGGCATGCAAAGAGCCCTTCGCGGCGAGCGTTTTTGTCCGGCCGGGCCCGCCAGCACCGAGTTGCAATTAGGCCCGCGAATGGGTGGCCGGACAAGAGTTTTGGCGCTTTTCGTGAGTCGGCGCACCGCGCCGGTCTTAATTTCGGCGCACCGCACCAGTCTTGGGCAATGTCTGCCGCGAGAGCAGCGTGCCAAAGTCAATGGCGCGTTGCTTGAGCGGCGAGAGGCTCTTTTTCCACGCTTCATCGAGCACGACCTCGCTCGTCTCGTCGAAACGCATGTGATTGCCGGCGACCTCATGCTGCTCAGCGTCGGTCCAGGCAAGCTCGCGTGGATCGAAGTCGAGCCCGAGCGGCTGCAGGATGCTTTGCAGCGCGGCCTTGGGGTCGCGCACCAAATCCTCGTAGTGCACGACGGTATGGGGCACCGATTTCAGCGCCCTGCGGATCCGCTCGTGGATCAGCTCATAGCGGAGGATGTGCTTGAGGAAGCCGCCGTGCTTGCGAACCACCGAGTTGATCTGCCCCTTGGGTCGCGGACGAGATGCATGGATAGACGTCGAGCTCCTCGAGCCGCATCAGGTAGGACAGGCGCTTCGGCATCTTCGATGAGTCGACGACGAAACTCTTGCCCGAAACGTCGGCGATCGCCTTGAACACGATCGCGTTCGGCGCCTTTCGCCGCGTCGGTTTCGCGTCGAACATGTCGAGATCGGCGAGCGACTTGCCGGCTGTTTCCCGCGTGCGCGCATCGACACACGACCATACTGGGCATTGCCAAAGCGACGGCGCCCCGCAGGGGCAACGGACGTAGGTCTGTTTGCGCGGATTGCTAACTGCCGGTTGAGCTTCAGCACCTCGCCGGCCGAGAAGATGGCGGGATGGGCAATCAGCATCAGATCGAGCAGCGTCGAGCCGCTATGGCTGGTTCCGGCGATATAGATCACCCGCATGGGCAGGTGTAACACGGCTGAGGGTTGGTTCAAGGTCCTCGCGCGTTTTGAGTTGTGCCGAAATCCCTCACTGCGACAATTGGAGCCGCGACATATCGGAGCGCGAATTAAGCGGCTGCGACACCTGAATAAGGAAACTTCTCGATAGGGCCGCGTTCGGCTGCCGGATGGCCGCGGCGTCACCCCCCCGACGCCGAGGGCGTAAAAGGAGAATCGACATATTTAGCAAAACCTCAATCGCGCTTGCCGCAGCGTCCCTCGCACTCAGCGCAGCCGCATTCACCCCGGCCTCGGCCAATTACAGCTACTGCACCGAGAATCCGAGTGCCGCCAAATGCCCGGCAATTACGACATCAGCCGGCAACAGGGAAATATGACCGCGCATAGCGATCAGGGCACAGAGCCCCAGACCCACCACCCCGCCATCACGGCTAGTGGCACGGCGCCGCGCGATTTCGGCGCTAGAAGCGCACGAAAGTTGTCGCACGGGCCTGGGAGCGATAGAACCACTCATCTCGCATCGTTCCCAGAACCCCGAAGGATGGCCTATGAGAATTTCGGCCCGCAACGCGCTGCGAGGCAAGATCGTCGACATCAAAGGGATTGAGCCAGCGAGGCGTCGACCACGAACAGACCATCTTTGCGCCCGTCGGGCCTTGAGTGGCTGCGTAGGAATCGGACGCTGCCAGCCAGCATGGTGTTCGTCACCACCGATCAGCCGGTGACTCCAGACACGCGACCAGCCAAAGACGTCAGGATGATGGACGCCGAGGGGAAATTAAGGCAGTCCGCGACTCTCGCCGCTAATTGGTGCCGCGCGATACCTGGGTCTTGATCGGCTCAGCGACGTCCTCGGTCACCTTGGTCGACAGGCTCCGCATCTCTTCCGCCTGGGCGCCCAACGCGCCGAGTTGCTTTTGCCAATAGGCGGCCTGCAGCTCCATCGCCTCGGCGAGGTTCTTCGCACCGGCCAGGCTTCGCGCGAGATCGAACCCGGAATTGATGTTGCGTTGGGTGATGTCGATGACTTTGCGATTGAGGGCCACCGCGCCCTGCCCCGCCGCATCGAAGGTCTTCTCCCAGCTCTCCAGCACCGTTTCCAGGGCATCCTTGGAGCGCTCATAAAGCTCGCGCGTCTGCGCGATATTCTTCTCGGCGAGGGCGCGCATGGCTTCCGGCATCTGCGTGTCGCTTAGCACCTCCTGAAAATGCTGTTGGGTCTTGCGATACGCATCGCGGGCGGCGTCAGCGCCACTCTTCGCTTTCGATTCGAACGACTGGGTCATGGGGGCTGCCCTCTTTGAGGTTGTTCGGTTTCGCAGGGACGTTAAGCGTACCACATTTCTAACCGCGAGCACCTAAAGCGGTTGCAGGCAACGGAGATCGAGCACTGTGAAAGCTCGATCTCACCGCAACGCCGTAGTGCAGCGATATTACACTGGGACTTGGAGTTGGAGACCGAAAACGCGTGAAAATCGGGAGGCAAAAAATTTTTCACGCTCGGCTGTCGCGGCCCTGAAGCAAGTGATTCCCACACCTACTGGGAGCAGCGATGCACTCAGGAACAATCGACCCCTAAAGCGCGTTAGTTCGGTGCCGGTATTTGGGCGGCAGGGGCGTGGACAAAGACGACCAAAAATTTATCGCCGTTGAGGGCCTGCACGCCTGGGCCTCGGCAATCCTCACTCAAGTAGAACGTCTGGAGCTCGCGAGAGAGCAGCTGGCGAGGGGCGGCCGGTATCGACGCGCCTATCTATGCGAGAGGCACTTTCTCCTGATCGCCGCCAAAAAACTGATCGACTACATCGATTGGGCGAGAGACCTCGGATTCCTGGACGAGATCATCTTTGGGGAAATGCTCCGGCTCCGTGACGACATCATCGATCTCAAAGGCATGAACGAGCACGTGATCGAGTACTATCGAGGGGCTGGCAACACCCCTGAGCAATGGATTTTTGCGGACGAGCTCATTGTCGTCGATGCGAACCTCACAACCGGCAAGGGGATCGGCGGCAGACTTAACGGGAATGAGCTGGCAACGGCTGTATCATCGCTGTTGGATGCTCTGCCGAACCACTATTTTCCGGCGCGGTAGGTGTAGTGGCCCTCTCGGGCTCGGCGTTGAAAGGTGGCGCGATACCCACGCCGGCGAGGTTTTCGCTCGTGTCCCTGCAGCCCCACTTGACCGCCGCTCATACAATAGTGAATAAGTTTCACCCAGCCTGTAAGCCGAGGTCAGACCGGAGTTCAACGCATAGCCGTGGCTCTTGACTGGTCCTCATATGCCTCGCCCACGATCGGATCCTCTCCAAGACGGCGACTTACCGAGCGTTGATTTCCGATTTGCTCGGCCGCACCGGGCCTTTAGCGCCGCTGCAAGATGGAACCGTGATTCTCGATTGCGGTTGCGGGACCGGCAACCTTTGCCAATCGATCGCCAACCAATTCTCGGCGGCCACTCTTGTGGCGGTCGACAGCGACCCGGCGATGGCACAGCACTTCCGCCAGAAGCTCGCCGAACGCCTCATTTAAGCCCGGCGACAACGTCCAAATGAGGACCATACAAATCACCGCGCCCGTGTACTCATAAATGGCATCAGTTGAACTAACGCTCCAGTACCAAAAATGTCCAGCCCCTGCGGTGATTGTAGAACCAACCTAGTGCCGGATCCCGCGACGCAACTTGGTCAGCCCATTGAATGGCCTGATTTGAGCGACCAGCCTGCACAAGAACCATCATCAAAGACGAGAGCATGAACGTGTCATAGGGCGCCAGAGCAACAGCCCTGTCTGCCGCCGCGAGCGCACCATCAAAGTCTCGCTCGCGGACAAGCACGTGACTTGTGAGCCAGTTTGCAAGCCTCGCCACCTGCGGAGAGAGATACTCATTGACAAGAACCTGTTGAGCGAGCTCGCCTGCTTTTCGAACATCGGCCTGTGGATCATCACTGATAAAGATGACCGTGCGAGTTATATGATGCCAGCCGAGTTTCACCGTGAGGAGAGGCGAACTCGGAAACTTCGCCAATCCTTCTCTCCAAATCTCACCAGATCTCTCGATCCCCTCCTTGGTGTATTTCATGAACTGGTCGTGCCCGCGAAGATAATAGTCATACTCTTCGAGCGTCGTCGCAGCCCTCCCCCACGCTCGCCGATACTGCGCCTGCTTCAATGCGCCCTTCTCGCCTGTCATGGCGCTCACGATCATTCCGGTGACCTCGTCCTGAAGTGCCCAAGGGTCCATGCCCGAGCTATCAAAACGCTCGGCCCAAACATGCTCGCCATTCCTAGTGTCAATGAGCTGAGATACTATTCGAAGTTTGTTGCCATCCTTGCGGACGCTGCCTTCAACCACATACCCGACGCCCAGTTCCTTTCCGACCTGCCGGATGTCAACACTCTTGCCCTTGTAAGTGAAGGAGGAAGTGCGCGCGACCACCGCCAAGTCCGGGAAGCGCGAAAGTGCCGTAATGATGTCTTCAGCCACCCCGTCACCCAAATAGCCAAGGTTCTGTTCGGCGCTCAGATCGTCAAACGGAAGAACCGCTACGGAGGGAACGGTTGAGGAGACTTTTTGTGTTGGAGGCTCCTTCTGGGGACCAATTTGCAGAGCATCCTCGTGCCGAAACTCGATTTGCGGTGTGTATGTGCCCTTTGGCAGATTAATGCGAATGGAATCGCCTTCGCCGTGAGCGCCATAATATTCGCGAAGCTTCTCGCGTAACCGTCCCGCCTCGACGCGCACCACGGGATCCACGGTCGGGTCAAATGTTTCTGGACGGCCGAAGACCTCTAAAGCGACGTCGTAGCCTTTTATATTCCGGCCGGCCAAAGTTTCGCTGACGATAAACTCCAGGAACCTTTGCCGGCGCGGCGAGTGCTGAAACGGAATGCTGTGGAGGATGCGGTCCAGTTGCTCGCGAATAGCCTTCTGGTCGGTGTCGCTCCAGCGAATGCGCTGAGTGACTGTCACTGCCAAGCTCCGTAACCAAGATAGAGCCCGCCCCGCCCGCATCCGAGCTGCTTGATACCTGTTACATACTAGGACCAAGCAATGCGCTTTGCTACTCTTCGGGCGATGGATACCCGTGGCCAGGTTTGCATCGTCAGTCGATGCCTACCGCGTTATAGGCTACTCAAGGGAGCAACAATTATGAAACACAAGCAGTTGTTCATAGCCGCCATATCCGCTGCGCTATTCATTCTTAGCAGTGGGGTGGCAAGTGCGGGCGAGCCGAAAAAAGATACAGGCGCGATGGCCTGCGTGAACGACAAATGGGACGTGAAAGAGCCTGAGAAAGGACACAAGCTCGTCGACGCTGCCATGCGCTGTGTCCTCATCCCCGATGATGTCGCGGAACCGACGATCAGCCAAGACTGCGCGGGAAACTACGAATATATGCCTGACGGCAGTTGGAAGGGTACCGGGACCTGCACGGACAATTATCCGGAGGGGAAGATATCTCTAACTTGGGATGAGGGCTCGCACCTCAAGGAGTACACGTACACCAAAACCGGCGGCACCGGAAATTACCAGGGCGTCAAGGGTGGTGGTACGTACATGTACCAGAATCTCAGCGACACGCTCTCAGGTGGCCGATACAAGGGCACGATAGAACTACCCTAGAGCTTGCAATGGCCACTGCCCCTGGCACTCTTCGATCAATGGACTGCTTTTCGCGTAAATCAGCCGGCCTAACGTGTCCGCTATGGGTCAAAAGCTGACGTAACGGCGTGATCGCGTCACGTCTGCTTTTACCCCCGACAGCGGAGATTCGTCAGTGCAAGTGGGATGTCTGCTAAGTGCCATTAGCGGACATCGGCGCTGTTCGGCGTCGGTCGGCGGCCCAGCGATCCTGACCTCGAGCCTCGTCAGCAACAAAATCTTCATCTTCGCCAGTTGACACTCAGTGTCGATGAACTGGCGACAGCAAATTGATGCGGTACTTTGCGGAATGTTGTTTCTCGCCGTTATGGCTGCGGTCGCGATCAGAACCATGGTTCCGGACGTTGCTCGCGTAGAGTTCAAGGCAGCGGATACTCCGGCTTCCCAGCCGACGTTCGTTCGGTCATTCGTCGAGTTTATAAGAGAGAGAGGAGCGCCGAATCGAAGCCGACGAGAGTTGAAAAAAGGCGGACCAGAAGCGAGCTGACGCAGGCGTCGAATTCACTGACAGCAAACGGCCAGAGCTTCGAGAATGTCGAGTTAGTTTGTCACGCAGCGTTTCGCGGCTGCCTCTAGTTTGGGTCGCAACGCCGTTATTCCCGTCTCTACGTTCCCGGCGGCGGACGCTTCGTTCAGTTCTTTTATGGAGAGACTATCCGCCATGGCGTTGGCGTAACAAGAACAGAAGGTAGGCGAGTCCGATTTCGAGCGACATTCGTCAACGACGGTCTTGATTAAGACCGCTCGGGGTTTCCCGGTTAGGCCAATGCGGTTCTCGTCTTCCGTTGGTCCGGGCGTTTCGGGGTTGGTCGGGTTGTAGGGCTCTTCGGCTGGCTTCAATGCCCCAAGTGTCCAGGTCGATAACAACTTGCCTGTGCCAAGCGACCTCACGTCCATGTAGAGCAGATGCTTGCCGCTGGCTCCAGCCATGGCACATTCATAAGACTGCATGAAGGCGATCTGCTTCGGGTAGTTCATCCCGAACCACATACCTTCCTCTACTAGGATTGAATCCCGCAGGCTCTTGGGCCCTTTGAGCAGCGTGCCGTTGCTGAAAGCGCCAGTAATCAGAGCATTATCACGTTCATACTGCTCCTTGGTGCAATATTCCGAAGCGCAGGCAATGCTCGATAAAAACGTCAAAACCAGCACTGATACGGCCACTCTTGGCCGTGGCCAAATGCGATCGCGAACTAGTAACGTTTTCACAGCGTAGAAATAGCAAGCTTTGAGTGTTTTGCCTGTGAGGCATTTTTTCCGCCGCGGGAGCTTTCCGCTGTGCGGCGTCAGCTTCGGTCGGTTCAGCGCGTTGCCGGTAGGTCGCGGCACAGTGCGCCGACAGAAGCAGGCATTCGCTTTACGTTCCGTTGGCACAGCGCGTCGCAATCTGGGCGCCTCGCTGACATTTAACGGGGTCGCACCATGAAACTCCAAATCGAAGTTGCTATCGCCATGGGCTTGGTCGCACTCGGCGTCGCCATTGCCCTAATAGTTGGAATGCCCGCTTAACGAATCGGGCAGTCCGCTTGGCACTTTCCAAATGCCGCTTCGGCTTCTTGGTATGAAAAGCGGCGCCGATCGAAGCGGACGACCTGGTCAACGCCGCATGGACAACACAATCTCGACGGCGGGTCTGCCGCGCCCCGTCGAAATCAAGGTTGTTGCCGTGCGCCTGGGGGCAGGCACCCAATAAGAAATATCGTCACCGGTAGGTTGCGCACGTGAGGCGCTTGAGGGACACTTTCACGCTAGGCGTCATTGGAGGGATTTGACGGGGCTTGCAATGAGCAGACTCTTTTTTATTGCCGGCTGCGCGCGGAGCGGCACGACCTTGTTGCAGCAACTCATGCCTTCGTTCAAGGAGATGCACACCTTGAAGAAAGAGGCGAATTTCGACTATTTCGCACAAATGGATTTGAACGTCGCCAATCTGCTGCTGAAGCGCGATCGTAAAGGCCATCTGACGCTGCCGGATCTGCCCGCCGACATCAATCTCATTTACTCCGTCCGCCATCCCTTTGACACGCTCACGAGCCATCATCCGAAGTTCCCGCATCGGCGATTCTATGTGTCCGAGAAGCGGTGGAGGACTGAATACGCAGCCCTAAGGGAGTTGCGAGCGAGGCATCCTGAGCGGACGATTACCTATGTGCGCTATTGCGACCTCGTAACGTCTCCAGACGCTGTTCAGCGACACCTTGCGAACAAGCTCGGCCTTGAGATCGAGTCTCTCTTTTCACAGTCCAACATTACGTTCTCGACCAGGTCGATCAAGAAGCATGAGAACGATCCCGATCTGGAGCGGTATCTTTGGCTCCTTCCTCACGGGCTGCGTCAAGAGCTCGAGGAATTTTGCGATGAATTTGGGTATGAGCTCCCTGATGGCTATGTCCAGCCGTCCTCGTTCATCGGCGACAGCATGCGAAGGGTCGTCGTACCAATTAGGGCGCGGATATGGTCGGTGGTCTTACTCACCGCAGGAAGCCGCATAGCGCGCAAATTCAAACCGCTTCTTCGACAACCTCGGCGATCGCTATCCCGGATTCTCCCGCGACCGAATAGAGCAGGAACAGGCGCCCCTCCTCTTGGAAAATAGCGGGGTCACGCACGGCATTCTCGGCCGCTTTGGACTTGCCGGCTTTCGATGGGCGCAACGGGAGATGCGCGCCCTCCCAAGACGTTTCCGGCCGCAGCACCAATTCAGGTCGCACGGCTGTCCAGTTTTCTTCGGGCCGTCTGAGGTCGATCCTACTTCGCAGGATGCGTTCGGGCGCATCCCCGATTCGCGTGAAATAAACGAAGAGAGTAGGGTCCGCGAGCTGCAGGGCGACATGGCGGACGCTGCCCGGCCGATTGGCCAAGCGATCCTTCATTGGGAATGCGCTGACAGGCAGGCGATGGAACTTGGTCAACCCATCGTGGGAGCTATACATTACGCCTCCCTTCGCCATCCCGATCCATTGGTCGTGCAAGGGAACCATCCTGAGGTAGAAATCGCCGAGCACTTCTTCGGAGGGCTGAAAGTTGAGCCCGTCGGTGGACGTGGCGACGAAGGATTTCTGCCCTCCACCCCATGCGGTCGGCCCATGAAAATACATGCGGATTTGGCGGCGCGCCGCATCGATGTGCACATCGGGGGAGGCGATATGACCTCGACAACTCGGGACCTGAGAAAGATGCAAGGTTCCGGGCTCGTATATGGTCCACGGTCCTTCAAGCCGATCGGCGAAAGCGAGCCGAATAAAGCTTCCCTCGTGATGAGCAAAATAGAGGTAGTACTTTCCGAGCGGCGGCAACCAATCAGGCGCGCGAACGAGCGATGGCCCGTTGATGTTGTCGCCATCCGAAGCGGGGAGCATCACCGGTCGGATAATCGGATTCAGGGGGAAGCGCTGGACGCTTAATGCCGACTTAACGTGCCTGCGATTGCATCCCACTAAAAGTCGATCTCGGATGTAGGCGAAAACCACGACGCACCCTCGACAAATGGGCCGGACCTGTGAGCAGGGAGGAATCCGCGAGCCTTATTTTGAGACCCTATCACAAGCCCAGCGGGCTTATGCTCGTAGCTACCTCAAGCATTTGCGCAGCGGTAGCGCCCAGCCGTCCCTCGATGAAAGCCTAACCTTTAGCGAGGCTCAACAAATCCGGCTCAAGCTGGCGATGAGGGGGCCGGGGGGTAAGAAAAATTGGGATAGGGTATGGAGATCCTAAGTGCTTTGGCTCCCCGGGCCTTGGTGTGGAGTCAAAAGGAAACCGGGAAGAGGATTCGGCTGGGGGGATTCCCTCTTCCCCGGTTCCAGTGAGGCGAGCTGGACGGATGTTACGGTTCCCCCGTCAGCTCGCTCCCCCAATCACGCGCAGCCTGACATCGCCACAGCAATCAGAGCGATCAGCAGCACGCTAAGTTATTGATTTAATGGCGCGCCCGAAGAGATTCGAACTCCTGACCCCCAGATTCGTAGTCTGGTGCTCTATCCAGCTGAGCTACGGGCGCTTTTAGCCTCGCGTGCCAATTGAATTGGCATGAAGGGATGGCACGTTTTAGAGGCCGGACCTGCTACCTAATGCCTTGATCCAACGAAGGCAAGCCGCGTATCGCCGGGATAGCCCTGAAAACCGGGGTATTATGGACGCAAAACCGTCAAGCGCTGCGGCGCCGCGCGCGCTGGAGGTCGACCACCGCGTCGGGGATGATCACGCGGAAGGTGGCGCCGCCCTCATTGCTGATCAACGCGATCTGGCCACCATGGGCGTTGATGAGCTCGGCGGCGATTGCAAGCCCAAGCCCGGTGCCGTCCTTCCGCGCCACGCTCTGAAACGCCTGGAAGAGATGAGACTTCGCCCGCTCCGGCACTCCAGGCCCGGTGTCGCGCACGTCGATCACCGTGACTGCGCCTTCGCGCCGCGCGACGATGACGATCTCGCCGTCGCCGTCGCCCCGGCTCTCCAGCGCCTGCACGGCGTTGCGGCAGAGATTGCTCAACACGCGAAAGAGCTGGTCGCGGTCGGCGTCGACCTTGAGGTCGGGCGGGATGTCGAGGATCCACTCGATGCGATCGGCGCGCGGCAGCCCGAGTCCATCGCCAACCTCGGCGACGAGCGGGGCAAGCTCGAATTGTCTGCGCCTCGGCGGCATTTCCTGCGCCTGGCCGAAATCGAGCGTGCGGACGCAAAGCCTGATGGCGCGGTCGAGCGAGGCGAGCAGCTTCGGCACTAGCTGCTGCACGCGCTCATCCTTTACGCTGCGAAGGCGATCGGAGAGGAGCTGCGCGCTCGACAGCATGTTGCGCAAATCGTGGCTGATCTTGCTCACCGCCAGGCCAAGGGCAGCGAGCCTATTCTTCTGGCTCAGCATGCCGGCAAGCTCGGCCTGCATGGCGGCAAGCTCGCGCTCGGCGGTGCCGATCTCGTCGCCGCGCCCAGACGGCGTGACGATGCGCGTCGGGTCCTCAGGGCGCTCGCTGAAGCGCACCATGTTACGGGTGAGCTTGGTCATGGGCTTGACCAGAAGCGTATCGAGCGTGAGGTAGACGAGCGCCGCGGTGATGATCGAGATCAGGATCGACAGCCCGAGAATGTCGAGGCCGTAGCGGATCATCGCCGCCTTTAGCGGCGCCTCCTCCATCACCACCTCGATGAACTCACCGGTGGCAAAGTTCGGCTTGCCGACGACACGGACCACCCGGTCATTGGTCTGCGCGAACACCAGCATGGCATCGGAGATGAGGCTGAACCAGGTCGCGTCGCGGAGATCGTAGGACGCGTCGATCTCGGCCGGCATGTCCTCCTCGAGAATCAGCCGGCGAGAGTCGGTTCGCTTCACGGCGACGGCCTTCACCTTGACGCTTTGCAGAAGCTCATCGCGCAAGGCCTTCGGCAGCTGGCCGCCTGGGGCCGCTTCGGCGGCAAGCGCTGCGACCTGCGCGTCCTCGAGCCGCGCCATCAGCCATTGCCGGCGAAAGTTCGACACCGAGGGCACGAAGACGAGCACCTCGGCAACCATGATGAACAGAATCGTGAGCAGCAGCAGCTTGCCGGAAAGCCCGGGCCCGTAGCGCCGCCGCCTTGTGGCTTGGTTGCCGCTCTGCTCGATATCGTCGCTCACGTCCAACGCTGGCCTGGTCACGCGCAAAGGCGCGGGGAATGGGCGCCTTACCCCATGCTACCCGAAGCGGCGCAAGAAATCGATGAGGCGCCGAAGCGTGCGTTTGGTCAGGGAGGGTTGATAGAAAGTATAGGCCACGCGCTTCGACAGTTCCGACAGCGTCGGATAAGGCAGAACAAGGCCGGTCAGGTCGCCGATGCGCAAGCCGCGCTCGAGCGCCATCACCCAAAGCTGGAGCAATTCCCCCGCCTCGGCGCCGACGATGGTGCAGCCGAGGATCTGCCCGTTCGGCCTGGTGATGACCTTGATGAAGCCGTGGGTCAAGCGCTCGGCCTGGGCGCGGTCGTTGTCGGCATAGGGCCAGCGCAAGATGCGAATGCGACGATATTTGTTGCGCGCTTCCGCCTCGGTCAGGCCGATCTGAGCCAGCTCAGGGTCGGTGTAGGTGACGCGGGGGATGGCGGCGGTGCTGGCCCGCGGGCGCATCCGGAACAGCGCGTTCCTGATCACGATGCCGGCGTGATAATTGGCGAGGTGGGTGAACTGCGCACCGCCGGTCACGTCTCCGATGGCATAGACGCGCGGATTGGTGGTCTTGAGCTGCTGGTTCACCTTGATGCCGCGGGCATCGTAGACGATGCCGGCGCGCTCCAAGCTCAGGCCCTTGACGTTGGGCTTCCGCCCGGTGGCGACGAGCAGATGGCTGCCCTTGATGACGTCCGTCTCGCCCTGCTTGCCGATATGCACCGCGACGCCCTGGATGGCGCGCTCCACCCGCTCTACCCGGGTGCCTTGATGCAAGATGACGCCCTGCTCGGTGAGGCGGTCGATGAGCACGCGAGTCGCCTCCGGATCCTCATGGGCAAGGAAGGTCGCGGCGTCGATGACGGTGACGTGGGCGCCAAGCATGCGGTGGGCCTGCGCGATCTCCATGCCGTTGGGGCCGCCGCCGAGCACGATCAGGTGCTGGATCCTCTCGCTTACGTCGAAGATCGTCTCGTTGGTGAGATAGGGCACCTCATCTAGACCGGGGATCGGCGGAATGACCGGAGACGAGCCGGACGCTACGACGAAGCGGCGGGCGCGAATGAGGAAGTGCCCGGCCTCCACGGTGTTCTTGTCGAGGAAGCTCGCGCTCGCTTGGAGGACGCGGACGCCGAGGCCGGTAAAGCGCTCGACGGAATCGTTCGGGGCGATCGCCGCGATCACGCCATGCACGTGATCGTGCACGCGGGCGTGGTCGACCTGCGCTTCGATGACGTCGATGCCGAAGGGTCCCGCGGTGCGTACGGCCTCGGCGCGCTTACCGGCGGCGAGCAGCGCCTTCGAGGGCACGCAACCATAATTGAGGCAGTCGCCGCCCATGCGGCCCTTCTCAATGAGCACGACTGGAACACCGAACTGAGCCGCCGCGGCAGCCACAGAGAGGCCCCCAGACCCTGCGCCGATTACGCAGAGGTCCGGTTGAAGCACCTCTTCCATGTTATGCCCCTCTTCCCCGTGGGCTTCACGCCCTAAACTGCCTTGCGCCTGAAGCGCTTGACCGCAATCGGGATCAGCGCAACGAGCCCAAGCGCCACAAAACCCGCAACGAGCCCGGGCGTGAGCAACGCCCTAGGCTCAAGCACGAACGGACATAACTTTTCCGCATCTGGTCCCATCTTGGCAAGGCAGGATTGGTGGGCGGCTTGCTGAGCAAGGATAAGGCTGTCCAGGCCCTCGCCTGCGATGGAATAGGCAAAACTTCCGGGGATGATACCGATTGCCGTGGCAAGCGCATAGGTCGATAGGCTTACGCCAAGGAGTGCGGGGGCGAGATTGACGAGCCAAAACGGGAAAACGGGGACCAGGCGCAGGAACAGGAGGTAGTTGAATGCATCCTCCTGAAAGCCTTGGCGCAGCTTGGAAAGCCAAGGGCCGACGCGGGCGGCAAGTGTCTCGCCAAGGGCGCTCCTGGCGATAAGAAAGACGATGATTGCGCCGATGGTGGCGGCGATCATGGAGGCGAGCCCGCCCCAGAACCAGCCGAATAGGAATCCGCCCGCCAGCGTGAGCACGGCGGCTCCAGGCAAGGACAAGGCGACGGTCGCGGCATAGATGGCCATAAAGATCAAGAGCGCCATCAGCGTGTGGCCGGTGATCGCTACACGCAGGTCCTCGCGGCGATCCACCAGTTCCTGCAAGGTGAGATAACGGTGCCAGCCAAAAGCGAACACGAACACCGTGGCGGCGAGCAGCAAAAGAAGCGGCCAGAGCCGCTTAACCCAGGCGAGCGCGGTGGGATCTCTATCTTGCGCGACCGCCATGGGAATCAGCCCCTAAATTCTGGATTTCCGGTACACATAGGCCACAGCAAGCCGCCGAGCGATACCGCCCATCGCGCCGAATTGATGGCCTGTAACCACAGTTGATGACGGGACGGCGCTCTTGTCGCAGCTTGACGATTCCGCAGCCCTGTATGATGCCGCAATTAGGCATCCAAGCCTGCAAGACAAGGAGGGTAGCATCATGGTCCTGCGTCTTTATGCTGTGACCTGCATTGCGTTTGCTGCTTTGCTTCTGGGGGGAAACGGTATCGCTCGCGCTGGCGATACGGATGATTCTTATTCGCACCCGCAATCCGACGATTCCTATGCGAAGCCGGATACTGCCGAAGAGCCTGCTCAGCCCGATGACGCAACACCTGCGCAGGAGGACGACAGCGCCGCCCCACCTGACGATAGCGGCGGTGACGACGCCAACGCCCCACCCGCGAACAACGAACCGGAGTGAGGACGTCTTTTCGCTGACCGCATCCCTCCCCCAATTTGGTGGGAGGGATGCGAACCGGCAGGTTCCGTGGCTCCGCATTGACTTGGCCGGTGGCTGCACCTATAAGCCGCCAAACCCTGCATCCATTGGAGATTTGGCGTGAAGCGCACCTATCAACCATCTCGGCTCGTCCGCAAGCGGCGGCACGGCTTCCGCGCCCGCATGGCGACCAAGGGCGGCCGCAAGGTGCTGGCACGGCGCAGGGCCAAGGGGCGTAAGCGCCTGTCGGCTTGACCGGCCGCTGAAGCGCCCCGCCCGCCTCCACGGTGACGGCAATCGGACGTCTCAAGACCCGCGCCGAGTTTCTGCATGTGAGAGAAGGCTCGCGCTTCGCCGCGCCCTCGCTCGTGTTGCAGGCACGTGCACGCGGGGAGAAGCCTAGCGCCGCAAGTGACCTTGCCCGCTTCGGCTTCACCGCGAGCAAGGCCCTTGGCGGCGCTGTCAAGCGCAACCGGGCGCGCCGGCGGCTGAAGGAGGCGGTGCGCATCGTAGCCCCCAGTCACGCGGTGCCGGGCTACGATTATGTCTTGATCGCGAGGGCAGGCACGGTACAACGGCGCTTCACCGAGATTACCAAGGACCTTCAGCGGGCGCTGACCAAGGTTCACCAAGCGCCGAGGCGCTAGACGGCGCCGAAAGCCTTCAGACAGACTTTGAGGCCCTTGCCACACTGACCGCGCCAGCCCGCGGCCGACAGCGAAAGCGACATGGACGAAAACAACCGCAATTTCATCCTCGCCATCGTTTTGTCCATTGGGGTGCTGTTCGGCTGGCAATATTTCTTCGTGCCAAAGCACCCCCCGCAAGCGCCGGGGACGCAAACTGCTCAGCAGCAGCCGGCGCAGCAACCTGTCCAGCCTGGGCCGCCGCAGCCCTCCGGCGAAGGCGGTGCTCCAGCGCCGGCCACTGGTGTGCGGCTGCCTGCCGGTGCGCCCGAGACTTCGACGCTGACAAGGGACGAGGCGCTTGCCTCAGCACCGCGCCTCGCCATCGACACGCCGGGCATCAAGGGCTCGATCAATCTGAAGGGCGCGCGCATCGACGACGTCGTGCTCAAGAAATATCGCGAGACCGTGGACCCGAGCAGTCCGAATGTGGTGCTGCTCTCGCCGTCAGGCTCGCCGCATCCCTATTATGTGGAGCATGGCTGGGTCGCAGACCCTGGCAAGGATTTGGCGGTGCCGGGACCAGACACCGTGTGGAAGGCTGAGTCGACCGGCCCTCTCACTCCATCGATCCCCGTGACGCTCAACTACAACAACGGCAAGGGCCTCGTCTTCACCCGCACCATCGCCGTCGACGACAATTTCATGTTCACAGTCACCGACGCGGTGGCCAACAGCGGGTCCGAGCCGGTGACGCTTTACGCCTACGGCCTCGTGTCGCGTCTCGGCGTGCCGCCAACGCAGAGCTATTACATCCTGCACGAGGGCCTGATCGGCGTGGTCGACGGGGGGCTTGAACAGATCACCTACAAAAAGGCAATCGGTCAAACGCAGGCGGCACCCGTCAATGGCAAGTCAGGCTGGCTCGGGATCACCGACAAGTATTGGGCGGCGACGGTCGTGCCCGAGCAGGGCAAGGACTTCAAGGCGCGTTTTTCAGGGACATCCGGCGCCGCCGGGGCCGACCATTTTCAGAGCGACTATCTGCTGAGCGGGGTGTCGGTACCTGCAGGTGGCAAGACGGAGACCAAGGGCTACGTATTTGCCGGCGCCAAAGAGGTCCATCTCGTCGACAGCTACGCCGCCAAATACGCGATCCCCAAATTCGACCTGCTCATCGATTGGGGCTGGTTCTATTTTCTCACCAAGCCGATGTTCTACGCGCTCGACTTTTTCTACAAGCTTGTCGGCAATTTCGGCGTGGCCATCCTCATCGTCACGCTGGTGATCAAGCTCGTGCTCTTCCCGCTTGCCAACAAGTCCTACGTCTCGATGAGCAAGATGAAGAAGCTGCAGCCGGAGATGCAGCGGATCAAGGAGCGCTTCGAAGACGACCGCGTGCGCCAGCAAACGGCAATGATGGAGCTGTACAAGAAGGAGAAGGTGAATCCGGCCTCAGGCTGCCTGCCCATCCTCGTGCAGATCCCGGTGTTCTTCGCGCTGTACAAGGTGCTGTTCGTCACCATCGAGATGCGGCACGCGCCCTTCTTCGGCTGGATCCAGGATTTGTCGGCGCCGGATCCGACATCGGTGTTCAATCTGTTCGGGCTGCTGCCGTTCGATCCGGCGACCGTGCCGGGGATCGGGCATTTCCTAATGCTCGGCGCGTGGCCGTTGATCATGGGCGTGACCATGTGGGTGCAGATGAAGCTCAACCCAGCGCCGCCAGACCCGGTGCAGGCCAAGGTGTTCGCCTGGATGCCGGTGTTCTTCACCTTCCTTCTCGCGGGCTTCCCGGCGGGGCTCGTAATCTATTGGGCGTGGAACAACTCACTGTCGGTGCTCCAGCAATCGGTGATCATGAGCCGTCAGGGGGTGGAGATTCCGCTGCTTGAGAATCTTGGATTCAAGAACAATAAGAACCGCGCCAAGGACGAGACCAAGAGCATCACCAAGGCGGAGACCAAAGGCGCCAAGGGCGAGACCAAAGGCTAACCCAGCGCCGCGACGTTAAGCATTTACGTCACGGCCGGGCTTGTCCCGGCTGTCCACGTCTCTAATGTCACCTCGCTAAAGATCCGTGGATGCAGGGCACGAGGCTCACCCAAGTGCTGGGCATGACAACGGATTCCTGTGCCGCGCAGGTGACAATGACGATCCCCGAGTTCGACCGAGCCACAGCGGCGCAAGGCGAAGCCCTGTTCAGGGCGCAGTCCACCTTCGTCAAGGGCGTGGTTCGCGTCGCCGACCTGCCGCAGGATGGACGCGCCGAGGTGGCCTTGGCCGGGCGCTCCAATGTCGGCAAGTCCAGTCTGATCAACGCGCTCACCGGGCAGAAGAGCCTCGCGCGGGTGTCGGTGACCCCAGGGCGGACGCGGGAGCTCAATTTCTTCACCCTCGGTAAGGACGGGCAGCTCCTGCTCGTGGACATGCCAGGCTATGGCTATGCGCGCGCCACCAAGGCCGAGGTTAAAGGCTGGACGCGGCTCATCCGCGATTACCTCAAGGGGAGGCGTGAGCTGAATCGGGTGTTCGTGCTAATCGACGCCCGGCATGGGCTGAAACAGAACGACCGGGAGATCATGACCCTGATGGACGAGGCAGCGGTCTCCTATCAGGGGGTGTTAACCAAGGCCGACAAACCAAAGGCCGCAGAGCTTGCCACCCTCGAGGCAAAAGTCGCTGCCGAGCTCGCCAAGCGCCCGGCAGCTTATCCACAATTGATCGTCACCTCGGCGCGCAGCGGGGCCGGCATCCCGGAGCTCCGCGCGGCCATCGCCGCGTTAGTCCCAAACCCGATTGTACCTTGAGCCTGCGCACCGCTATAAGGCGACCGGTGAGCAAGACCAAATCATCGACGGCAAGAGCGAAGAACGCTGCTCGCCCAAGCGAGGCGGACCCCGGGCTCGCCGCCGTCTACGCCAACGCCAAGATCCTGTCGGAAGCGCTGCCCTTCATGCAGCGCTACGACGACGCCACGGTGGTGGTGAAATATGGCGGCCACGCCATGGGCGACCCCGAGCTCGCCGCGAACTTCGCCCGCGACATCGTGCTGATCAAGCAGGCGGGCGTGAACCCCATCGTGGTGCATGGCGGCGGCCCGCAAATTGGCTCTCTGCTCGAGCGGCTGAACATCAAATCCGAGTTCAAGGGCGGCCTGCGAGTCACCGACCGGGAGACGGTCGAGGTGGTCGAGATGGTGCTTGCAGGTTCAGTCAACAAGGAGATCGTCGCCGCCATCAATGCCCAAGGCGGCAAGGCGGTCGGCATCTCCGGCAAGGACGCCAATCTCATGCGGGCGCGGCGGCTCGAGCGGCGCGTCCGCGATCCTGAGTCCAATATCGACACCATCCTCGATCTCGGCTTTGTCGGCGACCCCGTGGGCGTCGACCCGCACATTATCGACGTGATCATCCATTCCGATCTGATCCCGGTGATCGCGCCGATCGGCGTGGGGCCGGAGGGCGAGACGCTCAACATCAACGCCGACACCTTCGCCGCGGCGCTTGCCACGGCGCTCAAGGCGAAGCGGCTGTTGCTTCTAACCGATGTCGAAGGCGTGCTCGACAGACACGGCAACCTGATCAAGTCGCTGAGCACGGCGGAGGCGCAAGAGCTGATCGAGGACGGCACGATCTCCGGCGGCATGATGCCCAAGATCGAGAGTTGTCTCGACGTGATCGCCGAAGGCGTCGAGGCGGTGGTGATCATCAACGGCAAAGTGCCGCATGCGCTGCTGCTCGAGCTGTTCACCGAGCATGGCGCCGGCACCTTGATCGAGCGGCGCGTGCGCAAGAACAGCGCGAGGAGAGCGTGATGATCGCAAATCCAGAGCCAAGCCGCGGCTTCGATCATGTCGAGGCATGGGTGTTCGACCTCGACAACACACTCTACCCGGCCGACTGCAACCTCTTCGCCCAGATCGACACCCGCATGGGCGATTTCATCGCCGACCGCTTCGGCGTCTCGCACGAAGAGGCGCAACGCATGCGCAAGACCTATTACTATCAATATGGCACCACGCTCGCCGGGTTGATTCGGCTGCACGATGTGTGCCCGTACGCGTTCCTCGATTATGTGCACGACATCGACTTGAGCGTCATAGCGCCGGCGCCTGAGCTGCGCGACGCGCTCGATGCGCTGCCAGGCCGCAAATTTGTCTTCACCAACGGCTCGCGCAAGCATGCCGAGTCGGTGATTTCACGGCTCGGGCTCGACGGGCGCTTCGACGATCTGTTCGACATCCATGCCGCCGAATTCATCCCGAAACCGGAGCGCGCGGCCTATGAGCGCTTCATGGGGGCGCATGCCATCACGGCGAAGGGCGCCGCGATGTTCGACGATTTGCCCCATAATCTGCGCACAGCGCACGACCTTGGCATGACCACGGTGCTCGTGGCCTGTGGGCATACCGACCATCCTGAGCATCGGGCCATCGCCGACTGGGGCGTGCTCCCGTTGCACATTCACCACCGCACCGATGCGCTTGCCGCCTTCCTCGCCGGCATAGAGCTCTCGCGCACGAACGATGATAACCGCGCCGAGGCCGCCGGCGCCTATTGCCGCCTTTAAGCCTTGAGGCTGACCCGACATGACGCATGAGCATCTGAAGAGCTTCATCGAAAGCGCCTATGAGCACGCAGGCGACATTTCGCCCAAGACCAAGGGCGTGGTACGCGACGCGGTGGAGGAGACCCTCGACCTGCTCGACAAGGGCGTGGCGCGCGTCGCGGAGAAGATCGACGGCCAATGGGTGGTCAATCGGTGGCTAAAAAAAGCAATTCTGCTTTCCTTCCGCCTCAACGATCCCGAGAAGGTCGATGGCGGACCGGCGGGCGGCGCCTGGTGGGACAAGGTCCCGACAAAATTCGCCCATTGGAAGGCCAAGGACTTCAAGGAGGCCGGCTTCCGCGTGGTGCCGGGCGCCATCGTGCGGCGCTCCGCCTATATTGCGCCGGGTGTGGTGCTGATGCCCTCTTTCGTCAATCTCGGCGCGCGCGTGGATAGCGGCACCATGGTGGACACCTGGGCGACCGTGGGCTCCTGCGCGCAGATCGGCAAGAACGTGCATCTGTCGGGCGGCGCCGGCATCGGCGGCGTGCTCGAGCCCTTGCAGGCGAACCCCGTGATCATAGAGGACAATTGCTTCATCGGCGCCCGCGCGGAGGTTGCCGAAGGGGTGATCGTCGGCGAAGGCTCGGTGTTATCCATGGGCGTGTATCTCGGTCAGTCGACCAAGATCGTCAACCGCGCCACCGGCGAGGTCTTGCAAGGCCGGGTGCCACCCTACTGCGTGGTGGTGTCGGGGACGATGCCCGGCAAGTTGTTGCCCAACGGCGCGCCGGGGCCGTCGCTCTACTGCGCCGTGATCGTGAAGACGGTGGACGAAGGCACCCGCGCCAAGACCTCGATCAACGAGCTGCTCAGAGATTGATATACTTCAGGGCGATCCCATGAGCCTGACCGAGCTTCTGTTCAGATCGTGGTGGCTGGCCAGTCTCGCTGTAGGAATAGCAACGAGTCTCATCACAGCGATTCTCGAATTCGCCGCGAGGGTCTCCGGCAACACGCCGTCGACCCCGGCACATAGCTTTCGGAGCCGCTTGGGATGATTGGGTTTGCGGTGCTCGCCGTCGGGCTTGCCAATACCTGGATCGCCTTCGCGCTTTGCGTCAAACTTCACGACCGGGACCACACTGGCTGGTGGCTATGTGGCAATCGCTGGTCTTGATGCTCGCCGTGATCCTGATCGTGGTAGCCATCGCCGTACCTAGCGAGCAAGCGCCGCTGTGGTATGCGCTCGCGGGCGGCGCGAGCGTCGCCGCCTTTGCCATCAGCGTCTGGCTGTTCGTGGAGATCGGCTTCCTGCGCGGAACGCAAGGCCCCAACCGCTTTGGCCCAGACCCGCTCGGCGCGGCAAGGGCCGACGCGCAACTCTAAGTCAGGCTGCATCTGCCCCTCGCTGAGGGTCCGGCAAGCGGATATACAGGGCGGCAAAAGCAGGGTGCCGCACAATGACAGATTTGAACGAAAGTCCCGTTGAGCTTGCGAGAGGCCTGATCCGCTGCCCGAGCATCACCCCAACCGACGCCGGCGCCTTGGAGCTGCTGGAGCGGGCCTTGGCTGAAGGCGGCTTCCAGTGCAGGCGCCTCACCTTCAGGGATGACGGAACGCTCCCAGTCGACAATCTCTTCGCCCGCATCGGCTCCGGCATGCCGCATCTGTGCTTCGCCGGGCACACCGACGTGGTGCCCCCCGGGGACGAGGGCCTATGGACCTATCCCCCCTTCGGCGGCGTGATCGAGGACGGCGTGCTTTATGGACGGGGGGCGTCCGACATGAAGGGCGCCATCGCGGCCTTCGCTGCCGCAGCGCTTGATTTCGCGCGCTCCAAGGGCGATGACATTCCCGGGTCGATCAGCCTGCTCATCACCGGCGATGAGGAAGGTCCGGGGATCAACGGCACGCGCAAGGTACTTGACTGGATGGCCGCAAATGGCGAGCAGCCGGACCACGCGCTGGTCGGCGAGCCGACCAACGCCACGCGGCTCGGCGAGGCCATCAAGATCGGCCGCCGGGGCAGCCTCAATGGGCGTCTCCTGGTCACCGGCGTTCAGGGTCATGTCGCCTATCCGCACCTCGCCAAGAACCCGCTCAAGGGCCTCGTCGCGGTGCTGGCGCGTCTTTACGATGCCCCGCTCGATTTCGGTAGCGCCTATTTCTCGCCCTCGAATTTCGAGGTGACCAGCATCGACGTCGGCAATGCGACCACCAACGTCATCCCGGTCAAGGCGGAGGCCATGTTCAACATCCGCTATAACGACCGCCACTCGGCGGAGTCGCTGAAGACCAAAGTGTGGGAGGTGGCGGCAAAGATCCTCGAGCCGAGCGGTCTGGAATTCGAGCTCGCCTTCGAACCGCCGAGCCACACGTTCCTGACCGAGCCGGGCCAACTCGAACTCGATCCTGACGCAAGCGGTGCGCGAGATCACCGGAGTCACGCCGTCGCTTTCCACCGATGGCGGCACGTCTGACGCGCGCTTCATCAAGGAGCTCTGCCCTGTCGTCGAGTTCGGACTCCTCACCAAGACCATCCACAAGATCGACGAGCACGTGAGCCTCGCCGATCTCGAGCAGTTGACCGCAGTTTACCGACGCTTCCTCGATCTCTACTTCGAGGAGTTCGGGATCTTCGAGCTTGTCTGATCCGCGCCCGATCGGGGTCTTCGACTCCGGCATGGGGGGGCTCACGGTGCTGCGCGCGCTTGCAGCGCGGCTGCCGCTAGAGACCTTCGTCTATCTCGGCGACACCGCACGGCTCCCTTACGGCACCAAGAGCGCCGAGACGGTGCAGGCCTATGCGCTGCAGGCGACGCGGTTCCTCATCGCCGAAGGCGTGAAAATGGTCGTCGTCGCCTGCAATACCGCATCCGCAGTGGCGCTTACGCCGCTCGCCGAGGCTTTGGCGCCGGTGCCGGTGATCGGCGTGATCGAGCCCGGCGCGCGTGCCGCGCTCGCCGCCACCAGCAACCAACGCATTGCCGTGATCGCCACTGAGGGCACCGTCAAGGGCGAGGCCTACCCCCGCGCCATCCGCGCACTGGAAGGCAAGGCAAGCGTGGTGCAGCGCCCGTGCCAAGTGTTCGTGGCCCTCGCCGAAGAGGGTTGGACCGATGCCGCCGTCACGGTTGCGGCGGCCGAGCGCTATCTTGGCTCGCTGTTCGAAGGGACAGCGGCGCCCGACACCATCGTGCTCGGCTGCACCCATTTTCCGGTGCTTGTTACAGCCATCCGCCAAGTGATCGGCGATGATGTTGCCATCGTGGATTCCGCGGAGACCACGGCGTCGGCGGTGGCCGCGGCGCTTGCCGCCAATGGCATGCGCAATGCGGACGATATGGGCGATGCTCCTTCGATGCGCTTTTTCGCCACCAACTCGCCTGAGCGTTTTGCGCGGGTGGGCGCGATCTTCTTGGGTCGCCCGATCGATGTTGCCGACGTGGAGTTGATCGACCTTCGATCCGCGCCGTAAGTCGCTCCTCTTCAGGTTGCGCCGGCACCGTCATACCGGCAAAAGTTGGTATTCATTTTTCATTTACGCTCCGCGCGCCGGATTCCGACTTTCGTCGGAAGCAAGCAAAACAAATAATATCAAAGGCTTAGCCTTACCCACGGTCCCAAACGCACCCCAAGGTTTTCAAGGGGTTCTTTGGGGACTTACCCACGCTCATTCAGGAAACGAAAGCCGATAAACGAAAGCCCCGCGACCGTTGCGAGCGGAGCGGGGCTGATAACCGACAGAGGAAATATTGCATGAGTGATTTACCAAAGTCCCCACGCCGGGGCAAGCGCAATTACGACGAAGACGGAACGGTGTTTGATCATGATGGCTTGGTTGACATCGACGCCACCATATCTGACCGCGAATTTGACCAGGAATACTCGGGCACAAAAATTTCTCCGAACCCGCCGCCCAAAAAGGTCGGGAAGGTTGACGCAAAGACGATATGCCGGCGCACGGCCTCCGAGCTAATGGACTGCGGAAGCCATAAGATCCTGCGTGTGATGCTGTTCTATATCGACAGCGCCAACCGCAACACCGGGGCATGTTGGCCGTCACGAGAGACCACCGCCAGAAAGCTGCGCATCAGCGTCGATGCCGTCAAGCGCGCGAATAAGTTTTGGGTCAAGTCGGGTTATCTCACCATCCCCCGCCGCGGCGCGAACCTTCCCGGCCAAACGGAGCAACGCCTATCACGTCCAGTGGGTTTCGCTGATTGCCTTTGCCGCCGATCATCATTGGTGCGCAGACATTCGAGCGGAAGCGGAAAGATACCTTGAGCAGATCCGCACCGTGAGGGGGGGCAAATATGCCTCGGCATAGGATGCAGATCTGCGCCCCTAATCCAGGGAATATAAACCAGGGAAATGAAACCAGGGACATTAAACGGCGCACGTTGTTCCAACGTGTCGCCGGTGTGTGATGAGAATGAAGAAAGAGGCAATCAGGAAAAAGGGTAACTGCCATGCATGCCTTTGACTTTGACGAAGACCCAAAATTGATTTGCCGCCGAATTCTACTCAACACCCTAACCAAGGGGCCGGCGCCGGTAGAGAGGTCGATTGCGGTTGCGCGGCGGGATTACGGGTTTAGCCGGGCGCAAATGATGGCGGCGGCTAAGTGGTTCGCTGTCGAAGAGATTGTCAAAGACGGGGTGGTTTGGTGGGTCAAGCCTGCTGTTCTGGTTGCCCTTCCTGGTTGGGATATGCGCAAGCCGCAATATCGTAGCGCGAGGACGGCATGACCACACTCGCCCTATCGCTTGCCCTGCTGGCCGTCTTTCTTTTCTTTCGGGTGTTTTGGCGATGAGCGACGCCAAACTCTTCGACGACCCGGATGTCCTGCTGAATGCAGCCACCTTCATCGATATCCGGGATGCAAGTTCAACCCGCAAACCAAGT
>CAVUZR010000028.1:0-77803 GCA_963745855.1 uncultured Alphaproteobacteria bacterium | reverse complement strand
GGAAAGGCTTCCCGATGGCGTCCGCCGCGGCCATGAATGGATCGCTCGCAACCCTACCCGAGCCGATCGGCACGCCGGCTCATTCAAGGTCAACCTCAAGAACGGCCGCTGGGCCGACTTCGCCACCGGCGACAAGGGTGGAGACGTTATTGCCCTTGCCGCCTATGTCTTCGGCATAGGCCAGGCTGAAGCCGCCCGCACTCTTGCATTTACCCTTGGGTGCCGGCCATGACCCCCACCGAACTCGACGTCATCAAGTCTCACACACCTCCGGGGCACATGCTCAAGGGCACGTGGGTGTACCCGGACGCCAACGGCAATATCGTCGGTATCATGGCGCGATACGAGCGCACCGGCACCAACGGCACTAATTGTTCCGTGCGGGAGAAACAGTACCGCCCCTTCGTCACCGAGAACGGTGAGCTGGTGTGCAAAGGCTACGCCTCTCACGTCACGTCGTCCTTCATAGGCGTCGTCGAACGGGTCGAGGAAGAGAACGTGGACGGCAACGGCAAACTGAAGCCGGTGCTCAAATTGCTCCAGGTAGTAGCGGCGGGCCCACTCAATGCCGCCATACACCGGCTCGCGTTTCCGCTTCAGCAGCTCGCCCGAGGTGATCCGCCTCGTGGTGATGATGTATATCCGCTATCCGCTGTCGCTGCGACAGGTCGAGGATATTCTGTTCGAGCGGGGCATCGACATCTGCCACGAGACGGTTCGGTACTGGTGGAACCGGTTCGGTCCGATGTTTGCGGCCGCGATCAGGAAGCGACGCCTTCATCATCGGTCGTTTTCGCAATGGCGCTGGCACCTGGACGAGGTGTTCGTCAGGATCAATGGAGAGACCCATTATCTCTGGCGTGCGGTAGATCACGAGGGCGAGGTGCTTGAGGTCTTCGCGACGAAGCGCCGGGATCGCAGGGCTGCGCTGAAATTCCTGAAGCGTACGATGAAGCGTTACGGCCGACCGCGATCAATTGTAACCGACCGGCTTCGGTCGTACCGTTCGGCAATGAAAGTAATCGGCAATGCTGCCGATCAGGAATGCGGTCGGTGGTCAACAATCGGGGTGAGAATTCCCACCAGCCGTTCCGACGACGAGAACGAGCGATGCAGAGGTTCAGGGCCGTAAGGACCCTACAGAAATTTGCAGCCGCCCACGCATCAATCCACAACCACTTCAACCACGACCGTCACCTCAACCGCCGCGACATCTTCTTACAGAACCGTTCTGCCGCCCTGGCCGAGTGGCGTCAGCTGGCGGCCTGACGCCCTTAGACCAGCACCCTTCGCAGGCCCGCTCAGGTTTGTCTGACAATGCCCGGACGAGGAGAGAGATCGTCTCCTGGCAGGAAGTGATCGCAACATTCAAGGCGCTCGAACGCGAGCGGAGCGACGGTCCCGAAAGCTGAAATGCGCAGAAGCTGGGAGCCTGGGACGCTGGTCAAGCCCGGGGAGGATGTAACGGCGGGAATTGTTTGGGGAGATTGTGTGGCTAATTGAGGGGCTGCGACGAAGGCCGGCCTCAGGGTAGGAACTGGTTCGGATGCGTCATCACGACGGGAGGAGTGTGTCTGAATGGCGAGGAAAAGGGCCCAATCGGCCACTCTGGAAATGGTTCGCGGGGCTCAGCACGCCGGAAGCGTCCCGGACGCCGCCTTTCGGCGTCCGGATACCGCAGCAGAAGGCTACCGTTCACGCCAATCCCTGGTCATCTGGGGAATGTCGGCCTATAACCCTCCCACCCCCGACGCCGGCTGCCATCTATCCTGCTGATAGTCTTGGCGTCGTTAGCGCTGCCGCCTTGAGCGATCCGGCGCCTTGCTTCATCGGACAACAGGATCGATTGCATCATGCCTTGGAGCAATCAGAGCGGCGGCGGTTGGAAAGGTGGGGCGGGCGGCCCTTGGGGCCCGCGCCCTGGCAGTTCCGGCCAGCAGCCCGATCTTGAGGAGATCCTGCGCCGGGGACAGGACCGGATTCGCCAAGCCATTCCCGGCGGGCGCATGGGCGGTTCGTTCGCGGTGTTGATTGCCCTGGCGGTCATCGCGCTGGTCGGCTTTTTCGGCTTCACCGTGCGCGTCAATCCGGAAGAACTCGGCGTGGTGCTCCGCTTTGGCAAGTTCGTTCGCATGCTTCCGCCGGGCCTCAACTTCCGCTGGCCCTATCCGATCGAGGTCGTGGAGCTGCCCAAGGTGACCCGCGTCAATCGTATCGAACTTGGCATGCGCGGCTCGGCGGAGAATCGCGAGACGGCGGCTCCGGTCCGCGACATTCCCGAAGAGAGCCTGATGCTCAGCGGCGACGAGAATATCGTCGATGTCGACTTCGTGGTGTTCTGGCGTATCAGCGATGCGCCCAAATACCTGTTCAACATCGAGGACCCGGAAATGACGGTGAAGGATGTCGCCGAAAGCGCCATGCGCGAGATCGTCGGCCAGAGCGATATCGAACCTCTCCTCACCGAGGCGCGGGCGAAGACCGAGGCCGCGGTGCAGGCACTCATGCAGAAGACGCTCGACTCTTATGGCGCCGGCGTCCAGGTCACCCAGGTGCAGCTCCAGAAAGTCGACCCACCAGCGCAAGTGATCGACGCCTTCCGCGACGTGCAGGCGGCTCGTGCCGACCAGGAGCGGCTGCAGAACGAGGCACAAGCCTATGCCAACCGCATCATTCCCGAAGCCAAGGGCGAGGCCCAGCGCATCCTGCAGGCGGCGCAAGGCTACCGCGACAAGGTGGTGGCCGAATCCAAGGGTGAGGCCGACCGCTTCACCAAGATCTATCAGCAGTACAAGCTCGCGCCCGACGTGACCCGCCGGCGTATGTTCCTTGAGACCATGGAGCGCGTGCTCTCCGACACCGACAAGGTGATAGTGGATGAGAAGGCAGGATCCGGCGTGGTGCCCTATCTGCCCTTGTCCGCGTTCTCCAAGAAGGCCCCGGCGCCGGCGGAGGGTAGCCAGCAATGAACAGAACCGGCCTCACTGTTCCTCTCATTCTTCTCGGCGCCGTAGCACTCGTCGCCTATCTAACGCTGTTCACGGTCGAGCAGACCCAACAGGCGCTGCTGCTCGAATTCGGCCAGCCGAAGCGCGTCATCAGCGACCCGGGGTTGCACTACAAGATCCCCTTCATCCAGAATGTTGAGTTCTTGGACAAACGCATCCTCCACATTGATACCTCTTCGCAAGAGGTCATCGCTTCCGACCAGAAGCGCCTCGTCGTGGATGCCTTTGCGCGTTACCGGATCACCGATCCCTTGCTATTTTTCCAAAGCGTGCGCGACGAGCGCATCGCCAATTCGCGGCTTGGCGCCATTCTTGAAGCCTCGCTCAGGCGCGTGCTGGGCGGCGCAAGCTTCCGAGAAGTAGTGCGCGATAAGCGCGAGGGGCTGATGCGCACGATCACGAGTCAAGTCAACCAGGAGGCGGCAGAGCTCGGCGTCAAGATCGTCGATGTCCGCATCAAGCGCGTCGACCTGCCGGAGGTCAACATGCAGGCGATCTATCGGCGCATGCAGACCGAGCGGCAGAGACAGGCTGCCGAGTTCCGCGCCGAAGGCGGGGGGGCGTCGACGCGTATCCGCGGCACGGCCGACCGCGAGGTGACCGTGATTAAGGCCGACGCCACCGGAGAGTCGGAACGGATCCGCGGCGACGGAGATGCCGAGCGGAACCGCATTTATGCCAAGGCCTTTAACCAGGATCCGGACTTTTTCGCCTTCTATCGCTCTATGCAGGCCTATGATGCGGCGCTCAAGTCCAGCGATACGCGGCTCTTGCTGAGCCCCGATTCGGACTTCTTCAAATATTTCAACGATGCCACGGGCAAGGCAGGCGAAGGCTCGACACGTCCCGGCGAGGGACCCACCGCGCCGGCCAGCACGCCGAAAGTCGCGCCCGAGGCGAGTACCCCGACCGAACCTCCCGCCACGCTCGGAGAGGGCGGGGCGGCACCCGGAGCCGCAGCCTCTGGCGAGGCTGGTGTGCAAACGCCATGATCCTTGCCGGGAGCGCAATGAGTGATCTCGTTTAAGTACTGCTCGCCATTACCCCATGGCGAGCCCTCGTGCACCCCCTCTGGCTTCGACCCTGGGGTTTCAGTGAATTGAGCGAATCCGCGCCGAGCGAAGGAAGCGTAATCATCCTGTACGATGGCGTATGCAATCTCTGCAACGCATCAGTGAGATTCGTTCTTGCACGCGACCACAACGACTTCTTCCGATTCGCTTCACTTCAGAGTGAGGCCGGAAGGAGGCTTGCCACGAAGTACAATCTCACAACGGATCTCAGCACATTCTTTCTAATCGAAGGCGGCAAGACCTATGAAAGAAGCGACGCCTGGCTGGAGACCATGCGTCTGCTCGGCTGGCCATGGTCAGCATCCCACGGTCTCCGCATCGTACCACGGTCGGTCCGCAACTGGGTTTATGATGTTGTTGGGCGGAACCGCTATCGTTGGTTCGGAAAGCAGGAGTCTTGCCCCGCTCCGAAACCCGAATCGCAATGGAAATTTCTTTCGTGAACGATCGTTCGGCACGGAAGCACCATTCCGGCTTCCCCGCTGGCATTGATTGGGCCCGCTCCTAAAAGGCGGGGCGGCTCGTCCCGGCAACGTTCGCCGAGGGTGCTACCTCGCCACAGATCGGCTCGCTGAGGGCCAGTACGCAGCGCTAGGCTTCTCCAACCTCTTCACCTTCATGCGGATTATGAGCAACCTGACCACCGACCAGGCCATCGCCCTGCGAAAGTTCACTGTCGAGGACTTCAAGGACGCGCGAGGCGAGGATGCCCGGGACGTCCGGTCGGCGGAGTCGTGTGCGACTTCAATTAGGCCGTGTACTCATAAATCGAGATTGGTAAGTAGGGGTTGGTCCATGTCTGCTTTGCCCCCAAAAGCGGACAATCGCCAGCGCATTGAGCATGTCTGCTTTGTGCCAAAAGCGGACTCTGGGGCTCGCGCTTGGTGAAGCCGCGTCTGGGCCAGTGCGCCATTTAAGCCAATGGGAACTTCGCCAAAACCAGCAGCTTCAGGTGGCGCGATTCAATTCTTCGATTTGGCAGCGCGAAGCGCGACTTGTGCAAAAACGCCGTTGTCTTGCTTGCCATCCTCGTGGAACCAGACGCAGCGAAGCGTTCCATCACTTTGCACTGCCTCGACCGTCATCCTAGGCCCGCCAGAGTTCAGTTGAACCACGTCACCTGGCTTGAAAGCTAGGTCCATTTCCATTCCTGTGCCTCCCAAGCTGGCTAGATAGGTGGCTGGCTCCTCACGGCAGTCCTTCTTTCATGTCGTCAGGAAGCCCCGGTGTCTGCTCATGCGCCGGGGCTTTTCGTTTCCCAGCGACCCATTCAATTGGCGTACTTACACAAAATTTTGGCACAATCTCGCATTGCGTGAGGGATCGATCACCGCATGGTGTTGCCCGCATTGTCGCCCGTGGAAAAGCCACACGGAGAAAACCGACAAGGCGGGGGCGTTCGGCGTTGAGTAGGCTGGACGCCCCTTCAAATTTATGAGTCAGGGCGGACGAATGACCTTTCGACTTCACCAAGCACAGTACGACGACCAAACCGAGCGGGCTTACGTCGAGTTCAGAAGGGGCGATGGCGACGGGGGCGAACAGGTTGTCGTGGCTGTCTTCTCGTTTCGCACGAAGGAACGTCTGACCAAGCAACGGATCAAAGAGGAAGTTGTCCGTAAGGCCCGCCATGTACTAAAAGGAGCGGTATTAGCCGCGTGATCCTGCGCGTTAGTCTTACCGGAGAACTCGTGGTGTAGGGCCGACATGCAGGCTGGAACGAGCGGTGATCTCCTCGCACTTGCTTGAACCTCAGAGGAACCATCCACGAGAACCGAAGCTTTGTATTTGAGAGCCGACGCCTTTGTATTGGGAAGCGTTGCTGCTCTGTTGCTGACGATTGGTACCGCGCACGCGGTTGGTCCGTCGCAGGCGGAGCTAAACAACGCTGCCACGGATGGCGTCAACTGGCCCTACGTGGATCACGATTATGGCGGCCAACGCTACACACCGCTCGACCAGATCACCGCAAAGAACGCCAGGGATCTCGCACAGACCTGCAGCTATAGCTTTCCGGAGAAGATGCCCGGGCAGACGGCACCAATCGTGTATGACGGCATCCTCTACGCCACGACCACGCACTACACCGTGGCGCTCGATGGCGCGAGCTGCAAGGTGGTCTGGCAGTCCGAATGGACGCCGCGGGACCGCGAGACATTCACTACCCAACGCGGCGTCGCCATGAAGGACGGCAAAGTCGTGCGCGGCACCGCAGACGGGTATCTCCTGGCGTTGGATGCCAGCACGGGCAAAGAACTGTGGTCCCGCCAAATTGCGAAGCCAGGCGGGGGTCATTTCATCAGCATGCCGCCGCTGATCTTTGAGGACCTCGTGCTAATCGGCCCGGCAGGGAGCGAGTTTGCTGGCAAGGGCTGGGTTGGTGCCTTCCGGCTCAGCGACGGCGAGCCGGTGTGGAAGTTCAACACGGTGCCGGACCCCGGTGAGCCGGGCGCTGCGACCTGGGGTGAAGACCCGAACGTGCTGAAGGGTGGCAATCTGTGGACGCCGATGTCCCTCGACGCGGAGAAGGGCCTCTTGTATGTGCCGGTGGGCAATCCGGCGCCGGATTTCTTTGGAAAAAACCGGCTGGGTGACAACCTTTACACCAACTCGATCGTGACGCTGGATGTCCGCACAGGCAAATTGGCTTGGTACTACCAAGCGGTTCCGCACGATGTGCGCGACTACGACCTTAGCCATGCCTCGCCGGTCTTCGCGACCACGGCCAGTGGCCAGGTCCGCAAGGCCATTGCTCTAACCGGCAAGGACGGCCTGCTGCGTGTCTTAGACCGAGACACGCGCGAGCTACTCTACAGCGTCCCGTTCACCACGCGCAAGAACGCGGAAGGCCCCCTTTCCACGTCGTTCACGTACGTGTGCCCAGGCCTTTTGGGCGGTCATGAGTGGAACGGCGGCGCCTATAGCCCGCGGCTTGACGCGTTGTTCGTGCCGGCGACGGACTGGTGCAATCAGATCCGGCCGGCAACGCAGCCGCCCGATCCCGAACCTGAGAAGAAGCGTGGTCAGTTCTTTGGCGGTGACTTCCAATTCGATCCCTGGGCCAAAGCGCGGGGCTGGTTGACCGCGTTCGACGCGGCCACCGGTAAGCAGCGCTGGCAATATGAGTTCAGCAAGCCCATGATCGGCGGCGTTGCGGTAACCGGCGGCGACGTTGTGTTAGCCAGCGAGGTCACCGGTGACTTTCTCGTCTTCGACGCACGGGACGGCAAGATCGTCTACAAGCATAATCTCGGCGGTCCGGCGGGAGGGGGGCTGGTAAGTTACGCGTCAGGAGGCAAACAGTACGTCGCCGTGGTCTCAGGGTTCGTGGGCGGCTATTATGACCAGCTGGCGCCGGAGATCGGCGGCGGAAACCCAACGATCACGGTCTTTGCGCTGAAACCGTAGTGCCGGCGGGCGCAGCGGTTGGCGCCGCTAAAGGAGCAGCTATCGGCGCCGCAGCCGGAGGCATACGAGGTCATCGGGTTTTTGTTGAGGTTGAGATTGGCGAAGAAATATTTGTAACTGTCGCTTGCTGCGCCTTGGCTTCAGCATCGAGTAGCTTCTGTTCGGTCTTCTTGGCCTCTGCCCGCTGCCGGGCCGCGAGTATGTCGTACTCAGCCTGGGTGATCGACCGGACGAAGAACCCGTCCGCTGAGACATGTGGGTGACCATTGGTGAGCCGGGCGACCCAGAAGATAGCCCCACGCTGCTGTGGCCGAAGGACCGCAAGGAGCTGAAGGTCGGGACGCTGACGATTTCCTCGGCGATGCCGCAGACGGGCGCCGAATGCGAGAAGATCAATTACGACCCTCTGGTCATGAGCGATGGCATCGCGCCGACCAATGACCCTGTTCTTCTGTTCCGCTCGCCGTCCTACGCCGTGTCGTTCGTGAAGCGGCTGCAAGGCAAATAAACGCTACTGGATGCATACGTAACGACGACACTCACTTTCAAATTCAAGTGGCAACTGAAGCCGCGTTCTTCACCCGAGGAGACTGAGATGACCAGCGCTTCCGTCGAACTGCCCACTGCTGAGGGACCAGAGAAAGCGACACAGCTCCTGGAACCCGGCACGAAGGCCCCAGACTTCGCGCTGCACGTCACGCCGGATCAGCGTCTGTCTCTCACGGATCTTGCCGGTAGGCCCGTGGTCCTCGCGTTTTATCCCGCGGACTGGAGTCCCGTTTGCGGTGATCAAATGTCCCTCTACAACGAGGCGCTGCCGGAGTTTGAAAAGTATGACGCCCAGGTCCTTGGCATCTCTGTCGATGGTGTCTGGTGTCACGATGCCTTTGCGAAGCATAACCATATCCACTTTCCGCTTCTCGCCGACTTTGAGCCCAAGGGGGCGGTCGCGAAGCAATATAAGGCCTACCGCGAGCACGATGGATTTTGCGAGCGCGCGCTCTTCGTGATCGACCGCAAAGGCATCATCGCTTGGAGCTATCTCTCTCCGGTGGCGGTCAATCCCGGCGCTGACGGAATCCTTCACGCGCTTGAGCAATTACCCAAATGAGGGATAGCGTATGTCAATCTTGCAGATTCCGGTCACATCCGCCGATCACATTCAGGGCGATCCGCACGCTCACGTGACGCTCGTCGAATACGGGGACTATGAGTGTCCAGCTTGTGGTCTCGCCTATCCCATCGTCAAAGCTGTGCAGAAGCATTTTGGTAAGCGTCTTCGATTCGTATTTCGCAACTTCCCTTTGACGCAGGTCCACCCCCAGGCTGAAAACGCGGCTGAGACGGCTGAATTCGCGGGTGCGCATGACCACTTCTGGGAAATGCATGACGGTCTCTACGAGAACCAGGACGCATTGGGCCTGCCTCTCTATCTCTCTCTTGCGGAAGCCCTACATCTATCCGACAAGGTTTTGAGCGAAGAGCTGGAGAAGCACACGTTTAAACCCAGGGTCCGCAGCGACTTCATGGGAGGCCTGAAGAGCGGCGTGAACGGCACTCCGACGTTCTTCATAAATGGCAGGCGGCATGACGCGGCCTACGATTTTGACGATCTCGTCGCCGCCATCGACGCGGAGTTGACGCAGGCCGAGACGTCCGATTGACGGCCGGGCCCAGGAAGGCGCGGCATAACAGTATGACCATCGCCGGTGAGGTTAAGCGATTCTGTAACCGGATCAATATGTACACACAAGGGCTGCTGGGCGCGGTTTAGGAGCGATGAAACTTTAGACTTGGTTCGCTGGTAATAAGGAGCGAGACATGCGCGCATTTGCTGTCCAGAGCTTCGGCGAAGCTCCGGCGATCCATGACCTACCGATCCCCGCCGCGGACAGTGCGTTCCTCATACGCGTGAGATATGCGGGGGTCAATCCGATCGACTACAAACTCCTCGAACGGCTGACCGCGACCTCAACATATCCCTTTGTCATGGGCATAGACTTCGCCGGCGTGGTCGAACGAGTTCCGACAGGGGAGCGCGAACTCCGCACCGGCGACCGTATCTTCGGGATGGCACGGACACACGGCGCGTACGCCGAGTACACTGCGGTCGCACCGGGTGCGAAGACAGAACCGCTGGCCCGCATCCCCGACGAAGTCACTGACGAACAGGCAGCCGCCCTGCCCATCCCGGCAATAACTGCGCTCGGGTCCCTCGAACTACTCAGAGTCACTGCGGGCCAGCACTTGGTGGTGATGGGCGCGACCGGCGGAGTCGGCGGATACGCGGTGCAGATCGCGCGCTCCCGCGGCGCGCACGTCATCGCGACGGTCCGCGGCGACCCCGAGGAAGCTCGCCTCCTCGGTGCCGAAGAAGTCTACGACAGCAAAGCCGTCGACGTAATTGACGCGCTGCGCGCATCTCACCCGGGCGGTGTCGATGCGGTCCTCGATCTTGTCAATGGTTCGGACGCGATCCGCCGCGACGCCGAGATTCTCAAGTCTGGAGGCAGTCTTGTCTCGACGATCTATGCGGCAGACGAAGGGTGGTTCGCTGAGCGCCAAATCACGGCGCACAACATTGCGTCGAGCGCAAATTCCTTGTCGTCGCCAGAAGGGCTTAACCAGGTTGCGCACATGCTCGCGGAAGGCACGATCACTGCGCGTATCCGCTCCATGGTTGAACTGGACGGCGCGGGCCAGACGCTCGAACAGCTTCGCAACGGCGGCCTCCGCGGCAAGGCTGTCATCCGCCTCTAGGCCTTACTTCTTGGCCAGCAGGTCGAGAAGCCGGCTTTGGGTCATTAGCGGACATAAGACTGCACATTAGCGATGTCCGCTTTGCTCCTGAGTGCAGACAGCAAACGCAGATCAAACGTGGCACCTCCGTCGCGCAGGACCTGAGGCGTTACACCCTCCACGAGATTGACAGACACTCTGTTGTAGCGACTACGATCGTAGCCGATCCTGATGGGGCGTTAGAGTGGTTCAGCGAAAACCTTCGCTTGATGTTGACCTTCGAGGGCGACCCTGCTTGCGCCGACTATCTACTCGACGAATAGCCGTACGGCCCGCCCTATATGGCACACACTCCAAAGCCCATCATGCCGGTTTTCGTCCACAGTGGGATCTGGTGTGCGAAATGGACCACGGTTGCGCTCCGATTCCGCTTACGCGCGCCATGAGTGGCGCTTTGCAAAGAACCGATCCCCGCTGCAAGACCCAGACAGTCAGCCCCGAGGATGCCGAGGCACTAAAGCAGCTAAACGAAGTGCTAAAGCAGCTTGCGAAGCCCGCTGGCTCAAATGCCAACCATCCATAGGGTCGTCACCCACTGCAGTCCGCGCCTCCCCGAGTTCAGTGGGTCCGACTATTTCGCCTTCTTCTTCAGCGCATCGATCAGAAGCCTGGCAGCCGGACCCGACGAGGCCGGATTCTGGCCGGTGATCAGCTGGCCATCGGCGACCGTATGAACACTCCAGTTCTTGACCTTTGAAAAGATGGCACCGAGCGTCATCATTTCGTCCTCGACGAGGAAGGGCACCACCTTCGTCAATCCTACCTCTTCTTCCTCACCATTGGTGAAGCCGGTCACGGTCTTGCCCTCGACGAGCAGCTTGCCATCCGGGGTCTTGACATGGCGCAGCGCGCCGGTGGAGTGGCAGACCACCGCGAAGGTCTTGCCGGCGGCCAGGAAGGATTCCAGCAGCTTGATCGAGTGCTTGTCTTCGGCGAGATCCCACATCGGCCCATGACCACCGGGGTAGAAGACGGTGTCGTAGTCTTCCTGCTTGACGCTTTCGAGGCGCACCGTCCTGTCGAGCTCGGCGTTGGCGTCAGCATCCTTCTCGAACCGGCGGGTGATATCGGTCTGGAAGTTCGGCTCGTTGCTCTTGGGATCAAGCGGCGGACGCCCGCCCTTGGGCGATGCGAGGGTGACCTGGACGCCGGCATCCTTGAAGACATAGTAAGGCGCCGCCAGTTCCTCCAGCCAGAAGCCCGTCTTGCGCCCCGTGTTGCCGAGTTGGTCGTGAGAGGTAAGAACCATCAGGACTTTCATCAGGCCTCCTCTCCTTTTGGTCGTTGATAAAGTGGTCCGCGCGGCAGTGCTGGCCGCCCGGTTTAGGACGACGGCGACACTGACGCTGTGGCAAAACCGGCCAGGCGTTCCCCCTTCCGCCATCGACCGCCCACTGCCCGGAGCGCTGTTGGCAACGGCAAGATGCTGATGACCGGCATCGACCCGCGCTCGGCCATCTACCGCGAATTCGGGGATGTTGCAGCTGATCTTGCCCAGCACATGGGCGGCGATCCAAGCGCCGTTGAGCGGGCGTTGCTCGAAGAGGCTGCTGGCTTGATCCTGTGGTGCGGGCACTCTCGCGCCTCGCTGCTGCGGGGTGAGGAGTTCGATCTGAACAACTACACCAGGGCCGTGAACAGCTTGCGCAGGCTGCTTGCCGACATTGGCCAGGAGCGTCGCCTGAAAGACGTGACGCCGAGCATCAGTGCCTACGTCAAGGCGTTCGAGACGCAGGAAGTGGAGGCCGTGACGTGAATATTCTCCACGCCTGCACCGACGCCAACCTGTTTGCACCGTGGTTCAAGAAGCCTGAAGCCTGGCGCTCGTGGTTCGCGTTCCTGGCAGCCCTATTCGGCCTCCCGCTGACGGACACCCAGCTCAAGATCTTCAAGCACCATACTGGTCGTGCTGTCGCTCCCATCACCCAAGCCTCTGAGGGTTGGCTGATCTGTGGCAGACGGGCTGGCAAGTAGGTATCGGGGTTCGTCAATGGGAGCGCTAGATCATCCCTAGGATGATCGCTGCAACGAGCGCGAATGATGCCAAAGCCCAGATGGCAGTCACGGTACCGGTAAGCTCCATTGTATCGGGGTTCGTCACGTCGCGGTAATTTTTGCGCCGTTGCCCGGCAGCGGCTTGGTGATTGGAAGTAGCATTCATCATAGTGCCTATTGGTACATCGCAGTCATGCGCGCCGGACTAGCGGATATGTGTCGCTCTCGTACAGATGGCGAATTCCGTTCGCATCGAACCTCTCCTCGGCGACTTCAAGATAGGCACCGCGAAGAAGATCCGGTGCGAGCTCCTCAACCGCAAAACGGATGGCTTCGGCGGCGGAGGTGAACCGCTTGTAGCCCACGGAGCCGCCCCTATTGAATTTCCGACGTACTAGGGGAAACAGCTCCGCTTCCGTCCTGTAATCAAATCCCGCCATCGCTCTGGACCTTCTGCTTGTAATAAGCATATGGCCCTTGACTGAGGGTATTACAAGCGTAGCGCGCTAAATCGTCGTACTTGCTCGCAAAAGTTGCACGCTCCGTGGCCTAAGCAGAGCTAGAAAGTCCGCTTTGGGTCATTACCGGACATGGGCGAGCGGATCAGTGATGTCTGCTTTGCCCCCAATAACGGACATTCGTCGGTGCAGGTGAAATGTCCGCTTAGTGCCATAAGCAGACATTCACCACGTTAGTCGTGAGCATTAAAAAGTTATCTGGATTGAAGGCTCGGCATTAACAGCAATATTCGCACCTGCAAGCTGTTCTATGCTGCGCGTCACATGCGCCTTGATTGGCGCGGCCATGTCGGTTGCCACCTTGGTAGATAACGCGCGGACTTCTCCGGCTTGATCCGCAAGTGCGCTGAGCTGCTTGCGCCAATAAGTCGCCCGTAATTCCACAATCTCGGCGAGGGTCTTGGCCGTGGCCGAGCTCTTCGCTAAATCGAAGCTTGAGCTTACATTCTGTTGGGCGATCTCGATAATTTTGAGGTTTAACGCTGCTACGCCCTGGCCCAATGCGTCAAAAGATCTAGCGATAGTGTTCACTGCTGCTTCGAGCGTATTCTTGGACCTCTCATATGCCGCGTGGGTCTGAGCCACGCTTGTTTCCGCAAGCTCGCGCGCGGCTTGGGGGAGCCGCGGCAGAACCGCAGCTAAACCACAACGGGCGTCCTGACGCCGTGCAACAGCGCGAACGAGGGAATGGCTTCATGAAAACACTCCCGGAGTCGCCCAGTGCTTAGATATGTGCATGCTCTGCACAGGATAGGAGGGAACCATGTTCGGGTCGAAGCAAGGAACAGTGATCGCTAAAGGATTGACGATTGTCGGCAGCGTCACCGCGGAGGGCTTAGTGGAGGTGAATGGCCAGATTGACGGCGAACTACACTGCACGTCCCTCATTATCGCCCGCGGGGCTCATGTCACAGGGACCGTCGTCGCCGAGCGCGTGGTTGTGGACGGAAAAGTCGAGGGTCCGATCCAGGGCAAAGACGTAATTCTCAAGTCGCAGGCACAAGTCGTTGGCGATATTCACCACCAATCTCTTGCCATTGAGAGTGGTGCCTTCTTCGATGGTCATTCGGTGCAAATTCGGAGAAACGGACAAACGCCAGAAAAACTTGAAAGGAAATCATTGAGGCAAATCGCAAATCCCCGAGAGACCCTCTCCCGCCGGATCGAGCGTGCCGAACCTGTGGAAGCCGATTAGTCGGCAGTGCGCTGGACTGCCAGGCGCGAACGCACCTGATGCAACGCTTGCAGGTCGAGCTGCAACCCGACCCTGTTGCTCCATCGAGTTGAGGACGGCATCATTGCCGCATGGTGAGCGGTCGCATTCGACCAATAGAAGCTGATCTCTTCTCGACGGCATCGCCGAGAGAGGCTCCTTCGCCGCCAGCGGGATCCTCCCCCAAAACCATGGACCACGGACGTTGCTACGGCGGCCTCGGCACCACGCTATTTGCTGCCGAAGGATCTGGCGGGCGCAATAAGCAACCTCAGATCAAGAGTTTGATCGAGGAAAAGGCTTCCAGTATTGCGCGGTGTCCACGCCGCTTCGGTTCTCCCCTGCGTCCAAGAATGCGCAGGCCTTGGCAACGCGGGCTTCGCTGGCTGGACGGACAGTCTCGCCGTTACATCTGCCGCTCGACCATCATCCGCTTGATCTCGGCGATGGCCTTGGTGGGGTTGAGGCCCTTCGGGCAAGCCTTGGCGCAGTTCATGATGGTGCGACAGCGATAGAGCCGGAACGGGTCCTCGAGCTGGTCGAGCCGCTCGCCGGTCGCCTCGTCGCGGCTGTCCATGATCCAGCGGTGTGCCTGGAGCAGGACCGCGGGGCCGAGGAAGCGATCTTCGTTCCACCAATAGATCGGACAGCTCGTGGTGCAGCAGAAGCAGAGGATGCAGTTCTCCAAGCCCTCCAGCTTGTTCCGCTCTTCCGGGCTCTGAAGGCGCTCGCGTTCGGGCGCCGGCGTCACCGTCTTCAGCCAGGGTTCGATCGACGCGTATTGCGCGATCACGTGGGTCAAGTCTGGCACCAGGTCCTTGATCACCGACATGTGCGGCAGCGGATAGACCCGCACCGTGCCCTTGATGTCGGTTGTGGCCTTGGTGCAGGCGAGCGTGTTGGTGCCGTCGATGTTCATCGAGCACGATCCGCAGATGCCCTCGCGGCAAGAGCGGCGGAAGGTCAGCGTCGGATCGATGACGTTCTTGATCCAGATCAGCGCGTCGAGCACCATCGGCCCGCAATCGTCGAGATCGACGAAATAGGTGTCCATGCGCGGGTTCTTGCCGTCGTCCGGGTTCCAGCGATAGACGCGGAACTCCCGGCCATGGATCGCGTGCGCGGGACGCGGCCAGGTCTTGCCCGGGGTGACCCTGGAGTTCTTGGGAAGGGTGAGCTGGACCATTTGGCGCCGTCCTAATTCAACTGACTTTCGTCCGAATGCGGGGTCACGGCAGCCGTGTCATTCGGCCGGCAAGGTCGCAGCTGCTTCTATCGCGGCGACGCGGTTCTCTACCGCCTTCTGCACCTTCTCGAGGGCGCACACCTCGATCTGACGTACGCGCTCGCGTGAGACGCCGAATTCCTCAGCCAGCTCCGCGAGCGTGATCTGTTCCTCGGCGAGCCGGCGCCCCTCGAAGATGCGGCGTTCGCGCTCGTTGAGCATGGAGAGCGCCGAGCCAAGCGCCTTGCGCCGATTCGCGAATTCCTCGCGCTCGACGAGGTTCGTCTCCTGGTTGGCGGATTCGTCGACCAGCCAGTCCTGCCATTCGCCGGAATCGCCGTCTTCGCGGATCGGGGCGTTAAGCGAAGCGTCGCCGCCGAGCCGCCGGTTCATGTAGATCACGTCCTGCTCGGTGACGCCGATCCGGCGGGCGATGATCTTCACCTGGTCCGGCCGCATATCGCCCTCGTCGAAGGCGGAAATCTTGCGCTTGGCCTTGTGCAGGTTGAAGAACAGCTTCTTCTGGTTGGCGGTGGTGCCCATCCTCACCAGCGACCATGACCGCAGGACGTATTCGTGGATCGAGGCTTTGATCCACCACACGGCGTAGGTGGTGAGGCGAGAGCCCTTGTCGGGGTCGAAACGGTTAACCGCTTGTAACAGGCCGACATTGCCCTCGGAGATCACATCAGAGATCGGCAGGCCGTAGCCGCGATAGCCCATGGCGATCTTGGCGACGAGCCGCAGATGGCTGGCGACGAGCTTGTGCGCCGCCACGCGGTCGCCGTGCTCGCGCCAGCGCTTGGCCAGCATGTATTCTTGCTGCCGCTCCAGCATGGGGAACCGCCAGATTTCCTCAAAATAACGGGTGAGGCCGGATTCGGCCCTAAGGATTGGCACGGACGCGGTGCGGGCCATGATCGGCGCCTTCAACTAGTTTCGAAACGAAATTACCACCGTCCGATCGGTTGTCAACTTGATTTCGAAACACTATTATATTTTCGAAGAGGCAATCATGTCAGCGCGCGAAACGGCGGAACTGCTGCTGCTGCTGGGACGGCTCGTGCAAGCCGAGGGCTATAACGGCGACCTCAGCCCAGCCCAATGGATGGCGCTGCGCTTCTTCGCCCGCGCCAACTCGTTTTCCCGCACCCCGTCCGCATTCGCGGAATTTCAAGCGACGACCCGTGGCACCGCGACACAGACCATCAAGGCGCTTGAGACAGGTGGGTACTTGGTTCGACAGCGATCGGAGGCGGACGGGCGAAGCGTCAGTCTGCGACTGACGGACAAAGGTCACGAAGCGGTTGCGCGTGACCCGTTCGAAGTTCTGGTGTGCGCCGTGGACTCGCTCGACGCGGAAGAGCAAACCGCGATGCACCACGCCCTGCACCAAGTGCTGACCACGGTAGCTGCGAGCGGGCCGCATCGACGCTTCGGTGTTTGCCAGGACTGCACGCACCTCGGTGGAGAAACCCGCTGCAGCTCAACGAGCGCGACCCGGTCGGCCCTCGAATGCCTGCTGTTCGGCGTTGCAATCGAGCCGGAGGACGCTGGTCTCCTCTGCGTCCATTTTCGGCCAACGAGCGAGCACCGCGATGGTAGACACCATGAATGAGTGCACCACAGCGATCTGCTGAAAGGACGCTTAATTGACCTACGTCGTCAACGAGAGCTGCATTCGCTGCAAGTACATGGACTGTGTCGAGGTGTGTCCGGTGGACTGCTTCTACGAGGGCGAGAACATGCTCGTCATTCACCCCGACGAATGCATCGATTGCGGCGTTTGCGAACCAGAATGCCCGGTTGACGCAATCAAACCGGACACGGAGCCCGGTCTCGAAAAGTGGCTCGAGATCAATGCGAAATATGCTCAGGTCTGGCCGAACATCACCATAAAACGTGAGCCACCGCCTGATGCGAAGGATTGGGAGGGCAAGCCCGACAAGGCCGACCTGTTTTCGCCCAATCCTGGCACAGGTGATTGAGAGCTGGACGGTGAGACGAACATATTCACCCGCCTGGTGGCAAAGTGAGATCGAAAACCCACGGTGGATGTCTGGCTTTGATTGCCGACCTCGTAGTCGGCCTCGTCAACTTTGAGGTGATCGTCAGGGGTTAAGTTCAGGCTGAGGGAGGTGAACAGGTCGCAGACCCGGCGGAGCGCGAGATGTTCGAGCGTTTGGCCAAACTGGTGAAAACGGACAGGGTGAGATCATGGAGGCTCGCTCAAGCGGCCCGGTCGATCTTTTTGACTGAGTTCATCTCAGCGTTCTTCCTGGCGATGCGTTACTTCTTCAAGCCCAAGGCGACTATCAACTATCCCTTCGAGAGGGGACCGATCTCACCCCGCTTTCGCGGCGAGCTTGCGCTGCGGCGCTATCCGAATGGGGAGGAGCGCTGCATCGCCTGCAAGCTGTGCGAGGCGATCTGCCCGGCACAGGCCATCACCATCGAGGCGGGGCCGCGGCGCAACGACGGCACGCGCCGGACCACCCGCTTCGACGTCGATATGATGAAATGCATCTACTGCGGCTTCTGCCAAGAGGCCTGCCCTGTCGACGCCATCGTCCTTGGACCAAACGTCGAGTTCGCCACCGAGACACCCGAGGAGCTCTACTACAACAAGGAACGCCTGCTCGCGAACGGCGACCGCTGGGAGAAAGCGATCGCGAAGAATATCTCGCTCGACGCGCCCTATCGATGAGCCGGGCGCCGAAAGATGTGAACCTCTTTTCGGATACGACGTTAACCCGTAACGGGGGCTTCTTAGGAGCCCACGATGACAACGACCGAAACCTGCCGCTATCGCGGATACGACATCGTCCCAATGCGTCAGTGGTCGAGCTGGTGTGTGGGCATCTACCCCACGCGTGCGGACTTGCCACTTTTTTCGCGATCTACTTTGCATACCTTGGCGCCACGACGGGAAGACGCTGTGACCGAGGCTAAGCAGAGCATCGACCGTGTTTTATCGCGCCTAGATGATTGGCTTGCATAGCCGGACCCTCACGCCCCAGGTCCCAAAATGCAGACCGGAACTCGCCATCACCGCGAGCAAAAGGAGTAGGCTTGCGAATCATCGGCACATCCGTCCAGGCGACCGCTGACCGAGAGTTTTATGCTCCCGCCTAAACGGGGAGTGCATCCAATGTCTCAACGAATTGCACATAAGATTGCCTTCGGGCCAAGTGCGCTCAACGACCTAGCGCGAGCTTTTGATAGCGCCTGGCTAGAATTGTGCGCCTGGGGTGTCGAAGCGAACACTGAGCAGCAAATCAAGCGAATCAGGACGGGCCTCGCGCAACGGATCATGGAATATGCCACGGAAGGCGAACAGGACGTGGGGCACCTGAAGGAGTTTGGGTTACAAGGGTTGCCTCACGTATGTGCTCATGGAGTTCGGCTGCCAAAAGCAGTCAAGGTTGCCTCTTTGTCACGCGTCGCGCACTACTCCGCCATCGGGGCATAATTACTAGCGATACCGGCTCGGGTTCTCCCCTCACGCCTTCCTGCGCTGACTTTGTATAGCCGCAGCGGGTGGTATGCGCTTTTTGCCAGCTCTCGCCGACATCGTCCCTGTCCGGAACCAATTCCGGTCAGGTTTGAACGGCTCTTAGAGAGCCTGAGCGAGCGCCAGATTTCATCTCACGGAAAACGGGGTGCCACTCGACCTTTGCGCAATGCCTTGCTTTATCGCTCGCATGCGCCCATTTATAAGATTAGCACTCTTCCTCTATGAGTGCTAAAGCTCGATCCCGAGCTCACACCAATCCCGAGAGGGGAACCCCATGAAATTCAGACCTCTACATGACCGCGTCGTCCTTCGCCGCATTGAAGGCGAAGAGAAGACGAAGGCCGGCATCATTATTCCCGACACCGCAAAGGAAAAGCCGCAGGAAGGCGAGGTCGTCGCCGTTGGTCCTGGGGCGCGCGACGAAGCCGGCAAGCTCATCCCCATCGATCTTAAACCGGGCGATCGGGTGTTATTCGGCAAATGGTCCGGCACAGAAGTGAAGATCGATGGGGAAGAACTCCTCATCATGAAGGAATCCGACGTCATGGGGGTGCTCGAAGCCGCCAAGGCCAGCAGGAAGGCCGCATAGGCTCGCCGTCGCCTCCCATCAGTTCAATTTAGGAGAACCAAAATGGCTGCCAAGGACGTCAGATTTTCCACCGACGCACGCGACAAGATGCTGCACGGCGTCGATGTCCTCGCCAACGCTGTCAGGGTGACGCTTGGGCCCAAAGGCCGCAACGTCGTCCTCGACAAGAGCTTTGGTGCGCCGCGCGTCACCAAGGACGGAGTCACCGTCGCCAAGGAGATCGAACTCGAAGATAAGTTCGAGAACATGGGTGCGCAAATGCTGCGCGAAGTGGCATCGAAGACCAGCGACATCGCCGGCGATGGCACCACTACCGCGACAGTGCTGGCTCAGGCGATCGTGAAGGAAGGGGTCAAGCTTGTCGCCGCCGGTATGAACCCGATGGACCTGAAGCGCGGCATCGATCTGGCGGTAGGCGAGGTCGTGAAGGACATTGCGCGACAGGCCAAGAAGGTCAAGTCGTCGGAGGAGATCGCCCAGGTTGGCACGGTCGCCGCGAACGGCGAAAAGGAAATCGGCCAAATGATCGCCAAGGCGATGCAGAAGGTCGGCAATGAGGGCGTGATCACCGTTGAAGAGGCCAAAAGCCTCGAAATCGAACTCGAAGTGGTCGAGGGCATGCAGTTCGACCGCGGCTATATCTCGCCTTACTTCATTACTAATGCCGAGAAGATGGTGGCCGAGCTCGAGAGCCCCTACATCCTGATCTACGAGAAGAAACTCTCCGGGCTTCAGGCGTTGCTGCCCCTGCTCGAATTGGTGGTGCAATCGGGCAAGCCGTTGCTCATCATCGCCGAGGACGTCGAGGGCGAGGCACTCGCTACCCTCGTGGTCAACAAGCTGCGCGGCGGTCTGAAGGTCGCCGCCGTCAAGGCGCCGGGCTTCGGCGACCGCCGCAAGGCCATGCTGCAGGACGTCGCCGTGCTGACCGCTGGCGAGCTCATCTCCGAGGATCTCGGCATCAAGCTTGAAAACGTTACCGTGCAGATGCTCGGCAAGGCCAAGCGCGTGACCATCACCAAGGACGACACCACCATCGTTCACGGCGCCGGCAACAAGGCCGACATCGAAGGCCGCATTGCCCAGATCAAGCAGCAGATCGAGGACACCACCTCCGACTACGACAAGGAGAAGCTGCAGGAGCGCTTGGCCAAGCTCGCCGGCGGCGTTGCCGTAATCAAGGTCGGCGGTTCAAGTGAAGTCGAGGTGAAGGAGAGGAAAGACCGCGTCGACGATGCGCTCAACGCAACGCGGGCCGCGGTCGAGGAGGGTATTGTGCCAGGGGGCGGTGTTGCGCTGCTATGGGCGGCGAAGTCGCTCAAAGCCAAGGGCGACAATGACGACCAGGAGGCCGGCATCAACATCATCCGCCGGGCACTGCAGGCGCCGATCCGCCAGATCGCCGAGAATGCCGGCGTCGAGGGTTCGATCGTGGTCGGGAAGGTGACGGACCATAAGTCGCCTTCCTTCGGTTTTGATGCCCAAACCGGCGAGTATGGCGACCTGATCGCGAAGGGCATTATCGACCCGGCCAAGGTCGTGAGGGTTGCCTTACAGGACGCGGGTTCGGTCGCTGGCCTTCTGGTAACAACGGAAGCGATGGTTGCCGAACGACCGAAGAAGGATTCTGGCTCTCCGGCCATGCCGGGCGGCATGGGTGGCATGGGTGGGATGGATTACTAAGCTCTGGCGAGGAGCCAAGACATGGATCGGCGATCCACGAGCCAGCGCCCATGGCGAGCTACCACCACGGGCTTGGCGCGGGCGATACTGAACAGCAGCAAGTGCGTGGCTTCTTCATCCACTTGCCTCCAGTACCTCAACGATTTCACATAGCTCGCTAGACAACTGGCCGGGCAGCGTTTCGCAGAACTTGTCGGCGAGGCTGCGGTAGTACCATAGCGTCCGCTCCTTGGGCTGACTGAAGCCGTGCCCAAATTTCCTCGCCTATATCGGGTTTTCTCAGGTCACGAAGGATCGCGCGCGCGTTGTGAACCTTGTCCGCCAGCGATACGCGAAGGATGTCCTCGTCGGCCTTCCGCAGGTGTGCGAGATAAGCTTCCTTTCGCTCTTGCCAGTGCGCCTTACGCTGCCCTCTCCCCGTGTTGCTTTCATCAAGAACGCCCCAACGAGCACTTGACGTAAGAGTGTTCAATCATGCCGCGGCGATAACCATGGGCTCCCGCCTTGCTCCCCAGCTTCCGGGCAGCGCCTCGAACTGGCCGGGACAGATTTCGCCGCAGGCGGCACAGCGACCGCCGAGATCAAGGCCCCACGCCGTGATGGTGTACCAGTCGCGGCCGATCAGCCGCGCCCCACAACCATGACAATAGGTACTCTGGCCCGTCTCGTCATGCACGTTCCCTGTATAAACGTAGCGTAACCCCGTCCTTAGCGCGATCTCACGGGCACGTTTGAGAGTGGAACGCGGAGTCGATGGAACATCGCGCATCTTCCAATCGGGATGAAAGGCCGTGAAATGCAGTGGCACGTCGGGTCCAAGCCGCCTCGCCACCCATTCGCAAAGTGCAGCTACCTCCACGGACGAATCGTTCTTGCCTGGAATAAGTAAAGTGGCGATCTCGAGCCAGGTCTTGGTCTCGTGTTTGACGTAGATGAGCGTGTCGAGCACGGCGTCAAGCGAACCGGTGCAAAGTTGCTTGTAGAAGCTCTCCGTGAACGCCTTGAGATCGATATTGGCGGCGTCCATCGCGGCGAAGAACTCTGGTCGCGCAAGCTTCCCGATGTAGCCCGCGGTCACCGCGACAGTCTGCAGCCCGGCTTCCCGGCAGGCAGCCGCAACATCGACCGCATATTCGAGAAAGATCACCGGATCGTTGTAGGTGAACGCCACCGTGCGGGCGCCCTTCGCACAAGCCGCCTGGGCGATAGCTCGCGGTGAAGCCTGCTGCTGCAGCCGATCCAAGTCGCGGGCCTTAGAGATATCCCAGTTCTGACAGAACTTGCAGGTGAGATTGCAGCCGGCAGTGCCGAAGGACAGAACGGCCGTGCCGGGCAGGAAATGGTTTAAAGGCTTCTTTTCGATTGGATCGAGGCAGAAGCCTGACGAACGGCCGTAGGTCGTAAGGACCATCTCGTCACCGGCACGCGCCCGCACGAAGCACAGCCCGCGCTGGCCTTCGTGCAGTTTGCACTCTCGCGGGCAAAGATCGCATTGGATGCGGCCATCGGCGAGGGCATGCCAATAGCGGCCGGGCACTCCATCACTTGTGTAGACGCTCTCCATTGGATGAAGATGCGCTGGTCTTGAAAGGAGTCAACGCTTCTCATGTTCGCCAGGGGAAATGAGGTTCGACGCCCGGCTGTTGCCGGAGCCTTTTACCCGAGCGGAGCCCAAGAGCTTGAGAGCACCGTCGAGGCACTGCTCTCACAAGCGACGAAAAGAAGAGAACTGAGCGGCCTCTGCGGGCTGGTGACGCCGCATGCAGGCTATGTGTATTCAGGGCCAATAGCGGGAGAGGCCTTTTCGCTTCTCGCCCACTCGAATGATGCTCCCAACCGCATCCTGCTGATCGGCCCTCCACATTATGTGCCGGTGCGAGGCATCGTTGCGCCGTCTTCAAGCGCCTTCACCACGCCTTTGGGAGATGTCGCGGTCGATATCGGTGCGGTTGAGTCTCTGCGAGATGCCGGGCTCGTCACTATCGACGACATCCCGCATGCGCCCGAGCACGCGCTTGAGGTTGAACTGCCGTTTCTTCAGCGCGTGCTTCATGACTTCACCATTGTCCCACTGCTCGTTGGCGCAGCTTCTCCGGAACAGGTGGCACGGGTCATCGAGACCGTGCTCGGCAAGCGAACTCTGCTCGTCGTGAGCACCGACCTCTCCCATTACCTCGACTATGCAACTGCGGAGCGGCGCGACCTTGCCACGGCAAGGACAATAGAGCGGCTCGACTACACCTCTCTTGGCCCGAACGATGCTTGCGGTTTCGGTGCGCTGAACGGCGCACTTTGTGCCGCTTCGAGGTGCGGCTGGACGGTGACGCGCCTCGATTTACGTAATTCTGGCGACACGAGCGGCGAGAAGCGACGGGTAGTGGGCTACGGTGCCTGGGCCTTCACGGCCGTGGAGGGACAAGAACATGCTTAAGGCCCCGGATTTGCCGGGGACAGCGAGGTTTCGTGACTGCACCCCGCGGGCATAACGGGCGAGTGGCCTCACACGTGTGTCAGTGGTGATGGGCCGAAACGCTCTTGACGCATTCGGACAGCAGATCACCGGGCGCCGAATGGCTGACATCGCCCAGACTGAGGATGCCGACCATCCGCTTGCTCTTGTTGATCACCGGCAACCTGCGGACCTTCAGCGCCTCCATTTGCCGCACCGCCTTGGCAAGGATCATCGTCCTCCCGGCAGCAATGGATGCCTGGGGTCATCACATTGCGCGCCGTCGCGGTGCGGGAATCGAAGCTCTCCTCCGCCAACCCTTTGCAGACGATGTCGCGGTCGGTCACCATGCCGATCAGTTGGTCGTTCTCTCCAATCGGAATGGCGCCTATATCATGCTTACGCATTAATTTTGCGAGACTCGGTGACAGGGGTGTCCGGACCGACCCAGTCGACGCCCTTGTGCATCGCTTCTTTAACTTTCATGTCGGGCCTCCGTTGCTGAAGTGGGTGCGCTCTACGAAATGCAGCGCCGAACTTCCGCTTCGTGCCAAAAGCCGCCCAAGGTGATCTCTGCGTTTCGTCCGTCATCCTCCCAGCTTGCACATAGCGGAGCGTCGGGACGTGTTGATTTGTTGTCGAGGCGTCGCTGCTGCGGCCGTGGACAGATTGGCAATCTCGCTTGCTGCGGGGACTTGCCGACGGCAATCTGGTGGCTGACGGCACGGCGCAACCGCCGCCGACATAAAGGGGGGAACATCATGTCAGCCACCATTATCAATTTGATTATCCAAATCATTGCCGGCGCTATCGGAGGTAATGCCGCGGGTGCTGGCATCGAAAAGGCTAACCTGGGTACGGCCGGCAACACCATCGCTGGCGCCCTGGGGGGTCTTGGTGGCGGGCAGCTGCTCGGTGCGCTAATTCCGGCGCTTGCGGGGTCGGCGGGCGGTGTCGACCTAGCATCTATCGCTGGTCAGCTGGTCGGCGGTGGTGTGAGTGGTGCTATAGTTACCGCGATTGTCGGTCTGATTATGAACTCGATGGCCAAGCGCTAGGGCACAAGAGGCTGGTTGCCACCGAGCGAGGAGCCGTCGATCTCTTCCCGGTGCAGCTAACGTATGTCTCCTTGTCGAAAGGACTTCGAGCATGCGCGGCATGTCCGCTTTGGGTCAAACTCGGTAGTAGAGTCGCATCGGGATCGGAGTCCTCTTCAACCCGATGAGCGGAAGTCGCCGGCGAAGATGCGCGCCGGCGGCGCATACACGCATTCGGCCCTCGCTTTAGACGAGATGGAGAAAGCCTCGGCGCGCGAATGACGCCTAGAGCTGGCTCGAAGCTAGCGGGTTGTCGCAGGACCAGGTTCAGACCACGGACCCGGCTGCGGGCCTTCCTTCCCTTGGGTTGCGCGTTCTTGTCCCAATCCCATAGTAAGCGCCGTTAGTCCGGCCAGGCCGCCGAGCTGCATCGTTTCCACGGCCGAGCTCGGTACAATGACAATCGTGGAATTCTGCTTCAAACCCTCATAAAGCATGTTCATTGCCCTGAGATGCAACGCAACGGGGTCGTTCACGTAGGTCTTTGCCGCTTCCGCAAATTTCTTCGCCACCTGTTTCTCCGAATCGCCTAGAATCACGCGGGCCTGACGTTCTCTCTCCGCTTGGGCCTGCATCGACATCGCATCCTGAAGGGCCGCAGGAATAAGGACGTCCTTGACCTCCACCGAAATGACATTGATGCCCCATGGCTCGGTGCGTATATCGATGATCTTCTGAAGATCGTTACTGATTTTTTCCCTTCCCTCCAGCATGTCCGAAAGCATGGTCTTGCCGATCACGTCACGCAGAGCCGTTTGGGAAGCCCAGCTAATGGCGCTGCCATAGTCGGCAACGTCGAGCGCCGCCCTTTTTGGGTCCACGACTTTCCAAAACAAGACGGCATCGACATCCACTGGCACCGTATCTTTCGTGAGCGTCTTTTCTGCCTTGAAGGAACTGGTAATCACGCGAGTGTCGATCCAATAGGGCACCGTTTCAATGATCGGGATAATGAAAAACAATCCCGGCCCCTCCAGAGAGCGGAAGCGCCCCAGGCGCAAGACCACCGCCCTGTCCCACTGATCCGCAATCTTGATCGAGTAAGAAGCAACGAGGGCAATGGCGAAGGCGCCGAGCGCGATCGACAGGCTTTCGCCATAAGCCGAACGGTTATATTCCAAGTATGCGAATGCCAAGCCGATGGCGACAATGACAAAAAAGACCAATCCCGGTAGTGCGCTGGTTTTCCTCATCTTCAATCTCCCTGTGTGCCCTCTAGCTCTGCTACGCCGGGCTCCACCCGGTCGGCTGTACGACCAATCGAAGTCGCGGCCCCCCTGACGGAAAGCCGTGCTAAGGTTGCGAATGAGTTGTCGACAGACCTGGTAGGGTCGGGGGCATGTCGCTAACAGATCTAACGCCCGAGGCGGTTCGTCAGGCAATTGCTGAGTTCGACAGTCTTGGACGTGACTCTTTTCTCAACACTTATGGGTTTGGCAAGGCCCGCGGCTACTTCCTCGTTCATAATGGTAAGGCATATGACAGCAAGGCCATCGCCGGCGTAGCGCACCAATATCTGCCCGGACGTTGACTCCTTTGATGCTGTCTCCTGCAATTTGCAAATCGACTTGCGACTCGAGATGATAACTGGCGTGCCCTGGCTTGGCGTTCATTGCGGCCAAGCGCTAAGCTCTTTCCGGGTTAGAACATGAACCAGGCAGAACTCAAATCCCCGCGTATCTCGCACCTCTCATGGGGTCATGTAGAGGTCGAAGGTCATCCGCCCTTCAAAGACACCAAGGTGTTTCCCGGCGGCGCGCAGGAGTGGGACTGGCGTGAAACGGGCACGCGCCATGTGCCCGGCATTCAGCCTGCCGACGTTCAGGAATTAATCGAGCATGGCGCCAAGGCCGTGGTGCTGTCTAAAGGGATCTGGGAGCGGCTCCAGGTCTGTCCAGAGACACTCGAAGTGTTGGTCAACAAAGGCATTGCCGTCGAGGTCCTGCAGACCGAGACTGCTGTTGAGCGTTTCAACGAGTTGCGCGAAAGCGTTCCGGTCGGGGGCTTGTTTCATTCGACCTGCTGATTGACCGTCGGTTGGATGCGCTGGGCGCCCTTGTAACAGCGTTCGCGCTACAATCCCCAGCCGGTGACTGCAACAACTTGGCCGGTAATGCCGGAGGCGACCGGGGAAGCAAGGAAGACCACGGTCTCGGCGATATCTTCCCGCTTGGTCCAACGCTTCAGATCCTTCGGCTTCATCGCGGCAATGTTGGATGCGGTGTCTACTAGCCCCGGCGCAATTGCGTTCACGCGGATGCCGAGATCCCTTCCCTCGAGCGCAAGCGTGCGGGTAAGCGCCTCAATTCCAGCCTTGGCGCAGTTATAGGCGACCATGTTGGCCTGAGGCTGGCCAGCCCGTGCGAAGTTGATGATGACACCGTCCCCGGCAGCTTGCAGATGCGGGAAAGCTGCGCGCGATGTCAAAAACGCACTCAACAGGTTGTTGTCGACCTCCGCACGCCAATCATCGAGACTGTGCTCGACCGCAGTCTTATAGCGGGTGAGCCCTCCCGCCAGATTCACCAGAATATCGATCCGACCATATTCATTCAGAGTGTCATCAATCAGCCGGCGGACCTGGACCTCATCGGTCAAAGACCCAGCCATAGCGAACACGCGGACGCCTGCGTCTCGCAGCTCTTTGGCCCGGGCTTCAACGTTGCTTTGCTTGCGCGCACAAATAGCCAGCTGAGCGCCGCTGTCAGCTAGCGCCCTGGCGACGGCCTGCCCAACCTGTCCGTCGCCGCTCACGCCCGTTACGATGGCCACTTTGCCTGCAAGACTGATCTGCATGTCATTCAATCCAGTGCTTACTTAAATATAGCGCAAAGGATCGATGTTTCGAGCCTGGCTAGCCGTTCCTGGCATTAATCCGGCAGGAGCGGCGCGCACCTATGAAGAAAGGTAGGTGAGCAAATGAACCGGGAACGTATTGAGGAAACAGTTCGTCTTTGGCAGGCCGAACCAGACAAGGCCAAGGGGAAGCCGACGGTGATAGCGCGGGCCGAAGGGAGTAAGGCTGTGATGGAGCACGGCTCGTTTTCCTGGCACACAGACATGCCCGTGCCGCTTGGCGGGACCAATGAAGCGCCAAGCCCAACCGCGCTCCTGTTGAGTGCCCTAGCCGGCTGCGCGGTGGTGTTCATCCGAGACACGCTCGCCCCACAGCTCGGAGTCACCGTGGACGCTATCGAGGCGACTGCGCAGTGTGAAACGGACGCCCGCGGTCTTCTGGGGATGGATGGTGTCGCGCCCGATGTGCGCAATGTCGGCTTGACCATCGCCATCCGGTCGCCTGAGGACGAGAATGCGGTTCGTAGGGTCTACCAAGCCTGGCAGGAACGGTGCCCCGTCTATTTGGCGCTTACCAAGGCGCTGCCGGTGGCGACGTCGCTCGACATCGCGCGGCCCTAAGTCACTGGACGCGCTAGATCAATCGCGCGACGAGATCCTGGCCGAAGGCAACGCCTAGTGGTGAGGCATCTGGACCCTACTGAGCCCCGAGCCTGCTGGAGCAGATGATGACCACGGTTGTGGTGTTCGGCGGTGGGGGTTTCCTCGGTCGGCGACTGGTGCACCGCCTGACCACCGAGGGGATGAGTGTGCGCGTCGCTGTGCGGCATCCGGACCGGGCGCGGATTGAGCTGCGATCGATGGGTTTCGACCGGGTCACGGTCGTCCCCGCCGATGTGCGCGATCAAGCCTCGGTCTCCGCCGCCGTTGCGGGAGCTAACGCCGTCGTCAATATGGTCTCGGCCTATGTCGAGAAGGGTGGCGTGACCTTCGAGGCCGTGCACGTGCAAGGGGCCGAGACCGTAGCGCGGGAGACAGTCGCGGCCGGCGTCCCCCGCCTCGTGCTTGTCTCCGGTATCGGCGCGGATGCTGATTCACGGTCTCCTTACATCCGTGCTCGAGGACGCGGCGAACAGGTGGTCCAGCAGACTTTTCCGGAGGCTACGATCGTCCGCCCGGGCGCCATGTTTGGCCCGGGCGACGCATTGTTCGGCACACTCGCCGAGCTTGCCCGACTGCTGCCGATACTGCCGCTGATCGGCGGCGGCAGTACCCGATTGCAGCCAGTCTTTGTGGAAGACGTGGCGGAGGCTATCGTCAGCATACTCACCGACCCCACAACCGTCGGCCGAACCTACGAGCTTGCCGGTCCCGGAGTGTACACGCTGCGCGAACTGGTCAGTATGACGCTACACCTCCTGAGGAAACGGCGACTGCTCATACCGGTGCCCTTTGCGGTGGCCGAGATCCAGGCGCTGCTGTTCGAGCTCTTGCCCAACCCACCGCTCACCACCGGCCAAGTTGATCTTCTCAAGGCGGACAACGTCACGAGCGGTGCCCTGCCGGGTCTCCGGGAGCTCAATATCCAACCGAAAACGGTCGAGGAGGTAGTACCGACCTATATTGGCACTCGCGCACCTCACTGATCGGTGTTCAGAGATCGATGACCACCCGTCCTCGCGTTTTTCCCGCGAGGATTTCGGCCGCCAAGGCCGGCACGTCGTCGAGTCTCGCCCGTGACGTCATGCTGTTGAGCTTTGCGAGGTCGAGGTCGGTCGCTAGACGACCCCAGGCCTGTTCGCGTTTCTCGTGCGGGGTGAAGACCGAGTTCACGCCCGCGAGCGTCACGTCGCGCAGGATGAACGGCATGACGGTCGTGGGCAGGTCGGACCCTTGCGCCAAGCCGACAAAACCTGCCCGGTGCCGACAGACAAAAGATCGCCGTTTTGATCGGCTACCATAATAGTGAGACGGGGGTAACCGCTCTAGCTGTTCGCAGAGATAGGAGTACCTTCGATGTGTGACTATAGCCTACATCTTCTCGTGTCGCGGCCCGCGAAGGTCGGCGATAAGCTGGTATCGACGAGGTTCCCCGAAACGATTACGCGTGGTTTTGCTTCGGTAGAAGATCGCAACGTGGCCGTATGTTTGCTTCCCGGCACAGAGCTTGCCTTCGAGAAGGAGGTGCGATGCGAGACCGGGATTGTCTTCTCCTGGAGGCTCGGGCACAGGGTGGCGAAGTTCCAACAGGTCAATAAGGGCCGATCAAATGTTCATCGCGACGCCCTTGAGTTTCCCGATGGAAAAATCGTTCTGCTGACGCACTTGTGCGAAGGTCAGCACGCGACCGTGTTGCAATTACCGGCGCTTCCGCGTGTCACAGTGGACGACGCGCAACGGCACGATTCGCTCGTCGTGTAGCCCATAATCGTCGTCACGCCTGGTGGCCCGATCAGACCGCGTTGGCTGCAGTCTTCCCTTCGCCAACGCGGCCATGATGTATCCCGGCTGCCGCGCAGGCTCGTCCTTGCGGAGGAACACCACGCTTATCTGTGTCACCGGCGCTGCGACTTGACGTCCCGAAGGAGGAAAATCATGCTCAAGACATCACTCATGGCGGCTTTTATGGTCGTCTTAGCTATCGGTCCTGCCTATGCCGCGCAGGATCTCTGCAATGATGCTCATATGAAACAGATGGATGGCATGATCGCCAAGATGACTGACGCCGCGAAAAAGAAGGAGGCGACGACGGCTCTCGACATGTCCAAGGCCGCGATGAAGAAGGGTGACAAGGCGGGGTGCATGAAGCACATGGACGAGGCCCATAAAGCAATGGGCCTCTGACTTGTCGCTCGACTGTTGCTTCTGGGCACCTTTCGGAAGCGCGAAGCAATGTCAGCTGAAAGTCTTTTGATCATTCTGTTAGTCGGTCTCGTCGCGGGATGGCTCGCAGGTCAAATCGTGCAAGGACTGGTTTGGGCCTAGTTGCGGATATCGCTATTGGAGTCGTCGGCGCCTTCATCGGGAGCTGGTTGCTGCCGCGTTTGGGCATCCATCTCGGCTGAGAGGCTTTGAAATTATTATCAATTAGATAGTGTGCGTAAACGCCTGCATTCGAAACTGCGGACGGGCCCGGCGAATTTTCTGCTTCAGAAGGCGCTGGCGTTGGTGTTTTGGGGTTTCAAACGCCTCTGGCAAAAATCTTAGTCAGGCGGTTAGCCCCTGATCAACCCAAACAGAAAACCAAATCCAAAACCTATGGCTACGGCTGCAAAGGGGTTGCGTCGAATGGCATCTACGGTCGCATCCTGAGCACGCTCGTATTGATCACTCGCCAGATTGGAAATGCTGTCACCCAGATCTCCCAGGTTATCCTGTATGTCTCGCCTGTCAGAGGTCGCATGCTTTTTCGCAGTCGCTCGACTGGTATTCATCGATTTCTCCTTACGCTACTGATTGAGCCTAGTGCTAAAGCAAACTTCCTACTGGCCATAACGTTCATTCGAGCGGGCCTAGCCAGCCTTTAGGGAACGAAGCCACCTGCAGTTGGTTTCCTCAGAAGCTGCCCCGGTGACCTGTCGTGGTCAGCGGGGCTCTTATTTACGGACAACACCATGGGAGGACCAATATGGCGAAAGAACCGAAAAATCTCGATGACCTGTTCCACGACACCCTGAAGGACATTTATTTTGCGGAGAAGAAGATTTTGGCGACTTTGCCGAAGATGGCGAAGGCAGCTCAGAACAAAGAGCTAAAAGCAGCCTTCGAGAAGCACTATAGGGAGACCGAGGGACAGGTCGATCGGCTGGAGCAGGTTTTCGCGACCATCCAACAAAAGCCTCACGGTAAGACCTGCGCAGCGATTGTCGGTATTACGAAGGAGGGGGCGGAAATCATGCAGGAATATAAGGGTTCGCCTGCCCTCGATGCAGGCCTGCTCGCGGCGGCTCAGGCCGTAGAACACTACGAAATCTCTCGGTACGGTACGCTTCGTACGTGGGCCGAAAAGCTAGGTCTCGATAAGGCAGCCTCTCTCCTTCAAGAGACTCTCGACGAAGAAGAGGCAACAGACCAAGCATTGACGAAGATCGCCGAGACAGCGGTCAACCAACAAGCTGAAGCAGCCTAATTCACTCAGGTAACGCGGCGTTTGGCGCCGGTAGGAGTTCACATGGACTGGAATCGTGTTGAAGGCGACTGGAAGCGGATGAAAGGCAAGGTCAAGGAGCAATGGGGTTTGCTTACAGATGACGACCTCACTGCCATTGGTGGTCGCAAAGATCAGCTCGAAGGCAAGATTCAAGAACGTTACGGCTATGGCAAGGACCAAGTTCGTAAGGAAATCGACAGCTGGTTTAGCTCAACGGCCTTAGTCGCAAATGATAACGCCGAGGAATTGGCAGACCAGATTGAAGCCATTCGCGCGGACATTCAAAGTTTGACATCGACAGTAAGCCGCGTAGCCAATAAGCAACTCGGCCAGGCGCAAGACAAGGCAGTCGAGGCTATGAGCAATGCCGAAGACGCCATCAGAGAGAATCCCGTATCCGCAGTGGCAATAGCCGCTGGGTTGGGCTTCCTGTTCGGCATTTTCACGCGGCGATAGGCGATGCTACGCTCGGCCCTTGCGCTGCTATCAACGCTGCAAGTAGGCGGTCGGGTCAAGCAATCCTTCGATCGCTTGCTCCGGCAAGCTCTTATTGTCGTCATCGCGGCTGCATTTATTGTCGCCGCGGCTGTCCTCGGTCTCCTTGCTGCCTATCGCGAACTGGTGACAATCTATCCGCCGCCAGAGGCCGCGCTTCTGATGGCCCTTCTGCTCCTGCTTCTAGGTCTTTTGGCGCTGGCAGTTTTGCCGCTCATTGTGCCAAGCGTTAAGCCGAGACGTAATTTTGTGGCGCCGCGGCAGGCCATTGTTACTACGAACGGAGGTATGCGCCAGGCCGTGCGGTACATCGGACCGTTCCCTCTCGTCCTAATCGCTTTCGCCGCGGGTGTTCTGGCGAGCCGCAGGTAGACCTACTTAATCGGGACTCCGGCCGATCAAATAGCCAAGAGCCACGCCGAGGCCAACGGCGACGCGTGCACTGCTATCGCGGGTTGATCAATGATCGGCAGTACTTCCGCTCTCCACCCCCTAAGCGGACATTGGATCTAGGAAGTCCGCTATGCGCTCGTGAGCGGACGTGTGGTTCAGCTAGTTTGCTTTGTGCCAAAAGCTCCTCGGCACTACACGGAAGCCTGCGCGTGAGGCGCGGGGCCGCCGTGAAGTCATCATGGCGACATCGCTGATCGCCATCTATGCTATGGCACGCGACAGGTCTGCGGTGTTTAAGTCCCATGTTGTACCGCCGCCCGCTCGATTGGCTGAACTTCTTCCTCGCTGATATCCGTGGCGGTTTGGGCCCCTATGTCGGGGTGTTCCTGCTGACGCAGGCGCACTGGAATCAAGCGACGATCGGCGCGGTGCTGACGGTGAGCGGGCTCATCGGCATCACCCTCCATACGCCCATCGGGGCGCTGATCGATGCTACTCATTATAAGCGCGCACTCATTATCGGCGGCACTTGCGCTCTGGCGGTGAGCGCACTGGCCATCGCATGGGCACCAACCCTGCGGGTCGTTCTTACCGCCGACATCCTAATGGCTATAGCGGGGGCAATCTTCGCGCCGACAGTAGCGGCGATCACGCTAGGAATTACTAGTCAACAAGGTTTGTCTGCACGCCTCGGTCGGAACGCAGCCTTCGACCGGGCCGGCAACATTTTCATTGCCGTTCTAGCTGGGCTGATTGGCTGGGGCTTCTCACAGCGTGCCGTCTTCTATCTCGTGCCCCTTTTTGCAGTCTTGACTAGCCTCGCCGTACTATCGATCTCCCCCCATTCCATCGACCATGAGCGCGCGCGAGGTCTCGACGACAGCACTGGAAAGACCGACCACCAGAAACCCGCAGGATGGCACGTCCTCCTCGAACGCCGGCCACTGCTGGTGCTCGCCGCGGCGAATGCATTGTTCCACTTCGCCAATGCTCCGATGCTGCTCCTACTCGGACAGAAACTAGCGCTCGCTCATCCAGGCGAAGAGACCGCATTGACCTCAGCCTGCATCATCACCGCCCAACTTGTTACGATTCCCACTGCGTTGCTGGTTGGATGGAAGGCAAATATCTGGGGACGCAAGTCTCTTTTGCTGGTCGGATTTGCGGCGCTGCCGATCCGGGGTGTGCTGTATACGATCTCCGATAACGCAGTTTGGCTCGTGAGCGTGCAGATCCTAGACGGGGTGGCTGCCGGCACCTTGGATGCACTTATACCTCTCGTGCTCGCTGACGTAATGCGGGGAACCGGCCGGTACAATGCAGCCCGTGGTGTGCTTGGTACCGTGCAAGGTGTGGCGGGATCGCTGACCAATGCGGTGGCAGGCTTCCTTGTGATAGGGGCTGGATACAGTGCGACCTTCTTGGCGCTGTCAACAGTGGCAGCGGTGGCGTGGTTGCTCTTGCTGACAGCAATGCCCGAAACTGGTAGAAATCTTGCTGCGCCTGACGAGGAAAGCTCGGTCGCGCTCTATTAATTCTCGGTAAAAACGGCGCCCTCCGTACCGGCATAATGCGTGCGGTCGGCATGATCTCGTAGTGCTTCGTGGATCACCCGGCAGGCTACCGTGTTACCGGCCTCGTCCCCCATGGGAAATCGAATGCCATCCTCCTCTAGGTCTCGTCCTTGAGTCGCGTGAGAGGCACCGCGATCTCCACCCTGAAGTGAGCGAAAGAACGATCTCTAATGGTTTTAGCTGGCGCGAAACGCCGCAATGCATGCTCGCCGATGACGCGTTGATCTTCATGAAGTGTTCCTTAGGCTGGAACCGAGTTTCGACAGCGACGTTTGTTCTGGGTCGCGTGTTTCAACTTTCTCTCGCCCACCGGCGAAAGCCGGGTTTTCTCGCCGAGCTCAGTCCTTCATGAAAGAATTCAGTTATGCGTATCGCGCAGATTGCGCCTCTTTATGAATCGGTTCCCCCCAAACTTTACGGCGGTACAGAGCGAGTTGTAGCGTGTTTAAGCGACGCGCTGGTTCAGCGCGGTCATGAGGTAGTGCTGTTCGCTAGTGGCGATAGCAAAACACGCGCGGAAGTCGTTCCATGCCGAGAGATAGCGCTCAGGCTGGACAAAAAGCTCTCCTGGGACATTCCGGCTCATCTCGCCATGCTGGCGGAGGTTCGAAAGCGTGCGAGCGACTTCGATATTCTCCATTTCCATCTTGATTGCTTTCACCTTCCGCTTTTCCAGGACATAGCAGATCGAACGTTGACCACGGTGCATGGACGGCAAGACATCAACGATCTGCGTCGGCTATATCAACACTATCCCGACTATCCATTAGTCTCGATTTCGGCAACCCAGCGACGACCGCTGCCGCATCTGCGCTGGGTAAAAACCATCCATCATGGATATCCAAAGAGTCAGTACACCTTCTCGCCTGTGGCTAAGGGTGACTATCTGGCCTTTCTAGGCCGCATCGCACCCGAGAAAGGTGTGGACCGCGCCATTGAAATAGCTCGCCGCACGGGCTTGCCACTCCGCATCGCCGCGAAGGTGGACCCAGCGGATAGAGATTATTTCGAAGCACGTATTCTTCCGCTTCTTGACGCACCGGGAGTGCAATTCGTCGGTGAGATAAGCGAAGCCGAGAAGTCGGACTTCCTGGGTGGCGCCCATGCCCTACTCTTTCCCATCTCTTGGCCCGAGCCCTTCGGTCTCGTGATGATAGAGGCCATGGCCTGCGGTACGCCGGTCATTGCCTTCAATCAAGGTGCGGTGCCGGAAGTGATGCGTGATGGAAAAACTGGATTCATCGTTGAAAATGTCGAGCAAGCTGTTCACGCGGTGGCTCATCTCGACACTATTGACCGCGCGGTAGTCCGCGCCACATTCGAGCGTCGCTTCTCGGTCGAGGTAATGGCGGCCAAATACGAGGGCGCCTATGCCGACGTCATTGCGCGAAATGACACGAGGCGCCTGCGTATTGCGGCGACCGAAGATCGTAAGCTAGCTCCAGCAAGCGCTTCGCCCCACGCGGTGCCTGTTACTCCCCTCGCAGACCGCGCGTAGCTCGCATTGCTGATGCCCGTTTTGGGTAATTAGCGGATTCGCAGCGGTGATGAGTTGGTCTGCTAAGTGCCACAAGCGGACATCGTCGCGGCGAAAAATCAGGGCTCGATGCTGCCAACCAGCTACTCGGAGCTGCGGCGGATCATGTATCCAATTAGCATGCCGAGGCCAAGGGCGAGGATTAGTGATGCGGCGAGATTGTCTTTCATCGTCGCTTCGGCATCATGGGCCGAGTCCGCCACAACGTCGCGCGCACGACCGTATTGGCGACTTGCCGATTTGCCAAAAGCACTTGTTAGTTCTTTTAGATAGGCTCCCATGGACTCGAGCTGATCATAAAGGTCGCCAACATCGAGCTCCTTTAAGGACCTACTCTTGCGCTCGGCGCCCACCCAGCTTGCCATCGTCATTCCTCCGGAAATTCAATTAATGGAGCGCATCTCGCGCTGCCATGAGAACGTCGGGGGACAGGCATCGTTCCACGCAGGCGGGCGCCCCCGCTCAGCACTATCGGCACCGGGTTGGGCTGGGCTCCTTATTAGGCGCCATCCTCACCGGCGGACGCAGCCACTAAAAAATCCCTCCGTGGAAGGGTTGATGAACGAGCAAAGCAATTTGGAGCTTAGGAGCGCCTTTGCGAGAGGGGATGTCTCAGCCCACGCAAAAAAGCATTTGCGGAGGAGATCCTCCGGAGAAGTTGAAGCCAAGAAGGGGCAGTCTCGCCCTGGACGGCCCTGAGGCGAGTCCCAGCAGTGACTCGACGGAAATGTAATTCTCATCCTTCCAGAAAGTGTCCAAAGGCGGCAAGCGGCCGAACCCGGTCGCAGATGATTTTCGTGATCGCCAGCATCGGCACGGAGAGGATCGCTCCTGGAGCACCCCACATCCAGAACCAGAAGACGAGCGAGATGATGACGAGAACGGGATTGAGGGTGAACCGCTTGGCGAGAAGCATCGGAGTTATCGTCTCGCCTTCGATCAGATGAATTCCGAGGTACAGTCCCGCAGGCAGGAGCGCTTGCCAAAGCGTGTCATTGGTTAGTAGGCCAGCGAGGAGAAAGATCACCACCCCGAAAATGGGACCAAGGATCGGCACGAAGTTCAGCAGAAAAGCGACCGCCCCCCAGAGAATTGGGTCGCCGACCCCCGTGAGCCACATAACCATTGCCGTGGCAATACCGACTGCGGCGCTCATGAGCGTGATCGTGACCAGATACGCAGAGATGTCGCTTTCAATCTGTTGTGAGATGTCAACCGCTTGGCGTTTGTTGCTGAAGCTTGGCAGTATCTCGACGAGGCGCCGCAGGAACGTGTCACCAGACACGAGCAGAAAAAGAAGAAATAGAATTGTCGTGAAGAAGCCGCTGGCAAAGTTCCGGGTACCGGTGAAAAGCTTCGTCATAAGCGTGGAGCCGCCCTCAGAGACCGCGGCGGGTGCACCAGCCGGCTGTCCATAGTCCTCCACCTGCTGCAAAAACCGTTGCAGGGTGTTGATGGGCGCCTGCAAGAAACTCAGCCGCTCCTGAAGCCGAGGAATGCCCTCGGGAAGCTTTGCCGCCCAGGTGCTAGCCGGGCCCGCTATGGCGGCGCCCAGGCCGACGATTGTTCCGAAGACTGCTAGAATCAGCAGCAACGCCGCCAGTATCCGCGGTACGTGCCATCGCTCAAATAGCCGCATGGCGGGCTGCAACAGGAGCTTGAGAACGACGGCAAGGACTAGTGGCAATACTATCTCGGCCGCTACATAGACCGCAGCCAACAGTGCAAGAGCGAATAGACCGCCGAGGAATATGACTTTCGGATCGGAGGGTAGAGGCATCTCCTCCTGTTCTTCTGGCGGCGGCACGACCTCCAACTTCTGCTGCTTGTCTGTCATGCTCAATTGGATCTGTGTTCTTGGCTCGCAACGCGACCGACACATACCCCGTCAGAGGATATCCACCGCATTAGGTGGGTGGCGAGCGACTCGTTGCAACTCATTGCCGACCACCGGCTACGCGATGGAACCGTAATTTCGGGGCGGCATTATACTTTATACTTTCGGCCTTCAGCCCCCCACGAAGCTTCATCAACCATGAACCGCAAGCCCGATCCCTACGGCCGCGACGCGACCCGTCCTTACCAAATCCCGCTCAAGGGTTGGTGGCAAGTGGCTCAAAGGGTGTGGAGCGAAAGCAATCGCGACAATCTCTCAGTGGTGGCGGCGGGGTGCGCCTTCTTCGCGCTCTTTGCTATCTTCCCCGCATTGTCCGCGCTGATCTCTCTCTATGGTCTGACTGCGGATCCCGCGACCGTGGAGCAGCACTTCGGCATGCTTGGTTCCGTGCTTCCCACCCAAGCCTACGACATGGTGATCGAGCAGATCCACCGTATCTCCGCAGCGTCGGGCGGAACGCTCGGCTGGAGTCTTGCGGTGAGCCTGGGCCTCGCGCTTTGGAGTGCCAATGCCGGCACGCAAGCCATGATGGCCGCTCTGAACATCGCTTATGAAGAGCCCGAGCGCCGGAGCCTCTTCCAATACTATTTGAACGCCTTCACCTTCACCATCATCGGCATTCTTGGGGGCGTGGTCATGCTTCTGGCCATCGTCTACGTGCCGATCCTGTTCGCCTTGACTGGCTATTCCAATGCCTTCGAGCTCGTCGTCCGTGTGGTGCGCTGGCCGTTCCTGGCGCTCTTCGTACTGTTCCTGCTTGCGATCCTTTACCGCTATGGCCCTTGCCGCCGCAGCGCCAAATGGCACTGGGTGAGCGTGGGCTCCCTCTTCGCCATGACGATATGGCTGATCGCCTCGGCGGCTTTCTCGCTCTACGTATCGAACTTCGCCACTTACGATAGGGTCTACGGGTCGCTTGGTGCCGTCATCATTCTGTTGTTCTGGCTTTACATCTCGTTCTACATCGTTCTGCTCGGCGCCGAAATTAACGCCGAGCTCGAGCTGCAGACGGCCAAGGACACCACCGCAGGCACGCCGCGGCCGATGGGGAAGCGGGGCGCCTTCGTCGCCGACCACGTGGCCGGCGGACCTGACGGTGATAAGCGACCGGTAAGTCCCGTGACACGGGACCCGGCAGCAGCTAAGCCAGGCGGTTCCTGACCAGCGCCCGCAAATCTCTACCTCCGCCGCATTCCGAACCTCCCGGCGCCTTGCTTTCAGCGGTTGATCCAGCCGTGGGCCCTGGATCTGTCAGCGGGAGCGGCACGAGCTATTGGCATGCGCTCGACGCAAAGTGTCACCATGAAGCTCTGTTGAAGGACAGGGGTTGAGAAGGCCGGATTTTTAACGAGCGGCTTCAATTCGAATGTCCGCTTCTGGCACTTTTCGGACATCCCACCTGCACCGACGAATGTCCGCTATCAGGGGTAAAGCGGACATGACGCTAACGGGCCGTTATGTCGGCTAATGACCCCGTAGCGGTCGCTCGTCGGTCAACGCGTTCGACGACGCCCAGGCCATCACTGCGACCGGCCGCAAGAAGCTGATCTTCGCGGGCAGTGATGAACAAACGAATTGCCGGCGAGATCGGGGTGAGCGAGATCACCTGTGAAGATCCATCGAGGCAATGTCATGCGGAAAATGGCCGCGCGATCGCTGGCCGATTTGGTGCGGATGGCCGAGTCGCTGGGAATTCGCCGCAGTAAGTTTTTAGACCGCTTAAACTCATGTATGACTTTATCTTTCGTTGCTGACCACCCAGTTTCAGGGCGGTAACGCGCGGCCCGCTTGCTAAGGACAGGAGAATGCTGAGCAATCCAGCGATCACCGGCACCGAGCATTGCCGAGCGCGAGCGATGGATTGGTGCCGACGCTGACGCTCGGCCACGGTCATGGCCTTGCCGAACAGCGTTGGTCGGCCTCGTTTTTTTTGCGGGGGCAAACTCACTCATTTTCGATACCACCCCCACCCTCTAATTCGCATCCGAAAGCGCAAGCCACGGGCACCGGTCGGGCAATAAGGCTCTAGAGATTTTACCCGCCCCTCCCCGTCAACGCTTGGGCCGAACGGCACGCGACCTGCGATGTAGGATCGGCGGTGACGGAATACGCGGTCGCGCCAAGAGCGCGGCACGATGGTCGCCGCTTGCACTGACGGCCGTCCCCGCCGTGACCGCTCTCCATGGTGACCTATCTGCAATCATCAGCGCTGTCCATCCGCGCCAATTGATCTACCGTCGGTGACGTTGAGTGCATTCATGTCCGCTTTTTGGCGCCAAAGCAGACCAACTCGACTTAGCGCCGCGACGTCAGCAACTGACCCAAACCGGTCATTCAGAGCGCCTAACCGCCTGACGCGGAATGTGAGCGCGCGAGCCCCTTCAAAAGAACACGTTACAAGAGGTAAGTTCACCAGTGAACTTCAGGGAAAGGTCTCTTTGAGCATATGCGACTAGAGGTAAAATAGGGTAGCTGCAGCCTCTGATCCGCTCACCGGTCGGCTTGTTCCCGTGCCGCCCCGCAGTAGTCGTCGGCGGGCAGACGCTCATATTCTGAATTACGCTCGGCCACCGTCGCCCCCATCGAGAATTGTCACCAATGGGTTCTTGTTCCCTCGGTGCTCAACCCTAATGAGACCGGCCTCCTCAAGAGCCTCCAGGGCTCTCCGCTTGGACTCCCGGCCGACGCCCCACTCCTTACACATGACCGTGGTCAATGCGACCGTCCGCTTCCCCCGCTTCAGGCCACTTAGATGCCAAAGGATATTTCCAACGGCGAGACTGGAACCTCCCGCCTTATTAGCTTCGATCAGCCACGGAAGAGGGACGGGGCCTTTGATAAATCGACCTTCGGTCTTAGGCTTGCCCTTTCCCCTCCTCCTTGTTGGGGGGGTGTTCCCTTCCAAAGACGAATCGAGAGCTATGTCCTCAAGGTTGAACTTCTCCATCTGATAAACTCCTATCTATTATCTATTATTTATAAGGAGAAAGAGTAATAAGAAGAGACGCCTCCACGCTGGCGCTCACTGCCGTCCACGCTGGCGTGTATCTCACCCTTTCCCGACCAGTTACTCCTCCACGCTGGCGCACCCTTTCCCGATCAGGTCCATGACCTTCGACCACATGACTTCGCCCCTAGGATCGGAGTAGCGATCCGGGTAGCGAATGGCCTTCGCGTCGCTCCTCAACTCGAAGCCCGACAGCACCTTGGCCGACGCTTCGCGCATCGCCGCTTGCATGGCTGCAATATCCTCATCGAGACGGTGGAGCGGGGCAGCGATCAGCACGGCGTCATGCACCGGGGCGCATACCTCGATGCCCCGCTCGGTGCCAAGGCAGCACGCCAGTCGCAACATTTCGCTGCCGTTGGCTTGCATCAAGAAATTGCGAAAGAACCGATGATTGCCGCCGGTGGTGGTGCGCACCTTCCACCCGAATACTGTCGCTAAACTTCCGCGCAAGGCGGCGCAGTCCACAACCCTGTCTGACCATTGCCAGAATACTTTGTAAGTCTCACGGTGCGCCCTTAGCAGCGCATTTGCCATGACAACCGGCTGCCCTATCCGGTCGGCAAGGGACTCGGCGCCCATGCCATACTGCACCGCCAGCACGCATTGTTTGAACAACTCGCGCTGGCCGCCGTGGGTCTGCTTCGTGGCATCGGCAGGGATGGCGCCGGCCTGCTTGCCGAAGGCGAGATAGGGGTCGCCGCTCGAGTAGGCTTCCACCATCGCCCGGTCGCCGCTCAACACGCCGGCGATTGCAAACTCCTGTTGTGAATAGTCGATATAGGCTAGGCCCTGGCCGACCGCCGGCTTGATCAGGCCCCGCAACCATGCGCTGGTGCCGAATATGAACTGGTTGCTGCTCGGCTGATTGCGCCCGGTGCTTGCGCGGAAGGCTGACAACATCGTGCGATTGCGGCCGTCTCCGCCGACCTTCAGCTTTGCGTGTCGAAGTTCAGCAAGAGAAGCCCGAAGTTCGGCAAGTGGCGCCACGGCCGGGTGCGCCTTGGCCTGTTCTTTGAAGGTGTCTGCTTTCATGTCCAGCTTGCCAGAAGGAAGCCGAGGCCACGGAATTTCCGCCTTGGTCAGCCACGCCTCGAAGCGGTCATGCTTGAAGGTGAGACCATCGAAGACCCCGTATTCGGAGTCGATCTCGACGATGAGCTGGTCCTTGATGTCGTCCCATCGATCCCGGATTTTGTCCAGGAGATCGACATCAATCGGCGTGCCGTTGTGCTCCATCGTGGCGACCGCTGCCATGTACCGCCCGCGGACCAGCGCAAAGGGCAAGTTGATGTCGGAGAGCATGGCCGGCAGGAGCTTGGCTAGAGAGTCTACGTCGCCCTCACAGTAGTCGAGCAGGGCCAGGCGCTCCTCATCGGACCATGGGCCACCACGAAGGGCCAAATCGCGCATCTCGCCTTTCTCGGCCGCATCGATGCAGGGGATTCCGAAATGGATCAGCGCGTCGAGGAGTCCGGCTTTCTTCTGTCGATCCCAAGCTCCGTTTGTGTGGCAGCGGAACTCGGTGAACAGGTCGAGGATGCGAGCCGGCTTCGGCCAACCAAGTGCCAGGTGGCATCCGATCTCGGCGCTTGCGTAGAAGGCAACGAAGAGGGAGTCGGGGCCGACGCTATACGGTGGTCCAGCCCCGAACTCATCTCGCCATAGGCGTATCTTGCGGCCGCTCTTAAGCTCGTGGGCGACCAGACATATCGGGTCGGGAAGGTTGCCTTCCCTGCCGTCCTTGGGCCTGAACTCAAAATCGACGGCCCATACTTCTTTGAACGGCAGGGGAAGCATTACATTGCACCCCTGATCCGGCGGAGCAGTGGGTGGTCGTAGCTCTCAATGGTCTTGCCCCGAAATGCGAGCCTAAGCATCTCGTTAAAGGGCAACTCACTGAAGGCCGGCTCCGGAAGGTCTCCCTCAGCCGTTGTCACCTCCCAGCCCTTAAGCTCCATGCTGGATTCGACCTTGACCCAGGCCCTTTCAGCATGCTCGGCGGCGATAAGGTTCGTCGCGTGCCAGGAGTTGTGATTGCCGTCCGCATCCGGCAACTTCACCAGCCACAAGAACGGGGTTCCGGCGCGGGTCACGGCGGCGAGAAGAAGCACGCCTATCGCATCGGGGCCTATCTCGGCCTTCAACTCCTTAGACGTTACCAGATAAAACTCCTTAGCCTCCTTATCCTCGACAACTGCGACCTTGAGCCGGTAGGCCGGGCGCGGGTCCACCCTCACGAAGTGGTGCTTCTCCGGCTTGCCCACGCGGATCTTGGTGAGCAATTTCTTGGTCGTGACTCCGTCCGTGTAGCTCTGGTCGAGGCGGATGGAGTCGAGATTGTTGAACGGATCAAGCGCCTCGTCTGGCGCCGCATCCGTTGCTGGGGCCTCGTCGTCTTGTGCCTTTAGAAGGGGCACCACTTTTTCTACAGTCATGCTAGTCTCCATTGGTTAGGTTGTTTCCAATTACGCACTCGGTTACTGCCCGCCGGGGTGTCGGCCTCGGCGGGTAATTCCTCTCATTCCTTCGATATGCCGTTGATGTGGTCGACCAGGTCGAGCTGCCGCCCGTCGGTCGACTTCCGCACGTCGGTGGGCCCCGGCTCTGTCAGCCACCCGATTGTGGGGGAGCCTTGAAACCTCCAGCACCAGACGTACCAGGCGTGATTCATGCTGGGGCCGGCCGACTTCTGCTCTATGTTGGCCCACCGTATCCGGCGCGTGAGGATCAGCTTGCGGGCAAAGGCCGGATGGTCGGCGAAGATGTCCTTGCGCCCCTTCGCCGTGTCGAAATTGACCGGCAAAAGCATCGCCACTTTGCCCAGCTCGGGCTCAGTGAGCTTGAGCGCATGCCGCACAAACTCATCAGCTTGATCGAAGGGTGGGTTGGTGATGATGGCCGGCGCCGTCCTGCTCATGGCGAAGAAGTCCTCGCCGAAAAAGGCGATCACGCGCATGCCGCACGCCTTGAGCGTCGCCACCATGTAGCCTTCGCCCGGCGCCGGTTCATATACCGGCTGGGGGAAGCGCTCGGCCGCGAGCAACTGCTCGACGGGCCAAGGTGGCGTGGCGTAGTTGTCGCCTGCGATTCGAGTGTATCCGGAGTTGCGTTGGGCCATCACGCGGCCCTCCGCGTTGTCATCACTTTGGCAACGATGCTGCGCAATTTGGCGAGCTGCTTGTCGGTGAGCCGCCTCCGGTCGTAGACGTTAATCAGGAAGCCGCGCTCCCAAGGGTTGAGAAGATCTTCCTCCTCGGCTAGGAGCGCGAAGTGGAACAGCTCCTCGACCGATAAATCGGAGCAGTCGCTCTGTGGGCACGGTCTGGCCCGGCTTGACGCGGTGCTCCAGGTGGAGCTCGAGCTCGAGGTGGTCGAGCTCGAGCTGATGACATCCGGCCAGGTCAGGCCGAGCTTGCGCACCAGCGAGTCGGCCATGGCGGCAGCGGATGCCCGCTCGCCGGCGTGGTTGCTGCCGAACATGCCGCAAATGCGAGCCAGCCGCGCCGCCGCCAGCTTGTCGAGGTGCTTCATCTCACACCTCGCCCATCAGGCGGTCGAGGTGCTCGCGCATCTCTCCGCCTTTGGTCCCGGACGCGAAGCGCGAGGGTCATGGCCGCACCGCCTTCCGCCTGTCGAGGCAGGCTGGAAGCCGGGGATAGCCATCCTCGTGGTAGAGGAGCGGGTAATCGTCGCCTTGGAGCGGCTGGTCGCCCGGCTTGCCAAAACCGAAGGATATCGCTGGAGGCGCGTCAGGAGCGCGTGGCGTCGGGCGTGGGCCGCTGTAAGCACTTCTCTCGATGGGTTGTAGGGGCGGCGAATCTGTAAGCACTTCTTCTGGAATGTCGGCACGCACTTCTGGAATGCCGGCACTCTTGCGGCGGTGACGCGAGACGGCAGCGGCCACGCTGCACGCTTTCGAGCAGTAGCGTTGACCTTCACGCTTCTTGGGGAAGGTCGAGCCGCATCGATTGCACTCGATGAGGGTGTCGCGGAGGGTCATGGCGCGCGCCTCCACCACAATGGACGCGGCGGTGGACAGCGATAAGCGCGGCTGGCTCGGCGGGCACGCTCGTGGGCGCGAATAAGTCGCGCTTGATCTTTCGGGACGGAGTGGCCTAAGAGTTGAGTGTCGAGCCAGCCAGCAAGATACTCAACCCGAGGCCGGTCACCGTTAAGGTGTCCCGGCCTCGCGGCGTATGTGGAGGCCATTTCCGATCAGGCGGCCTCCGTCTCACGAGCGGCGGCTGTCGCAGCGGCCTTAGCCTCGACTTCCAAGATATGTGATAGGTAAATTCAAATTCGGTCCGCCGCCTCCCGGCTTGATGCCGGGGTTCAGCCTGCCGTCTTGGCGCATCCTCCAAATTTTCATCACCGAGCAGTGCCAGCGTTTGCTCAGTTCCGCGTCGGTAATGAAGATCGGAGGGCTGTCCAGTAGTGCGCCTTCCTGCGGCGCGCTAGTAACCACCTCCATCGTCTGCACTCCATCGTTACTTGATGTAGTGCGACGGTAAGTGTGTGCGGCGGTTGAATATCGGGATGAAGTCGGTCCGACTTATTCCCCTAAATTACTTACTCAGCCGATCAGTTCACGGACAAAGTTCGAATTTCGGCTGCTCGTCATCGGTCTCAAGCAAGAGAGCGTAGTTGCACGCCTCGTCCTTCATCGGGTTTGCGAGGCCCCAAGTGGAAATTCCTGCATTCTTGCAGGCCTCTTGCCACGCCCTATAGAAAGCCCGGGCGCAGAGTGCTACTCCATGTGCCCGCTTATTCTTCGGGCGATGCCTTTCAGGCTTGCGGTCGAGCACGCCTTCATTGACCTGAGCAAGAAGCTCACAATCTAAGGGCGAGAGCCCTCGATCCGAGCGCAGATAGTTGTTCAGATAGCTGAAGTTCACCCCTTGCGTGCTGGTATAGCGCGCGGACGAAATCAAACTCAGGGCCGAGGGGCTTCGCCATCCCCTCGATGAACGCCTTGTCAAACTGGGCCGCAGACGCGGCCCATTGCTCGTGAGCCGATGGCCGATTTCTTCCCAATCAGCCATAGTTATGCCCGCCGCATAGGGAGAACCTTGCCGGCCTCGCGCCCCTCGATCAGGCCGGTGACGTAGGCGCCCCATGCCTCCAGGGCTGCACGCGCCTCATCGAGAAAGGCGTGCCGTTGGTACACGCCGACAATGCCGGCACGCGAGCCGCTGGTGTGCCCAGCACCGCTCTCGATCACTGCGAGCTTCACACCGAGCTTCTGCAGGCCGGTCGCCACGGTGCGGCGGAAGTCGTGTATCTTCCACGCCTTCGACGCCTGCAGCGTCGTCCACGCGGGCTCTTGACCTTTGTCCAATTGTTGACGGGCTTCTTGCCGCCATCGAAGCTGAACACGAACTCGCCAACCCTGGGCATGTGCTCGAGCAGCGCGCGGGCGGGGGCCGACAATGCGATGGTGTGCGGCTTGCCACTCTTGGTGCGAGCGCCTTCAAGCCGGATGGTGTCGCCGTCGATCTCGCTCCAGCGCAGTTGGCAAATCTCTTCGCGACGAGCGCCGGTCAACAGTGAGCAGGCGGAGCAGCAGCACCGCACGGTCCTGGTCGCTGCTGGCGTTCCACATCTTCACCGCTTCGGCCATCGGTAAGCACACGGTCGCGCTCGCTCTCGGGGCCGACGAGCTTCAGGCCCGTCATCGGATTGGCGATCACGACCTCGCGTCCGTGGCACCATGCGAAGAAGCTGTTTAAGTGCTTCTGCACGGCACGCGCCTGGGTCGGTGCGCGGTCGCCGATCTTGTCCAGCAACTCGATCACGTCGCGCTTGGTAATCTGATCCACGCGGCGCTTGCCCCATGCAGGCAGAAGATCGAAGGCGACGATGCGCTCAAGGGCGCCGACAGTCGATGCCTTGCAGTCCGCCTTGTCGCGTTTAATCCACTCGCGCGACGGCGACGGCGAAAGTGTCACGGCGTGACACGTCCTCGCGCGCTGCCGGATCGATGCCCTTGGCAACTGCAATGCGAGCGGCGCGCCATGCGTCACGCGCTTCGATCAGGCTGACGGCAGGATAGGTGCCGAGGCACATACGGCGAGGTACGCCGCCAATCCTGTACTGAGAACCGCCAGCGTCTTCGCGCCGGCGTAGCTCACGCGGAGCGCGAGGCCGGGGAAGCCCAAGATCGAAGTGCTCCACCTGGCCCTTGATGGGCGGCTTGATCCTGTCTACATATGAAGCGTTAAGGTCTTGCGCGGCATGTGTCCCTCCCTCTAGGTGATTTACGGGGACACCTTACCGTGTTAACAACCGTTAAGGCAAGTGAGAGGCTGTGGTGCAATGCGACCGTCAAACCTAAGCGGTGAAAGGATTCTCCGGGGCCTGGACGTTACCAAATGGTATGACCCGAGAAGTGGTGCAAAGCTTGGCCCCGATTTCTGGTCGAAGCTGAGGCGCTTTGCGGGACAGGTTCCGTTCGTCGAGGACCTCGTCGCGGGTTATTACTGCGCGCTCGATCCCGCCACGCCGATGCGCGTGCGCGGCATGCTGCTCGCTGCTATCGCCTATTTCATCCTGCCGTTCGATTTCATTCCGGACTTCATCGCTGGTCTCGGTTTCGCCGATGACGCTGCCTTGGTGACGGCGGTGCTCGCGCTCGTCTCGGCCCATATCACCCCGACCCATCGTGCCGCGGCGGCGCGCGCTCTGGACAAAGAGCTGCCCAAGACGACCTAGCTAAAGCTGCGGATTGACGATCACCTTGCCGGTGACCTTGCGCCCCTCGATGAGGCCGAGCGCCTCTGCGGTCTCCGCCAATGAGTAGATGCCGTGGATGTGCGGCACGATCAGCCCCTGCCGGCACCATTCGAGCAGCTCCATCAGATTGATGCGGTGCTGATCCGGGTCACGGTTGACGAACGCGCTCCACGACACGCCGATGACCGAGCAGCCCTTGAGCATGATGACATTAAGGGGAAAACGGGGGATCTCTCCCGCGGCGAAGCCGACGACGAGATAGCGGCCCTCCCATGCCATGGCCCGCAACGCCGGCTCGGCATAGGGACCACCCACACAGTCATAAAGTACGTCGACTCCCATGCCGCCCCTCAGCTCTTTCAGCCGGCTCTTCAGGTCTTCGTTCTGATAGTTGATGCCTTCCGCCGCACCGTGTGCCTCGGCGAGTGCAAGCTTGTCGCTGGAGGAAGCAGCGGCGATGACGTGGGCGCCCATGAGCTTGGCGACCTCGACCGCGGCAAGCCCCGCGCCGCCGGCGGCGCCGAGCACTGCGACGGTCTCACCCGACTTCAGCCGCCCGCGATCCTTCAGCCCATGCAGCGCCGTGCCATAGGTCACCGGAATGCCGGCTGCGGCCTCATTGCTCACGCCCTCGGGAATCGGAACCGCATTGCTCGCCTTGGTCGCCACCTTCTCTCTGGCGCCGTTGCCGCCGATCGTGGCGACGACCCTTTGGCCAACCGCAAGGCCCGAAACTTCGGGGCCCACGGCCTCGATCGTTCCGGCAATCTCGGCGCCAGGTGAATGGGGCAGCGTCGGCGTGACCTGATAGCGGTTGCGCAGCACGAGCGTATCGAAGAAATTGAGGCCGACAGCGGCTACGCGGATGACGATCTCCCCCTCCCCCCGGGGGTCGGATCCGGGACCACTTCGATGCCGAGCTTCTCCGGTCCGCCGAACTCGCTGAATTGCGCCACGCGCATGCCTGCTTCCTTGTTTCTATGCCGGCAAGGTGCCGCTTATGGCATAAACGAGCCGTGAAATCCCAGCCGGCAACTGCCCGCGGCTATTTCGCCATCGGCATCGAGGGCGCCTCGAAGGCCGTCAATCTCGGCAATCTCCTGCGCTCGGCGCACGCCTTTGGCGCGAGCTTCGTGTTCACGGTCGGGGCCGAAGCGCGCGTTATGGACACGATCGCGGACACCTCCAAGGCCTCTTCCCATCTGCCGCTTTACCATTGGCAAAGCATCGACGAGCTTCGCCTGCCGCGAGGGTGCAGGCTCGTCGGCATCGAGTTCCTCGACGAGGCGGTGGAGCTCCCCGCTTTCGCTCACCCGGTACAGGCGGCCTATGTGCTCGGCCCTGAGCGGGGCGTGCTGAGCCCGGGAATTGTCGACCGCTGCCATCATCTCGTGCGCATCCCGACCGCCTTTTCCCTCAATCTTGCCACGGCCGGCGCTATCGTCATGTATGACCGCTTGCGCTGTCTTGGCCGTTTTGCCACCCGCCCGGTGGCCGAAGGCGGGCGCCCGGAACCCCGCACCGAACATGTGCAAGGCGCCCCGCTCCGCCGCAGACGGCGGGTTTGACGGCCGCGTCTGGCTAAGGGAAGATCGAGATTGTATGCTGCCCTCCGCCGACGAGTCGGGACGGGGAAGATGCGCCGAGCCGTTCGAGCTGCCTGCCTCATTACAGCGCTAAGCTGCACCCCAGCTTGCGCCGACAATCCAACGCTTCTGCAGAAATTCAAGGAGTGGTCGGCCTATGCCGCGACGGGGACGCCGAAGGTCTGCTTCGCCGTCGCCCAGCCGAAACAGCAAACCCCCGGCAAAATCAAGCGCGGGCCGGTCTATTTCTACATCTCGCGCTGGCCAGCCGACGGCGTCACCAATGAGGTCAGCATCAAGATGGGATATCCCTTCGGCGCCGGCGCAAAGGCCACGCTGACCGTCGGCACCGCGAAATTCGACCTCTTCACCAAGGATGAGGGCGCCTTCGTCGAGAAGACCGATGCTGAGACGAAGTTGGTCGAGGCTCTGAAAAAGGCCAGCTCCATGAAGATCGACGGCAAATCCGTCCGCGGCACCGCGACGAGCGACGTCTATTCCCTCGACGGGCTCAACGACGCGCTCGCTCGAATTGCCAAGGAATGCAGCGGTTAACGCGCCGCAGAGAACGTCAGCCTCACGTCATTGATTGCCGCGATGAACAGGACTAGCGTCGAACTCATGCGGCGCTGTTGCCATGGGAGGACTTAATGAAACTCGTCTACGTTGTGGTTGCCGCAGCGCTGCTCGCGGCAAGCCCGGCCAGGGCCCAGGTGGTCGACATGTCGATCATCACCTGCGCCGATTTCTCGTCGCGGCCCCCCGAGCAGATGGCCAACATCATGTTCTGGCTGGAAGGCTACTACACCGAGAACGACGACCCGACCACCATCGACTTCTCCGAGTTCAAGTCCACGCTCGAGAAGCTCCTGCTCTACTGCAAGGACAACCCCACTGTCGGGGTGCTGACCGCCGCCGACGAAGTGATGGGCGGCGACGACAACAGCAACAGCAACTAGGCTCTGACCTTGCCAAGATCGGCGCTGCCCTTGGCAAGGCGCCCCAACTGCATGATATGACAGTGAAACCAGCGCCTCTCGCCGGATGATAGGTCATGTCCCCACTGTCTCTCACCAAAGATAGTCCGCCGCAGGAGGCGGATCTCCGCGAGCCATTGATCGGGCTTGATCGCGCAAGACTTGCCGCGCGCCTCGAGCGACTTGGCGTGCCGGAGCGGCAGTCGCGCATGCGCGTCGGCCAGCTGTGGAACTGGCTCTATGTGCAAGGCGCCACCGACTTTCAGCGCATGACCAACATCGCCAAGGAGTTTCGAGCCGAGCTCGATCGAAGCTTCTCCCTCGCCCGGCCTGAAATCGTCACCGAGCAGGTGTCGTTGGACGGCACGCGCAAATGGCTGCTGCGGCTCTACGACGGCAAGGAAGTCGAGACGGTCTACATTCCGGAAGAGGATCGCGGCACGCTCTGCATTTCAAGCCAGGTCGGCTGCACGCTCACCTGCAGCTTCTGCCATACCGGCACGCAGAAGCTCGTGCGCAATCTGACGCCCGCCGAGATTGTCGGTCAGATTGTGGTCGCGCGAGATCGCCTCGGCGACTGGCCCGGCGCCAGCGCCGAAGACCCGCGCGGCATTCCCGACACAGACCGGAAGATCACCAATGTCGTGCTCATGGGCATGGGCGAGCCCCTCTACAATTTCGACAATGTGCGTGATGCGATGGCCATCACTGCCGACGGCGAGGGTCTTTCCGTTTCCAAGCGCCGCATCACGCTTTCAACATCAGGCGTGGTGCCGGAGATTCCGCGCTGGGGCGAAGAGGCGGTAACCATGCTTGCGGTCTCGCTGCATGCGGTGCGCGACGATCTTCGCGATCAGCTCGTGCCCATCAACAAGAGATGGCCGATCAAAGATCTGCTCGATGCCTGCCGCGCCTATCCAGGCCTCTCCAACGCCAAGCGCATCACCTTCGAATATGTGATGCTGAAGGACGTCAACGATTCCATCGCCGACGCCAAGGAGCTGGTCAGGCTGCTGGCCAAGATCCCGGCCAAGATCAATCTGATCCCGTTCAATCCGTGGCCGGGCGCGCCATTCGAATGCTCGGACTGGGAGAGGATCGAGACATTCGGCGAGGTGGTGAATCGCGCGGGCTATGCAAGCCCGGTGCGCTCGCCCAGAGGCCGCGACATCATGGCGGCCTGCGGCCAACTAAAAAGTGCGAGCGTGAAGCAAAGTGCGCGCGCCCGCGCACTCCCTGTCGCCTGACTCTGTGCTCATCATGACGGGCTTGTCCGGCCATCCACGCCTAACTGTTCGCCGCGAAATTCGTCGATGCCCGGCACAAGGCCGGGCATGACTAGTCTTTGGACTGGGGGGTAGCCCAGGCGAGTGCGGCTTCAAGACGATCATTGCCCCAGAACAGCTCGTTGCCGATGGTGAAGCTCGGCGCGCCAAACAGCCCGCGTGACGCAGCCTCCTCGGTCTGACGCCGGAGCGCGTCCTTGTTCTTGGGCGTATTCGCCGCGGCAAGTGCCGCCTCCGCATCGACGCCGAGTGCGCCAAGAATAGTGCAAAGCGTCGCGTCCTCGCTAATGTCCTTCTGCTCGGCGTAGTTGGCGGCGAACACGGCGCGGGTGAAGGAAGGCGTCCAGTCTTCGCCCTCACCCACCAGCGCGATCCGCGCGGCCTTCAACCCGTTCTGCGGAAACTTCACCGGCGGCAATCTGAGCGGGAGCCCCTCGGCTTCACAGACGCGCTCTAGGTCGCGCCACATATAGCGTCCCTTGGCGGCGAAGATGTTGAAGGGCGAGTCGGTCCAGCCGAGCGTCTGGAAGATCGGGCCGAGCAGGAAGGGCCGCCAGCGCACCTCAACGCCCACCTTCTCCGCCAGTCTCTCGATGCGCAGAGCCGCTGGGTAGGAATAGGTGCTGCCAAACTCGTACCAGAACTCGATCGAAGCCATGACGATGTCCGCTGACGTGGCCGAGTCTTGTCTTATAGTGCGCGCCTTGACAGCGCGAGACCTTGTCGCACGAGACCAGGCATGATCGTCCGCACCATCTTCCGCGTCCTATGGGCCGCTACCGTGTTCGTCTTCGCCGTGGCCGTGGCGCTTTTCGTGCTGTTCGCGCTCGGCGCAATCTGGGTCGGCGACGAGCTTCGCGCCGCGGCGCCAAACGATCCGGTGCTTGCCATGGGCGCCAAGTGGTTCGGCATCGTGCTGTTCGTAGGCACCGTGACCCCTGCTCTCACAGTCTTACCCGCAGCCATTGCCGCGATCGTCGGCGAGGCGCTGCGCATTCGATCGTGGATGTATTACGTGCTTGCCGGTGGCGCTGCGATGGCCGCGATTCCCGTGCTCGCCTCGCCGCGCACCGATTCGCTCCCGCCGATTCCCACTGGCCAATACATGACGATCTTCGCCGCGGCCGGCTTCGTCGGCGGCTTCGTCTATTGGCTGTTGGCTGGGCGGGGAGCGTGAGAGGCGGCTAACCCTTTGTCCGCCAATCATTACCGACCTTCTCGTATTTCTGCTTCACCGCCGCCCAGGCGACCTTATGGGCGACCTCTTCCTGCGATTCGTTGCCGCGGCGCTTGGAGGCGTCTTTGTATTCCTCGAAGGCGCTGTTGAAGGTCTCGCGCTAGATATCTTACGCATGGGCGGGCAGATTGTGCTTCACGCTGTCCGGCGCTCGGCATCGGTCCGATAGGGCATGGCTCTTGCTCCCTTCACCAATCGTGGTTGTTGGAAAAACGAGCGGAGCACAATCCCGGTTCCGCTAAACCAGGTGGGACCGGTCCCCTTTTGTGTGGGGCCGGTCCCTGAGACGCAAAACTTTACTCGTCCTGGAGATGTGACCTCGTGGGGTCACGAGAATCACTATTGGGGAATGACCTTAACAACCGGTAAACCTTGTGGGTCAAGGCGTTCCGGGTCGTTACGGTTTCGTTAAGGTACGGCATAGGTACACGACGCGAGGCTTGCGACGTTGACCCGTGAGGCGATCAAAAAAGGGCGCTAGGGTCTAGGTGCTGGAAGCCGACTTCCCACTGTTCAGCTAGCACATCCCAAATAAATCCGAGCGCACCGAGCAGCGCCGTGAATTACGAGGCTAGGCGGTTAGTTCTTTGGCTTGCCGACCTCGATATCCACGCCTTCCTTGGTGATCTCGCCGGAGACACCTGGAAGGTCGATCTTAGCGACCGGCTTGGTCTTCTCGTAGTATAGATATGCGAGCACGCCGAGGGCCACGAGCACAGCCGCCAGGAGTACACCGAGCAATCGATTACGGTTCTCAATCATCCGTCCTTCTCTTTCCTCGCTCTGATCCGCTACGCTCGCAAAAATGCGTTTGGAGGTGCTAACCATAAACTCAGCAACTTCCGTCTGGTTTCCAGTGGATACGTCCGGCGAGCAGCACGAGCCGTCGGGGCCGCGACTGTCCAAGGCGTCGATGCGATCTTCGAGCCAGGGCAAGCCGGAGCTTGAGTGTTTCGAGATCGTTCATAGCAGCCCATTCTTTCGACACATAAGCTCCGCACCGTAAATATGGAGCCGCTGTTGCGGAAAGTCCTTCGGCAACATCCGCCAGCCGCCGCCCGAGCGGGCCAGATATCGGATCGCGTTCAAAACCTCGCGCAAATCCGTCCGGGCCGGCCGCCCGCTCTTGGCCGCGCCAGGCAGGAACGGCTCAATCCGCGCCCACTCCTCGTCGGTCAAATCCGTCGGGTAGCGCTTGGTCTTCTTCTCAATTTCGGCCATCCGGCCACGCGTCGCTGGGGTCCACATCACAAGCTTGAATCACGCCCGAACCTGCCGTTCAATGGGTTCTCCAACGGTCTCTAAGACCTTAGATTGGCGACACATGGACCAGGAACGGACGCATGCAACGAGAGATCATCCGGGTCGAGCCGATTGACAGCAATTTCGAGAAGTGGGGCGCGCCGGTGTCCACCTGCACCCGCGCCGGCAACATGGTGTTCGTCTCGGGCATGCCGCCCTTCGATCCTGAGACCGGCGAGATCCTCGTCCACGCCCCGTTCGAGCGCCAGGTTGAGCTGATCCTGGAGCAGGTGAAGAAGGCGCTGGAGGCCGCCGGGTCGGACCTCGACCATGTGCTGAAGTGCAATGTGCTGTGCATCTCGGCGGACCGGTTCAAGGCCTTCAACGAAGTCTACAAGCGCTACTTCCCGAAAAACCCCCCAGCCCGCATCTTCTTCTGCGTGCCTGAGTGGACCGGGCCCTTCGACGTCGAGGTCGATTGCGTGGCGGTCACGAAGGACTGACCTCGGCCGGCAGCAGCTCGCGGGAGCAGAGAGAATAGGGGTCAGAGTCATTTACCGCGCCACATACATAGACGTCAGGACTCTGGCGCGGTCCAACTTCCGCGAGTGGCGCTTGGTCTTCTTCTCAAATTCGGCCATCCGGCCACGCGTCGCTGGGGTCCACATCCCAAGCTTGAATTCACGCCCGAACCCGCCGTTGAATGGGTTCTCAAACGGTCTCTTAGGGGGCGTCGGCTTCGGTCGGCGCTTTTTTCTAATATGGAGACTTTTGAGTTAAGGGTTCAGACCCATTGGCGTGTGGTGTATCCGACCAGGTCGGCATTGGTGACATTTTTCCAAACATCGTAAAGGGGTCGTTCTGTAAATAAACCTCAGTTTTGGTGCGAGTCTCTGGTTTCAGACGGGGTTGTCGATCCCACGGATTGGGAGTGGTTTCTTTGGGTGGGGTTCTCGGAGTGTCCCAACTTTGATCAGCAGACGGAGGTTGTGCGGTTGGGCTCTTGGGGGCCGAAGAAGGATTTGGTCTGAGGAACGGGCTGGCTTTGAGGGGCTTTGGTTATCGTTTCCTCGATCCTTGCAACGCTGCTGTTGAGAGAGACGAATACCATCGCCAGCCCGATGATCGCTACGACTGCCTCCCGGCGAAGCGTTAGTTAGTTTTGTCGTGATCCCAGGAAGCTCCAATATCCAGTGACTTTTGCCAGCCAAGGCCCGAAAGGCCAACACGAGTCCACCAATCACCAGCGCTGCACCTAGCAATTCGGCACCGATCAACTGCGCGAATTTTACGGTTACAGGATCCACTGAAGCTCCCTCTTGTCTTAGAGCGTTTTTTTTACACGAAATTAGACGAACAACGCCAGTCAGCCGCAACCCCCACAGCGGGGTCAACGGTGGACGTTTGGGGGATCCTTGATTGGCCTCGGACTTCTTCGTCTCGGTGCGACGAGCCGTCGGCGGCGGTATAGCTGACAACAAACCTGTCGGATTTTGGATCGAGACGTCGACTTCGGTCGGCGCTCCCTTTTCAATTCGGTCTGATCGGGTTTGCGCAACGTTTCTGAGCGGCTAATCCGGCGAGTGGCGTGATCAAAGATCCACGAGAGCGATCTTTTGCATTGCACAGTGACGTTCGAGAACACATTATCACCGCGACGTCGTAATACGATCATCGTCGTGGGGATGTCGCTCCGCAATGGAGAGCCTCGGTGTCTATCTCTTCGCCGGGGCTTTCTGTTTGATCTGCGTCGGCTTCCGGTCGGGCATCTGTCTCGCTCCCAGTAAATCCGCTTCGGAAACGTCATATGACGAAAAGTGAAATCGACAAGTTCGAGGCAGCCCAGCGACAGCTCGATTGCGCGATACGGCTTTGGTTCGTCGATGAAGACAGCCTAGCGATCCATACGCTTGCTTATGCTGCCTGTTGTCTTCTCCGCGATCTGTTTGACAGCCAGAAGAGAGAAGTGCTCGGCAAGTTCGAGGTATCGCAGAAGTTCGGAGAGGTTCCCAACTTTTTGAAACACGCCGACCGCGACCCCGAATACGTTCTGAACGCTCACTCAAGGCTATCGGTCCATCTCACTCTGGCCTTTGCGATCCGGTTGTGGGAGGAGCATGGCCGCGAAAAGACCTCCTACATGCTTGCCTTTTCAGAGTTAAACGATCCGTTCAAGCCCGGGCATCAGGCCAGTGAAGCTCTCAAATTAGTGCGACATGGCCCAATCACAGACCAGAACGCGGTGCGGACGGAGATTCAAAGGATATTAACTCTTGGCTCAACGGGCGGCGCGAGCGTGTTACCCAAGGGCGAGAGCGAACGGTAGCCAGCAATTGCCATTTCGCATGGAACTCGATCCCACTCGTTCATCATCGTCTATTAGGGCGTGTACTCATAAACCGACAGCCAAATGCTGACTTGGATGTGCCGCCCAACGTCCGTTATTGAGGGTAAAGCGGACATGGCGCGGACTTGTCAGTATGTCCGCTAATGACCCAAAGCAGACATTATCGCGACTGCGCAGATTGCTCCCAAAGCGGACGTGGGCCGGGCAGTCTACGTTGGTCGCGCATGGAACTGAGCTTGGCTCGAGCCGACTTTGCTATGCTCGTCGATCCGGCCGGCGCATCCAGGGAGAACGCTAGGCGTGACGGCTCTCTTACTTGCCCTGGGCCTCGGCTTTGTCTCGGGCTTCGCACCTTTACGCCGGTGGCTGCACTCCTATCGGCACTACGCCCCGTTACGACGATGATTGTGCTTCACTGGCGATTTCACCTGCGGGGATCGTCGCCGGGATCCAAGTATTCGAGGCCCAACGGACCAATGGCCGTTACCTGGGTGACGTACTCACCGGACTTTGCCCAGTGGAAGTGGGACGTATTGCCGGGCAGAACGATAACGCTACCGGGCGGATACGCCTCCACTTTATCGCCGTCGAACTGATCGCCCAGGCCGATATAGAAAACGCCGGACATGACTGTGTAGACTCGGTCCTCCGGGTGCCTGTGTGGCATCAGCTTCACGCCTGATGGCACTTTGACCCTGATCACGTAGGGGCCAGGCTGTGAGGGCTGACCGACAACGACGGCAAGGCGGACCGAAGGTGGGAACGCTGGGAACGGCTTCCAGTCGATGTCCTCGGGCAAGACCGATCTGAAAATGGCTTGGCCTGGCTGGTGGGTTCGAACCATTGTGGTCCCCCTTATCTGGACGTGTTGGTCGGCTACTGATGAGGACAAGTCCTACGGGAGTAGATGGAACGTCCGCACGCCTAGTCAGTTCAGGAGGCTGCTTCGGCTTAGGCCATCACCTCTCGCAAACGGCCGGTGTTGACATCAAAAATAAAGCCTCGCACAGGAACTTCTTTCGAAATCCAGGGATGCGACCTGACCATCTCGATCTGGTCCTTAGTTTGCTGCTCCGGGTCCTTGAAGGCAAAGAAGCGCATCGGGGCGGGTGTTGCGTCTCCAGTCAGCTTCGAGAATTTGGCGTTTAACTCTGCATCGGTAAAGGTCGTAAACCCGCAACCAGTATGATTTAGGAGCATGATCTCTTTGCTGCCGAGCACCCGCGTCGATACAACCAGCTCCGCCAGAACATCCTCGGTAACGGCAGGCCCTCCAGTTCGGATCACGTCAATGTCGGCGTGCTTCAATCCGAGAATCCCGGGAAGGTCGGAGAGCCGAGGATCCATGCAAGTCACGACCACAATTTTCGGCTTGGGAGGCCCCGCCCCCCACTTCGGGTCATACGTCTTGGCATACAGTTCGTTTGCTTTCAGCGCTTGGTCGATAACGCTCATGACTGTCTCCCGTCTTAATTGCCGCACCTACCGGATCAAACCAGAAAGGGCCCTCGCACAGGAGGGCGCGATTTGCCGCATCGTCGATGGCTTCATCTTCGAAGCTGTCGGCCGTCGATGACCAGGCGGTCAGGCCTTGGTCGATCGGCCGCGATGTCTGCTTCTGGCACAAAGCGGACATGCTCAATGCGCTGACGAATGTCCGCTTTTGGGGGTAAAGCGGACATTGACCAACCGCTGCTTACCAATCTCGAATTATGAGTACACGGCCTAGTTGGAGCCGGATGCTCGCAAGTATGAGTGCGAGGCTTGCGGCGAAAAGGCCGTGGCTAGGTGGCTTGCGCTTCATCTCATCCCCGAACGCTTTGCCTCGATCCATGCTTGCGGCCTCGGCCCGCGTTTCAGGCATCCGCACGATGAAGTTTTGCCCCGTCTCAACAGGACGGATCCGACAACCTTCGACCCGCCGCATTGGCACTTGCAAAGCCATTGAACGCCGTTGCATCCAACCGATTTGCCGACCTTCTTGACCGCAGTCAGAAGCCCGAACCTCTGCCCCGTAAGGTCGAAGCATGGGGCTTCGTACTGTCTCAGTCTCATCCTAAGTGGCATCGCTCTATCCTAGGTTTGCCAGTCAATTTAAATCAGCCAAAAAACCGCAGGAAACAGCCAAAAAAACGGGAAAAGACAACGGCGTTATTCTCTCTGTTCTAGCACCGCCGGTCCTGAAATGATTCATCTAAATTTTTCGACTCTCCCCCCACTCTCAAGTCCATCGCGCAGGCTGCATAACCATTTGCCGCAAAACTAACGGGCTAAGGACCACGTCCGCTTAGGGTCACAAACCTGACCTCAATCGCCGGACTGAGGATGTCCACTTAGTGCCAAAAGCGGACTCCCAACAGGTCGTCCTGACGAAGCGAGCCACGTTCACCATCACCAAACAACCGGGGCCGGGCGTCGCCTGAATGGCGATCCGAAGCGGGAGCCGAGAGCACTTCACACCGGCCGCGGCTTTGATGCTGAATCCACCGCCACATAGGTGAAGACACCTTCGGTCACCTGTATTTGCTTACCGCTGCGACCACGGCGGGCAAAGGCTTCGACCTCCACTGTTATCGAGGTGCGCCCCACCTTAAGGATTTTCGCATAGCAGCTCACCTCGTCTCCGACGAAGACTGGGCGCTGAAAGCTCATCGCAGTGACTGCGACAGTGACGACTCGACCATTGGCGCGTCGGACGGCGACGGCGCTGCCGGCGAGATCCATTTGCGACAAAAGCCAGCCGCCAAAAATATCTCCATGCGCATTGGCAAACACAGGCATAGCGATCGCCCGCAGCGCCAGCTCCGATTCCGGCAAAGAATTGGGTGCCTTTCTAACGGCCATTGGAATCCGATCCGATTGCCCGAGTGATTGAGCCCTTTCTCGGGTCGCGTACTTGTCTAACGTCGGCACTTCGTTATCAAGGCACGAGACGAGCGCGGACATAGTTCGACGCCCGTGTCGTCTACGCGGACATTCATCGACGCTCACACTACGTCTGCTTTGTGCCATGAGCGGACGTGGGCCACATCAATCATCGCGCTGGAAACAGGAAGGTCATCCCGAGCCGGCCGCCGAAACCATGGGGACCGGTGTCGGGAAAGTCGGCCCAATAGCGCACGCCGCCAACGATGCTGACCGGCTGCTGCCCAAGCTTGACAATCTTGGCGACCATGAAGTTGATCGGTGCCATCCATTCGCCAGTCTTCCAGTCGAAGGTGTCTTCGCCCTGCAGCGTAAATGTCCACGCCTGCTTTGTTGTATAGGAGATGAAGGGCTGCAAATATGTTTGGTTGAAATCGGGGCGGTCGGGGTCGCCGGCGAAAGACCAGGTGTGGTTGCCGAGAATGCCGACCGTCCAGCCGCTGCCTTGCCAGACAAGAACCCAGGTCGGACCCGCGCCCCACTTCCCGGCGCCGAGCAGCTCATCGGTTCCGGTCGGCAGCAGAAAGATTGGTCCCACTCCCCAGGTGAAGCCATTGAATGTTCGGCTTGGCGAAAAATAAAGTCCTTCCGTCGTGTCGCGCAGACCGGACTGCGAGCCGGAGCCAGGGAAGAGGTCGTTCTGGCTGAACATTACGGGAAAGATTGTTCGCGAGATCACATGCCAGTCGGGATTGAGCGTAATCGGCACTACCGGTTGGATGTTCACGAACCACTGAGAACCATCTCTCACCGGACCGACATCCCCGTTGTAGTTTCCCAGGAACGGTATGCTGATGAGCTCGGCTAGCGGGTTGGCGAGCTCTTCGGCCAGCACTTCGCTGTCATCCTGCGCAAGCGCAGCTCCAGACCCCCAAAAGAATGCGGCAACCACGGCGGAAGCAACTAGCGCACGCTTTGGGTTAGTCTTGGGCGAACCGTTCGTGTGCATGGCTGACCCCTTCCCGCCTATCGACTAGCCAGCGCACGAGAAAGCGGCATGAGGACGATCAATCCGACGATTGCGACAACGATTACCATGACGACCACTTTGGGGTCGCTGAAGCTTTGGCTCGCGACCACGAGTGCAGCGGCAATGTTGCGCTGGCCGGTACCGAGCGCCATGACCCGTTTTGTGTCGGCGTTAGGTCCGCCGAGCAACCAACCAGTCCCAAGGCCCAATGCGATAAACAGAAGCCCCGCAAGGATTCCTCGGGTACCAAACACTTGTAAAACTTTGTCGATGTTCGCTGCGGTGATCAAGCATACCAGCAGGATGAGGCTGACGTTGGAAATCCAGTCGAGCGCGGGCTTCACCCGTGCGGCCAAGTCCCCGTAACGCGCCTTGAGGACAAGGCCTATGACAAGCGGGAGCAGCATCAGCAGCAGGAGGGAGCGAGCAATCTTCCACGGATCAACAGTAACCCCTGGGAGCAGCAGAGGCAGGACGATAGGTAGATAACCCACGGTGACAACCATCAGCAGCACCATTGCGCCAACAGCAAATGCGAGATTGCCCTTTGCCAGTTCAGCGAGCTTCGGCAAGAACGGCGCGCCAGCCGCACAACCGAGCAGCAGCAGTCCGACGCCAAAGGGTTCGTCTAGCCAGAGCACCCTCGCCAGGGCGAGCGCGCCAAGTGGCATCACGACGAAATTGGCCAGCAAGGCGAGCACGACCAGCCGGACATTGCGTAGCGGCTCGGAGATCTGGGAGACAGTGAGACCTGCACCCATCGCGAGCATGCTCGACACGACAAAGCTCAGCATGGCAACCGTCGCTGCCTTGCTCAACAGTTGCATCAGCATTGATGTCTCCCGTATGGGGATTCAAAAGCTCGTGCGCCTGGCGCCGACTTGGTACCCCGGCCAGCTTGAAGCGCTCCGGGCATCCACAGTCGGCGCTCATTTCATCAGCGCGAAATTCCGCCAGAGATTTTTCAGACTGTCCGTGCCACCGAAGAGCGTGGTGAAATTGGTCGAGTCCAGCAGCACGATGTCTCCAGCGCGCTGCTGATTTGGCGGCATCCAGAGCAGACAATTGAACTCCGTATTGCCGGCTGCGGTGAAAGGGTGTGGACGATCGAGATCAATGGGCTGGCGCGCGAGCACATGCACCGACTTGGTGTCCTTGGAGGTTAGCTCGTAGTGCGGCAGGTGCGGATGGAAATTCAGCGTAGGAACGTTGTTGAGAAGTCCCAGCTTGTCAATGTCCCGGAAAGCCGTAAGCGGCGCGATCTCCTTCGTGCCTTTGACCAGCGCTGGACGGAGTCCGTAGGTATTGTGCACCGGAACATCGAGCGCCTTCATCAGCGAGCGGGTATATTGCCCAAAGCGCTGCTGGCGCGGCACGAGCCTGTCGCCGTGATGGAGGTATTCCATCTGTCGCTGCTTCATGTCGCTGGTGAAGCCGACATCGTGATGCGGCGCGAGCAGCAGACAGGTGCCTTCGCGCTTGAGCCACTCGCGAATGGCAGCGATTTCCTCCGGTGAGGCTTCCTGTTCGGAAAGAAGGTGGTCTAGCCCGAACACCAAGAGCGTATCGGTGTCCGCCAGAATCCGCTCGTCAATCGGCAGCTTGTAGCCCGCCTGGTCGATGCGCTGGAACACAGCGACCGGGTGGCCCGTGGCTTCGCCGGCAATTTGCTGGAAGCTGAGCGTGGAGCGGTGAAAAAGCTCCAACGTACCGGCGATCCCCTGGAGGAATTGCGCGGCGCTCCACTCCGGCGTCTCGTAGTCCGGCCACAGTACGTTGCGGACCTCGGTCATCGTGGAGAAGCGGTTCTCCATTGCCGCGGGGTCGCGCTGCGATTCCCACGGATAGCTCCACGTCCAGTAGATGCTCAGGCGGCGTTTGCCCGCCGTGTATTTGCGAGGGATGTGGTTTTGGTTGTAGGTGCGTGCCGGCGTTAGTGTGCTCATGGCTGTTCCCGTTTCAATGGAAGTCCAATGTCGCGAGGTATCGAAGCGCCTTGATGCCAGGGAGGAAGAAATAGGCGCCGCCTCTCACTGTGGTGAAGGCCGGTAAGCCGGTAATTGTTTTGCGGATCGGACGCTTTGGGATTTTGAATTCGAGCGTGCCGTCGTGAGCGCCGATGATCGGGTCGCGTTCGTTACCGAGCTCGTGAAAGTTTCGGTCGTTTGCCCAGACGTTTTGCGCGAACTCGAACTGTCGGATAAGGCTCGCACAGATCACGAAAGCAGCTATGCCGCGGTCGGTGCCATCGTCTGGAGCGTCTTCCGGCAAAGGCAAACCATAAGTAGCGCCGCGGCGAATCATGCGACGTCGGTTCATGTTCGCTGCAGTGTCGCGAGGGTTCATGCGACGCATGTGCGAACCGAGCGGTACCGCATAGCCATGCGGATCCATCTCTTTGTAGTTGAAGTCGTTGTTTCGCTGCAGGTCGGCGCCCAATGCAGGATCGTCCTTGTCTGGCGCCAGCACTAAGTGGAGCACCGCTGCGCCATCGACCCATGAGCTTTGCCGCCATGAGTTCCTGCTCCTCGGGAGTCTCGCCGTGCTGGCGCAGGAAGTCGCGAAACCTTCCGACATGCTCCTGTAGACGGCGATAGGCCATGTAGCTGCCGTTTCGAGACAAGAATTTCCGGTTGCGGCAAGTCTAGCGGGCGGTCCGTTCTCGTCTGGGTAGCCGAGAATAAATTCCCCTGGTTTGAGCGGCGCACCGGAGCCGGGCGTCGGCACGTCATCAGTGCCTTCAATGACTGGCTGCGAGAGCCGGTCGCGGTAACCGAAGTGGTCGTGTGCAGTATCGAATGGCGGGATCGCTAGGAGGTCCAGGGACGAGAGCACCTCAACGCCTTCGCAGTCCGCTAGGAGTTTTTGGTGCTCCATCTTGCAACGCTCCCGCTCGGCTCTCATCGCGGGCAAATAGAATGGCGATGGCGTGAAGATCCGGGCTCGCAAGTCCCCCTACCCAATTGTCAGGATGATTGGCGCCGGTGTCACCGAGGATGTCCGCGCGTGCGGCCATGCCTTGCTTGAACTCCTCCGGGAACGTGGCTAGCGATGTTTCGTCCACGCCCAGAGCCTTGAGGCCATTCCAAGTGAACGCCACCGTCACCCAGCGCTTGTCCTCATCGACCGAAGCCAGAACCTCCGCCGCTGACTGTACTGTCTTGAGAATCGCCGCTCAGCCATGCCCGGCCACCCGAAGCGCTCGCGAAACGACAGAAACTCATATCGTCCGGTGAGTGCCGGAGTGCGCGTCAGCAGGATGTGCTGAATATCGTCAAATTCGAGCATGTCGCTACCGAGGAGTGCCTTTCGCCCATGCCCAAGCCGCTATGCGCCACCCTTCGGCGAGCTTGCGTAGCGCCACCGTAAAGATCGCGCCGGATTGCGTAACCTGCTTGCCGCCCACTTTGAACGTCATGGTCGCGGGAACAACCACATACGCGCTGTCGCCGGTGACGTTGTTGTGCAACGGCTCACCCAGAGTGACGAAATAATCTGAAGCACCGTGTTGCTTGCCTTCAATCAACACGTCTCGATACCAGTCCTGAGTGGCTGTTGGCCCCTGCCAGACGTGTGGCGCCATGCCGTCGAGGATCGACGCCCGGGACAGCGAAAGTCGCCGCCATCCCCTTTGCGTCACCTTTGTTAAAGCGCATCGATGTACTGGCGTACCGCCGCCATTGGATCCTCTGTGCTCATCGCTGTCCTCTTCGCAGGCACTCGCAAAGACTGAAGCGCCTGGATGCGGCTGATTTCGGAGGTTCCTGCCGATGATGCGCTGTTCTGGGGTCATTGCATCTGGTCGAGCATGTTCGAGAAGGCGGCCTTGAGCTTCAGCGCCTTCTTGATCTCGTCGGCACTCACATAGGGATATTCCCCGTATTCGAGGAAGCTCGGGCAGTGGTGGTCGCGGACGAACTTGACGAATCCCTCCGGCTTGGTCTTCCAATCTTTGGGGAAGCCTTCGAGATTTTCGAAGACAGTATCAATGCCGGTGGCCGAGAAGAGAGCCACAGCATCCTCGGTGTACTTGTCGAAGTCGGTGTCGAAGATGCCCTGATACTGGAAGTAGGTTTCCCCGTTGATCTGGAAAATCTGCCAGCGCAGATAGTGCAGCTTGAGCACGGCGAGGCAGTCTGGGTCCTTGGCCACCGCTTCCTCAATCGTCTTGGCATGCTCGTAGCAGGCTTCCTCACGACCGGGGATCAGCTTTGCGATGATCGAGAAGCCGTAGCAGGCCGGAGTCTTGGGAAAGATCGGGCCGTATCGCCCTGTTCGACCTTATCCTTGAGGTAACCTCCCTTCGGGATCGCCATGGCCGCGGGTTTCGTCCAGGCGCCCTGCTGCATCTCTGACATAGCTGCGTCCTTTCCTTTCGAGTATGAGTGCGAAAGACATCGGGGGCCCGAGTAACGGCCGCGCGTGGGCACGGCAAAGATGTGGCTCGCCTGGACAAAATCAGCCATCGGCCAGAAGCTTCCTTCACCCTGGTATCGCCCGTAGGTTCAAATCCTGGACCCGCAACCACCGAGACCGACATTCTCTAATCGTCGCGATTTAGGCCGTAACTGGTCGAGTACTCACAAACGCGTTGGGGAGTGTCTGCTTTACCCCCAATAGCGGACGTGCGGTCTCGGGCGGGGGATGTCCGCTAAGTGCCACAAGCAGACATGTCAATGCAAAGTTGTGGCGCCGTAGGTTTGTAGTGCCTCCATGACGCCGTCGAAGATCAGAGCGACACCCATTGCCGAGACGAAGAAGCCGACAATCCGGGTGATGGCATCAATTCCCGTCGCGCCCAATTTCTCTGAAAGCTTGCCCGCATAAACGAGACACAAATAGGTCACAAGCATTGTGGACACGATGGCTGCCACAATGGCTGCAAATGAGCCCAGTTCCGTCGACGACTGCTTAATCTTTGACGTCATTCCAATGATGGTTGCGATCGCGCCGGGGCCGCACATAAGCGGCATCGCGAGCGGCACAAAGGCGATATTTGCATTCTCCTCTGCACCGCCTACGGGGATCATGCTTCCACCTGACTGTGATGACGAAAAAAGCTCGAAACCAATCTTCATCAGGATGATGCCGCCGACAATGCGGACCATGCTTAGCGGCACACCGAACAGTCGCAGGATCAGGGTTCCAAAGATCAGAAAGAAGAGGCTCAGGAGCAGCGCGTAAAGGCATGCTTGCCGCGCAACCTGGCGATGCTTCTGGACGTCTTTACCTTCCAACAGCTTGAGATACACGGGCATAACCTCGAACGGGTTTATGATGGCGAGCAACGTCGTGAACGTGCCAATAAACAACGAGAGTTCGCGACCCATGATCAAACCTTCTCACATTCACTGGGGGCTTTTGGACGTAGGAGCGTCGGTTCGGTAGCGCGCCTCCCCTCGGGGGCTGTCACGAGCGGACGTTCCCCACGCTGATTAGACGTTTCCTTTTGTGGCCGCAACCGGACATCGCGACGCGATCGGCTTAGTGCCCGAAGCAGACTCTGGCTCCCTAACGAACCACCAAATTGATCCGCATGCCTGACGTTAGTGCGGCATTCGACCGCAGCTCCTTTTGCCTTGAACGCGGGCACACCGTCCACCGACGAGACCGTCGCACTCTCGAAACGAGTGGGTCTGTTGCCTAACGGCACCATCCGTTTGGGACTTCGAGTGTTAGGCTAAGGACTGCTTATCAACTCCCAAATCCCCATGGCGCAGGGGGCGGCCAACGGTGTGCATTAGCAGAGGCCTCTTACTCGCGACGTTCGCCCTTTGCGGATGGCTTGGAGCAATTGTTCCCGCCACAAGTGCCGACCTCGGTCCACAGCCGGTTGAACAGCTGCCTCAACCGGTGCCTCCACTAAACCAGTGGCAGTTCAGCTTTACGCCCTATGCTTGGCTACCCTGGATATCGGGGGACGTGGTGGTCAAGGGGCGAACTTTAGATGTAGCGGTCGACCCCGCGCAGATCATCGACTCCCTCAACTGGCCGGATATCGTGCCGGCGTGGATGAGCTATACGGAAGCCCGCCGCGGTCCGCTGAGCTTGTTCAACGACATCGTCTGGGCAGACCTCGCCGGCTCGGGAGGCTTCAGCAGAACGTTCCAGCGGCAGGCTAGCCACCGCGACATTTGGAGGCAACGTCAGCGCTGACTACCAATTAGCCATCGTCGAAGCGGGGGGTGCTTACGCAATCTGGTCGCGCGGCAGCCAAGGTTCCCCTGGCTCCACAGCCTTCGACCTTCTTGCCGGCGCACGCTATTGGCACCAAGAAGTAGATGTCTCTGCTGACTTGACGGCCACCGTGGCGCTTAACGGCCCACTCGGTCTCACCCTATCCGGAAGTCGCGCCATTGCGAAATCCGGCTCCGTCGATTGGGTCGATCCGTTTGTCGGGGCGCGTCTTCGGCAGCAGCTGGCGGCTGGGCAGGAGTTCGTGCTCCGTGGCGACGTTGGTGGCTTCGGCGCCGGTAGTCAATTTTCATGGCAGGCAATTGCCACCTACAACTCGCCGCTCTGTGAGATCCACGGCATCCCGGTCGATGGCTACGTTGGATTTCGTGCTTTGTCGGCAGATTTTTCGCAGGGTTCAGGTAGATCCAAATTCGAATGGGACAACGTCATATACGGACCGGTGATAGGCGCGACCATGAGGTTCTAAAGTCAATGGCGGACTCCAACAGCACTTCCATTAAGCTGGCCGTTGGGGCGCTTGCGCTTCTGGTTACGGCGACATCGGCGGCGCATGCCCAACAGGGAGAAGACTTGCGCGAGGCGGCGCAAAATCCGATCGGCGATTTGATCAGCGTCCCCTTTCAGAACAATACGAACTTTGACATCGGCCGCACCGACAACACGCAGAACGTCCTCAACATTCAGCCGGTCTATCCGCTCCACCTCAATCCGAATTGGAACCTAATCACTCGCCCGATCCTCCCAGTGATCTCTCAACCGCCCTTCCTCTCCGGGACCGGAGCTTCAGCGGCTGAGCAGGTCTTCGGCCCTGGTATTGGTGACACCGAGTTCGGCCTGGGCGATCTCACTCCAGAATTTTTCTTTTCGCCAAGAAAGCCGATACAGCTTGGTCCCGACGCAAGCTTGGTGTGGGGCCTTGGGCCGGTGTTTCAGTTTCCGACTGCGACGGACGATGATGCTCGGGTCGGAAAAATGGTCTGTCGGACCCGACTTTGTCGTGTTCCTGTCTGACAGGGCGCTGCACGTAACAACCGGCTTTTTGATCCTTAACCTCTGGTCCTTCGCCGGCGACGAGGACCGCGCCAACGTCAATGCCATGACGTTGCAGCCCTTCCTCAATTATAACCTCCCCAAGGGCTGGTACTTGACCACGAGCCCCCTCATTACGGCCAACTGGGAGGCTGATGACGATAATCGCTGGACTGTGCCGATCGGCGGCGGCATCGGGCGCATCTTCAAGATCGGTCATCAACCGATCAACGCCAACATCGCCGCCTACTACAATGTCGTAACGCCCGACGACACTGGCGCTAATTGGCAATTGCGTGCTGAGTGGATGTTCCTTTTTCCCGAGCATTGAGGCGGGAGAGGAAAACCGGGGGCCAGCATGAGAGCGAAGCTAATTATCATCCCTGGCGCGCTCGTTGTGATAGGCGCGCAGCAGTCCCGGTATCTTTTGAAGCCGCATTCAGGCCGCCTCAACCGCGCGGACCTACCAATCACCGTTGCGAATGACACGATTCCCATAAATCTTCAGATCTGCGAGTTCAGCGCGTGATACGTGACGAAGATATAGGCGGTGATACCTTCAGGTTACGAGATGCCGGCATGTCGATGATGCGGGTCAAGCGCGTGTAGTGGTCGCTGTTTTCTTCGGGGGACGTGGAGTGAGGTGGGGACTTCTTGTGACGAGCCTCGCGATTGCATCTGCAATCGCAGGGTGCTCAGCCAGTGCTTACCATCCCGTCCCGTCGGCACTCGTAAATCAAGCCGTCGTGGACGGCATGGGGTCGGCACCTATTCGGTTTTGGGGCGATCAATTGCCCCCCAATTCCGACGCTATGGTCAAAGAAAAGTGGGCGCAAGTCCGGGCTGCTCGGCCCCAGCTTCTGGCCAAGGATGCGCGACCGGTCGTCAATTTCTTGGCAATATCTGGCGGTGGTAGCGATGGCGCGTTCGGGGCCGGGTTGCTCGCCGGTTGGACCGCGCGGGGGACGCGGCCTGAGTTCGCTGTCGTCACGGGGGTGAGCACCGGCGCGCTCACAGCACCTTTTGCATTTCTCGGGCCCAAATACGACGCAGCTCTCAAGGACGTCTATACCCAATCTACAACCGCGGACATTGCCGTGGAGCATCCCATTCGGGGCCTGCTGGGGGGAGAATCACTAGCGAGCAACGCTCCCTTGGCCAGGGTCATCGCACATTACGTCGATGACGCGTTTCTCAAGGCTGTCGCCGATGAGTACCACAAGGGACGCCGCCTCCTCATCGGGACCACCAACCTCGACGCTGAGCGCCCGGTGGTTTGGGACATGGGCCGGATCGCTTCAAGCGGTCGTCCCGAAGCGCTCGAGTTGTTCCGTAGCGTATTGCTTTCGTCGGCGGCGATCCCCGCCGTATTTCCCCCGGGTTTCATCAAGGTCGAGGCGGGCGGCGGCGTGTATGAAGAGATGCATGTCGATGGCGGTGCGACCCGCGAAGTCTTCCTGCTGCCCACGCAGTTCATGGCATCGAAAGTCGACGCCACTCTCGGCATTCACCCAGTGCGGCACGTATACATCATTCGCAATGGGCACGTCAGTCCAGAGTGGAAAGCGGTTGAACCACGCACGCTAAAGATCGCGGGCCGTTCAATATCGTCACTAATAAAAAGCCAAGGTATTGGCGACCTTTACGAACTGTACGAGTTCAGCAAGCGCAATGGTATGGACTACAACGTCACCTTCATTCCCGGGGGTTTCAAGGATACCAGTACTCAAATGTTCGACCCGGTATATATGACCCGCCTATACGATCTCGGATTCAAGCTCAGCCAATCAGGCAATCCGTGGAAGAAGACTCCACCAAGGCTAATGTGAGCCTCCAAAGCCGTCAGGATGTGGCGCGCCAGACGTCCGCTATGGGTCATAAGCGGACATACTGACAAGTCCGCGCCATGTCCGCTTTACTCCCAATAAGGGACGTTGGGCGGCGCGGCCAAGTTTGCATTTGGCTCTCGGTTTATGAGTACACGCCCTAAAGCGGCGGGGTTCGGTCCCTAATGACCGGCGCGTCTCCGAGCCTGGACATAGTTTTTCGAAACGTCACCCGCCTGAATCAATGCGTTGACGCAAGCCCTGGAGAGCTTGGCGCCATTGTTTCTAAAGCAGTAGTTCAGAAGCGGGCTCCCGATCCCGTATTCGCTGCAGAAATTATGATAATCCCATCGACAGTCCTGTGACACAGCTTGCGTTATGTCGGGTGCTGATTGCGCTGGGGAGATGAAGCAAAGGATCGAAAGACAGCCGATTAACAAACTCGCGTTGAACCTCATTTGATTGACCCTCCCTTTCAATATCCGCAAACGCTACTTTGCCGCTGGCAGTGGCTGTGACCGCGCACAAGGACAAACTTGGCGTCGCTCACGTGAGCAGCCCGCGCATTTCACCAATCAAGCCTGATCCTTCTCTTACTTGTTCATGTTGTCCTTCATTTCTTGCGCGGCCTTGTTGTCCTCGGGCAGCATCTGCGACGGTCCGAGTTTGAAATCCACCTTGCTGATCGTGCCGGTGAAGGGGAATGGCACCTGGTAGTCGGCGTCGTCCACCGGCGTGCGCGTGTCGGAGCCGATGTCGAAGGTCTCGTCGATCGTCAAGAGGACCGGAGTGGTATGGTCGATGCTCTTGTTCGCGACGTCCTTGCCGTCCACCCTGAGCACGCCGGTGCCGCCCTTGGCCATGCCGGGCCCGTCGTACTTGAAGTCGAATTCGAGAGTATGCTTGCCCGGAGTGAGTGGCTCCTGCCCTTCCCACCGAAATTTCTCAACCGCGAGGAGATTGTAGGTGAAGACCGGCTTGCCCTTGAGCAAATAGAGCCCGTAACCGCCGAAGCGGCCACCGTCGGTGACGATCATCCCTTCCCCACCACCGGAAGGAACCTCGACATCCGCCGTGATGGTGTAGGACTTGGCGAGGATGTTCGGCGCGTCGCCATTGGGCGTGCCGGTCAATTCGCCCGCATAGGTGAACTCGGTTCGCCCAGCGGTGTAGCTCGGCTTGGGGGCGAGAACGCGCTTGAGGAAGTCATTGTCCAGGGGGAAGACCTGGTATTTCGCCGCTTCCACGAGGAAGAGCTCCTGCATCTCGCGCAGCTTGTCGGGCATCGTGGCTGCGAGATCGTTGGCCTGCGAGTAGTCCTCGGCGACGTGATACAGTTCCCATTTGTAGCCGTTGACCACGTCAGGCATCTTGGCCGCGCCCAACAACCACGGGGGTTGCAGGCGGGGTCGTAGAAGCCATCCAGCCATCGTGGTAGATGGCCCGATTGCCCAACATCTCGAAATACTGCGTGGTGTGGGTGGACGGGGCGTTGGCGTTCGCCTTGTCGAAGGTATAGGCCATGCTCACGCCTTCGATGGGCTTCTGAGCGATCCCGTTCACCATCTTCGGTGCCGGGATGCCGGTAACGTCGAGGATCGTGGGCACGATGTCGATGAGGTGGTGGAACTGGGTACGAATGCCGCCAGCGTCTTTGATCCGGTTTGGCCAGGCGATGACCATACCCTGCCGGGTGCCGCCGAAGTGGGAGGCGATCTGTTTGGTCCACTTGAACGGCGTATCAAAGGCCCACGACCAAGCCACTGCCATGTGGGGAGTGGTCTGCGGGGAGCCCCAGACGTCGTAGAATTTCAACTGATCCGCAACCGGAACGTCGATGCCTTGGAGCGCAGCCAGGTCGAAGGGCGTGCCGAGGGTCGTGCCCTCGGCGCTCGTGCCGTTGTCGCCGCTGATGTAGATCACGAGGGTATTGTCGAGCTTGCCCATGTCATCCACGGCCTGGATGACCCGACCGATCTCATGGTCGGTATAGGCGACATAGGCGGCGAACACCTCAGCCTGGCGGGCGAAGAGCTTCTTCTCATCGGCGGAGAGCGTGTCCCACTTCGCTAGCTTTGCGCCGCCGTATTCGGGCTGGCCGTCCGGCCACGGCGTGAGCGTCGTGTTCGCCGGGATCACGCCGAGCCGCTTCTGATTGGCGAAGATCTGCTCGCGCAGTTCGTTCCAACCCATGTCGAACTTGCCCTTGAACTTATCGATCCATTCCGGCGTGGGCTGATGCGGCGCGTGGGAGCCGCCGGGAACGTAGTAGAGGAAGAACGGCTTATCAGGTGCCGCCGCGTTCAGCTGTTTGAGGTACTGGATGGCGTCGTCCGCCATGCCAGTGATCATGTTGTAGCCAGGCTGGTCGCGCCACGGAAAGATTTGCGTGGTGTTGCGGAACAGAAATGGCGTCCACTGATCCGTCTCGCCGCCCATGAAGCCGTAGAAATACTCAAAGCCCATCCCAGTCGGCCATTGGCCAAAAGGTCCGGCGGTGCTGTACTGATAATCGGGCGTGTTGTGGTTCTTGCCGAACCAGGATGTGGCGTATCCGTTCTCTTTCAGGATTTCGCCGATGGTGGCGTTGTCGACGCCGATGATGGAGTCGTAGCCCGGGTAGCCGGTGGCCTGTTCGGCGATGACCCCGAAGCCGACGGAGTGATGGTTGCGGCCGGTAATGATCGCCGCCCGCGAGGGTGAACAGAGGGCGGTCGAATGGAACTCCGTGTAGCGCAGTCCCATTTTCGCGATGCGGTCCATGGTGGGCGTCGGAATGACGCCGCCGAACGTGCCTGAGATCCCGTAACCCTGATCGTCCGTCATGATCAGCAAGATGTTGGGCGCACCCTTGGGCGGGACGATGTTTGGCGGCCACCACGGCTTGGAGTCTTTCGCATTGAGGTTGATCTCGCCACCGAACGCAGGCGGCGGATTGGGGATGTAATTGCCGTCGATGGTCGTGGTCGCGCTGGGCGAACCGGGCGTGCCGGTGATTTGCTGGGCCGTTGCCGGTATGATCCCCAGCAGAGCCAAAGCAGTGGACGTGAGGAGCAACCGAAGGGACTGGTTCATTGTCGCCTCCATACACACTTCGAGGGGTCATCGATATTACCGCAAGTGTATGCTCACTCCCCTGTGACAATCTGCACGTAATGTCCGCTATGGGTCATTAGCAGACATACGCGTCACGTCCGCGTCATGTCCGTTCTCCCCTCAAAGCGGACATTCGCCAGCGCGAGTGGCACGTGCCATTAGCAGACTCGTGAACACGCGTTCGCTACTGACCCATCACCTGATGGTAGATCAGTTGGAACGCGTCGGGTGACAGGCCTAGTTCGCCTCGGTAAGGGTGATCCATAAGGGCAATCACGGCGATAACCGTCCCAAGGTAGAAAGAGATAAGTCCACCCAGTATCCATTGAGCATGGGGGCGGAGGTCGAACAACCATATGAGGATCATGTTGACAAGCGCCCCGACTGCCACGGTGTACCACAGGATGGCGGGTATGCCGGACGTGAGACTGTAAATCCGTGCCCTTCGATCCTCGTAGAAGGTGTTGAATTGCCGCAAGGTGTTCTCGTGCAGCAGTTCTTGCGCTTTGGTCTGTGGCTCGAAAAGCGCAAGCCGCGCTTGGAGCGCGGTAATCCGATGCAACTCATCAACAGGAACGATGCCCTTACGTTGCTGCGGCCATGCGTCCTCAATTAGGTAGCGGGTATGCTCCTTTAGGAGATTCTGCAACTCAGTGCGGCTCGGCTCGGGATACGCGCTTACGTTCCGGTAGAGGGCTGACAGTGAGGAGGCCTCATTGGCGTTGCTCTTTTCGACATCCGAGCGGTTTTGGTAGGTGGCCACAGCAAGTAAGCCGAGAAGCAAGCCGTAGATGACCCCGAAATACTGCAGGAACGCCGCTAACATGTCGTTCAGGCGCGGCTCTTGGCGAAGCCACGACCTGGCGGAGGGGCGCAGAAAGAGCGTGCCTAGCCAACACACGCCGACAAACGCGGCCTCGAATAGAACGATTACCCATAGGGCGGGAACGTCGTAGATCCAATAGAACATCTCTTTAGACCTCTCGTGGTGAAGCTGGTTTTGCCTGGGTGCCGGATGACCGCTGTGGGTCAATAGCAAACTCCGATTTGGCCCTGAGAGCGGACATGCTCAGTGTTGATAGGGATGTCCGCTAAGGGGCCACTAGTCCGGAGGGATCTCTGAGTGGCGGTCTGAACTACAAGACCGTGCAGATTCAGGCGGACAACTTAACTGGCGCATCAGCCATGGCCGCCAGTCGATAACTAGGCCATAACAAGACAGTCAGCAGCCACCCAACCATACCTTTGATCTGCGTCTCTACTACGCAGCGCACCCCTGGAGGGCGGATCATGGACGACAACTCGAATACATCCCCCTTGGGCACACAGCCTGGGTCGATCTTCGCGACGATCGTAAGCGCCCGGAGCGTCCAGCGCGTGGCGACTACGGCCGATCTGCGCCAGTTCGTCGAGACTGGCCGCTTCTTTTGGCTTGACCTCGTGGGTAGCGACGAAACGGTGCGAGCTACTTTCCTCCGCGAACTCGGCTTGAAGGAGGCAGATAGCGTCTGGACGCAGCGCTTCGGACAAACAGGACGAATGACAATTGCCCAAGAGGTACTGCGCGCTGTTACCTGGCTGTCGGAGGTCTTTGGCAGTCTCACCGAGATTCTATCTTCTGGCTTCACGCAAGTGCATATTGACGGTGTGGACCGGCGACGCCAGCGTGCTGAACGAAATCCGAGCACAGTTCGCCGAACGGGCCGAAGAACTCGAAAAGAATCCCTATCAAGCTGCGGCCATCGTTCTGCAATTGCTGCTTGGGACACTGGACCAAGTGACCAGTGCAATCGATGTGCGGCTTGAGGAGTTCCGAGAGCAGCTTAAGCGAAACCCAACTGCCATCGACCTTACGACGTTAACCGGCCGCCTCCAGAGGTTGCAATCGGCATGGTCAGCCATCGATCGCTACAGTACCGCCGTCCGATCGGCCATTGTCGGCATCGAGGCATTGTCAGGAATCGACCCACGAGGCGCCGCTGAATTGAACAACTACGCGGACCAAGTCGATGATATTGAGCACCGTCTTCACGAACGCTGCCAGTGGGGGGCGGATATCGCGCAAAGCTCTGCGGCGGCGATCGCAAAGCGCCAGGGCGAGCAGATCAATCGGCTGACGATCGTTTCGCTGATGTTCCTGCCGATCACCTTTTTGACGGGCTTTTTCGGTATGAATTTCGATTGGATGATCAACAGCCTTGGTAGCCCCGCGGCGTTTTTCCTTTTGGGAATCTTGTTGCCCACAGTGAGCGTCATCGTCACCGTTCTTTGGCTCAAGCGCCGCGGGCTCATGTAAAGTCAGGCACCCCTGCCCGGGAGATGCATGTGGCGCGTCGGCTGGCGGCTGCAAAGACTCTGGATTGCCCAATGATATCGCAGCGAGGTGAGCCCTAGTCTTGTTTCCGATAAGTTTGGCAAGGAAGCGGTCTGCTTACGATGAAAAGGGCGCCGGTCCTCAACGCTGTATTTCTAGGCGCGGCTTTAGCCATCAGCTTCTTGCTCTTGGCTGAACCCTCGCTTGCGGCTGATGATGAATGTCGCAGCGACAGCGGCATTCCCAGCGGCGTGATCGCGCCGATTGATGTGGGTCACTTGCGCAAGTCGCTTGCCGACGCAGGCTTCGCTGTCGGTGGCCTTTATCTCGGCGAGACGTTTGCCAACACCGGGGGCATCCACCAGGGCGCGACTTATGACGGCGTGCTTTGGACTTATCTGCTTGGCGATTTGCACAAAGCAGGGCTGTGGAAAGGTCTCTGTTTCTATACCGACGCTTATGAAATTCATGGCCGGAGCATCACTGCGGATAATATCGGCAGCCTAGTGACGGTGAGCAATTACGAAGCTTTGCCTTCAACTCGCCTCTCCGAGCTTTGGCTTGAGCAGCACATGCTCAATGACCATCTCACCGTCCGCGTCGGTCAGCTCACGGCTGATACGGAATTTCTCCTCAGTTTAGGAGGCAGCAATTTTTTGGATTCGACCTGGGGCTGGGCGACGCTTCCCTCCTTCGATCTACCCGGTGGGGGCCCGGCCTATCCTCTCGCAACGCCCGGTGTCCGCGTCGCACTCAAGCCGAATGACAAATGGAGCCTCATGCTCGGCGTGTACAATGGCGATCCGGCCGGCGCTCACTGCACCGGCAATCCTCAAGTCTGCGACGATAACGGACTCGACTTCCGATTCGATTCGCCACCGCTACTGATGGCGGAAGGTCGCTATAAGTACAACCAAGATGGTCGCCTGCCGGGGACCCTCAAAATCGGCGGATGGAACCAATTCGGAACCTTCCACGATCAACCCCTCGGTTCGGGAATCCCGACCGTCGCCATGACATTCAATTCAGTGGCCGTTGAGAGCGACTGGGCGATCTACGGCATCGTCGACCAACTCATATGGCGCGTGCCGGATAGCAAGAATCCAAAAGGCATCGGACTGTTCGGCCGAGTGATAGGAGCGCCGACGGAACAGAACCTGGTTGATTTCGATGCCGATGGGGGCGTCACCTTCAGTGGCATGATCCCACACCGCGCCGATGACACGCTCGGTATCGGCCTCGCCTATACCGGCATATCAAACGACGTGAAGGGTTTCGACGGGGATCCCGGTCCGCCTAGCGCTCGCACATGAGGCGCTTCTAGAGATTTGCTATACGGCTCAGCTCAAATCGGGCTGGACGCTGCAGCCAGACTTCCAATACATCTGGCAACCCGGCGGCGTCCCGGAGCCGTCGGGCAAGGGGACGGTCGCGAACGCGGCGGTGTGGGGGGTTCGGACGACCATCAATTTCTAAAGTATCAGAGACTGACTTCTGTCCAATGGTCGATTGCTTACTTAGCAACGAGTGATCGGCTTACCGGAATTTGGAGGACTTCCGCGGCGGAGAGGATCCGACTTGGTCGTTCGGCCCAGGACACTTCAGATCGCAAAAGAAGCCTGTCTGTTGCCAAAAGGCACCACGCGATACTGTGTTTCAAGCGTTAGACTAAGGGACGGGGACTGTCCGACTAAATCGAATCGCCACGTCAGTGCGGGGGCGGCCAATGGTGTGCATTAGCAGAGGCCTTCGACTTAGCGCGTCGCTCGCTTTTTGTGCATGGCTTGGAGCAATGGTTCCTGCCACAAGCGCCGACCTCGGTCCACAGCCGATTGAACAGCTGCCTCAACCGGTGCCTCCACTAAACCAGTGGCAGTTCAGCTTTACGCCCTATGCTTGGCTACCCTGGGTATCGGGGGACGTGGTGGTCAAGGGGCGTCCTTTTGACGTAGCGGTCGACCCCGCGCAGACTCATCGACGCACCTCGACTGGCCGGATATCGTGCCGGTGTGGTTTAGCTACACGGAAGCCCGCCGCGGTCCGCTGAGCTTGTTCAACGACATCGTATGGGACGCAGAAGCCGGCTCGGAAGGCTTCAGCAGAACGGTCCACCGCAGGCTAGCCACCGTGACATTTGGAGGCAACGTTAGTGCTGACTATCAATTAGCCATCGTCGAAGCAGGGGGTGCTTACGCTATCTGGTCGCGCGGCAGCCAAGGTTCCCCTGGCTCCACAGCTTTCGACCTTCTTGCCGGCGCACGCTATTGGCACCAAGACGTAGATATCTCTGCTGACTGTGACGGGCACCGTGGCGCTTAACGGTCCCCTCGGTCTCACCATATCCGGAAGTCGCGCCATTGCGAAATCCGGCTCCGTCGATTGGGTCGACCCGTTTGTCGGGGCGCGTCTTCGGCAGCAGCTGGCGGCTGGGCAGGAGTTCGTGCTCCGTGGCGACGTTGGCGGCTTCGGGGCCGGTAGTCAATTTTCGTGGCAGGCAATTGCCACCTACAACGCGCCCCTTTGTGAAATCCACGGCATCCCGGTCGATGGCTACGTTGGATTTCGCGCTTTGTCGGCAGATTTTTCGCAGGGTTCAGGTAGATCCAAATTCGAATGGGACAACGTCTTATACGGACCGGTGATAGGCGCGACTATGAGGTTCTAAAGTCAATGGCGGTCTCCAACGTCACTTCCATTAAGCTGGCCGTTGGGGCGTTTGCGCTTCTGGTTACGGCGACATCGGCCGCCCATGCCCAACAGGGAGAAGACTTGCGCGAGGCGGCGCAAAATCCCATCGCCGATTTGATCAGTGTCCCCTTTCAGAACAATACGAACTTTGACATTGGTCGAAGCGAGAACACGCAGAACGTCCTCAACTTTCAACCGGTCTACCCGCTCCACCTCAATCAGAGTTGGAACCTAATCACCCGCCCAATCCTTCCAGTAATCTCTCAGCCGCCCTTCTTCTCCGGCAGGGAACTTGCCGCCGCAGAGGAGGTTTTCGGCCATGGTATTGGTGACACCGAGTTCGGCCTGGGGGATCTCACTCCAGAATTTTTCTTCTCGCCAAAGAAGCCGATACAGCTTGGTCCCGACGCAAGTTTGGTGTGGGGTGCTGGCCCGGCTTTTCAGCTTCCAACCGCGACGGACGTTGAACTTGGGTCGGGAAAGTGGTCTGCCGGTCCCGGATTTGTGGTGTTCTTGTCTGACAGGGCGCTGCACATAACAAGCGGCTTTTTGATCCTTAATCTTTGGTCCTTCGCTGGCGACGAGGACCGCGCCAACGTCAATGCCATGACGTTGCAGCCCTTCCTCAATTATAACCTCGCCAAGGGTTGGTACTTGACCACGAGCCCCCTAATTACGGCCAACTGGGAGGCTAATGACGATAATCGCTGGACTGTGCCGATCGGCGGCGGCATCGGGCGCATCTTCAAGATCGGTGACCAGCCGATCAATGCCAACATCGCCGCCTACTACAATGTCGTCACCCCCGACGACACTGGCGCTAATTGGCAATTGCGCGCGGAGTGGACCTTCCTTTTTCCCGAACATTGACGCTGGGCAGTTTGAGCGGCAATCCATGCGCGCCGGATGTCGGCTATGGGTCAT
>CAVUZR010000027.1:0-211471 GCA_963745855.1 uncultured Alphaproteobacteria bacterium | reverse complement strand
ACAGTGCTACCCAGCTTTGAATGCCGAAGAGCTTCGTGCCGAGAGCGCGCGGCTCTGGCGGGGTGCGCTCCGAATGCGCGATCCCGCGCCCTGCCGTCATCCAGTTAAGCTCACCCGGCCGGATTGGCAGTACCGTGCCGAGCGAATCGCGGTGAATGATCTCGCCTTCGAATAGGTAAGTAACGGTTGATAGGCCGATATGCGGATGCGGCCTCACATCCATGCCGGCCCCGAGCACTCGGCGGGACCCATTTGGTCGAAGAAAATGAACGGCCCGACCATTTGCCGCTGTTTTGAGGGGAGCGCCCTCCGCACGGAAAAGCCACCGAGGTCTCGGGCGCGTGGCACGATGACCACCTCAATTGTTTCACAGGCAAAAATGTCACCCGGCTTGGGATCAAGTGCTGGCTGCCAACTCATGTTCAACTCAGCTACGATGGACAGGCTTTAAGCCTACTCCGGTCGGCCAATCGCTAAAACGCCTTTCGACGAGCAAAGGTCTGCTTGGGTCAAAAGCTGACATTACTGCGACGACAAAGTTCGTCCGCTTATGCCACATAGCGGACCTCGCGACGCTCGATAAGCATCAGCCTTTTCGCATCACCCACCCGAGGCTGCTCAGCATGTAGAATGGAATAGACCACCGACCGCGATGTTTTCGCGGAGCTCGTTAAAGCGCTCCACAGCAGCCTCGGTCTGCAAGACTTCGACTTGGATGTCGTTCTTGGACAAGACCTCTAGAGTTTCGGGACAGACTTGCAGTCGCTCCCAAACCCCTTTTGAGAGTACAACGGTCCTTGCACCGTGCTCGATCAATTCTTGAACGTCGGCGGGCTGAATGCCGGGAACATGACGTGTACCCGTCTCACGCCAGTCCCATTCCCGTGCGCCGCCGGGAAAGATCTTAGCATCCTTAAAGGGCGGATGGCCCTCGACCTCTATGCGGCCCCATGAAAGAAGCGAGATCCGCGGGGAATCGGGTTTTGCCTGACGCATGTCTTCAACCGATAAGACTTTAGCCATTCAGCGCAGAACGCCAAGCTGGCAACGCCTAGCTGAGCATTGATCTCATGTCTCAACAGTTTGCCACAGCACTTTATACGGCCTCGACCTGGGTCGTCCCCTTAATCATCGCCATTACGTTCCATGAAGCGTCGCATGGGTATGTTGCGCGGCTGTGCGGCGATGATACGGCTTGGCGCCTAGGCCGCGTGAGTTTCAATCCACTAAAGCATATCGACCCTTTTGGAACCATACTGCTGCCGGCACTACTGCTCCTGATGCGTTCACCATTTCTTTTCGGCTACGCCAAGCCTGTGCCAGTCAACTTCCAGGCGCTGCACAATGTCCGCCGTGACTCCATTTTGGTCGCCGCTGCGGGCCCAGCAATGAATTTCGTATTGGCAATACTGGCGGCGCTCGCGCTTCACCTCCTCGCCTATCTGCCTGATACCGCTCGCCCTTGGGTCGCTGAGAACCTCGAGAACGCGCTGATCATCAACGTGCTGCTTGCTATTTTTAACCTGCTGCCCCTGCTGCCGCTCGATGGTGGACGGATTTTGGTCGGCTTGCTCCCAGACGTGCTTTCAATTCCGTTGCGACGGTGGGAACCCTATGGCCTGATGATTCTGATCGGGCTCATATTCGTTTTGCCGTTGCTTGGAGCGCAGCTCGGGATCGACCTCAATATTGTTTGGCGGCTCGTCCAGCGTTCGACCGGCATCATAATCGATGCAATCCTGAGGCTGACAGGTAACACATGACCAGGTCGTCCAGCCAGCACGGGTTGCGGATCGGCCTCGATCTTGGAGGGTCCAAGATTGAGGGTGTCCTCGTGGGCCGCGGGGCGAAGAAGTGGGCGCGCTATCGCGTAGACGCCACGCGACGGCTACGCGGCTACTATCGCGGCCATTGTCGATCTCACAGCCAGGCTCATGCAGGGCATCGCGCCTGGCGCGAAGATCGGTATCGCCGTCCCAGGGTCTATCTCGCCCCTAACTGGCCTGATGCAGAATGCCAATTCAACTTGGCTCAACGGGTCCGCGCCTTCGACCGCGACCTAGCACTGGCGCTTGCAACGCCGGTGCGACTTGCTAACGACGCGAACTGCTTCGCCTTAGAGCCATATCCTAATCAACCCGTCACCGAGATGCTCGATCTTGGTTATGCCGGGGCGCAAGTTGCGCAACTCAAATACGAGGGCCAATGTCCGCTTTGGGTCATTAGTGGACCTCAGAAGCCCGCGTGCGATTGTCCGCCATGTGGCATAAGCGGACGCCTCCCATCCCCGGGGTTCGGTCACTGAACCGCCAGAGCAAACTCTCTTTTCATCTGTTCAAGTTCGCCTCGCTGTTGGGGCGGGAGTTCGTTGGGACCGACCTTGATCTGAACCTTTTCAAGCGAGCCAGTAAATTTGAATGGCATCTTCGCGTCGTACTCGTCGATGACTGGCGTTCCGGTATCCTCACCAACGTCGAAACTTTCATCGAGCGTGAATTTGCCGAGCGGAGACGTTTGCTCGATGCGACTTTCCGCCACTTTCTTGCCATCGACCGTGAGGGTTCCAAGACCACCTTTGCCGATGCCGCCGCCGTCGTATTTGAAATCGAAATCGATAGTATACCTGCCTGGCGTGAGCTTCTCAGTGCCGGTACGAGTCTTGTCCGGCCTTTGTTTTGCGTACTTTGCCCCGTCCTGATTTGGGGAGCAAAGCGCGGTGGTGTGGAACTCGTTGTACCTCAACCCGCTCTTCGCCAACCGATCGAGGGTCGGCGTGGGAATTGGCCCGCCGAAGGTACTGGCGGCACCGAAACCAGTGTCATCGGTCATGATCAACAAGACATTCGGCGGACCTTTCGGGGTGGTGACGGCCTTGGGGAAGTCGGGTGTGGATTCGCTCGCCTTGCGTCCGATGACGCCGCCGAATTGTGGCTGCGGGATTGGAAGCACCGCCGAACCTCCTTGTGGAGGTTTGTTTTGACCTGACGTCGAAGTCTCTTGAGCTAGGGCGAAGTGCCAGCCCGTTGCGAGCGTGAGCACAAAACAGGATGCGACAAGAAACGAGAGCCGATGTTTTGAAAGTGACAATTTAATCGATGCGCGGGTCTCGAAACGTCGAAGGATACCCATCACAGACTCCTTGGGCCGATATGTGCTTGCTTCTCCCTCCCCCAATGTGGAGCAATCAGCGTAGGTGTATGGGCGTCGTTGCGCAATGTCCGCTTTAGGTCAAAAGCGGACCTAACGGCTCGTTCGAGTCATGTCCGCTTTACCCCCGATAGCGGAAATTCGTTGGTGCAGGTGGGATGTCCGAAAAGTGCCACAGCAGACATCCGGACAAAAATCTGTCTTGGTCATCGAACTTTCTTGACGACCGGTGGCGTTCACGAGCCGTCGAGAATAGCCTCTTTGGCCCCCATAGGCGCTAACGTAAATGGAGAACGGTCGATCCGGTGCGGGTAGCCAGTGGCAGCGCGGTCTATCACGCGCCGGGGGGCAGCCATCGACTATGCGAAGGAAACTTGGACGGTCGATCCCTCAAGCCATGGAAATGGCTATAGCGACTTCCATGCGCCTGCGTCCATTACCAGAATACGTATCAATCCGGCCAAAGTTGACATGGTAACTTTAGATTTTGGGGATGTCCCCCTCGCCAATCTTCTGCAGGACAAACTCCCTGTTCTCCTCGTAGCGGGCGGGATAGTGAGCGTGATGTGATTTGAGACGCAGCCGCCCCCCATGGGGGATGGCCAGGGGTGAGCTTTGGATAAGAGACCCCGGCTTGGAGGTCGGGGCTAGGTTCTTCCAACCTTGACTCCCGCACGGTTCAGTTTTCGTCCCCCTGCGTCGCGTCCTTAAGTTCGTCTTCGAGAGACGCAAACGATTCTGAGTACTTCTTTCGCCTGGAGAACGTCGCCTTTCGCGATCTTCACTCATTTGATGCGCGGCAGCGTCTCATAGCTGTGGAAGGCCGGTGGCGACGGCAACGTCCATTCGAGCGTAGTGGCACCGGCGCCCCATGGATTGGCGGGTGCGTGTACCTTGCGCGAGAATGCGTAGGTCATACCGAATAGAAACACGAGCAAGCCTGCGAACGAAATGAAAGAGCCGATCGAGGCGATGAAGTTCCAGCCGGCGAAGGCCTCCGGGTAATCGACGATGCGGCGCGGCATGCCGGCTAGCCCTAGGAAGTGCATCGGGAAGAACGCAATGTTGGCGCCGATGAACATCAGCCAGAAGTGCAGCTTGCCGAGGGACTCAGAATACATGTAGCCGGTCATCTTGGGGAACCAGTAGTACCAGCCGCCGAAGATGGTGAACACGGCGGCGAGCGACAACACGTAGTGGAAATGAGCCACCACGTAGTAGGTGTCAGTTAAAGAACGGTCCACGCCGGCATTAGCGAGAACCACGCCAGTGACGCCGCCGATTGTGAACAGAAAGATAAACCCAAGCGCCCACAGCACGGGCGTGCGGAAGGTCAGCGACCCGCCCCACATGGTGGCGATCCAGGAGAAGATCTTGATGCCGGTCGGCACCGCGATCACCATCGTCGCGAACGTGAAATAGGCTTGAGTGTTCACACTGATGCCGGCCACATACATGTGATGCGCCCAAACCACGAACCCGATCACGCCGATGGCGATCATGGCATAGACCATGCCGAGATAGCCGAACACGGACTTGCGTGAGAAGGTGGAGACAATCTGGCTTACCATGCCGAAGCCCGGCACGATCATGATGTACACCTCCGGGTGTCCGAAGAACCAGAACAGGTGCTGCCAAAGCACGGGGTCGCCGCCATGAGCGGAGTCGAAGAAGGTCGTGTTGAAATTTCGGTCGGTCAGAAGCATGGTGAGGGCCCCCGCAAGCACGGGGAGTGCAAGCAACAGCAAAAACGCCGTCACCAGGATCGACCAGACGAAGAGCGGCATCTTATGGAGCGTCATCCCCGGCGCGCGCATGTTGAAAATGGTGGTGATGAAGTTGATAGCGCCGAGGATCGACGAGACGCCAGCCAGGTGCAGCGATAGGATGGCGAAGTCCATGGCTGGTCCAGGCGTCCCCTTGGTGGAGAGCGGGGCGTAGAGGGTCCAGCCTGTGTCGATGCCGTTGGACCCCGAAGGTCCGGGCATGAGCAGCGAGGTGAGCAGCAGGGCAAAAGACGCCGGTAGCAGCCAGAAGGAGATGTTGTTCAGGCGCGGGAAAGCCATGTCCGGAGCGCCGATCATCAACGGCACCATCCAGTTGCCGAACCCGCCAATCATCGCCGGCATCAGCGTGAAAAATATCATGACTAGGCCGTGAGCGCTGACGAACGTGTTATAGACCTCGGGATTGCCGAAGATCTGCAGGCCCGGATGCATAAGTTCTGCCCGGATCCCCATCGAAAGCACCCCGCCGATTACACCGCCCACGATGGCGAGGGTGAGGTACATCGTTCCGATGTCCTTGTGATTGGTCGAGTAAACCCATCTCCGCCAGCCATGCGGATGATCGTCGTGTGCGGCTTCTGCCTGGACGCCATATGCCATGAACCGCTCTTCCTTACTTTTTCAAAGTCGCGAGCCTGGTGGTTTGCTCGGGCTCAGTTGGTTTCTTCGATGTCCATGCCGTCGAAGGTGTAGCGGGGCACTTGCGTCCACACGCCGTCCTCCTGAACCGGAACCTTGTGCACCTTGACGTTATCGACTTGGAGCTTGCCGGTCTTCTGGTTCACCCAAAAGTCGATGTCATAATATTCGTCCTGGCTGCCAGGCTTGCGGAAGTCGGTGCAGGCGAAATATTCCCCCTCTTTCTTGAGGTGGCGCACCGGCTGATGGATCTCGACGAATTCGAGCGGCAGGGTCTCGCCGGTCTTGTCGTCCTTAATCTCGAGATTGCCGTCCTTGTCCTTGTGCGTAGCGATGTAGGCGTGGATGGCACTCATCACCTGCCAGGCGCGGGTCACCTCCATGTCGCCGGGGTGCTCGCCGGCCGGTAGCCACCACCAGGCCTGCGGCGAGCGGGTGATCATGACCCAGCTGTCGCCTTCCTGCTTCGGACCTTTCTGCACACGGATATCCATCAGCTTCAGGTCTTGCCCCTCAGGCTTGAACCAGAAGTCGATGGCGTATTGCTTCTTCGGCTCGTCCTTGTCGTGAAAGATGACGTTCGGGAACCAGCCATAGCCTTCCATGCCGCGCACGTTCTTGATCTGGTCAAAGATGAGATGAAGGTCGGCGTTCAGCTTCGGATCGCGAAACACGAAGGCGCCGTCCTTGGTCCGCTCGTCGACCACCTTCTTCACCGCGGCATTCACGTCCTCCTCGGTGAAGATTTGGGTAGTGCCGCTACCGGTTGGAGCGGTACTCTCGCCGGGTGTCGCCGGAGCCGGAGTTACCGCTGGAGCATTTGTCGGGGGCTGGTCGGCGGCCATTACGGGAGCCGCAGCAGCAAGGCACAACGCCACGGCAACCGCCGTGATGCGTGCGATCGAGGCAAGGCCTCGATCAAAACCATCGTAGATCATTGGACTAAGCTTCCTTGTCATCCCGGGTGCTAGTGCACCTTCTAGATGTCAAGGCACCCGGCACTGGGACCGCCGTCGCAGCCCAAGCGTAGGCTGGGGCGGATCGCCCCCAAAACTGACTCCGCAGCCGGAGGCACGTCAAATTAAACAGTGCTGGTAGGCGTGAGGCGAAGGGCCGCATTTCGCCTGGAGTTCGGCTGTCCGATTTGGGTCATAAGCCGACATAACGGGCCGTTCGCGTCATGTCCGCTTTACCCCCGATAGCCGACATTCGTCAGCGCATTGAGCATGTCTGCTTTGCCGGTTTTGACGTCAGTTTGGCCATTCATGGCATTGCCGAGGGAGAGAACCACCGCAATCAGCCAGGCCTTCTTTGAGTCCTTGACCGAGAAGATCGGTTCACTGGACAGGACTAAAAAAGCGAATGTATCGCTGCTCGCGTCCACTGGAATGCACGTCGTCTTGGTATGGTCGACCAGCATGTTCACGTAGTTTTGAACCTCGTCGCAAATCGTCTGCTGGCTGATGGCAGGTTTTCCTGCAAGGAGGAACGGTATCAAAGCGAACAGAGCAGCGTTGGTCGCTAAGCGCGCGCGAAGGCCCTCGTGATCATTGGCAACGTCGTTGGCTGGGCTAGTGGCATTGCCTGCTTGGTTGCGGCATTGCCGGCCATGTCCAGCCAGGTTTCCACCTCGGAGTTCCTGGCTCATTGCGAGGCTGCTCCCGAACTGTGCAGAGAGAAGGTCCTTGCTTATGTCAAATTTCTGGCTGACGGCGGGTTTTTGAACAAATGCAGCACGCGACGTCCTGCCGCTGAAGTGGCAGCTAAGCTTATCCAATGGATGCGCGATCATCCTGAAGATGCTGAAGAGGACTGGGTCGATTGCCTCGACGACGCCGTTGCCGCGCTCAAGCTATGCAGTCCTTGAAGCCTGCGCCTGCCAACGACTCCATCAAACCGGTCGCGCGAGATTTCGCCTGTCTTCTGCGATCGCCCTACTGGCGTTGACGGCATCAGGGGCTTGCGTCGCACAGGTCCAAAAGGACCGCGAGTTTCAGGAATGTCCCGAGTGCCCGGTGATGGTGGGAATCCCGGCCGGCACCTTCGTCATGGGCAGCCCACGCAGAGAGAATGGGCGTTTCAACTCTGAGGGCCCCCAGCATGAGGTCACCATCAAGTCGTTTGCGCTCGGCAAATACGACGTCACCAGCGAGCAGTTCCTGACTTTCCTGAGGGAGACCGGCTACCAGCCTAAGGCCTGCAGCTCAATCCTGGACATGAAATGGAATGTTCCAGGACATGGTCGCGCCTATGCGCCTTATGCGGGTGAGCCGCCGCGCTGGCCCGCCGTCTGCCTCGATTGGCGCGACGCGGAGAAATACATTGCCTGGCTGAACGACAAGGCTCGCGCTGCCCATCCGACGCTTAATTACAGCAACGCCGCCTATCGCCTGCCGACGGAGGCGGAATGGGAATATGCTGCGCGGGCCGGCACGACCACGGCGCGCTGGTGGGGCAACGACATTGGGGTCGCCAAAGCCAATTGCAACGGCTGCGGCAGCCAATGGGACAACCGGCTGCTGGCCGATGTCGACAGCTTCAGGCCCAACTCTTTCGGGCTCTACGGCATGCTCGGCAATGCCTGGCAATGGACTGGGGATTGCTGGCATCGGAATTTCGTTGGCGCGCCGCAGGACGGCAGCGCGTGGACCGAAGAGGCTTGCGACAAGCATGTCATTCGTGGGGGATCGTGGAGCAATCTGCCGGTCTTTGTGCGCTCAGCCGCGCGCAGCGGCAGTGGCCTCAACGGCGGAGACTATGACTATTCCAGTCTCACCGGCTTTCGCGTCGCGCGCGACCTGCCGTCGCAGGACGACTAGCGCAAGGTGTCTCGCGGGTTCAGATAGAGGACCATGTCCATCACGTTGTCGTAATGGCCGGCGGGAAGCGAAATCGGCGACGACAACAGCACCGCATTGCGGGCGCTCAATGCGACTTCGCCATACATGGGATCGTTGGCGCGGGCGTTGTCTACGATTTCGGCTTTCAGCACGACCCCGGCCTTCGTGATCTCGACATGAATCGGCACGGAGAATTCCTTGCTCCCCAAGTTCGCCAAATCGAAATTCCAGCGGCGCTCGATTTGAGCGCGCATGTAATCCTTCACGCTGAACGGGCCTTGCGATCCTGACACGATGTCGTCGCCACTCGCGACGCTTTCGGGCCTCGCGGCGCCGCTTTCCTTGCTCGGGGTCACCGCATCCGGCTCACGCAGTTTGGCCAGGGCCTCGAGCTTCGCTTGCAGCTCGTCGGTGCGCGACGGCTCCGTCACTCTCGCGACGCCGTCCGGCGCCGGCGCCGATTGCGGCTGCGCGACATTCGATTGGGGCAGATCGGCCACGTTCTGTTGAGCCGGCGCGGCTGGGCTCTGATGCGAGAGCTCGACCTCCACGGGCACGATTTCCAATCCGCCCTCAGACCCCTGGCTGCTGAACACGCCAACGGAGAGCAGCAGGATCAGCACAAGGCCATGCAGAACGGCCGAAAGAGCGAGGCCCGCGGCGCTTTCGCGGGCTTGCGTCTCGCTCGCGCCGGCGGGGCCGATCCGCAAGACTCTTCGTCGCGAAGGTTCATACCCCCATCTTAACGTAGTTCTTTTCGCTGCTCTCCAATGGCGAACGCGTCGAATTGCCTCAGCGGAGCTTGGATTTTTCTTACCGACCGAAATTCTCCCTCGTCGTGGAGCTCTATCCGCCAGCTTTCCCTCTCTCATGCGAGCAGCCGTCGCCCGATGGTCTTCGCCATCGCGGGCGGCAAGCAGACATTCGTCGAAATGTTATCAAGATAGCCGATGCGAAACACCGCCGCTCATGTAAGGCTGAGCTAGACCCCGTCCTATAAACCCAGTTATTTGTTAGTTGTGATTGGGGACGGCCGGTGTTTTGACTTAAGTGATTGAGTCAATTGGAGCGGGCGATGGGATTTGAACCCACGACCCCAACCTTGGCAACACTCAGTGCATCCCAGATTTGCGGCCATTTTCTAAGCTGATTTCCTCGAAACAAGCCTAATTGATGCACGTTGCGCACCTTTTTGCGCACCATTGCGCACCATTGAATCGGCGGCGTTCTGCATCGCTTCCGGGCTGATATGCCCGTAGGTTTTCTCTATCGTTTTGATCGACGTGGCGAAGAGCTTGGACACGTCATAGATGCTGACACCCGCGAGTAGCCGCCAAGTGATCGCCGTGTGCTTTAGCGTGTGCGGGGTTACGTCATCGCCAAGACCGGCACGGCGCACGGCGGCGGCGAATCCTTTTTTGATGTCACCTAGCTTCTGACCTTCGCGGTTGATGACATAGCCGAGATCCCCGGAGCGAGCCTTGGCGCGAACTAGATGCGGCAACAGCTTTGCGGGGATGGGGCATTGCCCCCTACGCTTCTTTGTGAGCTTCCGACCGGGAAGCTCGAAGTCGATCACGTTGGCCTTGAGATCGACCATCGGCCATCGGAGGTTCAACATTGCTTCTTTGCGGCGTCCGGTGCCGATGCCCAAGAGGATGAAACGGGGCATATAGGATTTCGCCTCGGGCGTCCGGGCGGCTCTAATAAGTTTCGCAACCTCATCACGGGTGAGCCATCGCACCTTGCTTGTGGGTTCGGGCGGAAGCTCAACAGTGACGGGGGCAGTGATGCGCCGATGCTTGTGGCACCAGTTGATCGCCGCCCGTAGGATCGTAAGCTCGCCCCGCACGGTGCCATTGCCGACTCCGCGAGCCTCACAATATTTCGAACAGAGCTTGGGGCTGATATCGTCCACGCTCTTGCCATGCCAAAAATCAATAAGGTGACTCAGTGCGCGAGCCATCGTCTCTTGCCCCATGACGTTCGGGCCGTGCTCTTCGGCATAGGCCGCAAGGCAATCAGTGATTAGGACTTTAGCCGGATCACTTGCGCGGACGGGCTTGCCGTTAACTCGCTGTTGCAGCCACTCGGCGAGGAAGATTTCAGCTTCCTCACGGCTAGTCGCGCCCGTGCTGCACTTGCGGCTTCTACGGCCCTCTGTCCAAGTAACGTAAAAGGCTCCGCGCTCTTCGAACCATTTGATCTTTGGTCCCTCACTTCGCTTTGGCATCCCCTCGCCTCCTTCGTTTCAACCGTGATAATCACAGCGTCATTTTCGACTTGAGCCTTCCCGAACATCCGCGCTTGTTCGATCGTGGCGAGCAACAGCTTCGCCATCGCCCGATCGCGTTTCGTCTCGGGGCTTAAGCTCAAGAGAGAATCGGCATCGTCCAGGGAAGTCTTTAAGGCTGCTTCCCCTTCGGCCTTGGAATGATGCTGCCATTCTCGCCTAGTTCGATGCCTGCCTGTGGCTAATTCACCACGTCTCGTCCAAATGGTGAGTTCACGCTTCTGTGGTGATTAGGGCGTCGGCTTCGGTCGGCGCCCTCTTCCTTTTGTGACTACTCAGGGGTCTTTGTTCGCCTCAATTCATGAAGCGCGTGGAGGTCTTCCTCTGACAGCTTCACGGTGTTTGCAGACCACCGCGACCACCAAACGTTGCACGTCAGACAGCCGGTCAGGTGCTCACCGCGATTGTCGATTTCGATGAGCTTTTGCTTGCATTCAAAGCAGTAGCCCATGAAGGCATTATAGCAGCGGCGACGGCTTCGGTCGGCGCCCTTTCTTTGATTTCTGGCCCGAAGAAAGCCGGCCCGCGCAGTTGGACGCAAGCCGGGTTCCTCTCAGCCAGCGGGCTGATCCGGTGGGGAAGCCTTTTGCCGAGACTACCACCGGCTTCGATTCAACCCGCGATGTAGAATTGGTGTTCCTGGGCTAGACCTGTCTCAGTACCGCCAGCGACGCCCATAGCCATAATAACCGTAGCGCCGGGAGCCGTAGCCGTAAACCCCATAACGAGGGCCCCCATAAAATCGGCGGCCACACGCGCACCTGTAGGGGCCGCACCAACAGGCGACGCTTTCAAGGGGTGAGGTGCTCTTAGTCAAAGGCGGCAGATCCGCAACGCCAGACAGCGGCGCTGCCTCGGCTTTCCAGACCAATGAGCCGCCTAGAAGCATCATCGCTGTCGCGAGCACGGTTAGTACCTTCCGCATGTTTCCTCCTAGTCGAACTATCTGTACGCCGCGATCATACCTTTCGACTGTCTGCCAGCAATCAAGTTTTCTGCCGCAGGGTTACGATCCGACCTGGCCGTTGCTTGACTGCTTCCGCGAACGCAGCCCGCGCAACCCGGTAATCACCCGTAAGAGCAATTAGCTCCTCGGCGTGGCTATCGGTGTCATCCCACTGCTCCACTATGTAAGGTAGATCGAATTGGTGCCCCGTAGCCACGAGATTGGTGCACTTGCCGGGCTTATGCCGGTGAGTATTCGATGCCACACAGCGACATTTTTGTATTGGTGGGGGGTTCGTCATTGGATCCCCTGGTGGCCAACGAGAAGCCCCGGCTGTGTCAGCTCCGGGGCTTCTCTCACCAAGACATCAGAGGTTCGGCCAGTGACGCGGGGACGTTGAGAGGCACCGAACCTCCTGTCGATAAAACTCGCAGCTCTTATGAGCGACGTTGAGAGTGGCTATGGTTCGGTGTCCTAAATGGATGCCGCGACATTTGAACGGCTTCCCGAAGTTCGCTCGCAGATAAGTTGTCCCGTTTGTGGTCTGGATCATGACTGGTCAACGCGAGAGGCTTGGCTCGGGGATCCAGTTCCGTCCGCGCCAGCCCTTCCCTGGTTGTTCATAAACAATCGAAGCGCGCCGAATGACTAATTTGCTGGGCGACTCTAGGGGCGCGTCGGCTTCGGTCGCCGTTTGTCTTTTTCCCGCCGAAGTGTAGGCCCATGCATGGAGAAGCCCCGGACGGGGGGGACCGAAACGGGGGCTTCTCCGGTTCCTTTTGGGGGGAACCAGTGACGGCAGGGAGGCACCGTCACCGCTGGTTACATAGGGTCTTGAAGATCGAGGACAACCCTCGGGCGTCGGCTTCGGTCGGCGCTCCTTGTATTTGGCTCCGCGCTCCAGCCGCAACGGTAGAGAAATCAGCGGAAGTCAGCAGGGCCGAAGCTTCCCCGGAGCCGCGCCCCGCGACAAAGGGCTGTGCAATCTGCTTGTGCCTTCGCTTACGTCCTCAGGACAAACGTTTCGTGGATTTAGCCATCAAGACGCAAGATGCTTCCATTCTCGCCAAGCTCGATGCCTGCTTTGGCCAACGCATTCACCAGGCCAATGCCGTTGTAGCCCGATTTCCTCATCGTCCATATCGACAACTTCAACGCCGACTTCTTCGGCCTTTTTCTTGAGCGAACTCTTGTAAATGCGTGGCGTAGCTGTCGCAAACAGTCGCCTAGAAGTTCTAAGTTTCGTTCCGTCTAGCACCGTCGCGAATGGACTAGCGACCTTGCCTGCACATCGGTGAGCCTCGTCGGCTACAATGAGATCGAAGTGAGGGACACTTTTGTCCTGCTGAGCCTCGGCGATGAGTGGGGACGAGTGATAAGTCGAAAAGATCACTCGATACCCATTCGATTTTTGGAACTGCGCGATCTCCCCCATTGCGATGTCTGCTGAGGAATTGGTCACCGGGAACGCGAGGTCTGAAACCGAACTGATTGCCTCGTCCTCTGAATCTTCGCGTCTCCCTGCTGTTTGGTCGGAACAAACACACAAGGCATCAAAAGGCAGTCGCGCAGCCCTAGTCCATTCGTTCAATATTTGCGACAGCAGACCAAGCGATGGAACAAGCACCAAAGCCCGCTTTGCATCCAGACGCTCTTTGATCCAAAGCGAAACAAAGGTCTTTCCTGTGCCGCAAGCCATAATGAGTTGTCCGCGTTCGGCGCTCTTGAAACCCGCAACGACGGCATCAATTGCATCCAGCTGATATTGATGTGGATCCGGCGGATCCTTTCGCTTCCCAAGCGCGAGTTTGTTTATGTGATCCGGATAGTCGACCGCAGCATCGTCGAACTGGATCCGTAGGTATTTTACGACGGGCTTCTCTTGCGCCTCGCATACCTGCTTGGCGTTCGCTCCAAAACGATCAGTCGTCCCAATTATCAAACGCTAATCGATCTCTCTGCGATTTGACTCGCTCAGAAATTTGTCAACGTCTGTTTTGGTGATTTCGTATGCGGGCGAGTAGCACTTGGCTTGCACGGCCCACGTCTGACCGTTCTTATGTTTGAAGACGAGGTCAATACCGCAATCACGTCCCCAGCGGTTTGGGTACTCATTCCAGAGACGGGGCTTTCTGTTTGATCTGCAATCCACTTCGGAAACGTCATATGACGAAAAGTGAAATTGACAAGTTCGAGGCATCCTCGGCTGAATGCCGGTGACTGGAAGCGATTGCGGCAAGATCACTACATCAATGCTCCAGTCTCGCCGTTAGCGATCCCCTCAATGATGGCTTCGATCCGCGCTACCGGCGCGACGATCGCAACCCGCCCGTGACTGACTGCCTCCACCTTGAACCCCAAACCGCGGCAAAGATTGTTCAACCGTTCAATGGCCTTCTGTCGCCTGACTTCTGACGGTGACGGCGTCGCCGGTGCCGGGTCCCCATACCGTTCTCGCCGTCGAAACGCCATCGAACCCGGGCCGCGCAACCCCATAATCGACCTCCTAAGTGCCTGAAATTGTTCATACTAACATTGTGCTCTACTCAACTAACTCTGTGGAAATCTACCCAAGCCGGTCCCGAATGAACGTTGATTTTTGACTCCCCCCAGCTCACCAGACGGTGGGACTCTTACGGGTAGGGATACCTTACCCGCTTCTGTAGCGAGTCGAGGGCTTTAAACCCGTGTTTTAGGTGCTTACTTAAAGGACCGATCAGCGAAATTCGTTACACGTTAAGGCAGGAACAGTACGACGACACATTCGAGAACGCAGAAACCTCACCGAGCATTAAGGAGATCGAGAAGCGTCTTCGGAGACTTGGTTGCACGAAGCAGCAAGTCAGGCGGCATCTCGACCAGGTGACCAAGAGCCGGACTGAACCGATCAGCAAAAAGCCCAAGAAGCATCGGACTCAGGCGTTTGACTGGCCATAGTTTCGGGGTCCCGAGAGGTTACCGCTTAGGACCCCGAGGGGTCCAGATTTTCCTCGGTGGCCTTGCGCAACCAAGCCTCGATGTTGGTGAGGGTGTCGGTAAGCTCAATGTCCGTGAAAGTGTCCTTAACTTCAACGTTTTGCATGAGCAACCGGCACTGATCAACTTTCAGGCGTTGGACCTTAAAGCCAAGGTGGTCGGCCATCGCTTTAACTCGTCCCCACTGGGATAGATGCAGCTTCTCCCATAGTCTTGGCTTGGTCATGGGGCCTCTCCTGCGAAAAGGCAAAGCCTTTTGCCAGCGACCCAATAGCGTCTGCAATACTTCGCAAGATCACAGCACGCGTTCATGACTTGATGCGAGTTCAATGTGAACCGCGTGTCGGCAAAGCCTCAACTAGATTCGGCAGTTGCGCTTGAACAAAGGGAGATGGTCGCAGTTCACGACATAAAGTGGATGCACCCGTCCTGTAGGAGGCACCATGACCAAGCCAGAATAAATCCAAGACCATGGACGCGGCAGAAAAGCTGATGCTGGACTTGATGGAGAAGCACCCCGGCGCGTCCGAATCCTCGCTGCTCGCGCTATTCCAAAACGTCGCAAGAGAAAGACCAGAGGTGTTGCGAGCAATCGTTGGCCATTTTATGAAGCACAGCTCGGTCCAATGACGTTCTCCGACAAGTCTTGAGGAGCCGCGTGTGCCTTCGCCCACCTCTCCACATTCGGCTTAGGACCTGAATGAACAATTTTTGGTACGTTGTGCCCGACCGCTGAGGCGTCGCGAGAAGCGGCAGTCAGTACGTGCGTCAGCGAAGGTCAGGTCGTAGAGGGAGCGAGGGCATCTCCTTTTTGACGGCTACTGGAACATTTCGCTACGACGCCCAGTTTGGTTTGGCGGATAGGCCCACACAAAGCGCCCCAAGCCCCTGGGTTCTATCCCAAAAGCAAGTGCAGGGAAGCCTCGGCGCCGACCGAGGCTTCCTCCTTGTCTGGAATTTCCAATCTCGCAGCCACCTCAGTATCCCCTGAGTTGCTTGATCTGTTCCTGGCTTAGACCTTCGATATCCTCTCGGGTGAGTTTTTGGACACCAACCTTCTCTGCCTTTGCTTGGGCTGCCTTGAACTTGGAATCTGCTTCCGTCTCGACTGAGTCTTTGCATTCAGCCTTGGCGTCCTTCAATGCCTTGCTGGCGGATTCTGATGACGGGTAGCCGTTCTTGTCGCCGATGATCTTGAGGCCATCGGCTGGTTTGGCGTCAACCACGGCGCAATTGCCGACCGTGTCCACCACGACATAGTGCCTCGTGGTCGCAGGAGATGGGACCGAAGCGGCCTGACTGCCGGTCGGTGGCGTTTGCGACCGAGCTTGGGTAGACCCCTTGGGCGGTAATGTGGGCGGATTCACCAACCTCTCGTTTTTGGGTTTTGAAACCTTTCTAGAAGGCAATGGAGATGGGCTTGCGTTTGCGGTTCTCGAAACCTTTCTGGAAGGTCGCGGAGAAGGAGAGTTCACCCAGCTTGCTTTAATCGAGTGCGACAGCCGCGGCGACGGTAGCGGCATCGCGTAGGCCGCTTGGTTGGGGCGAGAGCAGCCGCCCATTGGGAGGGAAATGGCTAGGACGACCAGCGCAATAATGAGACGCATACTCAGTCACATTGTTTAATCGGCTAGGCAACGCGGCCTCATTAACGATGAATCATTGCTATCTGGTTGAGGGGGCTGACAAAAAGCTTTTGGTTAAAACTTGGTTAAAATGCAAAGAGATGCGTATGCCCTGACTCGCCCATATTCATCCTCGTTCGGCTGAGACAAGTGTGCGCTTAGTGCTCGACGGCGTAGGTCTAAGGGGAGCCTCAACTTATCCGCTCGCGTCGGGTGTATCGGTGGCTTTGACACTGGTTCCCCCTGTAGGCCCCCGGGCGGTTCCGCTTGGCACAGGTGTTTGAGACAAGTCAGCGTCAGCCTTAGTAAGTATTGCGGAGCGCGGACCTGTCTCACGCTGTCGATACCAAGTTGCGCGGCTGATTCCCTCGGCCTCCCAACGCTTTTGACGTGTCTTGGCGTTTGCCAGATAGGCTTGGCGCGAAATGACGCCAGCTTGACGCCGCCGTAACGTGTCTCGGGCTTTCTTCTTAGCCTTGCGTTGTTCGGCCATGTCAGCGGCGGTCATATCGACTGGCGCGATGCGCCAGGCCTTGAACATTTCGCGCTCTGCGTTGGTGAGCCGGATCCGCTCACCAACCTCTTTGAAGCTTGGCCTTCGATACCAGAGTGGCAGTTGCATCAAATTGTCGATCAGCGCCGCCGCTACAGGTTCGGGCATCCAAGGGGCAAGAATCTCGATTTGATATTTCATTTTCTCCGCCGCCGCCTTGGGCGCGAGAGAAATGGGCATCAGTATCAATTCGAGATCTTCGCGGCCCGCGTCATCATCGGGCAGCGCCGGTCCGTAGCGATGGTGATAGACGCGGCGAAGATCTCCCACGAGCAAGCGCCGGATGGTCTCGCGTTTGCTCATGGGCCGCCCCCACAGTGGAGAGCGGCGCTTAGTGCTTGACCGGCGCGGCGTGATTTGGGATCAAGAGTTCGTTCCGTCGCCAACAGAACAGCATTCTTGAAGGGTCGAGCCGTCAACAGCGGCGTCGGCCCTTCGGCTTTTTAGGGGAGGTGGCAAGAACACCTCCCGAACAGGATGCGCACCATACGCGCACCATCGCGCCCCGAGAGGTCGCTTACATTATCGCTATGTGATTGATTGTATTGGAGCGGGCGATGGGATTTGAACCCACGACCCCAACCTTGGCAAGGTTGTGCTCTACCCCTGAGCTACACCCGCGATCCGGCCTACTCTCGCGCTCTTGCCAACACCATCCGGTTTGCGCTTGAAGGCACTGTTGGGCCTTGTAGTTGATCGCCCCGCCGTTGTCCATAGGACGTGCCACAGGCCTTGACGGCATCAGAATTTCTCGAGGATCAAGCACTTCGTCGAGACGGTGCGCGTGGACTTTGGCTTGGTGACCACGGATCGAAAGACTTTGTTCGAACGCCTTGCCGAACTCGGCATCGCCTCGACTACGGTGGAGCACGAGCCGATGTTCACCGTCGAGCAATCGCAAACGTTGCGCGAGAGTTTGCCGGGCGCTCATACCAAGAATTTGTTCCTGACCGACAAGGAAGGGCGCGCAGCTCTTGTGGTCGCCAAGGACGATACTCGCGTCGATCTCAAGCTCTTGGCATCGCACCTCAAGTTCGGGCGGTTGAGCTTCGGCAATGCCGAGCTGCTCGCCAAACTGCTCGGCGTGACGCCAGGTTCGGTCACGCCATTTGCCCTGATCAACGATTGCGACGCTCGCGTGACCGCGGTGGTGGATGCGGGGCTCATTCCATTTGTCGAGGTCAATTGCCATCCGCTCGAGAACACCGCCACCACCCGCCGCCACCGCCGACCTCTTGCGTTTTATCCGTGCCTGCGGTCATGAGCCGCTCGTGCTGGCCCTCTCCTGACGCGCGTCAAGGCATTGCCAAGCCGCCGGGCGCGGCCCATTTTGTGGGCAAAATGAGGGATGCGCTGCCATCTTGGCGTTGCCACGCCGGCGGTATAGGGTCGCGAGCCCAGGGTGAGTAGCAGCATGGATACCCCGATCCTCTCGCAAGGCGCCGCCGGTGCGGCCGGCGCCGACCTTATCAAGAATACATCCACAAAGGACTTCATGCGCGATGTGATCGATGCCTCGCGCGAGGTTCCCATTCTGGTCGATTTCTGGGCGCCGTGGTGCGGCCCGTGCCGCCAGTTGACCCCCATCATGGAGAAGGCAGTGCGCGCCGCCAAAGGCGCGGTGAAGCTCGTCAAGCTTAACATTGATGAGCACCCTCAGATCCCAGGTCAAATGGGAGTCCAGTCGATTCCCGCTGTGTTCGCCTTCCAGGACGGCAGACCGGTCGACGGCTTCATGGGAGCGCTGCCCGAGGCCCGCATCAAGGCGTTCATCGCGCGGCTCATCGGCGATGAGACTGCTGATACAGCCGCCACCATGGAGACCGCGGAAGCGGCCTTTGACGCCGGCGACGTCAACACTGCCGCGCAGGACTTCGCCGAGGCGCTGCAGAAGGATGCGGAGAATGCACGCGCGGCGGCGGGGCTCGCCAAGTGCTACATTAAGATCGGCGATCTTGCGCGCGCCGAACAGACCTTGGCGCTGGTGCCGCCGGCCAAGGCGGATAGCGCGCCGGTGGTGAGTGCGCGGGCAAGCCTCGAGCTCACACGGAAAGCGGCAAACGCAGGTGACGTGGAGACGCTGCGGGCCAAGCTCGCGGCAACCCCGAGCGACTCGCAGAGCCGTTTCGATCTTGCTCTCGCCCTCAATGCGAGAGGCGATCGTCAAGGCACGCTCGACGAGCTTCTGACCATCATCCGCAAAGACCGCGCCTTCAACGACGACGCGGCCCGCAAACAGCTACTCCAGCTTTTCGACGCTTGGGGCGTCAACGATCCAACCACTATTTCGGGCCGCCAGAAGCTCTCATCGCTGTTGTTCGCATGAGGGCAAGGAGCTTTGCCGCGTGGGGATAACTGAACGCTATCGAGGGCCTGGAGACCTTCCGCAGGTGCTGCCTGTTTTTCCGTTACGCGGCGCCATCCTTCTGCCCCGCGCTACGCTTGCGCTCAATGTGTTCGAACCACGTTATCTCGTGCTGGTCGATTTCGCGCTTGCCGGAGACCGCCTGGTCGGCATCGTGCAGCCGGCACCAGACGCTAACGATACGGAATTGCCAAACGGCAAGACTTTCCCCTTGCGGCGCGTAGGCTGCGCCGGTCGAATTACCGCTTTCACCGAGGGGGATGACGGCAGAGTGATGCTTTCGCTAACCGGCATCGTACGTTTCCGCGTCTTGCATGACGTCGAATTGGACGACCCGTTTCGTTTTTGCCAGGTGAGCTTCGGGGAATTTGCCACCGACTTCAGATCCGGGCATGGCGAGGAGGACGTCGACCGGCCACGTTTGCTCACCACGCTTCGCAACTATCTTACCGCCAACAATCTCGGCGCTGACTGGGATCGCATCGACAGTGCAAGCAATGAGCGGTTGGTCAACACGTTGTCGATTCTGAGCCCTTATGGGGCGGAAGAGAAGCAGGCCCTGCTCGAGGCACCAGATTTGAAGGCACGAGCCGAAGCGCTAGTGGCCCTCGCCGAGATGGAGCTCGCGTCGCGCGACGACGGCTCGGGAACGTCGATCCAATGACCGAGAAGAAGACTCACATCGACAAAGAGTCCGATCCGCGACGCGGAGAACGCCGCCTCGATCCGAAGCTACTCGAGATCCTGGTTTGTCCCCTGACCAAGACCTCGCTCGACTACGACGCCGAGCGCCAGGAGCTGATCAGCCGCGCCGCCGCTCTTGCCTATCCGATCCGTGACGGCATCCCCATCATGTTGCCGGAGGAAGCGCGCAAGCTCGACGAGCGCTGATCCTTCACAACGTCTCGCCCTTGAGTAAACGCGGCACGGTTCCGCTCACGCCGGCCGCTTCACGCACCAGAGCGCGCTTAAGCCAGGGGGTATTGTCGACCACGCCGAGCCCAAGATCGCGCAGAGCGCGCAGGGGCGCGTTGTCGTTGGAGAAAAGACGGTTCAGCCCGTCCATCACCGTGGCCGAGAAGGCGCTGTCGAACCTTCGCCAGCGCTCATAGCGCTCAAGCAAGGATGCGGTGCCGATATCGAGCCCAAGCCGACCGCCCTCGACGATGATTTCGGTGAGCGCAGCCACGTCGCGGAAACCGATATTGAGACCCTGGCCAGCGAGCGGATGGACGGCGTGGGCGGCATCGCCGATAAGTGCGAGCCGCTCCGCCACGAAACTGCGGGCCACCTGGAAATCGAGCGGGAAGGACTGGCGCGGTCCGGCAAGCGTAATGTCGCCGAGCCTCGACCCGAAGCGCTTGGCGAGCTCACCGAGAAACGCCGCCTTGTCCGCCGACATGATCGCCTCGCCGGTCCCCTTGTCCTCCGTCCAGACAATGGATGAGCGATTGCCCGTGAGGGGCAGGATGGCGAAGGGACCAGACGGAAGGAAATGCTGTACGGCTTTCCCTCCATGCGGCTCTGCATGAGCCACCGTGGTGACGATGCCGATTTGCGGATAGCTCCAACCCACGCATTTGATGCGGGCGCGCTCGCGCAGGCGCGAGCGCTTACCGTCGGCGGCGACCAGAAGCTTTGCATCGATCTCGCCGCCACTTCCAAGTTGCGCGCGAACGCCAACCGGGGTTGTGACGTAGCCGGTGACGCTGTCGGGGGCAAAGATCTCGATCGCACCCTCCCGCGCGACGACGCTCACGAGCGCGCGCTGGAGATCGGCGTTCTCGATCATGTACGCGCCGGATTCGCCAGGCCTCAGTTCGTCATCGAAGCCAAGCAGCGCTGGACGACGCGCGGCATCGATCGCGCTGTCGGTAACCTCGATGCAGGTGATGGCTTCAGCGTTCCCCGCAAGCTCCGGCCAAATGCCGAGAACCGAGAGGAGGCCTTTGCTCGCGGCCGATAGCGCTGAGGCGCGGGCATCGCTCTTGGTGCTTTGTGGCGGCTCGGCGTCAACCACCGCCACACGAAAACCCTTGGGCGCGGTCAAGCCCAGGGCCACCGCCTGCGTCATGCCGACAAAACCGCCGCCGGCGATGATCACATCGCAGTCGCTGCTCTTGCTCATAGGCTTTCATAGGTCCGGCGGCGGGAAATCGGAACCCTGGATTTGGTCGATCGCCCGCGTTCCGCTTCGTGCGCAAAACTGGTAAAGGGCGCCTCATGGCCCGCGCTCTCGACCAGCTTCTTGCCATCCTCGACATCGAGACGCTCGAGGAGAACCTGTTTCGCGGCGTGAGCCCGCAGGTCGGCTGGCAGCGTGTCTTCGGCGGCCAGGTGATCGGTCAGGCGCTGGTCGCCGCCTATCGCACCGTCCAGGATCGTAGCGCTCATTCGCTCCACGCCTATTTCCTCCGACCCGGCGACCCGGCGGTGCCGATCATCTACAATGTCGATCGCATCCGCGATGGCGGCAGCTTTTCCACCCGCCGCGTGGTTGCGATCCAGCATGGCAAGGCGATCTTCTCCATGGGCGCTTCCTTCCATAAGATCGAGGAAGGCCTCTCTCATCAGATGAAGATGCCGGAGGTGCCGCAACCTGAATCCCTGCCGAGCGAGGCCGAGCTGAAGGAACTTCTGATCGACCGCCTGCCACCACAAGTCAGGAGCTATTGGGAGCGAGAGCGACCGATCGAGATCAGGCCGGTCGACCTCTCCCGCTATCTCAGCCCGGAGAAGCGGACCGCCACGCAGCAGATGTGGATCAAAGCGACTGGCGAGCTCGGCAACGACCTCCCGCTCAACCAATGCGTCTTGGCCTATGCCTCCGACTTCACCTTGCTCGATACGGCGCTCATCGCGCATGGCCGCTTCATCTTCGACCCTTCGCTGATGCTGGCAAGCCTCGACCATTCCATCTGGTTCCACCGAAGTTTCCGGGTCGATGATTGGCTGCTTTATGCCCAGGACAGCCCAAGCTCTGGCGGCGGCCGCGCCTTTTGCCGCGGCACGCTCTTCACCCGCTCCGGAGAGCTTGTGGCCTCCACGACGCAGGAAGGCCTCGTCCGCGAGCGGCGTCGCGACTAGATTATGTCTATAATTTAGGCAAAGACCAATATTTGCGAAAATAATAGGCACGGTTGGGCCTAGGGTGCCAGCCCGACCCCGGTTCTGCCTCCCGGAAATTCCTCCAAAGCCGCAGAATTGCTGCCCGGCGGCCGAGTTGGCACGCGGCTTGACTCTGATTGCGGGATAACGCGGCTCACGACCATGAGCAAAACGGAAAAGCTGCAACATGGAGGGGTGAACAGATGAAGCTGGTGATGGCGATCATCAAGCCATTCAAGCTCGATGAGGTGCGCCAAGCCCTTACCGAGCTCGGCCTGCAGGGCATGACCGTGACCGAAGTCAAGGGTTACGGACGCCAAAAGGGCCACACGGAAATCTATCGGGGCGCGGAATACGCCGTGAACTTCCTGCCGAAAATCAAGATCGAAGTCGTCGTGCCAGCCAAGATGGTCGACAAAGCCGTCGACGCCATCGTCGCCGCCGCCAAGACCGGGCAGATCGGCGACGGCAAGATCTTCGTGGTCCCGGTCGAGCAGACGGTGCGAATCCGTACCGGCGAAACTGACGAATCAGCGCTCTGAGAGGGGGAGGCAAATAGATGGTAACTCAAATGAAGTATCTCTTAGGCGCGACCGCAGCGCTCGCTGTGCTGATCCTCGCCCACGTCGACCCGGCGTTTGCGCAAGCAGCCGCAGAAGCGGCGCCGGCAGCGACACCACCTGCACCACCCCCATCGCCCATCAACACCGGCGATACGGCGTGGATGCTCACATCCACCGCCCTCGTCTTGATGATGACGATACCAGGCCTTGCCCTGTTCTACGGCGGCATGGTGCGCAAGAAGAACGTGCTAGCGACAATCGGCCAAGCCTTTGGCGCAACCTGCATCATCACCGTGTTGTGGATGGTGATTGGCTACTCGATCGCCTTCACAACCAATGACAGCGAGTCGCTCAACAAGTGGATCGGCGGCTTCAAATATTTCATGCTGAAGCCGATGACCATCGACGCGGTAAGCCCGCTCGCGGCGTCAATCCCCGAGTTCGGTCTATATGTGCTTCCAAATGACTTTCGCCATCATCACCCCGGCCCTGATTGCCGGTTCGCTGGCGGACCGCATGAAGTTTTCGTCCTTCATGGTGTTCATGGGAGCCTGGCTCATCCTCGTCTATAGCCCGATCGCGCATTGGGTGTGGGGCGGCGGTTGGCTTGGTCAACTCGGCGCACTCGACTATGCAGGCGGAACCGTCGTGCATTTGAACGCCGGAACAGCGGGTCTCGTCTGCGCTCTCGTGCTTGGCCCACGCTACGGGCTCGGCAAGGAGAACATGGCCCCGTACAATCTCGTCTACAGCGTGATCGGTGCTTCGTTGCTGTGGGTGGGCTGGTTCGGGTTCAACGCCGGCTCAGCCGTGACCGCCAATGTCAATGCCGGCATGGCCATGGCCGCTACCCAGATTGCCACGGCCGCGGCGGCGCTGTCCTGGATGGTGTGTGAATGGCTTATCGCCAAGAAGCCCAGCATCCTCGGCATCATCTCAGGTGCTGTCGCTGGCCTCGTCGCGATCACCCCGGCCTCGGGTTTCGTCGATCCGAGGGGTGCTCTGATCATTGGCATCGCCGCAGGCGCCGTCTGCTATTTCGCGGCGGTGCATGTGAAAAAGGCGCTTGGCTATGACGACGCTCTCGATGCATTCGGCGTGCATGCAGTCGGTGGCGCGCTCGGCGCCATAATGACCGGCATGTTTGCTTCGAGTGCCATCAATTCGCTGGGCAAAGGCTGGCTGATCGACGGCAACGCACATCAGATGCTGATCCAGTTCTACGACGTGGCTGGAACCTTCATCTACTGCGCCGTCATGACCTACATCATCCTCAAGGTCATCGACCTCATCATGGGCTTGAGGGTCAGTCAGGCGGTCGAAGTCGAAGGTCTCGACATCAACCTGCATGGAGAGGTGGTGCAATAGCAAACAGACTGGAATCAACTCCAGGGAGGTAGGTGTAACGACGAGAGCAGGATCTCCTCCCTTGACGTCTGTTCTCTCCCTGAGCCCCGGCCGGTCGCCGGGGCTCAATTCTTTTTGGCTTCCCGGAAGCAGTTGCCGCAAACCAGCGCATACCGTAACCCTCCGCCATGGCGAATCAGAGCGGGCTCACTTATCTCGACGATCTTGTCGCCTCGCCCTTTGCGCGCCTCACCGCGCTTCTTGATGGCATCGGGCCCGGGGCGGCGCCGATCGACCTGTCGCTTGGCGAGCCCCGCGCGCTCATCCCGTGCTACCTCGGACCCACGCTGCAACTGCATTTGAGCGAATTCGGACGGTATCCGCCGATCCGCGGCATCGCGTCGTTGCGACATGCCATCGCCGCCTGGTTGGGGCGCCGCTATCCAGCTCTCGCTGGCCACATTGATGCCGATACTCAGGTGCTGCCGCTCAGCGGCTCGCGCGAGGGTCTGTTCTCAGCCATCTTTCCGGCGCTGGTGCGGAAGGAGTCCGTCAAGCGGCCGGCGGTGCTGATTCCTAACCCGTTCTATCAGGCCTACGCTGCAGCGGCCGCGTCTTCCGGCGCGGAGCCGGTGTTCCTCGAAAGCAGCGCCGCGAACCAATCTCTGCCAACGCTCGATACCATCGCTACAGAGATCTTGCAGCGAACCGTTGCGCTCTATCTCTGCTCGCCGTCTAACCCGCAAGGCGCGGTTGCCGATCGCAGCTATCTCGCCAGAGCAATCGCACTCGCGCGCCGCTTCGATTTCATGCTGTTCGCCGATGAGTGCTATTCGGAGATCTATGGCGACACACCGCCGCCCGGGGCGCTGGAGACCGCGTTTGCGGCAAGCGGCAGCCTCGCCAATGTCGTGACCTTCAACTCGCTGTCGAAACGCTCGGGCCTTCCAGGCTTGCGGTCTGGATTCGTGGCCGGCGACGCGGCCTTCATCGCGCCGTTCGCCAGGTTCCGGAACGTCGCCTGCCCGCAAGTGCCGTTGCCTACCCAGCATGTCTCGGTGGAAGCGTGGTCCGACGAGACGCATGTGGAACAGGGGCGAGCCCTCTACCGTGCCAATTTCGATATTGCCGAGGACGTCCTGAAACGCCGCTATGGCTACCGGCGGCCGCAAGGGGGCTTTTTTTTGTGGCTCGACATGTCAGCCCATGGGGGCGGCGAGGCCGCGACAAAAACCCTTTGGAAAGGGTGTGGTGTCAGACTGCTGCCCGGAAAGTATCTCGCCCGCGCGGGGGCAAGCGGGGACAATCCTGGCGCGAACCACGTCAGGGTTGCGCTCGTGCACGACCCCAAGACCACGGGTGAGGCCTTGGAGCACATCGTCGCCACACTGGGGTAGGGATGGCCACCAAACGCAGACCAAAGGAGCGACGGCGGCTCCTGCCGGGCGCTGTCGAATCGGGTTTGAAGCAGATTATGTTTCGGGGCTACGGTCTCGGCATCGTCGCCGTGGCTTGCGCGGCTTGGGCGAGCCTCGCCACCTGGTCGATCTACGACCCGAGTTTCAATAACGCCACGCAGGCGGCGCCCCGCAATGTGCTCGGCCATTGGGGCGCTATCGTCGCCGATCTCGCCATGCAGTCCCTTGGCCTTGCGGCGATCATCCTGTTCTTGCCCCTGGCGGCGTGGGGCTGGCATCTCGCGCTGCGCACGGTGCCGGAGCGCCGGCGCGCGCGACTTCTCATCTGGCCGCTCGCTGTGCTGCTGCTAGCAGCCGCGTTGTCCGCGCTGCCTCAACCAAAGAGCTGGCCATTGCCCAACGGGCTTGGCGGCATTCTCGGCGATCTGTTCATGACTGGCGCATTATTCATCGGCGTGCTGCCGGCGGCGGCCGCGTCCTTCGTGGCCGGGCTTCTCTTCCTTATCGCCGGCACCTCGCTGCTGCTGTTCGCCTGCGGCACCAACACGTCCTCGCTCATCGCTCTCTGGGCGCCGCGGGCCAAGATTCCGAGCGAATGGGCGAACGCCTCGCTCGGCGCAGCCATGCATGCCGCCACGCATACCGGCGCCACGATCAAGCGAGGCTTGGGGTGGAAGAAGCAGGACGTTGACACCGAAGGGGATCCGGAGCGAACCGCGCCAAGTCAAGACGTCGAGCCGGACCCAAATGGCCGCATCGAGCCGACCTTCGATCTTGAGCCCTTCGAATTCGAGGACGAGGAAGAGGAAGACGAGGAGGGCGACGAGACTGACGACGTCACCGAGCCAAACTATCGCATCACGCGGTCCGCGGAGAAAAAGCACACCGGGCCCCGCCGCGCCCAGCGGGGCGACACACCATACGAGGCACCGCCGCTCAAGCTGTTGCAGCCGCAGCCGCGTTCCAACCGCGCCCGCGCCATCAGCGACGAAGTCTTGCAGGAAAATGCGCGCGAGCTCGAGGGCGTGCTACAGGATTTCGGCGTCAAGGGCGAGATCACCAATGTGCGTCCCGGCCCCGTGGTCACGCTCTATGAGCTCGAGCCGGCACCCGGCACCAAATCATCTCGCGTCATCGGACTCGCCGACGACATCGCCCGCTCGATGAGCGCGGTTGCCGCCCGCGTCGCCGTGGTGCCTGGGCGCAATGCCATCGGCATCGAGCTGCCCAACGACCGGCGCGAGATCGTCGTGCTCAGGGAGCTGCTCGAGTCCCCGGACTTCCAGGAGACCGACGCGCGCCTTGCGCTCGCTCTCGGCAAGAACATCGGCGGCGAGTCGGTCAGTGTCGATCTTTCCCGCATGCCGCATCTCCTGATCGCCGGCACCACCGGCTCAGGCAAGTCGGTCGGGATCAACACCATGATCTTGTCGCTGCTCTACAGGCTCTCTCCGGACCAGTGCAAATTCATCATGATCGACCCCAAGATGCTGGAGCTGTCCGCCTATGACGGCATTCCGCATCTGCTCGCGCCCGTCGTGACCGACCCCAAGAAAGCGGTGGTGGCCCTCAAATGGACGGTGCGCGAGATGGAGGAGCGCTACAAGCGCATGTCGAAATTGGGTGTCCGCGACATAAAGGGATACAACAACCGCATCCTGCAGGCGGAGGCCAAGGGCGAAGCGTTGACCCGTACGGTGCAGACCGGCTTTGACCGCTCGACCGGCCGCGCCATCTATGAGCAAGAGGAGATGGACTACGACGTCATGCCCTACATCGTGGTCATCGTCGACGAGATGGCAGACCTGATGATGGTCGCTGGCAAGGACATCGAGGCCGCGGTGCAGCGTCTTGCCCAGATGGCGCGCGCCGCCGGCATCCATCTTATCACCGCGACGCAGCGCCCAAGCGTCGACGTGATCACCGGCACCATCAAGGCGAACTTCCCGACGCGGATAAGCTTCCAGGTGACCTCGAAGATCGACAGCCGCACCATCCTCGGCGAGCAGGGCGCGGAGCAGTTGCTTGGCCAAGGCGACATGCTTTACATGGCCGGCGGCGGGCGCATCATGCGGGTGCACGGTCCCTTCGTCGCCGACGAGGAAGTCGAGAAAGTCGTGCGGCATCTGAAGAAGCAGGGCGTCCCGGATTACCTCGAGGCGGTGACCGAGGAGGAGTCCGGCGACGATGAGGAGAGCGACGAGGACGGTGAGGGCTATGGCGAGTCCGGCGACGAGCTTTACGATCAGGCGGTGGCTGTCGTGCTCAAGGACCGTAAGGTCTCGACCAGCTATGTCCAACGCCGGCTCGGTATCGGATACAACCGTGCCGCAACCCTGATCGAGCGCATGGAAAAAGAAGGCCTGATCGGCGCCGCCAATCATGCCGGCAAACGCGAGATCCTGGTCGGTGGCGATGAGGCGGTTTCGCCCTATTAGGCCCGAAACTCAATGCTGGCTTCGTCAAGAAGTTGACCAGATTTGGCGGAATCATCTATCGATCCCCGCTGGGAGATATTTGCCGACCGGCAGGAGGGGTTCATCAATGCGCATGAGAACCGCGTGGCTTCTCTTGAGCCTGTCGCCCGCACTTTGCTGGGGCGCGATTGCGCTCGCCCAAGACAGCACGACGGTACAAAAATCGCCTGCCGCCACCGGCACCGTCGCCCCCCAGGATAACCAATCATACGATGCCGCGGAGCCGGATCCAGCCGCTGCCGCCGCTGCTCCTGGCGAGATCAACCCGAATACCGGGGACGAGGGTGCGGGCTGGGATGCCGCGGTGGAAGCAGCGCATGGGCCAACGCCGCTGATCGGTGAGCCGCAGGACGCCGCAGTGCAGCGCATCAACGCCTATTTCAACGGCATCACCAATCTGCAGGGCAATTTCGAGCAGATCGACCCCAACAACAAGCACACCAAGGGCCGGTTCTACGTGCAGCGGCCGGGCAAGCTCAGATTCGATTACGAGCCGCCAAGCGCACTGCGTATCGTGGCAGATGGGCATTTTCTCGCCATTGAGGATTCCGACCTGAAGACGATCGAGAAATATCCGCTCGAATCCACGCCGTTCCGCCTCTTGCTGGGCGACGGGGTCGATCTCGCGCACGATGCGCGCGTCGTTGGGGTGGAGAGCGACGACGGTTCGCTTGCCATCTCGCTGCAGGACAAGGGAGGCGACGCCGCCGGCCAGATCAAGCTCTATTTCGACACCACGCCAGAGATGAAGCTCAAGCAATGGGTAATTACCGATGCCCAGGGCCTCGCGACCACGGTCACCGTCAACGACATCGTCCCCGGGCGAAAAGTGGCGGCCGATTTCTTCACCTCGACGACCTCGTTCCAGCCGTTTCGGTAGGGGGAAGGGGCCGGCAGAGGCCCGTTTGGCAGCCCGGGCGGGCTTCACGAAGTTGTTAACGGTATCCGAGAAACGTCTTTCAAATCAATATTTTAAACTCAATCTGGCGACCAGCATTTACGACACGTTAATTTTTTTGCCCCGCACCTGTTGAAATCCACGCGCTATCTCCATATTTCTGGATGCAGAAGCGGTCCACATCGCTTTTCATCGGTAGTGCCCCCCGTCTAGCCGAAGATGTGGTCCGCCCGTGCCGGCTTCCCTCCCGGCACGCGCGCGCTGAAATAAACGCGCTTCTGGCGCCCAACCACGCGCAGCGGTTGGGCGCCTTTCTTTTTTGGGACTCCTCATGCAATTTCGCCTCGCGACGTGGAATATCAACTCGGTCAGGCTACGCCTTGAATTGGTCGAGCGCTTCGTGCGCGACCATCAGCCCGACGTCCTCTGCCTCCAGGAAATCAAATGTGTCGACGGCAGCTTTCCCGAGCTGGCGCTCCGCGCGCTCGGCTTCGGCCATGTCGCGATCGCTGGGCAAAAGGGATATCACGGCGTTGCAATCCTTTCGCGTCTTCCCTTTTCATCGGTGAAGCGTCGCGACATTTGCGGGCGCGGCCACGCGCGGCATGTTTCCATCGAGCTCGCCAGCGCCGGAAGGCGGGTGAAGCCGCTTATTTTGCATAACGTCTATGTGCCCGCGGGCGGCGACTTGCCGGACCCCGCGCTCAATCCGAAGTTCCGCCACAAGCTCGATTTTCTCGAAGCCATGGAATCCTGGTTTGCTGGCATACGCGGCAAGCGCACCAATCGCATGATTCTCGTCGGTGACCTCAATGTGGCGCCGCTGCCGACCGATGTGTGGTCACACAAGCAGCTGCTCAAAGTCGTGAGCCACACGCCAGCTGAGGTGGAGCGCTTCGAGCGTATGCAAGCCTCGCATGATTGGGTCGACGTGATGCGCCGGCATGTGCCCGCGGACGAGAAGCTCTACACTTGGTGGAGCTATCGCAATCGTGACTGGCGCGCATCGAACCGGGGACGGCGTCTCGACCATATCTGGACGACCCGACCGCTCGACGGGACCACCGTCGACATGCGCGTGCTCGATGAGGCGCGCGACTGGCCGCGCACCTCGGATCATGTGCCGGTCATCGCCGACTTTGTGATTGATTGAGTGAACTTCCTCCCGCTTAGGGGGCGGAATCGGGCTACGGCACCAGCTTGTATCCACCGGTCTCCGTGATCAGCAGCTCGGCTTGGGACGGGTCCTTCTCGATCTTCTGGCGCAGGCGATAGATATGCGTCTCGAGCGTATGGGTGGTGACACCGGCGTTATAACCCCAGACCTCGTGCAGCAGCACGTCGCGGGTGACCACGCGCTCGCCGGCGCGATAAAGATATTTGAGGATCGAGGTTTCCTTCTCCGTGAGTCTAATCTTGCCGCCGCCGCCGTCGACCAGCAATTTGGAGGCAGGCTTAAAAGTGTAAGGGCCGATAGCGAAAACGGCATCCTCGCTCACCTCGTGCTGGCGGAGCTGGGCGCGGATGCGGGCGAGCAGCACGCCGAGCTTGAACGGCTTGGTGACATAATCGTTGGCGCCGGATTCCAAGCCGAGAATGGTGTCGGCATCGGTGGCCTGCGCCGTCAGCATGACGACCGGCCCCTTGAAGCCGCCGCGGCGGAGCAGCTTGCAGGCCTCGCGTCCATCGACGTCGGGAAGCCCAACATCGAGAAGCACGAGGTCCACATGGCCGTTGCGCGCCAGCTTGAGGCCGTCCGTTGCATTGGCCGCGAGCAGCGTATCGAACTCCTCGTGCAGGGAAAGTTGCTCGCTCAAGGAGTCGCGAAGCTCATCGTCGTCATCGATGATCAGGATCTTGCGCGCATTACCCATTGGTGGCCCCGATTGAACCCCGAGGCATCCAGTAATAAGGGGGGGCTTCCAAGAGGACAAGCGGGTCGGTTAGCCTGACCGAATGAAAAAACCAACTGCACATGAGAGTTAAGCGAAGCGTCGTGGTGCGGCGCGCTCCCGGAAATCCGAGAGAAGCCCGCATTTGCCTTGCCCACCGCGTTGTTCGCGCGGCGCTGGGGCGGAGCGCCATTGCTGCGTTGAAGCGAGAGGGCGATGGTGCCACGCCGCTTGGCCGTTTTCCGATCCGCCAAGCGCTCTATCGCGCCGATCGCATGCCAAGGCCGAGGACGCGACTTCCCATACACGCCATCCGCGACGGGGAAGGCTGGTGCGAGGATCCCGCCGATCGCAACTACAACAGGCTCGTCAGACTGTCACCGAAGGTAAGCGTCGACGGTCTCAGCCGTGCGGACCATCTCTACGATCTCGTGTTGGTGCTCGGTTACAACGACCGCCCGCGGGTGAGGGGACGCGGCAGCGCCATCTTTTTGCACCTTGCGCGTCCCGGTTATTCACCGACGGACGGATGCATCGCGTTGTCGCGGAACGACCTCCTTATGCTGCTTGCCCAGCTGCGGCGAGGCTCGGCGATTGTGGTTGCCAAATAACCTCCTCAGTTGGCATCACGCACTCCGAAGATCGCAGTGCCAATGCGGACATAGGTCGCGCCAAAGGAGATAGCCTTGGTGAAATCACCGCTCATGCCCATGCTCAGCTCCTTCAGCCCAAGCCGCGCGGCGATCTTGGCGAGCAGCGCAAAATGCAAGCTGGGTTCCTCGTCGAGCGGCGGGATGCACATGAGACCCTCAATGGCGAGGCCGTAGTCATCCCGGCATAGAGTCGACGAAGGCGTCCGTCCGGCCGGGAAGAACCCCCGCCTTCTGCGGCTCCTCGCCGGTATTGACCTGTACTAGCAACCGCGGCCGCTTCTTCGCCTTAAATTCCTCGGCAAGCGCGCGCGCAATCTTCGACCGGTCGACGCTATGGATCACGTCGAACAGCTCCACTGCGTCGCGAACCTTATTCGACTGAAGCGGACCGATGAGATGGAGCTCAATGTCCGAATGGCGCTCCTTCAGCGCCGTCCACTTTGCCTTCGCCTCCTGAACTCGGTTCTCGCCAAAGCGGCGCTGGCCGCGCGCGATGGCTTCTTCGATTGCGTGCTCGGGCACGGTCTTGGTGACGGCGATGAGCTTCACGCTCGCTGGGTCGCGCCCAGCGCGCTTCGCCGCGTCCGCGATGTCGCGGTCAACCGTCCGGAGTGAGGACGAGATCGTTTTGCTCATCGCTCCGGCATGACAGACCTCAGGCGAGCTCGCAACTCTACCGCACCCCGGATTGGCCAAAGGCAGCGGCGATATCGGGTTTGATCGCCTTCGCCGTGGCGATGTCGTCGGTGCCGCTCGTATCGCCTTTCTTGAGCTTGGCGGTGCCGCGCCCGTAAAGCGCCGTGGCGCGCTTGGCGTCGAGCTGCACTGCCACATCATAGTCGGCGATCGCCTTATCGATCTGCCCTTGGCTGAGATAGACGAATGCGCGGCTCTCGAATGCGCTTGCGTTCTTCGGGCCGATATCGATCGCTGCGCTGTAGTCCTGGATCGCTCGCTCGCCGTCGCCCTCGCTAAAATAGACGCGCCCGCGGTTGAAATAGGCAATGGCCGATTTCGCATCCAGCGCAACCGCGCGGTCGAAGTCGCGCCGCGCATAGGCGAAGTCGCCGCGGCGCGCATAGGTGAGGCCGCGGGCGATATAACCCGCGGCTCGATCCGGCTCGAGCTCGACGACCCGGTTATTGTCCTCGAGCGCGCGCTCGTAAGCGCGCTGATCGGCATAGATCGCGGCCCGGTTGCTCAAGGCTTTGATGTAGCGCGGATCGAGCTCGATCGCGGCGTCGTAGTCCTCGATGGCGCGCTCTGGCTCCTTCTTGGCTTCATAGGCAACGCCGCGGCCGTAAAACGCGGTGGCGTTATCGGGATCGAGCGCTAGGCCCTCGCCGAAATCGCGGACGGCGCTGTCGAAGTTCTCTCGCTTGAGATAGGCGGCCGCGCGGCGGAAATAGCTTAAGCCGCGCTCCCTGCCTTGACCCGCGCCTGCTTCGATCAACGCAGTACAGGCACCGATCTGCTGCTCTGGCGTGGGATTGCCTTGTCCCTTGCACCAGGCAACATCCTGCTCGCTTTCGGCCCGGGCCGGTTCAGAAGCGGTGGCAGCAAGAGCCAAGGCGCAACTGACAATAAGCGCGCACAGCATCGCATACGTGCGGGTTCGACGTTTGGCGGTTCGCGCGGCCATCATGGGCCACACTTTGCGCAGGCAAGGAGCGTACGGCAAATCACTCTGTCGTTGCCGGGGCCAGATTGACCGGGCTTTGGCTTTCATGCCTAGTCTGCGCAAATTCGGACCACCGCAAGAGTTCATGACCACCAATCGGTACAATCCGCGTGAAGCAGAGCCCCGCTGGCAAAAGCTCTGGGAGGAGCGGGGGCTGTTCCGCTCCTCTGAGAACGACCCTCGCCCAAAATACTATGTTCTTGAAATGTTCCCCTATCCTTCGGGGCGCATCCATATGGGCCACGTGCGCAATTACACCATGGGCGACGTGGTCGCCCGCTATATGCGCGCGCGCGGCCATAACGTGCTGCACCCCATGGGCTGGGACGCGTTCGGGCTGCCGGCGGAGAATGCCGCCATAGAGCGTGGCGTCCATCCCGCCAAATGGACCTACGACAACATCGCCACCATGCGCGGCCAGTTGAAAAGCATGGGGCTGTCGCTCGACTGGTCGCGCGAGCTCGCGACCTGCGATCTCGATTACTACCATCAGCAGCAGAAGTTGTTTCTCGATTTGCTGGCGGCGGGTCTCGTCGATCGCAAGCAGCGCAAGGTGAACTGGGACCCGGTCGATCAGACGGTGCTCGCCAACGAGCAGGTGATTGATGGCCGCGGCTGGCGCTCCGGCGCGCTTGTCGAGCAGCGCGAGCAGCCGGAATGGGTCTTCAAGATCACCGACTACGCGCAAGACCTGCTCGACGCACTTCGTTCGCTCGACCGCTGGCCGGAGAAGGTGCGGCTGATGCAGGCGAACTGGATCGGCCGCTCCGACGGGCTGCTGGTACGCTTCGAGACGGCGAGCGGAGCGACCACTGCCGGTCACGACATCATCGAGGTCTTCACCACGAGGCCCGATACGCTGTTTGGCGCGAGCTTCTTGGGCTTGTCGCCGGACCATCCGCTGGCGAAGGCGATCGCTATGCGGGACGCAAAGGCTGCAGCCTTCATTGCCGAATGCCAGCATCACAGCACTAGCGGTGCGGAACTCGAGACGCAAGTGAAGATGGGATACGACACTGGCTTGCGCGTGAAGCATCCGGTGATCGATGGCGCGGAGCTTCCCGTGTTCATCGCCAATTTCATCCTCATGGAGTATGGCACCGGCGCGATCTTTGGCTGCCCGGCGCACGATCAGCGCGACCTCGAATTTGCGCGCGCCTATGGACTCCCCGTGGTGCCGGTGGTGCTGCCGCCGGGCGCCGATGCCAAAAGCTTCGCCATTGCCGATGAGGCCTATACGGGCGAGGGCACCTTGATCAATTCCAACTTTCTCGACGGCCTCTCCGTGGAGGCAGCGAAGGAAAAGATCGCCGAGCACTTCACCAAGAAACGCGTAAAGGGCGCGCCGCAAAGCGAGCGCCGCACCGAGTTCCGCCTACGCGATTGGGGTATCTCGCGGCAGCGCTATTGGGGCTGCCCGATCCCGATGATTCATTGCGAGCGATGCGGCATCGTGCCGGTGCTGGAGAAGGACCTACCGGTGAGGCTGCCGGAGGACGTGACCTTCGACGGGGCCGGCAATCCGCTCGAGCGCCATCCCACCTGGAAGCACGTCGCCTGCCCGCAATGCCGCGGTCCTGCCACGCGCGAGACCGATACCATGGATACCTTCGTCGATTCGTCCTGGTATTTTGCGCGCTTCTGTTCGCCGCACGCGCGGGCGCCGGTCGATACCAATGCCGTCGGCTATTGGCTCCCGGTCGATCAATATATCGGCGGCGTAGAGCACGCGATCCTGCATCTCCTCTATGCCCGCTACTTCACCCGCGCAATGCACAAGACCGGACACTCGCCGATCGACGAACCGTTCAAGGGCCTGTTCACGCAAGGCATGGTCACGCACGAAACCTACAAGGACGCCGGCGGCAAGTGGGTGACGCCGAAAGAGGTGGCGCTTCGCGACGGCAAGCGTGTGCTTGCCGCGACGGGAGAGCCAATCACCGTCGGCCCCATCGAGTCCATGTCCAAGTCAAAGAAGAACGTGGTCGATCCCGACGACATCATCGGCGCCTATGGCGCCGACACTGCGCGTTGGTTCATGCTGTCCGACACGCCGCCCGAGCGCGACATCGAATGGACGTCGGGCGGCGTCGAAGGCGCTCACCGGTTCCTCCAGCGCGTCTGGCGGCTGGTGAACGAGGCGGCGGAGAAGGGCGGACGCGAATCAGCGCCGGCAGCGCCGGGACGTGAGGCCTTGGAGCTTCGCCGTGCGACCCATAAGAGCATCGCTGCGGTCACCGGCGCGATCGACAAGCTCCGCTTCAACGTCGCCATCGCCCATATCTATGAGCTTGCCAATGCGCTTTCCGGGGGCCTCAACGCCGCCAGCGAGAAACCTGCGCCCGACATACGATTCGCGCTGCGGGAAGCCGCAGAAATGCTCAGTCGAATCGCTGCCCCAATGGTGCCGCATCTAGCTGAAGAATGTTGGCTTGCGCTTGGGAATCAGGGCCTTTTGGCCCAACAGCCTTGGCCGGTAGCAGATCCTGGGCTTGTTGCCGAGGATACTGTGATCATTGCGGTACAGGTGAACGGCAAAAGGCGGGACGAATTGAGGATTGCGCGGGACGCGGCGAAGGAAGATATTGAAGCTGCGGCGCTAAAGCTCGACAATGTCGTGCGCGCCATTGGGGGACGTCAAATTAAGAAGGTCGTGATCGTACCGCAGAGGATCGTCAATGTGGTGGCTTAGGCCATTGCTTGCGGCTTTGGCTGTGACCGCGGCGCTTGGCTTGGCCGGGTGCGGCATCCAGCCGCTTTACGGCACGACCGTTGGCGGTTCGCGGCTCGGCGCTGTCATGGCCGGCGTGGACGTGACGCCTATTCCTGGCCGTGTCGGGCAGAGGGTGCGCAACGAGCTCATCTTCGAGAACACCGGCGGCGGCGGCGCTGCGCCAACGACCTACAAGCTCGACATCGTCATCAAGGAAAGCTTGATCAACGAGCTCGTTGAGATCAATGGCAATGCCAAAGGGCAGGTCTACCAGCTCGATGCCACCTTCAAGCTGGTCAGCCACGACGGCAGGGTCGTGCTCGAAGGCAAGGCGACATCGCGCGCAGCCTATGAGCGCTTCGAGACGATCTTCTCCAACGTCCGAGGCCGCGTCGATGCCGAGAATCGCGCCGCACGGACCGTCGCTGACACCATCAGGGTCCGCATCGCTGCCTATATCTCGCAGCAGGCTTGAAGCATCGTCTCTCTGAGACCACCCTTTCCCCATGGTTGCCTACAAGACCAAGAGTTTTCGGCAGCTGCTGAAGACGTTCTCGACCGAATGTCGCGCCGCCCTCATCTATGGGCCAGACGCGGGGCTCGTAGCGGAACGCGCCGCCGCGCTCGCAGACCTGTTTGCTGGGAAGCGCAAAGACGCAACCGAGTTCGTCCGTCTCGACGAACGAGACTTGGCGGAGGACCCAGCGCTGATCGAAGTCGAGCTCCGCACCGTCCCCATGTTCGCCGAGCGCAAAGTGGTGCGCGTGACCGCAAGTTCGAGGCTCGACGTTCCGTCCCTGAAGGCCCTGCTTGAAGCGCAGCTCGCCAATGCATTGATCGTGGAAGCTGGTGCGCTCAGGCCGGACTCCGCCTTGCGCAAATTGTTCGAGGCGCATCCCACCGCGGCGGCAATAGCGAGCTATGCCGACGAGGACTCGATCTCAGATCTAATCGACGCAGAGCTACACAAAGCTGACCTCGCCATCGACAACGACGCCCGCGCCTATCTCATGACGCGGCTCGGCGCCGATCAGGCCTTGTCGCGGGCCGAGGTCGTCAAGCTTGCGCTGTTCGCCGCCGGCAGCGGCCGCATCGAGCACGCTGACATCGACGCGATCGTCGGCGACAGCGCAGAAATTGCCGTCGAAACTTTCGTCTATGAGGTGAGCGGCGGCAATACGCGAGAGGCTGTTCGCCAGCTTGCCCGTCTCGCCGCGGCGGGCACCGAGCCGTCGGTCGCGCTTACCGCTCTCGGTCGTCACTTCACCCTGCTCCATCGCATCGCCGCGGCGCAAGCCGCGGGCGGCGGCGCGGAGCAGTTATTACGCTCGCTGCGGCCACCTCCGCAGTTCGGCCGAAGAGACGCTCTTGTCTCTCACAGCCGCCGCCTCGGCGCCCAGCGGTTGCTCGAGGCCCTTCCGCTGATCCAAGAGGCAGTAAAACGATCGCGGCTCAATCCGGACCTTGATCGCGCCGTAGCCGAGCGCCTGGTGCTGACACTGACGCGACGAGGGGAGGCTCGTACAGGATCCCCCATTGTGCGAGAGCGCGCATAGCGTGTTGCGGCCCGATCAAAACCGGTGTACCCGCGCAGCACGAAGCAATCTCGAGGACGATCATGGACCAGCGCCGCAGCCGGCTCGATCTGCGTGAACGGCTCTTCGATCTCATCAAGGACCGCTCGTTTCGACGCGGCGACTTCACTTTGGCCTCGGGCAAGAAGAGCGCCTACTACTTCGACAGCAAGCCCACCATGCTGCACCCCGAGGGCGCGAGCCTACTCGCCGAGCTAATCCTCGACGAGCTTCGTGACGTGAAAGCCGACTGCGTAGGCGGCTTGGAGATGGGCGCGGTGCCGTTGATCGCCCCGGTGGCGATGAAAAGCGTGGAGGCTGGGCGGCCGCTGCATGGCTTCTTCGTGCGCAAGGAGCCGAAAAATCACGGCACCAAGCAGCGCGTCGAAGGCCTCGACATGTCGGGTAAAACCGCCGTCATTCTTGAGGACGTCACCACCACCGGGGGCTCGGCCATGCAAGCCATCGAGGAGGTGAGGGCGGCAGGCGGAACCGTAGCGCTCGTACTGTCGATTCTTGATCGCGGGGAGGGTGCCGCCGAGCTCTATGCCGCCGCCGGCGTTCCATTCAAATCGCTGTTCCGCGCCGATGAGTTCCTCCGCGACTAACGGTAGCCGGGACGGTGCAGCAGCCGGTGGCGCAAATCCTCGAGCTGATCAAGTGTGGTGTAGCGGATTTGAAGCTCGCCTCGAAGTATTGATTTAATTGAGATTTTAGCCAGCATGTTGCGTTTGTGTCGCACTCATGACTGCCAACTCGGCCTGCTCTAGCCTCCTGGCTGTCACATAGCTTTGGATTCAGAAGCCAGTCCTTGCGCTGCTGGCCGGCCTTATCCCCGGCTCTGCGAGGATGGGGCCGCAGCCAGCCTGCCGCCTCAAGCTCTGCAAGAGCACCCTCATAGCGTGTCCGGTCCGCCTTGCCTGGAGAGCCCTGTCACGCCGAAGATCGCGTGCGTTTATGGTGCGAGTGCCTGGGACGTTAGGCCCGTTAGCCCCCGTTATCTTGCTATCGGAGCTATCGGAGCTATCGGAGCAGGCATCTTTCGCTAAAGAAGCTTTGATCCCTTTCGCCAGCGCGATTGCGTCCCGATCAACCTGAGGAAGGGCTGCATCACCGAAGCAGCGGTGGGCCATCGGCGCGGCGTATCTGTCTAGAAGGGCTATTGACGCCACGGTCGCCCGCTCAGAGATTGACGCCGGCGACTGCTTGCTCTCCTCGTCGTCGCCGCACCAATACAGGTGCTCCAAAATGATGGCGATCCGCACCGCCATGCCGGGCAGCTTGCCAAGCCAGGAGAGATAGAGGCTAGACGCTTGGGCCTCGGCTTCCGCAACCTGCGCCCGGTAGTCTTGAATGGCGGCAGCAGCCTCCGGCTCGAACCTCAGCAAGACCCTGTTGCCGTCCCCGTCCCGCCTTTCCTCGATCTCATATAGCTTGGTCAGCTTGGCCTTCGCTCCGCTAGGCGGGATGCGCGTCGGCCGGCGGGGTGGAATACGCTCCGGCCAGACGTAAATGAACCTGGCAGCAAGCCCATCATCGTCGCCGGAGAATATCAGGCTGGACATCCGATCGGGCTGGATGCCGCCCATGAGCCAGATACTCAGGGCCGGAATGAAGATCGGTTGCGGATCCTTAATCCGATCGACCGAGTAAGCTCGCCCGCCATAGCCCTCCAGATAGAAAGCACGATCGCCGCCGGCGCCGCCGTATGTCGATCCAATCCATCTGCTAGCACGGAACAGGATGAGCCGCCCGCCAGTGGCGGGGGCGCAGTTTCGCCTCCGCTTGGTCGCTAATCCACTTTGGGACCTGGAAATCAAGGACGTTGGCAGCGCCGGCGGGTCTAGCGCTGATGCGATAGAATTGACAAGTCCGGCTCGCGGCCAGTCGTCGCCAGCACTCTGCCGCCGTGCCCCATGCTGGGCTGATCTTGAAACGCTCTATCGCAGTTCCTGCTTGATCTCCGCATCTTCCAGGCCATCCTTTCGCCGCTGCTCGATGAAGTCGGAAACGTCGCCGCCTTCCGCTAGTTCAGGAAACCGAACCACGCTCACTTCGGCGGCATACGCCGTTAAGAGCAGCGCCAACTGCAGCTTGGTGCTTTCCCCTGAGCATCGTTGTCGCAGCAAACGAACACGCGGCGGCCTTTGAACGCATCGCGATAGCTCCGGCCACCACTTACCCTCGCCGCCGTGGTTGGTCGTCGCCGTGAAGCCAAGGGCGCGAAGATTGTCGGTGTCCTTTTCCCCGCCAGGGATCAGTGCCGCTCTGTAATAACTCCGGCAATCTGTAAGGAACCGGCGCAACCGCCGGGAACTTCCGCGTTTCATATCCTGGTCGCGGCTCGCTCCTGACGCGCATCCAAATAGCACCCGGTCGTTGCCGTTCATACACATCGGCAGTGACACCATAGACGCGCTTCCCCTCGACTATCCGCCATTGGCTGAAGCGCTTCGGTTCATACCGACTGACAAAATAGCCATCGGCTCCGTCCTGATCGCTAGGCGTAAGTCGCGATAAGACGGGATGGAGCGTTTCGAGTTGTCTCGCTGCCGTGCTTCTTGTGCGGCTCGGCTGATGCTGACGACCTTGGTGCGGTCGAGTCCAGAAAGCCGTGAGACTGCAGCCACGCAATGCCGGCACTGACATCGCACCCCTCAACAAACTTCACTAAGCCGAGCCCGTCGCCGCCGGCACTATCGCCGTGGCAGTACCACCGATTTTTCTCGACGTTGATGCGGCCATGTCGCGTTCATGTTGCATCGACTCGCGTCAACGGTTGGAGAAACGTGAGAAATCAAGGGGAAGCATGTCGCATTCCTAGAGCAGGGGTGCAACATGAACATCAGACCTAAGCCATTAGTTTTCCTCGCAAATATTCGAGTTGATCGAAGGTGCTGTAGCGGATGCGAAGTTCGCCCTTCTCACCGCGGCCCGAGCGGATATCGACATCGAGTCCCAAGGCTTCCTTCAGCTCCGACTCGGCCGCCCGCGTGTCGGCATTTTTCGCCCTGCTCTTGCGCTCCTTGGCTGGCGCGGCAGGACGGTCCTGAACCAGCGCCTCGACCTGGCGCACCGTTAACCCTTCGTTAACGATTTGCTCGGCAAGCGCCGCGGCATCGGGGCGCCCGATCAGACACCGCGCGTGTCCGGCGCTCAGCGCCCCGCTCCGCAACAGAGCCTGCACGCTCTCCGGCAGCTTGAGCAGGCGGAGTGTGTTGGCGAGATGGCTGCGGCTCTTGCCGATGACCTTCGACAAATCCTCTTGCGTATAGCCGTGGCCGTCCATCAGCAGCCGGTAGCCCTCCGCCTCTTCCACCGCGTTCAAGTCTTCGCGCTGAACGTTCTCGATGATGGCGATCTCGATCGCTTCCTTGTCGGACAGCGCGCGGACCACAACCGGAACCTCGTGCAGATTGGCGCGCTGCGCCGCACGCCAGCGGCGCTCGCCAGCGACGATCTCGTAGCTCTCGTGCTCGCCCCTAACCGGCCGCACCACGAGCGGCTGCACTAGCCCGCGCTGGCGGATCGAGACCGCGAGCTCCTCGATCTGTTGTTCGGAGAAATTCCGCCTTGGGTTGAAGCGACCTGCTCTCAGCGCATCCAGCGCCACGTTGCGCTGGCCCTCAACGTCCGCGAACTCGCCTCCCTCGCCCTCGCCGATCAGCGAGGCGAGGCTGCGTCCGAGCCTCATCTTGTGCACGCCTGCAGCCATAATGGCCTCCTTGTTTCCGCCGCCGCTTCTGACACTTTGACCTACGCCGCACGCATCCGCCGTTCGCGCTCGATCAGCTCGGAGGCAAGCCGGATATAGGCCTGGCTGCCGGAGCATCGATAGTCGTAGAGGAGCACCGGCTTCCCGTGAGATGGAGACTCGGCGACGCGCACATTGCGCGGGATGATGGTCGCGTAGACTTTGTCGCCCAGCACGCGCCGCACGTCGTCGACCACCTGGTCGGCCAGCGTCGTACGCTGATCGTACATGGTGAGCACCACCCCGTGGATTAGGAGCTTCGGGTTGAGGCGCACCCGGATCTCCTCGACGGTGCTCAACAGTTGCGCGAGGCCTTCGAGAGCAAAGAATTCGCATTGCAGCGGCACGAGCACGGCGTCGGCCGCGGCGAGTGCGTTGACGGTGAGTAAGTTCAGCGACGGCGGACAGTCGATCAGGATGTACGTGGTGGCGGTGTCTGGATCCTCTGTCGCGAGCATCAGAGCGATGGCGTCGCGTAACCGATAATGCCGCCCGGTGGCCGCCATCGATTCGCGCTCGAAGGCCATCAGGTCGATCGTAGCCGGCACCACCGAGAGGCCCGGTACATTGGTCTCCACGCGAGCCGCGGCGAAGGGCACTTTTCCGTTCAGCACGTCCGAGGTCGAATGCCGCCGCTCATCGATGCCAAGCCCGGTGCTCGCATTCCCTTGCGGGTCGAGGTCGATGATCATCACGCGTTCGCCGATTGCCGCAAGCGCAGTGCCGAGATTGATCGCGGTCGTGGTCTTGCCGACGCCGCCCTTCTGGTTGGCGAGCGCGATCACCCGCATTCGGCGCGATCCGAGCGGGTTCATCGCGCTTTCGCTTTCGAGCGTTTGGCGAGACCGGTGATCTCGACGACGAACGAGTCCTCGGCGGTCATGCTTGGATGCAGCCGGCAAGTGAAATCGAACCGCCGCATGGCGGACTCGATTTCTTTTCCAGCGTCGCGGCCCTTCAAGAACAGCCCCCTCACCCCTGGCCTGAGCCACGGCGCGGCTAGATCGAGCAACCGCGGCAACGGGGCGAGCGCCCGCGCGGTCACGATGTCAGGTCTGAGGCTTGGAGCGGTCTTGCTCAGCTCTTCAATGCGCATGCAGTGGATCTCCACGGGCGCCGACGTGGCGCGGGCAACCTCTGCAAGGAACGCGCACTTCTTGGCGGTGGCCTCGACCAAGTGCACGTGGAAATTAGCGTGATTCGCCTGGAGGATGGCAATGACAAGGCCGGGAAATCCGGCGCCTGCCCCCAGGTCGAGCCAGGTGTTGGCGTCGGGAGCAAGACGAAGAATCTGCGCGGAATCTGCGAAATGCCGGTCCCAAAGCAGGGGCAGCGTCTTGGCCGAGACCACATTCGCCAGTGTCTGCCATTCGGTGAGCAGCTCTGCGTAGCGAATCAGCCTGTGGATTGTTTCACGTGGAACTTTAAAGGCTTCAGCGAACTGTTCAGGACCGGCGATGGGTTTTGAGCGTTCGCCGGGGCCTCCTCCCGCGCGCTCCGTCAGGCGGTCCTCCACCGCGAGCCCTTCTTCAGATGCGCGAGCAGCAGCAAGAGAGCCGCCGGGGTCATGCCATCGAGCCTTGCAGCCTGTCCGAGGCTTGCGGGGCGATCCCGCTCGAGTTTGTGCCGGAGCTCGGTGGACAGACCGGCGATGCCTTCAAAGGCAAAGTCCTGCGGGATGGCGATCCCCTCTTCCTTACGGAAGGCCGCAATGTCGATCTCCTGGCGCTTGAGGTAGACCGCGTAACGCGCATCGACGGCGAGTTGCTCGGCGATCCTCGCATCGAGTCTTCCGATCTCAGGCCAAACGCGCGCGAGTGTCGCAAGGTCGATATCTGGATAGGCGAGAAGCTCGTAGGCGCTCCGCTTGCGCCCGTCGCGATTGACGATGAGGCCGCGTTTCGCAGCTTCGTCTGGGGTCAGTGCGAGGCTCTTCAGCAGCGCCTCGCCATCGGCGAGCGTCTTCGACTTCGCCGCGAAGGCCGCAGCTCTCTTGCCGCCGACGGAGCCGGCGGCGAGCCCGAGCGGTGTGAGGCGCTGGTCGGCATTGTCGGCACGGAGCGTGAGCCGATACTCGGCGCGCGAGGTGAACATGCGGTATGGCTCGGTGACGCCGCGCGCTACGAGATCATCGATCATCACGCCTAGATAGCCGTCGGCGCGAGTGACGATGAACGCAGCGCGCGCGCCCGATGCCGCGCGCGCGGCATTGATGCCGGCAAGCACCCCCTGCCCCGCCGCTTCCTCATAGCCAGTGGTGCCGTTGATCTGCCCGGCAAGAAACAGGCGCTGCACAGCCTTGACCTCGAGGCCAGGCGTCAGCTCGCGTGGATCGACATAGTCGTATTCGATGGCGTAGCCGGGTCGCTTTACACGCGCTTGCTCGAGACCTGGGATGGTGGCGAGGAAGGCGAGTTGCACGTCTTCGGGGAGCGAGGTCGAGATGCCGTTCGGATAGACGGTGTCGTCGTCGAGGCCTTCAGGCTCGAGAAAGATCTGATGCCGCTCGCGCTCCTTGAAGCGCACGACCTTGTCCTCGATCGACGGGCAATATCGCGGGCCGACGCTTTGAATGTCGCCGGAGTACATCGGCGCACGGGCGAGGTTGGCGGCGATGATGGCGTGGGTCGCCTCATTGGTATGGGTGATGTGGCATACGATCTGCGGCGTGGTGATGCGCTCGGTCATGAAAGAGAAAGGTTGCGGGGGCTCGTCGCCCTGCTGCACCTGGAGCGCATCCCAGTGGATTGTGCGGCCGTCGAGGCGCGGCGGTGTACCAGTCTTGAGCCTGCCCATGCGAAGCCCGAGGCCATAGAGGCGCTCCGAGAGCCCGAGCGCCGGTGCTTCGTTGACGCGGCCGGCGGGGATCTTGCGCTCGCCGATATGGATGAGGCCGTTCAAGAAGGTGCCGGTGGTGAGCACCACGGCGCCGGCTGAGATACGCCGTCTATCGGCGGTGACGATGCCAGCGGCCTTCCCGTGCTCGACGATCAAATCTTCGACCGCGGCTTCGATCACCCCGACGTTCGGCGTGGCGCCGATCGCAGCCTGCATCGCCTGACGGTAGACCTTGCGGTCCGCCTGGGCGCGGGGGCCCTGCACCGCAGGGCCTTTGCTGCGGTTCAGCACCCGGAACTGGATGCCGGCGGCGTCGGCGACCTTGCCCATCAGGCCGTCGAGCGCGTCGATCTCACGGACGAGATGCCCCTTGCCGAGCCCGCCAATGGCCGGATTGCAAGACATTTCGCCGATCGTGGCGAAGTTGTGGGTCACGAGCGCCGTGCGTGCGCCAAGGCGCCCCGCCGCGGCGGCAGCCTCGCAGCCGGCATGGCCGCCGCCGATGACGACCACGTCAAAGGCCTTCGAATCGGGCGCTTTGTTCATGGGGCCTGTACCTAGTCCCTTCCGGATCTTCCGTCAAAGCGCCGATGTTTCACGTGAATCAATCCCGGCTAACGCCATTCACGGAGGCGTCAAACCCTTGATTTACTTGCCGATGCAGAACTCCGAGAAGATGGCGCCGAGCACCTCCTCGACGTCGATGCGCCCCGTGAGGCGGCCGAGATGGCGGGCGGCGAGACGGAGCTCCTCGGCCTTGATTTCCGGCCCTCCCCGCTCCTCGCGGAACCTGGCAAGTGCCTGCGCCGCGGCCTCGAGCTCGGACCGGTGGCGGGCGCGGGTGATGACGGAAGGCTCGCCTGCCGCAAGCCCCTCCTCGGCGCGTTTGGCCAGGATTTCAACGAGTTCGGCCACGCCAGCGCCGGTCAAGGCCGATAGCGCGACGCCATCGGCGATATGTAGCGGTTTGACGCGATCTACTTTGTTCAACACGCGGATATGCACGGCGTTTGCCAGGATATCCGGAGATTTGGGCTCCCATTGCGGATCGGTGGCGTCGACCATCCACAGCACGAGATCGGCGGCGCCAACTCTCGCCAGCGCCCGCCGCACCCCCTCGGCCTCGACGGCGCCTTGCGCATCTCTTATCCCCGCGGTGTCGGTGACGATCACCGGTAATCCCCGCAAGTCGAGATGGACCTCGATCACGTCGCGGGTGGTCCCCTCCTCCTCCGACACGATGGCGACGTCGCGGCGCGCGAGCGCGTTCAGCAGAGAAGACTTGCCGACATTCGGCGGTCCGGCGATGACCACGCGGAAGCCGTCGCGTAGCCGCTCGCCTCTCCGGTCTTGCAGGTGGTGTAAAATCGCGCCGAGCAGCTTGGCGACGGACGCGTCAGCCTCGACCGCTGCGTCGGCAGCAACGTCAGCCTCGTCGGCAAAGTCGAGCCCTGCCTCGGCGAGCGCCTGCGCCTTCACCAGGTCGTCGCGCCACGACTCATAAAGCGCCCGCGCCCCGCCCTCGGCCTGGGCGATCGCCTGGCGCGCCTGCGCCTCGGTCTCGGCGGCGATCAGATCGGCGAGCCCCTCGACCTCGGTCAGATCGAGCCTGCCGTTCTCGAAGGCGCGCCGCGCGTACTCACCTGGTTCCGCGAGGCGCAGACCTTTCTGCGACAGCAACGCATCGATCACGCGCCCCACCACGGCGCGGCCGCCATGAATATGCAATTCGGCGATGTCCTCTCCGGTGAAGCTTGCCGGCCCAGGCAGCCAGAGCGCCAACCCGCGATCGAGGACCTCGCCATGCCTTGGATCCTTGAGCTTGCGCAGGGACGCCTGGCGCGGCGGTGGCGGAGGTCCGCAAAGCGCACGCAAGGCGTCGCCCGCCGCTGGCCCCGAGATGCGGATGACCGCGACCCCTGCTCGGCCGGGAGCGCTTGCCAGCGCGCAAATGGTGTCGACCTGGGTCATTGAATTCGGCGTTGCATGACTGGGCGTTCTGGTCCCGGTGTGCGTTATTGTAGATGGGATTGGAGGCCTAATGACAGACGCCCCTGTAGAGGAACGCGCCGGCGACGAAAATCGCCTCGGCCGCGAGACGAGCCCCTATCTGCTCCAGCACCAGGAGAACCCCGTCAATTGGTGGGCCTGGGGGCCGCAGGCGCTCGCCGAAGCCGAGCGGTCGGGAAAGCCCATCCTGCTCTCGGTCGGCTACGCCGCCTGCCATTGGTGCCACGTGATGGCGCATGAGAGCTTCGAGGATGAAGAGACCGCGGGCCTGATGAACGACCTCTTCGTCAACATCAAGGTCGACCGCGAGGAGCGCCCCGACGTCGACGCGATCTACATGGCGGCGCTGCACGAGCTCGGCGAGCAGGGCGGCTGGCCGCTCACCATGTTCCTCACCTCCGGCGCAGAGCCCTTCTGGGGGGGCACCTATTTTCCCAAGCAGGCGCGCTATGGCCGGCCAGGCTTCGTGCATGTGCTGAAGGAGATCGCGCGCGTCTATCGCGAGGAGCCGGCGAAGGTGAAGCAGAACGCCGACGCGCTCAAAGAGCGGCTCGCTCCAAAATTCGACGGAGCTTCCGACGCGATACCGAACGACGCGGCGCTTGCCGATCTCGCCCCTCGGCTGCTTCAGCTCGTCGATCCCACGCATGGCGGCATCAGGGGCGCGCCGAAATTTCCGCAAGCGCAGTTCTTCAACTTCCTCTGGCGCGCAGGCTTGCGCTACGGCCTGCCCAATCCGCTCGAGGCGGTGACGATCACCCTCACCCATATCGCGCAAGGCGGCATCTACGATCATCTCGGCGGCGGCTTCGCCCGCTACAGCGTCGATGAGCGCTGGCTCGTGCCGCATTTCGAGAAGATGCTCTACGACAATGCGCTGCTGCTCGAGCTGATGACCGAGGTTTGGCGCGAGACGAAGTCGCCGCTGTTCGCGCTCCGCGCGCGCGACACCGTGGACTGGCTGCTGCGCGAGATGCGGAGCGAGAGCGCGTTCGCCTCCTCGCTCGACGCCGACAGCGAAGGGGAGGAGGGGAAGTTCTATGTGTGGAGCTTGGGCGAGATCGAGGAGGTGCTCGGCGCCGACAACGCGCCTCTGTTCGCCGAAATCTACGACGTGACGACGGAAGGCAATTTCGAAGGCCACAATATTCTCAATAGAAACAATAGCTTAGAGCTTCGCGACCAGACCACTGAGGCGCGGCTAACGCTGATGCGGTCAAAGCTCATCGCCCGGCGCGGCGGCCGTGTCCGCCCGGGCTTCGACGACAAGTTGCTCGCCGACTGGAACGGCCTGATGATCGCGGCTCTCGCCAAAGCCGCCCACGCGTTCGACAAGCCTGAGTGGCTCGAGGCGGCGGAGCGCGCCTTCGACTTCATCAATACGCGAATGACCTTGCAGGGGCGGCTGCTCCACTCCTATCGGCACAATGAAGCGAAGGCTCCGGCCACAGCCACCGACTACGCCAACATGATCAAGGCCGCCCTCGCGCTCGCCAATGTGACGGGCAAGAGCGAGTACGTCGAGCAGGCGCGCAAATGGACCGGCGTGCTCGACCGTCACTACTGGGCCGAGGGTCACGGCGGCTACTATCTCGCCGCCGACGACACCGACGATCTCATCGTGCGCCCGATCAACGCGCTCGACGACGCGACGCCGAACGCGAACGGCACCATGGTATCGAATCTGATGGCGCTCTACTCATGGACCGGCGATGAGCGTTATCGCGACCGCGCCGAAGAACTCGTGCGCGCGTTCGCCGGCGCCGTGTCGCGTAGCGTGTTCTCGCATACCGGGCTTCTCACCGGCGCGATCGACCTCAATGCGCCCGGGCATATCGTCATCGTGGTGCCGGAGGGCGGCGACGCGAAGGAGCTGCGCAGTGCGCTCAACCACGTGTCGCTCCCTAACGCCGTGGTGCAGGAGGTCAGGGACGGGGAGTCGCTATCGGGGAACTCGCCGGCGCATGGCAAGACCGCGATCGAGGGCAAGCCGACGGCCTATGTGTGCATCGGGCCGCAATGCTCAGCGCCAGTGACGGAGCCAGCGGCGCTGGTGGAGACCGTGAGGGAAGCGCGGCGGACCGTGAGTCAAGCTTCAGGGTCATAGGGCGGCAGCGTGCAACTCGGCGGATCGCGATCCCAATAGCGATGCGCGAGCGCCGAATTGATGCCCTGATACAGAAGCCAGAAGTTCCATTGGCTCTTGGGCGCGAGGCTCTTTTCCATCAGCGTCTTGACGCACTCCATCATCGTGTCCCTGACCTGGTCGAAGGTCTTGGTCGTTCCCCCGCAATGATGAAGCTCGAATTCCCAGTCATGAACGAGGTAGGCCGCGGCATAGCTCCAGGGGGTCAGGCCACGGCTGAACAGGCCCGCGAGGCGTGGGATCGACCCGATGTCGGTGATCATGTTGTGCGGTGAGATCTGCTGGCCGCTATGGCGGATGAAGGTGAACGGCCGGTCCGCCTTCGGGATGAACTCGAAAAGGTCAGGGCCGGTCCAGGTGGGACCCGGAGGGATCCACCTCACCCTGTTGCAATCGAGATTTTGCAGCTCGCCGGCGGCAAACCGATCGTAGAGCGCGCCGGCCATTCTCAGATCGGGCGGTTCCTCCACCTTGAGCTCGGCAATGCGTGTGTCCGCCATCGCTTCGTGGAGCTGGTTTTCTTTGCCTCCACTAGCGAGGCGAAGTCGCCGTTCTTGACCTTCCTGGCGCTTGCGGTCGTGGCCTTGATGGCCGTGGTCTTGGCCTTCTTGCCTTTGACCTTCCTGTCCTTGGCCTTGGTGCTCATTGAGCTCTTCCCCTGGAATTACTTCCGGATGAAGCCGAGATAGAAGCAGATCAGAAAGAAGCCGAAATGCGCGATCGAGCGCAGGCCGTTGACCGCGGGCGAGATCACGACATCCGTGCCGAGCAGCCCCGGCGTGTTGGTGAGGTAGAGGTAGAACATGACGGCCGCACTCACGAAGAACGCGCCCGACAGGAATTTGCAGACCTCTTTCCAATTGATCCGCAATGCTCAGCGCCGGTGACGGAGCCCAGCGCTGGTGGAGGCGGCTTTGATCCCACGGGATCGCGGTGAGCCGCCGAAGCCAAAAAGAAACGTAGCGCCGCTGCGCACCTACTCCGCAGCCTTTATCGGAGGACCGGAGTCCATCTCATCGAGCGCCGCAATGAGTGTCTGTGCGTTGTCCAGATCGGCGGCGAGCCTAATCCAGGATAGCTGGAGCGAGAGAAATTGCTCGCGCGCCCCCGGCGTGGTGGCGACGGCGGCGAGCTCGGCGCAACGCCTCGCGTGCTGACGGCACTCTTTGGGATCGCCGGGCATGGTCTCCTCCGCCGAATCTTGACGGACAGACATTCGATCCAGGGGCTTCCCTGTGAGTCAAGGGACTAGACGTGCAGCGCAATAAGAAGAAGCCCCGGGGCAGCGTGCCGGGGCTTCTTCGCGCTCACTCAACATACGTCAACCGGTCCATTGGGGTTGGGACATTGGAAGGGGTGGGCCGGTCCTCTGCATCTAAAACCCCGATGGCGGGACTCGGGTTCCACAAAAGAGGAAGCCCCGCACGGGGGGAGCGGGGCTTCTGGTTCCAAAGCGGAACGGTGATGGGAGGGTCGCCATCACGGCCGTTTGCATAGCAACCATAGGTTTCGGATTGCCCCTCATTCCCACGAACAATTTGACACGATTTGCAAGAAGCCCCGCTCGACGGGGCTTCTCTTGGACGCACTACGCAAATGTCGGGACACCCTGCCGGGCGCGTTACGCGCCACGGGGGCAGGCCAATCCACTGCAAGACGAAACGCCTGTTCAGGCCGATCGTTCCCGCCTCAAGGACGCTTGTAATTCAGACGCTCGAGCAGGCGGTCGATGCTTTGTTTGGCTTCGGCCACCGCGTCTTCCTTGCGAGGGGCGAGCGTGCTCAGCGTCGAGCGCGGCAGTATGGGAAGATCTGCGCGGGTCGGATGGACGCTCGCGCACCATTGCGACCATTGCCGCATCGGCACGATGTCGTAGCCGCGATACCGATTGTCTTCTGTTGTGGTCATCGTCGTGGCCTCTCTAAAGCAGACTAACGCGGGAACAAAAGTCTGGTTCGGCCCATTCTTGGGGAAATCCGAGCGAACCGGGGGACTTTCAGGCGGAGAGTAGGGCACGGGCTTGCACTTCTCACCGGGGACAGGGGTTTTCATACCAAATGGTTAGACCTTCCGCGAGCAGGCCGTTGCGGCTAGCTTAGGCGGCACTTGAGGCAACCAAGGCGGCGGCGGGGATGCTGAGACTTCGCGCCTGGGTCTTTTTTGCAATCCTGCTGCTGATCGGCGCTTTGCTGGTGAGCACCGCGCCATCGTTCCAGGCCTGCCTCAGGGAGGGGGCGCCGCAGGCCACTACCAATACGCCAACAAGCGAGCCGCAAAACCACGGCACGAGCTATTTCGTGGCCATGAGCCCAAGGGGCTGTTTGGGCCGCTTCTTCACCGAGAACCGCGAGGACATCATCGCGGCCTTCGCCCTGATCCTTGCGCTCTCCACAATCTTCCTGTGGCTCGCCACGCGCGATCTCGTCGCCGGCACCGCGGACTTCTCAAAGACACAGCTCCGCGCCTACCTCGGGCCGAGCGAAACCTTCATCACCGGGGTGGAAGCCGGCGCGCGGCCGATGGTCGAGTGCGCGGTGCGGAACTTCGGGCAGACCCCTGCGCATCGGGCGAGCTATTGGGCCGAGACCAAGGTGCTCGAACTCGGGCGACCGTTTCGAGCCTGGCAGGCCGGAAGACGGCGAGCGCACCGTCAATCCAGGCCGCGACGGATTCACCATCAAGTCGCGCCTGGCCGCGCCGCTCACCGAAGAGGAGATGAGCAAGATCAAGCTCGGCACGGCCGCGATCTATTTCTACGGCGCGATCGCCTATCGCGACGCGTTCGGGCGCAGCCGCAAGACCCAGTTCCGCTATCAGCATGGTGGTGCGCGCGTGTTCGGCACCGAGGACATGGTGCTTTCGCCCAAGGGCAACCGGGCGACGTAAAAAAGAAGAAGCCCCGCCGGGGGGAGCGGAGCTTCTTCCAGAACAGTCCACGTGGAGAGAGACATGATGGCTCGGGGGGAAGCCATCACGGAGAGAACGCTTAGCACTTTCGCATTGCTGCGGTGCAGTCATTTTGTCCCATGATCAAACTCGCCGCACCCAGAGTTAATCGTTCACGCGCGTGACGAGCGTCGCGCGACATTACCGCGAGGTTACATTTTCGTGACCCTCGCTTGGCGAGCGGAGTTTGGGACGGCTTACGTGTTCATCGAGTTCGAAGAACTCGGAGTTGCCCTTGGTCTGCTTCAGCTTGTCGAGCAGGAACTCGATCGCGTCCTGCGTGCCCATCGGGTTCAGGATGCGGCGGAGCACGTACATCTTCTTGAGCTGATCGGGCGGAACCAGCAGCTCCTCCTTGCGGGTGCCAGAGCGCGCGATGTCGATCGCCGGGAAGGTGCGCTTGTCGGCCACTTTGCGGTCGAGCACGATTTCCGAATTGCCGGTGCCCTTGAACTCTTCGAAGATCACCTCGTCCATGCGGCTGCCGGTATCGATCAGCGCCGTGGCGATGATGGTGAGCGAGCCGCCCTCCTCGATATTGCGCGCGGCGCCAAAGAACCGCTTAGGGCGCTGCAAGGCGTTCGCGTCGACGCCGCCGGTCAGCACCTTGCCTGACGACGGCACCACGGTGTTGTAGGCGCGGCCAAGACGCGTGATCGAATCGAGCAGGATCACCACGTCGCGCTTGTGCTCGACGAGGCGCTTCGCCTTCTCAATGACCATCTCGGCGACCTGCACGTGGCGCGAGGCTGGCTCGTCGAAGGTCGACGAAATGACCTCGCCCTTCACCGAGCGCTGCATGTCGGTCACCTCTTCCGGGCGCTCGTCGATCAGCAGCACGATCAGGTAGCACTCGGGGTGATTGGCGGTGACGGCGTGGGCGATGTTCTGAAGGATCACGGTCTTGCCGGTACGCGGCTGCGCCACGATCAGGCCGCGCTGGCCCTTGCCGATCGGCGACACGATGTCGATGACGCGGCCCGTCATGTCCTTGCTGGTCGGCTTCTCGGTTTCCATCTCCAGCCACTCATCGGGATAGAGCGGCGTCAGATTGTCGAAATGGATTTTGTGGCGCTGCTTCTCCGGGTCGTCGAAATTGATGGTGTTCACTTTCAGCAGCGCGAAATAGCGTTCGCCCTCTTTCGGGCTTCTGATCTGGCCTTCGACCGTGTCGCCGGTGCGGAGACCAAATCTGCGGATCTGCGATGGCGAGACGTAGATGTCATCGGGGCCGGCGAGATAATTCGAGTCTGGCGAGCGCAGGAAGCCGAAGCCGTCCTGCAATACCTCGACCACGCCGGTGCCGGTAATATCGACGTCACGGGCGGCTAATTGTTTCAGGATCGCGAACATCAGCTCTTGCTTGCGCATGGCGCTGGCGTTCTCGACGGCGACCTCCTCGGCAAAGCTCAGAAGCTCCGTCGGCGATTTCGTCTTGAGATCCTGCAGTTTCATTTCCTGCATGCACTGCTACTCCAAAACGGGGGTGGTTGAATTCTGAAAGTCTCCACACGCGGGGATGCATGTGGGCATTTCGTGTAAGGGGGAATTGCCTCGGGTGTGAGGCAGGACTACGAGCCTGCTCCGCGCCGGGTGACCCAATTTTTCAAGGATTTTTCGGGCCGCGACAACGTCCCGGATCGGATGCGACTCATCTTATAGCAGACCAGGCGGGCGGGCGGAACAGGTTTGCCGACGCTGTCAAAAAGGCCGCACAATCACCAGAATCACGATGCCCATCATGAGCAACGTCGGCACTTCGTTCATGATGCGATAGAAACGCGTATCATGCGTGTTCCGATCCGCAGCAAAGTCCTTGGTCCATTTCGCGCACGCTCCGTGAAACGCCGAAAGCAGGATCACGAGCGCGAGCTTGGCATGGAACCAGCCATGGGCCCTCCAGTCGATCACCCCGGAGAAGGCGAGGATCAGGCCGAGGATCCAGCTCGCGACCATGGCCGGCGTGGTGATGAAACGCAGCAGCCTAAGCTCCATCACCTTGAAAGTTTCCGACTGCTCGGAGCCCTTCACGCTCGCGGCGTGATAGACGAAGAGCCGCGGCAAATAAAGCAGCCCTGCCATCCAGGCGATGATCGCGATGACGTGGAAGGCTTTGACATAGGAAAGCCACATCGCGATTGCTAGGCCTTGCCCTTCACCAGCTCCACGAGACGCGCGACATGCTCTGGCGGCGTATCGGGCAGAATGCCGTGGCCGAGATTAAACACGAAAGGCAAACCGCCGAGCGTGTCGAGGATAGCGGCAACGCGAGTCTCGAGATGCTCCCCGCCGGCGAGCAGGAGTATCGGGTCGAGATTGCCTTGCACGGGGAGCCGGCTCTGTAGCGTCTCGCGCATGAAGAACAGCGGCATTGCCGTATCGCAACCTATGGCGTCGATGCCCGTCTCGTGCGCGTAACACTCGGCCTGCGCACCAGCACCGCGGGGAAATCCAATGATCGGCACGTCGGGTGCTTTCGCTTTCACGCCAGCGACGATGGCCCGGGTCGGGTAGCTGCACCAACGCGCAAACTCATCCTCCGGCAGGCTTCCGGCCCAGCTATCGAAGATTTGCAGGATACGGGCACCAGCCTTCACCTGGCCGAGTAGATAACCAACGGAAGTCTCCACCAGGAGATCAATCAGGCGCTGGAAGGAGGCGGGGTCGCGATACGCCCAGAGCCTCGCTTCGGCCTGGTCCTTGCTGCCGCCGCCCTCGACCATATAGGTCGCCACAGTCCACGGCGCACCGCAAAAGCCGATGACAGGGACGCCAGCTGGAAGCTCTGGCAAGACGCGAGCCAAGGCTTCATAGATAGGCGCAAATTTATCTTCAGCCGTAGTCCGGTTGAGCCTCTCTAAATTTGCAACCCGTATCGGCTCAAGCTTTGGGCCCTCACCCTCGACAAACTCAACCTTCTGCCCGAGGGCATATGGAACAATGAGGATGTCGGAGAAGATGATGGCGGCGTCGAGATCGAACCTGCGCAAGGGCTGGAGCGTTACCTCCGCTGCAAGCACAGGATTCAGGCAAAGGTTGAGGAAGGAGCCGGCCGTGGCCCTCACCTTCCGATATTCAGGCAGATAGCGTCCGGCCTGGCGCATTAGCCAGATCGGCGGCGGGTCGATAGCCTTGCCCTTCAGAGCTGAGATAAAGCGGCCTTGGGACTCGTGTCGGCGCAACATGGCTTTCTCAAAACATCAAAAGAGAGTCTTAAACTAGTTTTCTGTTTCTTCTATTAGCCCGTGAGTAGAGGACATTCAGAGCTGTCACCAGTCTATCGACAGAGAAAGAGTCGGTTGGTGGTGGTTGTTTGGCATTGGATGGTTTGCCCTGTGGGAACGCAGCGCAGCATTATCGGCAAAAGCGGCTAAACCCCATGGCTTCCGCCTGACGGGAAGGGTGTGAAGAAATTTCCGATAGAGTGTCGGAAGTCCGTTCGTCTGCTTGGGGACGAGGATGGGTATTGTGCGGCCCATTCGCGTGAGCGTCATTTTCTCGACACAAGCGAATCTGTGAAAAAGCCTTGCGCCTTGTTCTCTGCGGGAGGGGATGGAGGAGCGCCGCCCCCACAGTTGCTCCGTTAATCAATCACAGTTATCCAGAGGCATCGCCATGGATGCTCCCCGGACTTTCCACCTGCACATGATCTCCGACGCGACCGGCGAGACACTGGTCGCGGTGGCCAAGGCCGTGCGCGTGCAATATTCGCAAGTGCGTGCCATCGAGCATATCCACCCGCTGGTACGCAGCAAACGCGAGCTCGAGCGGGTGCTGAAGGATGTGGAGGCCACTCCCGGCATCCTGCTCTACACCATCGTCAATCAGGAGCTCGTTGAGCAGGTCGAGCAGACCTGCAAACGGCTGAACATTCCTTGCGTTCCGGTGCTGAAAAGTATCCTGCAAGTGTTCGAATCCTATCTCGGCATGGCATCCACACCGACGGTCGCCGGCCAGCACGTGCTCGATGCCGATTACTTCCGCCGCATCGAGGCGCTCAACTTCACCATGCTGCACGACGACGGGCATCTTCCTGAGAATCTCGACGACGCCGACATTCTCCTGGTCGGCATCAGCCGCACCTCAAAGACGCCAACCAGCATTTATCTCGCCAATCGCGGCTACAAGACCGCGAACGTGCCCCTGATCCCGGGGGTGCCGCTGCCGCCGAAGATCGAGGCGCGCACCAACGCCTTCGTGGTCGGCCTCGTGGCGAGCGCCGAGCGCATCTCGCAGGTCCGCCAGAATCGCGTGCTGGAGCACGCCGCCTCGCATTTCGACACCTATGTGGACCGCGAGGCGATTGCCGCGGAGATCGCCGAGACCCGCCAGCTTTGCGCGCGGCGGGGCTGGCCGGTGATCGACGTGACTCGGCGCTCTATCGAGGAGACCGCGGCCGCCATCCTTCGCCTTTATTACGACCGCGGGGCACCGGTGCTCGATCCATGAGTGGCTTCCTGCAAAGCGGGCGGCCGCCGCTGATACTCGCGTCGTCGAGCAAGGTCCGAGCGCGTCTGTTGGAGGCGGCGGGCCTCGCCTTCATCGTCGAGGGGCCAGGCCTCGACGAGCACGCCATGCGCCAGGCGATCAGCAGCACGGGCTCTTTGAGCCCGCAAGACGTCGCCGAGGTGCTGGCCCGTGCCAAGGCTGAGGCGATAAGTGAGCTTGCTCAGGACGCCTTCGTCATTGGCGCCGACCAGGTGCTCGCGCTTGGCGATCGCATCTTGACCAAGCCCGACAGCATGGAAACGGCGAGGGCCGAGCTGCTCGATTTCTCCGGCCAAAGCCACACATTGCACAGCGCCGTTGCGCTCGCGACCAAGGGCGAGACCGTCTGGGCCTATGCTGAGAGATCGACGCTCGTCATGCGTAAGCTCACGCCGCAATTCGTCGGCCGATACCTTGCCGCCGCCGGAGAAGAGGTGCTGAGCTCGGTCGGGGCTTACCAGATCGAGGGGCTTGGAATTCAGCTGTTCGAGAAGATCGACGGCGACTATTTCTCCATTCTCGGCCTTCCGCTGTTGCCGCTGCTCGATGCGCTCCGGCGCGAAGGCGCCATCGAAGGCTGAAACCGTGAAACGCGCCTGCGTCATCGGCTGGCCGGTCGCCCATTCGCGCTCTCCGGTCATCCACCGCTACTGGCTGAAGCTCTATGGCCTTGAAGGTGACTATGAGCGGGAGGCCGTGCGGCCAGAGGAGATCGAGCACTTTCTCCGCACGCTTGGCGGCCGCGGCTATGCTGGCGCAAATGTCACGCTTCCCCACAAGGAGGCGGCGTTGGCCGCGGCGGATCGCGCCGATCACGCGGCTGCCAAGATCGGCGCCGCCAACACGCTCTGGCTCGATGCCAGGGGCTTGCTGCATGCGAGCAACACCGACGCCTATGGCTTCATGACACATCTCTCGGCTGAGGCGCCCGATTGGAACAAGGGCAAGCGGCCGGTTTTGGTGCTTGGCGCCGGCGGTGCCGCGCGCGCCATTCTGCACGGGCTGATCGAAGCTGGCGCGGCCAAGATCCTGCTCGCCAACCGCACAGGGGATCGGGCGAAGGCTTTGGCAAAAAGCTTCGGCCCGCGTGTTTCGGTGGTCCGGTGGGAGGACAGGAACCAGGCGCATGCCGGATGCGGGCTCCTGATCAACGCGACGAGCCTCGGCATGACGGGAAAGGCACCGCTCGACATCGATCTTTCCACGTTGCCCGAGGACGCGCTCGTGGCCGACATCGTGTATAGTCCGCTCGAAACGAAGCTGCTCGCGGCGGCAAAGGGACGCGGAAACCGCGTCGTGGATGGGCTCGGCATGTTGCTGTATCAGGCCGTCCCTGGCTTCGAGCGCTGGTTCGGCCTCCGCCCGGAGGTGACGCCGGAGCTTCGCGCCCATGTTGCGGCACAGCTTGGGGCGCAGTGATGCTCGTCGTCGGACTCACCGGCTCGATCGGCATGGGCAAATCCGCCACGGCCCAGCACTTCAGGAAGCGCGGGGTGCCGGTCTGCGACGCCGATGCCGAAGTGCACCGGCTCTATGACGGCGAGGCGGTGCCCGCAATCGAAGCTGCGTTTCCTGGCGCCGTGCGCGGGGGCAAGGTCGACCGGGGGCTGCTCGCGCAAGAGGTGGCCGGCTCGCCCGAGAAGCTGAAGCAACTCGAATCCATCGTGCATCCGATGGTGGTGAAGGCCGAGCTCGATTTTCTGCGCGAGCAGGAGAAGCGCGGCGCCAAGCTCGCGGTGCTCGAGATCCCGTTATTGTTCGAGACGGATGCGCACGCCAGAGTCGACGTGTCGGTGGTGGTGAGCGCGCCGGAGGAGGTGCAGAGAGCGCGCGTGCTCCCGCGTTCCGGCATGAGTCCCGCGAAGCTCGATGCACTGCTCAAGCGGCAATTGTCCGACAAGGAAAAGCGCGCCCGCGCCGACTTCGTTGTGGACAGCGGCATGACGCTCTCGGACATGGAGCTGCAGATCGATAAACTGATCGAGTCGCTCGAGGGCCGCGAAGGCCGCGTCATGGAGCGGCTTCGTCACGAACAAGCGACTTAAGAGGAAAGCCACGCTGTGCGCGAGGTCGTGCTCGACACTGAAACCACGGGGCTCGACCCCGCCTCCGGTCATCGCATCGTCGAGATCGGCTGTGTCGAGCTGATCAACTGCATCCCGACGGGCCGGGTGTGGCATTGCCACCTCAATCCTGACCGCGACATGCCCCAGACGGCCTTCGAGGTCCATGGGCTTTCCATCGAGTTTCTTTCGACCAAGCCGCGCTTCCATGAGCGCGCCGACGATATGCTTAGCTTCATCAAAGGCGCCATGCTCGTCATGCACAATGCTGCGTTCGACTTCGCCTTCCTCAATGCCGAGCTCGAGCGGATGAGCCGGCCGCTGCTGCGTTGGGACCGAGTGGTCGATACGCTGGCGCTTGCGCGGCGAAGGCTCCCGGGGTCGCCTTGTAGCCTAGATGCGCTGTGCAAGCGGTATGGCGTCGATCTTTCCGAGCGCGACAAACACAGCGCGCTGCTCGACTGCCGCCTGCTTGCTTCGGTCTATGTGGAGCTTGTCGGCGGGCACCAGGCGCGGCTCGAATTTGCGGCGAACGGCGCCAGTGCGGCGATCGTGACGAGCGTTACGTCAGGAGCGCGGGTCCGCCCGATCGCGCTTGCCCCGCGCCTTACCGACGACGAGCGGCTGGCGCATGAGGCCTTCGTGGCGAGCCTCGGCGATGAAGCCTTGTGGCGGCCGCTGCTTGCCTCTCTGTAGTTAGTTTGTCGGGCCCGCCTGGAGCTGGCCGCGCGCAAGGTTCTGCGTGTACAGCCGCGCGAAATCGATGGGGTCGAGCATCAGCGGCGGGTAACCGCCGTCACGGGTCATGTCTGACAGCACGCGCCGCGCATAGGGGAACAGAAGCGTCGCACAGTCGACGAACAGCACCGGCTGCAACATGTTCTGAGGAATGTTGCGCAAGCGGAACAGCCCGCCATAGAGGAGCTCGATGTTGTAGATCACGCCGGTATCGCTCTTGGCATGAACTTCCAGGCTCAGTATCACCTCGAAGATCTTAGGGCTGCGGCCGAGCGCCGTAACGTTGACGGTCACCTGAAGCTGTGGGTTTGGCGGCGGACTTTGCAGTACCTCGGGCGCCCCGGGGCTCTCGAAGGACAGGTCTTTGATGTATTGGCCGAGCACATTGAGCTGGGCCCCCGACGGCCGTGTGGCACTTTCCGGCGCTCCGGCCAGCGGACTTTCGTTCGCACCCTCCGGCTTGCCATCGCCGTTGCGCTTGCCCGAAGCGTCCGGGCTTTCGGTCTTCTTGGCCATGGGGCTTAGGTCCGGCTCCGTGAGGGCCTGCTGGCTAGCATGACGGGCCCCAAGCTGCAATCTTGCCGCAGGGCACGCGCCTGGCGGCGAATTTCGCTCTCGGCTCTTTTGGGGGTTGGCTAAGGTGCCGCGAATGCCTTAAGTTGAGGGGCGCGCGACGTGGGTGATGTGGTGGAGTTCCACAACGCCTGAGGCTCCCGCTGGCAAATCTCGAGGTGCGAACCAATATGCAGCTCGAGTGTTCCGCAATCATCGCGGGTCTATCCATCAACGCAGGTGGCGGTAAGGATGAGTGAAGCCTTCGATATCTATACTTTGCTGTTTCTGGTGCTCGCGGTCGTGATCTTCATCAGGCTGCGCAATGTGCTTGGCCGGCGCACGGGCAGTGAGCGGCAGCCATTCGATCCTTATTCGCCCCCGGATCAGAAGCGCCCTGGCGGTCCGAAGACCAATGAGCCGGTGGTGGCCCTGCCGCGCGGCCGCTCCGGGCCGCTGCCCGAGACCTCTGTGCCATCGGTTGAGGATATCGAGGCACGCCTTGGCAGTCACGCTCCCAAGGACAGCCCCTTGGCGCGCTCGCTCACCCAGCTGATGCGCGCCGATCCGGGCTTCGATCCGGGTCACTTCCTCGATGGCGCCAAGACGGCTTACGAGATGATCGTGATGAACTTCGCGGAAGGAGACGAGGCCTCGCTGAAGCAGCTCTTGAGCGACGAAGTGTTTGAGGGTTTCGAGAGCGCCATTCGCGAACGCGAGACGCGGGGCGAGAAGGTCGAGTCCAATCTCGTCGGCATCAACAAGGCCGACATCATCGAGTCCGACGTGAAGAACCGCACCGCCTACGTCACGGTCAAATTCGTGAGCGAGCTCATCTCGGTGACGCGCGACGCCGAAGGCGGCGTGGTGGAGGGCGACCCGAAGAAGGTGCGCGAGGTCACCGACATCTGGACCTTCGCCCGCGACATCACCGCCAAGAACCCGAACTGGAAGCTTGTCGCGACCGAATCGGCAAACTGAGCATCGCGACCGCACGGGCCTGAAACGCCGCGCCATCGCCGCCGCATTGCTGCTTGCTGCAATCGCTGTCACCATCGGCCTCGTCCTGTTCTTCCGGGGAAAGAAGGTGGAGAAGGAGGCAGCGGTCAACCTTGTGCCGGTTAGCTTTGCCGAGATCGAGGGCTGGCAGGCTGACGACCAAGCCGCCGCCTTCCAGGCGCTGCTCAGGTCCTGCGGCAAGATCAAGCCTGAGAGCGCGTCGGGCGGGGCGTGTGCCGCGGCGCTGGAGCTTGCTTCGCGCGGCGACGTGTCACGCGACTCCGCCCGCGCCTTCTTCGAAGCGAACTATACGCCCAATCGGATCGTCGACGTGCCGAAGCCAGGCCTCGTCACCGGCTATTACGAGCCTGAGGTCGAAGGCGCGCGCGAGAAGGGTGCCAAGTTTCAGACTCCGGTCTACCGACGCCCCGACGATCTCGTGGCGGTAACGCCCGACGAGCTGCGCGCGCGCGATTCTGCCGCAGGTGTCTTGACCGCGATGCGCAAGACGGACGACGGTCTCGTTCCCTATTTCACGCGTGAGGAGATCGACAAGGGCGCGCTTGCCGGCCGCAATCTCGAAGTGCTCTACCTCGCAGATCCAGTCGAGCTGTTCTTCATGCAGATACAAGGGTCTGGCCGCGTGCGCCTTCCCGACGGGTCAACGGTGCGGCTGAGCTATGCCGGCAAGAACGGCTATCCTTTTACCTCGATCGGCAAACGCCTGGTCGCGCTTGGGCAGGGCAAGCCCAAGAGCATGTCCATGCAGGGGATCAAGGCGTGGCTGCGCGACGATCCCCAGCGGGGCAAGAAACTGATGTGGGAGAACAAGTCCTATGTGTTCTTCCGGGTGCTCGACGGGATTGAGGGCGACGCCGGGCCGATCGGTGCGCAGGGCGTGTCGCTGACGCCAGGGCGAAGCCTCGCGGTCGATCCGTCGTTCCATGCACTTGGGCTGCCGATCTTCGTTGAGGCGCCCGGGCTCAAGGACGAGACGCGCGCGCCTTTCCGCCGCGTGATGATCGCGCAGGATGTCGGCTCGGGGATCAGGGGCGTGGAGCGCGGCGATATCTTTTGGGGCTGCGGCGACGGGGCCGGTGCGATCGCCGGCACGACATTGGCGCCGGCGCATTTCATCGTGCTCCTGCCCAATTCGGCGCCGGGGGTGTGAGCCATGGGTAGGCCCGGGCGTGACGAGGATGACGATGCCGCGCTGTGGGAGAAGGTCGCCGAGACAGCAGCACCCTTGAAGCGTGGGCGTAATACGGCACCACCAAATGCCGCAAAGACCCCTGCGCCGACCGCTAAGACCAAGACGCTGCAGGTCCCGCGCCCTGCGCAAGCCGCACCAAGGCCGCTACCGAAGCCAAGCCATTTTCCACGCGCCGCGCCGCTCGACCGGCAGACCTCGCGACAGCTCGACAAGGGGCGGATCGAGGTCGAAGCGCGGCTCGATTTGCACGGCTTGCGGCAGCGCGACGCCCATGCGCAGCTCCGGCGGTTCTTGAAGGCCGCCCAGGCGCGCGGGCTCAAGCATGTGCTGGTGATCACCGGCAAGGGCGCCGATCCCGAGACCTGCAAGAGCTTCTATGAAGAAGAGGAGCGTGGCGTGCTGCGCAACGCCGTGCCCCATTGGCTGTCAGAGCCCGAGTTCGCTTCCATAGTGGGGAGCTTTTCACCGGCGCCCCGCCGTCTCGGCGGCGAAGGAGCGCTTTATGTGCGGCTGCGGCGTAGCCGCCCTTAGGGGAGAACCTTTCTGTCCTCTAGGTCACGTACAAACAAGTTGATGGTGCGCAGCGTGTTCTGTGAAATAACTTCGTCTATCACGAATCGAATCCGCAATTTGGCGCATGAGTTCGCGAAAGTCCCAAAGTTCAACATGTTCAGCATCGGCGGCGGCCTGCGCCTCGTCGGTCCAGCCCCAACTCGCGACGACCTTCGTATATCCCCCGGTTCAAATCCAAGGTCCTTGACTTCTGTCGCCAACTGCGGCAGTTCCGAACTTATGCTGCGCGAAATAACCGAGTGTACGTCGCATTTTGGGTTTCTTCACGCGCACCTTGAGCAGAAGCGGATCGAAGACGGTCGCAGTTAGCCTCGCAAAGCCCTGCGAGCCAGAAACACCATATCGAGCGAGGGACTTCGGGTCGATCACCAGAAGGTCTCAGCGAATATTCGAGATCGTTGCCCAACCCTTTACGTGGCGGACATAAGCTTCAACAATTTTTTCGGTGGTTTCCATGTGGCGCTCGCAGCGGTTAGCTTACTGCGGCAGCCGCTCGACTACAGAATAAATTTCGACAAATCGGCGTTCTTGGCCAGATCGCCGATATGGCCGCGAACGAAGGCGCCGTCGACCACGATCCTCTCGCCCTGCTTGTCGGCGGCATCGAAGGAGATGTCGTCGAGGATGCGCTCCATCACCGTTGAAAGGCGGCGCGCACCGATATTCTCCACGTTGGTGTTCACCTCGACCGCGATGTCGGCGATGGCCTCGATCGCGTCCGGCGTGAACTCGAGGTCGACGCCTTCGGTCTTCATCAGCGCGATGTACTGCCTGATCAGGCAGGCCTTTGGCTCGGTGAGGATGCGGCGGAAATCGTCGCGGACAAGCGCGCGCAGCTCTACGCGGATCGGGAGCCGCCCTTGCAGCTCTGGCAGAAGGTCGGAGGGCTTCGCGGTGTGAAACGCGCCTGAAGCGATGAACAGCACATGGTCGGTCTTCACCGGCCCATATTTGGTGCCGACAGTGGTGCCCTCGATTAGCGGCAAGAGATCGCGTTGCACGCCCTCGCGGCTGACATCGGCGCCGATGCGCTCGGAGCGCGCGCAGATCTTGTCGATCTCGTCGAGGAACACGATGCCATTGTTCTCGACGTTGCGGATCGCCTCTTGCACGGTGGTGTCGTTGTCGATCAGCTTGTCGGACTCTTCTGCCAACAGGATATCGAAGCTGTCGCGCACGGTGACCCGTCGCGGCTTGGTCCGCTGGCCGAGCGCCTTGCCGAGCACGTCGCTCAAATTGATCATTCCGACATGGCTGCCGGGCATGCCGGGAATTTCGAAGGCCGGCATTCCGGCGCCGGTATCGGCGACCTGAATCTCGATCTCGCGATCGTCGAGCTCACCAGCACGCAAGCGCTTGCGGAACGCGTCGCGAGTGGAGAGATTGGCATTGGCGCCGACCAGCGCGTCGACCACTCGCTCCTCGGCATTGAGCTGCGCCTTGGCCTCGACCTCTTTCCGCTTTGCGTCACGCACGAGCCCGATGCCGGCTTCCAAGAGATCGCGAATGATTTGATCAACGTCGCGGCCGACATAGCCGACCTCGGTGAACTTGGTGGCCTCGACCTTGATGAAGGGCGCGCCGGCGAGCTTGGCGAGTCGTCGCGAGATCTCGGTCTTGCCGATGCCGGTCGGCCCGATCATCAGGATATTCTTAGGCAGCACTTCCTCGCGCAGCTCATCGTCGAGCTGCTGCCGGCGCCAGCGATTGCGCAGCGCAATGGCCACGGCACGCTTGGCGTCGCGCTGGCCGATGATGTGGCGGTCGAGCTCCGAGACGATCTCGCGTGGGGAGAATGAGGTCATGTGGTTACGACTTCGACTCCAGACTTTCGATGACGACTTCGTTGTTGGTGTAGACGCAAATGGTCGCGGCAATCGCCATCGCTTTCCGCGCAACCGCTTCGGCGTCGAGCTCCGAGTTCGAGGAGAGCGCGAGCCGCTGCAAGCGCAAAGTTTCCGCCTGAGCCGATGCCCATGACGTTGTCGTCGGGCTCGAGCACATCGCCCTTGCCGGTCAGCACCAGGCTCTCGTCGACGTCGGCCACGATCATCATGGCTTCGAGATGGCGGAGATAACGGTCGGTGCGCCAGTCCTTGGCGAGCTCGACGCAGGCCCGCTTCAGCTGATCGGGAAAGCGCTCGAGCTTGGCCTCAAGCCGCTCGAACAACGTGAAGGCGTCGGCGGTGGCGCCGGCGAAACCAGCGATGACATTGCCATTGCCGACACGGCGCACCTTCTTGGCGTTGCCCTTGATGATGGTCTGGCCAAGGGTCACCTGTCCGTCGCCGGCAATCACCACCTTGCCGCCCTTGCGGACGGTGAGGATCGTCGTCCCATACCAGGTGTCGGGGGAGGAGTGGCTCATTGCTGCAATGCGATATCGGATCGGGCGGGCGGTTCGTCAAGCGCATTACTCACTCCCCTACAAGGGGGAGGGCCGGGGTGGGGGTGGAAGTGGCGCTCAAATCGGCTGGACCCTCACCCGGCACCCCACCTGAGCCGGGCCGCCACCTCCCCCTTTCAGGAGGAGGGATTAAGGCCTCGCGCTTCGGTAAGCGAATTGCTAAGAGCCTTGCGTTAGGCTCAATCCCATGCTGAAGCCGACCAAAGCCAAATCCAAGCGGACCGCGACCATCGAACGCCGCACCAAGGAGACCGCGATCACCGCGACCGTCGACCTCGACGGCGCTGGTGCCTATGCGATCGAGACCGGCGTCGGCTTCCTCGATCACATGATCGAGCAACTCGCCCGCCACTCGATGATCGATATCCTGCTGAAGGCCAAAGGCGATCTCCATATTGACCAGCACCACACCACCGAAGATTCGGGCATCGTGCTCGGCCAGGCGGTGGCGAAGGCGCTTGGCGACAAGCAAGGCATCGCCCGCTACGGCTTCGCCTATCTGCCCATGGACGAGACCCTGACCCGCGTGGCCATCGACATTTCGGGGCGCCCTTTCCTTGTCTGGAAGGTTGATTTCACCAGGTCCAAAATCGGGGAGATGGACACCGAGCTGTTCCGCGAATGGTTCCAGGCCTTCGCCCAGCATGCCGGAATTACCCTCCATGTGGAGACGCTGCATGGCGAGAACAGCCACCACATCGCCGAGACCTGCTATAAGGCGCTCGCGCGCGCGCTCCGCCAGGCGGTCGCCATCGACGAGCGCCAGGGCGGCCGCGTGCCTTCGACCAAGGGCCAGCTTTAGGCGCTGGCACCGCCATCAGTTTTTTGGTCAGTGACGTGTCGTGACGCTCTATTCAGTCTATGAGCCACTTGGCGCAGCGCGAGACCCGGAGGACCGGGCCGAGGCGCTCGTGTTCGTCAAGGAAGGATTCTCCTGGCCCGCGCTGTTGGTGCCGGGGCTCTGGCTCCTCTATTGGCGCATGTGGATCGAGCTGATCGCTTTCCTGTTTTTCTTAGGCCTGCTCGCCTGGGTGTTCGGTCCGAGCGACCAGGGGCACGCCCTGCTCGGCTGGACCAGCGTGGCGCTCATCGTGCTGTTCGCCTTCGAGGCCAACGACCTTCGCCGTGCCACGCTGGAACGGCGGGGCTACAGCCAGGTGGGGACAGCAGTCGGCTCTGGCCGCGACGACGCCGAGCTTGCCTTTTTCCAGTCCTGGCTGCCGCAGCAGGAGAAAAGACGGCGGGAATCCGCTTCCGCACGGCCCAGCAACGCCGATGTCCCGGCGCCGAAAGAGAGTGGCGAGGCGGGGGGCGTTATTGGGCTCTTCCCGCAGCCGTAAGACCATGCACGTCGCCATCATCGACTACGGCTCCGGCAATCTCCACTCTGCCGCCAAGGCGTTCGAGCGGGCCGCGCGCGAGCAGGGCTCGGAGCTTGCCATCAAGGTCACGGCACGTCCGGAGGATGTGGCCGACGCCGACCGCGTCGTGCTTCCCGGCGTCGGCGCCTTTGCCGATTGCAAGCGGGGCCTGGAAGACGTCCCCGGCATGATCGATGCTCTCGAGAAGGCCGTGCAGCAGGACGGCAAGCCCTTCTTCGGCATCTGCGTCGGGCTTCAGCTCATGGCAGAGCGCGGGCTTGAACATGGGGTCACCCCTGGCCTTGGCTGGATCAAGGGCGAGGTCCGCGCCATCGCACCCTCGGACCCAGAGTTGAAGATCCCGCATATGGGCTGGAACACGCTTCGCGTGGCACGTGAGCATGCGCTGCTCGAAGGCATTCCCACCGGCGAGGGAGGCCTGCATGCTTATTTCGTGCACTCCTATCACTTCGTACCGGAGGAAAGAGACGCGCTGGTCGCGAGCACCGATTATGGTGGTCCGATCACGGCGTTCGTCGCCAAGGACAATATGGCCGGCACCCAGTTTCACCCAGAGAAGAGTCAGAAGTTCGGGCTCGCGCTCATCGCGAATTTCCTGAAATGGAAGCCGTGACCATCGTCGATCCGTCATGATCCTGTTCCCCGCCATCGACCTGAAAGACGGTCAATGCGTCCGCCTGTGCCGAGGCGAGATGGACCAGGCGACGGTGTTCAATGAGGACCCGGCGGCGCAGGCACGCGCCTTCGAGGAGCAGGGCTTCGAGTGGCTGCATGTGGTCGATCTCAACGGCGCGTTTGTGGGCAGGCCGGTGAATACGAGCGCCGTCGAGGCGATCCTCGCAACGATCCATGTGCCGGTGCAGCTCGGCGGCGGCATTCGCGACCTCGACACCATCGTGACGTGGCTCGACAAGGGCATCGACCGCGTAATCCTCGCCACTGCGGCGGTGCGCGATCCTGCGCTCGTGCGTGAGGCAGCGCGCGATTTCCCTGGGTGCATCGCCGTCGGCATCGATGCCCGCGACGGCAAGATCGCGGTGGAGGGCTGGGCGGAGACGAGCGAGATGACCGCGCTCGATCTTGCCCGCCGCTTCGAGGACGCGGGCGTGGCAGCCATCATCTACACCGACATCGCGCGCGACGGAGTGCTCGCAGGCCTCAATCTCGAAGCGACCGCGACGCTGGCATGCGCGGTTTCCATCCCAGTAATTGCAAGCGGAGGGCTCGCCTCGCTCGACGATGTGCGCGCGCTGCTCCATTCGGATTACGCGAAGCTCGAAGGCGCGATTGCCGGACGTGCGCTCTATGACGGCAGGCTCGACGCCACCACGGCTCTCGCGCTCATCGCCGCGAGCCGGAAAAAATCCCACGCCTGACCGACACCGATGCGCACGCGCACCATCTTCATCATCGCGCTGCTGGTCGGATTGGGCCCCGCGCTGCTTGCCGTGGGAAGCCAGGAGGTTGCCGAGGCCTTTGGCTGTCAGGTCGATCTCAACCGGGTCATCCCTTGCGTCATCGGTGGCAAGGATTACGGGCAGACCTTCTACGATCTCGGTTTTCTGATCTGGTATTCCTATCTCAGCATCCCAGCCGGCCTCGTGCTGCTTGGCGTCTGGGCCGTGGCTGCGCTCATTGCCCTTATCATGCACTGGCGCAGGACCGCCGCAAATCTGCTAAAGCCTAACGATGCTCAAGGTCCGCCTCATTCCATGCCTCGACGTAAAGGACGGCCGCGTCGTCAAGGGCGTGAACTTCGTCAATCTGCGTGACGCCGGCGATCCCGTGGAAGCCGCCGGGGCCTATGACGAGGCCGGCGCCGACGAGCTCTGCTTCCTCGACATCACTGCAAGTCATGAAAATCGCGACATCATCTTCGATGTGGTGGAGCGCACGGCTGAGCGCTGCTTCATGCCGCTCACCGTTGGTGGCGGAGTGCGCAAGCTTGACGATGTGCGGAAGCTTCTCGAGGCCGGCGCCGACAAGGTGTCGATCAACACCGCAGCGGTCAAGGATCGCGACCTCGTGCGCGCAGCGGCGGAGAAATTCGGCGCTCAGTGCATCGTGGTTGCGATCGATGCCAAACGCGCGGGCGGCAACGGCGCTGGCCAGCGCTTTGAGATCTTCACCCATGGTGGCCGCGAGCCGACCAGCATCGAGGCGGTCAGCTATGCAAGCGAGATGGTGGCGCTTGGCGCCGGCGAAATCCTGCTCACTTCCATGGATCGCGACGGGACGAAAGCCGGCTTCGACCTCGATTTGACCAGGGCCGTGGCCGACGCGGTCTCGGTGCCGGTGATCGCGAGCGGAGGGGTGGGCACGCTCGAGCACTTGGTTGAAGGCGTGCGCGTAGGTCACGCCTCGGCTGTGCTCGCCGCCTCGATCTTCCACTACGGTGAATCGACCATTGGCGAGGCCAAGCGCTTCATGGCGGCCGCCGGCCTGCCCATGCGGCTCGACGGCTAAGCGAGCGCCCTTCGCCCCTCCCGCCTCAATCCTGCCCGCCAAACAGGCACACTGCCTTTCCTTTCTAGGGATGAGGCGCACGCGGCTATTTCCCTTAGGCCGCCGGCAGTGTATGAGCCAAGACATGAGCCAAAACGATGTGCTTGGCCGCCTTGCCGCAAATATCAAGGCGCGGCGGACTGCAAGGCCAGAGGACTCCCATACGCGGCGCCTGCTCGACGGAGCGCCGGTCAAGCCTGCCAAGAAGCTTGGCGAGGAGGCGGTAGAGACGGCGATCGCGGCTATCGCCCAGGACGACGCGGCGCTGATTGCCGAGGCCGCGGATCTGCTCTACCACCTGCTGGTCGTGCTCGAGTTGCGCCACATCGCACTCGAGGACGTCATGGGCGAGCTTGAGCGCCGCATGGGCGCCACGGACCTCGCGCAGAAGCGGAAAGCCGCGTCACGTTAGTAAGCTCGGGTTCTTGTCCATGAATCCGCGTCCCTCTGTCGCGTTTTCACCTTATATCGCCTATAGCCGCGACGACTGGGCAGCGCTCAGGGCCGATGCGCCCATGCCACTCTCGGAGGCCGAGCTTGAGAATTTGAGCGGCCTGACCGAGCGCGTCTCCACTCGGGAAGTGGTCGACGTCTATCTGCCCCTCAGCCGGTTGCTCAATTTCTACGTCGAGGCGCTACAGGAGCTGCACGGCGCCACCACCAAGTTCCTGCGCAAAGGCGACGGCAAGATGCCCTTCATCGTCGGCCTCGCCGGCAGCGTCGCGGTGGGCAAGAGCACCACGGGCCGCGTGCTCCAGGCTCTGCTCGCCCGTTGGCCGAGCCATCCACGCGTCGAGCTCGTGCCGACCGACGGATTTCTGTTTCCCAACGCCGTGCTGGAAGAGCGCGAGCTGATGACCCGCAAGGGCTTTCCGGAAAGCTACGACCTCACCCGCCTGCTCAACTTTCTCGCCGAGGTGAAATCCGGCCGCGAGCGCATCGAGGCGCCGGTCTATTCCCATCTCGTCTATGACGTGCTGCCGGATCAGGCGATCCTGATCGAGCGCCCTGACATCGTCATCGTCGAGGGCCTGAACGTGCTGCAGCCGGCAAAGCTGCCGAAGGGTGGCTCGGCCATCCCCTTCGTCTCGGATTTCTTCGATTTCTCCATCTATATCGACGCCGCCGACGAGCTGATCGAGAGCTGGTATGTCCAGCGTTTCCTGCGCTTGCGGCAAACCGCGTTCCGCGACCCAGCGTCCTATTTCCATCGCTACGCGACGCTGTCAGAGGACGAGGCACGCGCCACCGCGCTGTCGCTGTGGCGCTCGATCAATCTCGTCAATCTTCGGGACAATATCCTGCCAACGCGGCTGCGCGCCGATTTGATCCTGCGCAAAGGGCCGGATCACGCGGTCGAGACGGTGGCGCTGCGCAAGCTTTGATCGAGAGGCTCTATTTGATTGGTTCGTTATAGGCTGGCGCCGCCGGGTAGAGAGGCGCGGGGCCGAGACCGATATTCAAGCGCAACATGGTGCGAGTGGCGAAGGCGCTGTCGTCTTCGATCCGGGTTGGCCGATCGCCGTTGGAATCGCGCATCTCCGGCACCGACGAGATGTACTCATAGTCGCTCCACAGCGACAGGCTCGTGCGCGGACCAAACTGTTTGCGGGTCTCGAACGAGACGCTGCCGATAAAGGCGAGATCGTCCTTCGACAGAGACCGGGATGAATTGGAAGGCAAACTTGCCGTCATAGTCGGTCGCGGCGTCACAGAGACCGGCCCGGGCCGAGAAATAGGAGCGGAGCCCGAGGCTCTCCCACAGGCCGCCGGTACCAAGAAAGCCAAGGCTATACTCGCCACCGAAGCCGATATAGCCGCCATAGTAGGTGGTGTTGAGGTCCTCGTTATATTTGAAAACAGTGCGGGCCGACGAGCTGCCATTCAGGTCGTTGTTCTGGTCGATGCCGCGTATATCGGCACCGATGAGCAGATAGTCGGTGCGAAGCAGATTGGGCCGCACCTGGACGGGATCCCGCCCCCAAAACTTCGCTTCGAGCGAGCCGCCCCAACAATCGACGTCGCGGTCGGTATGGGTGAAAGCGAAGATCCATTGGCGACGAAGCCGGTGGAGGGATCGACGACAACACAGCCGCCCTTGCAGCTCCTGCCATCGCTGTCGTCGAGATTGGACCAAAAGCCCCTAAGCGAGCCGCTCACACGGTAGCCGCGTCTCGGTCTTGGCGTCGGCCGCTGGGCCGTATGCGGTGAATTCGCTGTTAGTCTGAAAGTGGAAGTTGCTGGGCTTGCCCGCGCCGGTAAATTTCATGTCCGGCAGCCAGAGAAACTGGATGCCGCCGCCGACCGAGATCGTCGTGCCGTCAACGGTCGACGAGACAGCCTCTTGCGCAAGCGCGCTTTGGCCCGCCACCGCCGAGTCCCCCAACAAGACAACTGCGACAAGGCGCAACGATTTACGCATGGAAGCCCCCGACTTGCTCCGTGTTAGACACCTGATACAGTCGGACGCCGCGCGAGAGTTAAACCCCGGGTAACAAAAGCGAATTTCAACTTCCCGTGGCGAACGTTTATGCTTCCAGCAGGCCTCGCTTTTGGGCAAGCTCGCGCAAGGAGACCTCGGGGCGCGCGCCGATATGGCCGATGACTTCCGCGGCGGCGAGGCTGCCGAGCTGGCCGCAGGTCCGAAGGGGCCGGCCTTGGGTGAGACCATAGAGGAACCCTGCGGCGTAAAGGTCGCCGGCGCCGGTGACATCCACTACCTCGCGGACCGAATCAGGGGCGATGGTGATGGTCTCGCCACCGGACACGATCACCGAGCCCTCCTCCGAGCGGGTCAGCACCGCGAGATCGCAATCGGTGAGCGCGGCATTGGCGGCCTCTTGAAAGCTGTTCACCTCATAGAGGCTGGTGATCTCCTTCTCGTTGGCAAAGACGATGTCCGCACCCTCGCGGACAAACGTACGGAAATCGGCGCGGTGCCGGTCGACGCAGAAAGCGTCGGAGAGGGTCAAGGCCACCTTGGCGCCTGATTTGTGTGCGAGCCGCGCCGCTTCTTTGAAGGCCTCCTTCGCCTCCTCGCGATCAAATAGATAGCCTTCGAGATAGACGATCTTGGCCGCCTCGATCAGTGACGCGTCAAGATCGGTCGGGGCAAACCCCACGCTTACGCCGAGGAACGTATTCATGGTGCGCTCGCCGTCGGGGGTCACGAAGATAAGGCACCGCGCGGTCGCCTCGCCCTCGTCGACGGGAGGGGTGTCGTAAGCGACGCCGAGCGAGCGGATGTCGTGGCGGAAGATACCCCCGAACTGGTCCGCCGCGACTTTACCGATAAAGCCGCATCTCGCGCCAAAGGAGGCGAGCCCGGCAATGGTGTTGGCGGCCGACCCCCCAGAGCGTTCGACGGCGGGTCCCATCGCGTCATAAAGCCTGCCTGCTTCGCCGGCCGGGATAAGGCGCATGAAGCCCTTGGCGAGGTCGTGCCTGGACAGAAAGGCGTCGTCGCAGCGCGCGATGATGTCGACGATGGCGTTGCCGATCCCCACCACGTCGTAGATGCGGTCAGCCATGAATTGTCACCCCTCGTCACACACCGATCTGGTAATGACCGCGACGCTCACTATATTCGCCGCCGCCGGAGTTGAAACACGTCATGCTTAGCGCCGCAATTCAAGCCTTCAGGCAGTTGTTCACACCGCCATTCCGCGCCGTGCTTGTGAAATGCGTCGGCTTTACCATCGCCCTTCTGGCGTTGCTCATCATCGCGATCGAGGCGGTGTTCGGTCATTTCGTCGACTGGCCGAGTTGGATAGAAACCACCATCGAATGGCTCGGAGGACTGGCGCTCGTCGTCGGCTCCATATTCTTGATTCCGCCGGTGACCTCGCTGATGGCAGGCCTCTATCTCGACGACATCGCCAACGAGGTCGAGCGCGTCTACTACCGTTCCGACCCGCCTGGAAAGGAGCTGCCGACGCTTGGTGCGATCGGCGTCGGCCTGAAATTCTTTATTGTGGTTCTGCTAGTGAACCTGGTCGCGCTGTTCCTGCTGCTCGTGCCTGGCATCAACCTGATCGCCTTCTACATCGGCAACGGCTATCTTCTGGGGCGCGAATATTTCGAGATGGTGGCCATGCGGCATCTGCCGCCCGAGGAGGCGCGGCGCTTGCGCAAGGCGAACATGGGCTACGTGTCGCTTTGCGGCCTGATCATCGCCGGGTTTGCCTCGGTGCCGATCCTGAACCTGCTGACGCCGCTGTTCGCCACGGCCTTCATGGTGCATATCTACAAATCGTTGGTGCGGCGCGCCGGGCTCGCGCGCTTTTCCGCTCCGTTGGCGACAAGGACCTGAGGCTTAAGACCCAATGCGCCTGCTTGCGGCTGCCGATCTGCACTATTCGCTCCCACAATTCGATTGGGTGCTGGAGAGCGCTCCCGATTTTGATGTCGTGGTGCTGGCCGGAGACCATCTCGAGCTCAGCTCGCTGGTCGACCGGCGGGCGCAAAGCGTGGTGGTGCGGAAATATTTCAGCCGGTTGCGCGAGGTCACGCGGCTCGTGATCTGCTCCGGCAACCACGATCTCGATGCGCCCAACGAGACTGGCGAGAAGATCGCCAAGTGGCTCGGACCAGCTCAGCATGAGGGCGTCCCCTCCGATGGCGAGTCCTTCCTGCTCGACGACACGCTGTTCACCGTCTGCCCTTGGTGGGACGGCCCGACCACTCGCGCCGGCATCGGGGCGCAACTCGCCGAAGCTGCAAAGACGCAACGGAAGTTGTGGATTTGGATTCATCACGCGCCGCCAGACAAATCGCCGATCAGCTGGGGAGGCGCGCGGTATTTTGGCGATAGCGAACTTGCGCAATGGATCGAGCAATACCAGCCGGACATCGTGCTGTGCGGCCATGTGCATCAGTCGCCCTTCGTCAAGGACGGCTCGTGGGTCGACCGCATCGGCCCGACCTGGGTGTTCAACGCCGGACAGCAATTTGGAGCTCCGCCAGCACACATCATCATCGATACCGATGCGGGCGAAGCCCTGTGGTTCTCCTCGGCCGGCAACCAGTACATCCGCTTGGGTGAGCCGCTCGAACGCCCGGTGTCCCGGCTCGAAGCGATACCGGACTGGCTCAGAGCCGCGGATCGGCCTCACCTTCCGAGTGGTTAAGTTCCGAGGGCTTCCATTGTGTTCCGATTCAGCCCTGTTTTCAGAGGAACCGGATGAGACAGATCCACAGGCGACGGCGCGCGATGTCACCATGGCACGAACGCCACGTTCTACATCGTATCGGTCTGGCTGATTTCCTATGCGACCGCCAAACTGGGCTACGACCGCACCACGATCCTCACCGCAACGCGGCTTTGAGCCTGTCCGACATCCCAATGATCCTGGCCTTCGGCCTGCTCTCGGACGATGTCGGCCGCCGCAAGATGTTCAGGTCCACCGACATCGCCGGAGTCCGCTTTGGTGCAGAAGCGGACATCTCGCGTCCCGAAGCACGGCCCGCCCGGTCACACTAGTTGCGACGGAGGGATGGTCCGCCAGAGCTTCAGGTAGCGCTGCGCGCTGACTGAGAAGACCAGGGGAAGAACATCGGGCAGGCTTTGGTTATGTCTGGGACGATAATGTCCAGTCCGGGGGCAGCGAGCTCATCGTTCATGAGCAGCAGCGCGAGCCAGATCTGACAGCCAGAGTAGTGGACACAGGCCGAGCAACGGCTGGTGTCTCGGAATTTTCTTAGCTCAGCGTTGCTAAAGCGACCCATGAGGCACGCCCATAGCACTCAGAGTGAGAACCGAAGTGACTCTTAGTTGAAAACCTAGCAACGATCCTGCTGGATCAAGACACCTTACGTGCGGCGCAATAGACCCCTCTTGCAGCGTGTACCGAGTTCGCCACACGGTAGGCTTTTCGCCGTCCTTCTAAAGTGCGCCGCATCAGTTCGGTCGATTCCAAGAACAGTTTCGAATTATCCCCGATATACACAGGACGTTCCGCAAGCTCTCCCGCGCTTCTGCAGAGCCTCTGACTATCGAGGGGATGAATGCTTTCGTCCTGAGGCTTATGATGCGGATGCCAAGGGGCTCGTTGGGGGGTAGAGACGATGGACACGACAGCTCGCGCGCAGGATTCTAGTCCATCTAGTATTTCGACAATTGGCGAAGACCTAACGATCACCGGCAATGTGACATCGAAGGGCGAGCTTCATGTCAATGGCCGGGTTCAAGGCGACGTCCATTGCGTCGCGCTAGTACTAGGCGAGAATGCGCAGGTTGAAGGCAGCGTTGTTGCGGAGGACGTGATGGTCCGTGGCCACCTTATTGGCTCGGTCCGCGCGCTGAGGGTGATGCTGCAATCCACGGCTTACGTCGAAGGAAACCTCTTCCACAAGAGTCTTTCCCTTGAACAGGGCACGCACTTTGAAGGCGAGTCGCGTCCCTCGGACGATCCGTTATCCATCCCAGAAATTCACGCTGCAAAACCGCAGCAAGACAACAACGGGCCTGAAGTCGTGAAACAGCGCGAACGAGCAAACGGCTTCATCAAGTCGCTCCCAGAGTCGCTCAGTGCTTAGGTACGTTCTTAATTTCATAGGAGGTAACGATGTTTGCGCCAAGGCAACAAGGAACAGTGATCGCTAAGGGATTGAAGATTGTCGGCAGCGTCACCGCAGAGGGCTTAGTCGAGGTCAATGGCCAGATTGAAGGCGAACTCCACTGCACGTCCCTCGTGATCGCCCGCGGGGCGCATATTAACGGAGTCATTGCAGCCGAACGCGTCGTTGTTGATGGGAAAGTTGAGGGTCCGATTCAGGGGGGTGAGGTCATTTTGAAGTCGCAGGCACATGTCGTCGGCGATATTCACCACCAATCCCTTGCCATTGAGAGGGGTGCCTACTTTGATGGGCGCTCAATCCAAGTCCGAGGAGCTAATGGGCACCAGCCAGAGAGAGTTGGTCACAAGCGCCTCAAGCGGATCACGAACGATAGCCAGGAGTCTCGCACCTCGCCTGGGCGGGTTGACTCGTTAGGCTCTGCTGAAAACGTAGCGACCTGACCGAGCTTATTGCCGGTCAAGAACCATTTGGGAATGTCCGCTTTGGGTCATTAGCCGACATAACCGGCCCGTTGGCGTCATGTCCGCTTTACCCCCGATAGCCGACATTCGTCAGTGCAGGTGGAATGTCCGAAAAGTGCCAGAAGCGGACATTGCAAAAAAGTGAGTGCGAGTCACGGCCGTGCCAACTGTGCGCGCGCCATAATCCCGTCACACGTAGCCGCCATTCGGCTGGCACCCCTCGCGTAAGCCTATGTGAACGGCAGGCATGAACAAGATAAGTCGTATTGCCTCGGGGACCTTAGCAACATTGCAAGGTGGATCCCCGAAGATTCCGGTGGTGAGCAGGACGTGGGGCGGGTCACTGCTAATCGCCCTTGCGCTTCAAATGATGGCCGGCTCGGCAGGGGCAGCTCCATGCGGTAACACTGGCGGGGGGTTCGAAGCTTGGAAGAGAGATTTCGCCGCCGAAGCCCGGGCCAACGGCACCGGGGCTAAGGCAATTTCGGCGCTGATGGGTACGAGATATTCCTCGGGGACCATCGCGGCTGATCGCAGCCAAAAGAGCTTTAAACTTTCGCTCAATGCATTCATAGCAAAGCGTGGGGGTGCCGCAATTGCGGCGAAAGGCAAATCTCTCAAGGCCGCCAACGCGGCGCTCTTTGCCTCTATTGAGAAGCGCTTCGGTGTACCTCCGGGACCGCTGATCGCCATCTGGGGCATGGAGACGGGGTTCGGTGCTTTCACGGGCAATCAGAACACGCTTTCGGCAATCGCCACTCTTGCTTACGACTGTCGCAGACCCGAATATTTCACTGAGCACCTTAATGCGGCGTTGAAACTAGTTGATCGCGGCATCCTCAGCGCCTCGACACGCGGAGCTATGCATGGCGAGGTCGGCCAAACGCAGTTTCTACCTAAAAGCATCCTGCTTTATGGTGTTGATGGTGACGGTAATGGCAGCGTCAATCTCAACACCAAAGCCGATGCGCTCGCCTCGACCGCGAACTTTCTGAAAGGCCACGGCTGGGTTCGGGGCGCCGGCTATCAACCGGGACAGCCCAACTTCTCAGCGATCCAGGGTTGGAACGCGGCCGGCGTCTATGAGAAGGCTATCGCCATCATCGGCAAGCAGATCGATGGGTAATTAAAGTAGTATCGATCATCTTTGGCTGCCCCTACTTTGAAGCTTCACAAGAAACCCGACCGCACGCTCAAAGGCGGCCGGGGTCCTGCTAGATACCAGGGACTGGACGGCGGCAGCCCGAAGGATCCATCAGCCACCGCCGCCAATTCAACCAGCATTATGAGCGCGCGTTCCAGATCGTTGCCGGTGCGCTCCAGGACGATCACCCGGGCAACGGTCGTGGGCACACGTTCCTTCGGTAAGGGGTCGGTACAGACGATCTAGGCGAGGTTACGCGGCTTTATGCTTCGCTCTCGACTTCTGGCAAAGACGTTCCAGTTCTTCCTTAGTCGAGCGTTCGTTTAGCCATTCGCCCGCCTCATCGAAGCCTGTCTCGAAGCTCAACTCAAACTCAAGCGGCGGCAACCCGTAAAAATAGCCAGATCGCGCCAGAGCGCGGGCCTTAGCTTTGAACGAGGCCAATTTTTTTCATAGTCGCCTCGCGCGTTGCTCTCAGGTGGTATATGGGGGCGAGAATGATCGTGGGGAAGCGGGCTTATGCCAAGGATGGTCACTCTTTTCATAATGATCTTAGTGCTCCTCACGTGTTCGAAATTGGTGGCTGCCGACAATAGCCTTTCGGTATGCGTTGGCACGGCCACAAAGCTTGAAGGCAGGGGAAAGGTCGGTGACAAGGATTTGATTGCTGCTCACCAGGCTTGCATGCGCGCAAAGGCACGCGCACGCGATGCGGCCACTCGCACCAAGGTGGGTGTGGCCACCACTATCCTTGTTGACGAATACCGTCGGCGTGCTGGCTCACGTCGTTCGCATTGAATTGGTATTGGGCAGTGGCCCGCGAGCTAGGTTGGATCGTTTGAACTGCTCAGCCCTGCCGAGTGCCCCGCCAACCCCAAATCGCTGAGCCCACCAGCACAATGGCAACGACAATCAACACGGTGGTCATTGTGATCATTGTCCGCTCCGGCTGAGCAATCAACGGTTTGCCCGCTGACGTCGTTCCGCCTGGCGTCGCTGACGGCCCTAAAGCCCTCCGGCTATATCACCCTTGCCGCATACCGCTTCATCCGCCACGCGTCCGACGTGAAAAAAGGGGCGCTGGCCAGTGCGGACCAGCGCTCCTCATCAGGTAAGGAGAGCTATTAGCGCCGCGACACTGCCTCAGATGCCAGCGCCTCAGATGCCAGCGCCCGCCCCCCTTGGCAAACTGACGCTGCGACATTAAGGGCGCCGACTGAAGCCGACACCCTAGCCCATCAGACCCCCCAACACTAAAAACCTGTTCCCGACTTCTTCTCCGCAGCCTTGCAGCTGCAGATAATGGCGCCAAGCTCACGCTTGTCGCACTGAGGGTCTGACTTGCAGCTGTTCGAGATCCTCATTTGACTGCAATCACTCGTGCCTACGCAGGCGCAGCGGCGTCCGTCGCCGTAGCTCTCAAAGCAATTGAAGTCCGCGCGAGCTTCTGGTGCGAAGAACACTGCCAAAGCGGATAGAAACAGAACGGCTGCAGGCATGTGATGCCCCCCAGCTCTTAAAGGCGTTTAATGGCGGAAGTGTTCCCATTATGGAGTCGCCCTTAGGGTTTCTTGGTGCTCACGGACCACCGCATTGGCTCTTTTTGTTGTGTGTATTTGGAGAGCCACGCTATGCGGCACTTTTATGGTCGCTGGTTTGCCTGACGTCGAACAAGACATGCCGCAGGCCCGATGCTTCCACTAAGGTTACCGTGATCCTACCTGCTTGATTATGCGCAGTGATCTCGATGTCGCCGCCGTCGCCGATCACAGCGTCGACTGCTTGCCCAATCTTGGGTTGGACCTCGGCGATTTGGATTAACACGTGCGCGGCAGCTGTCCAAAATTGGTCACTTGGATTGGTGGGGTCTGCGTCGACACCGACAATATTGAGCGTCATTGGACATTCCCCCTAACGCATAACAACGGGGTACACCAAGCCTGAGATTGTAAAGGTAAATCATGTCGCTGAGAAGAAGCATCCAGAGCGAGCCTAAGGCGAAGGCGTCCACCGCACCTCGGTTGCAGTGACGCTGCGACACCATGGGCTGTGGCTGAACCGCCACGTCATAGAAACAAAAGAAATAGCCTCGCTGAACAACGCTCCTAACTGTGGCACCTCATTGCTAGAGTCACGTGACCATGGGGGAGAAGAATCAATGCGCGACATCCGAAACGACTTGCTAGAGCGTGTCGATTTAATGGAGGGGCGGATCAAGGCCGCTCACGCCAAGTGTGAAGACAAGATCAAGCAGCTCCAAAGCGAACGCGATGCGACAGTCGCCGACCTGAAATCGTCGATTGCAATGCTCGCAAAGCTCCTTGAATTTGAGCAACAGGAGACAGGCAACGTCCCGCCAGTAGCGCCAAAATCACCGCAACTTTCGCTCGCTGATTTTTTCGAGCGCAAGCTGATTGAGAGCGGCCCACTCTCAAAGGATGATCTTTGCAATATGGCTATGAAGGAGGGTTACTTCCCTGACGCCGAAAGCGCGCGCCAGACCGTGGACGGTACGCTCATGAATATTGTTAGGGAGAAGCGTATCTGCCCTCTGCCGGATGGAACCTACGCCTTACCTATGCTCTCGCAAGCCGTCCGGCTTAGACGGGTGGTTTGAGGAAAAGAATCGAGAGGGACCGATTTAAGATGGGTGACGGTCGCTGAGGTCATCGGCGACGAGATCATCGTCACCTTGCCGCTCACGAGCTACACCGTCACCTACTACAAACCGGCAAGGTCTCCTCAGCTTCTTGCTAAGCGTATTGCCAGTAGGGACATGCTCGCACTTGAGGCATCAGGAAAAAGCGCCGGTCGAAGCCGACGCCCCAAAGAAAGAAGCCCCGCACTGGGTAGCGCGGGGCTAAGTCTCGGTTTTCAAAGGGGGCCTTCGGGCAAAAGGCCAAGTGGCAGAGTGCCGTCCTCTTGGTTAACGGACGGTTACCGCCTCCGAAAGCCGGAAGCCGGAAATCTCCAAAGTTAAAAATTTCCTAGCAATATTAAAGCCTGGTGTCGCCCTCACCCTCCGGGCCAGACATGAATTCCTCGTGCTGCTGGTGAATCAGCGTCTCGAGTACCTCTCCCACCATGCCGAGATGGTTGCCGTGACCTTCGAATTGACGCTTGAGGTCGACGAGATAGGTGGTAGCGGCGTTGAGGCGCTCGGCGAGCAATCTGCCGAGAAAGAACGCGATTTCGGGATGCGACTTGAGAAAGCTTTCCGCGTCCTCGAACACGAAGGCGCCGACCGGCGAGGCAGCGCGGGCGGTCGCGGTATGGGGACGGTTCAGAAGCACGGACATTTCGCCGAAGATGGAGCCGGCCCCGCGAATGATTGCGACCTGAGTATCGCCGCGCAAAACCTCGACCGTTCCCTCGGCGAGCACGTAGAGACGCCCCGATGTCTCCCCCTCGGAAAGGAGAATGGTTCCGGCGGCAAATTCCTGCCGTCGGGCGCCGGCGCAGCTATCGAGGATCGAGGCCATCGCCATCGGTTTTCGTTGTGCGACCATATGTGGGATCTCCGGTAGGCTCGTAGGCCTGACGGCAGAATATCCGATAAGCCGGTTTTGTGCGCGGCGCGTCAGCTTGGCGCAAGCGTCTTCGGCTCATACAGGCAAATGTCGTTGATCAGGCAGCGCCAGCACTCCGGTCTGCGCGCCTTGCACACATAGCGCCCGTGCAGGATCAGCCAGTGATGGCAGTTGTGCTTGTAGCGCTCAGGCACGACGCGATCCAGCGCCAGCTCGACCTCGAGCGGGTTTTTGCCGGGAGCGAGCCCGGAGCGGTTTGCCACGCGGAAGAGGTGGGTATCGACGGCGATGGTGGCCTGGCCGAAGGCCACGTTAAGCACGACATTGGCGGTCTTGCGTCCGACGCCGGGGAGCGTGACCAGCGCCTCGCGGTCGTCCGGCACCTCGCCGTGAAATTCCCCGACGAGCTTTTGCGACAGCGCAATCAGGTTCCTTGCTTTGCTGCGATAGAGCCCGATGGTCTTGATCTGGTCGGTAAGCTTGGCCTCGCCGAGCTCGGTGAGCTTCGCGGGCGTATCGGCAAGCTTGAACAAGTCGGGCGTCGCCTTGTTCACCGAAGCGTCAGTCGCTTGCGCCGACAGCACCACGGCGACGAGAAGGGTGAAGGGATCGACATAGCGAAGCTCGGTCTTGGGATGCGGGTCCACCGCGGCGAACCGGCGGAAAATCTCGTCGATTTGCGCCTGCGCCAGCCGCGAGCCCGGCGCCTTACCGCTCTTCCCGCGCCGCTTTGCGGTTTTCGGTTGAACCCCCATCTACCCTTGACTACCAATAGCTCTCAGGACGGATGAGACGAGCTATGACAGAACTCTCCGCGGGCCTACAAGCAGAAACGAGCTTCGCCGCTATTCTGACGCCGCACCGATCGCTCGGGCCGAAGGGCTTCGCGGTGTTGATGACCGCAGTCTGCCTGGTGAGTTTTGGCACCGGTCTCCTGTTCTATCTCATCGGCGCCTGGCCAGTAGTGGGCTTCATGGGCCTCGACTTGGCCCTGATCTACATCGCCTTCAAGCTCAACTACCGGGCGGCGCGCCTTTGCGAGGCCGTTGATCTCACCCCTGGCGCGCTAACCGTGACGCGCGTGCAGCCCTCGGGCAAAGCGGAGTCCTGGAGCTTCAATCCCTATTGGGTGAAGCTCAAGCTCGAAGACCGCATCGGTCGATCGAGCGAGCTATCCATCGCGAGCCACGGCAGGCGCCTCGTCTTTGCGACCTTCCTGACCGATCCTGAGCGCGAGGACTTCGCGCACGCGCTTGACGCTGCCTTGTCCGCGGCCAAGGGGCCTGCTCTTTGAGCTTCGACGCTCTAGATTGAGCTTCGTTGGCGACTCGTTTTTCCGCGAGGGGGACTCATGTTCTTCTGGATCTATGAAATTCCCCCGCTGCTCGCGATTGCTGCGTTCGGCCTCGCCTTCGTAAGCGTTTGCTGGCTCGGCATTTTCGTTTCGCGAACTTTCGTCAAATCCCGTTTTACCTGGCCTTAACGACATCCTCGGGGACTATCTCCAATATTTCGGCGTCATCTACGGCTTGCTGTTGGGACTTCTTGCCGTCGGGACCTATCAAAATCACGCGGAGGCTGAGAAGGCAGTCTCAAAAGAGGCCTCGGCGCTTGCCGGGCTCTACCGCGACGTCTCCGGATATCCGGAGCCATTTGCGACCGAGCTCAGGACGCTCATCCGCGACTACACACGCTTGACCATCGAGGACGCGTGGCCGGAGCAACGTAACGGTATCCTGCCAGAGTTCCAGGCGGCCGATCCGGTCAACGAGGTCTACACGCGCATGAGCCAATTCGAGCCCAAGACCGTGGGGCAACAGGCCATCCACCAGACGGCGCTCAACCAATTCGACGCATTTTTGGAAGCGCGGCGGTTGCGCCTGTACAGCGTTATGTCAGGCATGCCTCCCGTCATGTGGTACACGGTCGCCCTCGGTGCGCTCATCAACATGATCTTCGTCTGTTTGCTGGAAATTGAGCTCGCGCCGCATTTGCTTCTCGCCGGCCTGATCTCGTTCTTCACCGCGACCATGATCTGCCTGATCGCCATCCTGGACCACCCGTTCCGCGGCCAAATCGGCGTATCGCCGGAGGCGTTCGAGTTGGTCTACCAGATCATGCTGAAATACTAGGGCAGCGGGATCGCCGTCGGCTTACGCAGCCAGGTCGCGCTTCTCGGCGACCGATCCGTCAGCTCTCAGCCGGTAGATGAGCGGCATGCCGGTGCCGATGCTGAGCTCAATCACCTGCGCCGGGCTCAGGCGGTCGAGCTGCATGACGAGCGCACGCAAGGAATTGCCGTGGCCGACGAGGATCACGCGCTTGCCGGCGTGAAGCTCCGGTGTGATGCGCTTGGAGTAGAATGGAAGAACGCGCGCTGCGGTGTCCTTGAGGCTCTCTCCACCGGGCGGGGCGATGTCGTAGGAGCGTTGCCATAGATGCACCTGCTCGTCGCCCCAGCGCTTGCGCGCCTCGTCCTTGTTCAGTCCGACGAGGTCGCCGTAATGACGCTCGTTCAACGCGGCATCGTAGACGATGGGGAGATCGTCCTGGCCGAGCTCGCCGAGGATGATCTTCAGAGTGTTCTGCGCCCGCTTGAGAAGGCTGGTAAATGCGATGTCGAGATGCGCGCCCTCGGCCTTGAGCATGGCGCCGGCGCGATGAGCTTCCGCCACGCCTTCCTCGGTCAGATCGACGTCCTCCCAGCCGGTGAACATGTTGCGACGGTTCCACTCGCTTTCGCCGTGCCGGACGAGAACGAGCACGTTCTTCATGGCTGGTAGTTCTTCGCTGGGACGGAGCGACATGCCTGCACCACTCTTGCGGGGCGCCTTCAAGGCCCCTGCTTTCGATATGGAGGATGGGCGCAACACAGCTCTTTAGGCCTCGATCCTTGGCTCGTTTCAGCCCCTTCCGGCGCGAGAGGCGGGACTTTAGGGGCATCTCCCATATTTTGCCAAGTGATGCACCAGAAACCGGTTTCTGCCGCAGGAGTCAGAGCCCGAGGACATCCTGCATAGAGTAAAGCCCTGGGCCTTGACCACGCGCCCAAAGTGCCGCCCGGATTGCGCCTTGGGCAAAAATGCCGCGGTCGGTGGCGAGATGGACAAGCTCAACGCGCTCACCCGCGCCGGCGAAAATCACCCTATGCTCGCCGACCACGTCGCCACCGCGCAGAATCGCAAAGCCGATATCGCCCGCGCGGCGGGGCCCGACATCGCCGTCGCGGGCGCGGGCGCTGTGATCCTTGAGCGCAATATTACGGCCTGACGCTGCGGCCTCGCCGAGCAGAAGCGCGGTGCCCGAAGGCGCGTCGCGCTTGTGGCGGTGGTGAAGCTCAAGGATCTCGATGTCGAACTCGGGGCCTAGCGTGCGGGCCACTCTCGCCGTGAGGCCGGCGAGCAGATTGATGCCGAGGCTCATATTGCCTGCCTTGACGATTGCCGCATGCCGGGCGGCAGCTTCGATCTTGGCCTGGTCGTCGGCGGTAAGCCCAGTGGTGCCGATGACATGAACGATGCGAGCTTGCGCGGCGAGCCCGGCAAAGGCGACCGTGGCTTTCGGCGCGGTGAAATCGAGCACGCCGTGAACCTCGGTAAAGACCGGCAGCGGATCGTCGGTGATCGGGATGCCGAGAGTACCGAGCCCCACCACCTCACCGAGATCGCGGCCGACCGCAGGCGAGCCCTTTGCCTCGATGCCGGCAGCGAGCGTGCACCCCTCCGCCGCTGCCACGGCGCGGGCAAGCGTCTGCCCCATGCGGCCGGCGGCGCCAAGCACTGCGAGCTTCATCTCGGACATGGCCAAGGAACCAAGACAGGGGCGTAGACGGTTGACGCGCGGGGTCCGTTTCGTCGCCCGCGCGCCTTCGACCTTCTAGGCCGCGGGGCGCCTCGTCACAAGCCGCATCGACCGGCGCGGTTACCCGCTGGCAAAGAGGCGCGCGAAACCCGGTCCGATGGCAAGTCGCCGATTGCTGCGATTTTCACCCGGTCCACACGAAGAATTGAGGTCCGTGCGGCGGCGCAACCGCTGGTTCCCATGATGCTCGAAGGTCCAAACTGGCATTTCCGAAACAGGCCGGCTTCTCGAGACCTCGATATGCTCAAAACAGCGCGTGCAATTCGTACCTCCCGCGGCCTCAAGGTTGCCTTCGACGTCGAGATTGCGGGCATGGCCACGGCGGTGCCCGGCAACAAACTCGGCCAGGCTGAAGCGGCGCGCCGCGCCAAGCGGCTTTTTCCTGACCTTTGCCGACTATGAGGCCCTGTTCGCAATACCGCGATCGAGACGCGGTACACATGCGAGCCGTCCGATTGGTACGAGCGCGAGCGTGGCTGGGAGGAGCGAACGGATGTGTTCCTGCACCACGCACTCGACCTGCTGCAAGAGGTGGCAGTAGGCGCGATCCGTGCCGCCGGCATCGAGCTCAAGGATATCGGCGCCATCGTCGTCAACACCATTACCGGCGTCGCGATACCGAGCCTCGATGCCAAGCTGATGAACCGGCTCGATCTGCCGGCTTCGGTCGAGCGGTTGCCAATCTTCGGGCTCGGCTGCGGCGGTGGCGTTGCCGGACTTGCACGCTCCGCCCGCTATGCGCAGGCGATGCCCGGAGCTCACGTTCTGTTTCTCACCATCGATCTTTGCAGTCTCTGCCTTCGTGTCAACGATCCGAGCATGGCCATGTTCGTGTCGGCAGCGCTGTTCGGCGATGGCGCCGCGGGCGTCGTGCTGCGCAACACCAAGGGCGCGCGGCCCATAGCGGGTGGGCGGGGGCGAATCCTTGCCGCGCGGGACACCGAGCACATCATGGGTTGGGACATCAGGCATGACGGCTTCGGCGTGGTGCTGAGCCCGGAGCTGCCGCAGCTGTTGCGGCAGCATCTCAAGCCGGCCGTGCAGGATTTTCTCGATGCGAGCGGGATGAGCCTCGGCGAGTTCAACGGCTTCCTGTTCCACCCGGGAGGCGCCAAGGTGCTTGAGACCGTGCAGCGGGTGCTCGACCTCCGGCGACTTCGGCAACATGTCATCGCCGACGGCCCTGTTCGCCCTCGATCAGTCGCTCAAGGCCGGCGCAACCGGACCCCACCTGATGGCGGCGTTCGGTCACGGTTTCTCTGCTTATTTCCTCACGGTCGACCTCTGAGCGATGCGCCGCGCCTGAAGTGCCTCGTCTTCAAGTCTGATCTTGTAGTTGAGCACTGTCCACCACAGCGCGGTCATGATGACGGCGAGCGCGAGCGCGCCAAACGCCAGCGGCAGCACGAAGGTCTCGACGACGGTGACCGCGTAATTTGGATGGGGGAGATAGCCGTAGGGCCCGCGGGCAACGATCGGCGCGCTGGGGAGCGTGATGATGCGATGGGTCCAGTAGCGGCCGAGGCTGCCGATCACCCAATAGCGGACGATTTGCAGCATGAAATAATAGGCGATGAGCGGCCAAATGATGGTGGCGTCCGGCGAGATGAGAAAGAACAGCGAGGCGATCCAGGCGAGATGTGCTGCCGCCACGACTGGATAGTACGCTCCCCCTTCCTCACGCCCGCCTTCGGCAAGCATAGCTCTGGTGTGGCTTGCCGAGTAAAGCTCTTCGAGCCCGCGTTGGGCGAGCACCAGGATAGCTGCGATTTGCGGTGCGCCGATGAGATCGAGCGGGGGCAGTTTCAGCTCCAGGCGAACGCCACTTTGCGCAAGGAGATCTCGCCGAACCGCTCGGCGCCTTCGGCGATAGGCTTGCCGCCGAGGCTGAGATAGAAGGCGCAGGCGCCGTCATTGTCAGTCAGCGCCCACACCATGAGGCCCCTGAGGCGAATGTCAGAAAGCCGCTGCCGCGCCCGCTCGAACAATTTCTCGCCGAGCCCCAGACCCTGATAGACCGGATGGAGATAGAGCTCGAAGATCTCGCCTTGAAAGGGCGTGCGCCCCGAACGGGAGCGCCCATAGGTAACATAACCCGACGCGGAACCGTCGAAATCGAGCACGAGCAGCGGACGCCTCTCGACAAGCGCCTCCTTCCACCAGCGCTCGCCTCTTCGGGCGATCATGCGCTCGAGCGAGAGATGCGGAATGATCCCGCGATAGGCGCCGCGCCAAGCCTCGGCATAGACGTCGGCCAAGGCAGAAGCATCCTTGAGCCTTGCTGGCCGGATATGCACGACGTCAGTCTCCATGCATTGAGCCTAGCGCAGACGAGGGCCGATTGGCAGAGGGGAACGCGATCTTGTCACAGCGGGAATGACGCGATGCCTGCATTGTTGCTCTGAGACAACGGGAGCGACGCCTGACAAGGGGCAAAGAAAAAGCGGACCGGATAGCTTCCGGGCCGCCTTTGACTGTGATTTGCGACGGTGAGGACGCGCGTTTTCGTCGCGATTTAGTAGCGCGAAATCAGGATGACGGTGTAGTCCTTGTCGAGCTTGATATCTAGTGTGCCCATCTTGCGCTTGGCAGCGTCGATCTCGTAGATCCCCTGCTCTTCCTTCTTGAGACTTTCATAGCCGCTGCAGCCGAGTGTGCCGAGAGTCTCCTCAATCTTTGTAACTTCGCCGGCCGGCATGCGCGGCACGGGTAAGCGGTGCTGAGGGCTGCAATATCGCCGCATAAGCGAGGCGCCGGATGGCTGCCCAATTTTGCGCGGGTGCCAAGCGCGTGTTAGGAGAACCGGCGCTGAACGGGTTAGAAACACAGCAACCCGCGGAACCGGCACAGGAGGCAGGCGCCATGCTGTCGATGCCAATGAAGGCCCTCAACTCCGCCCTCGTGGTCGTGGGCGCGGTCGGCCTCGCCCTCCTCCTCGAACGCACGGAGCAAAGGTCCGGCGACGTCAAGGGCAAGGAGCTTATGGTCGCCGACCTCGCCGGCGAGTCCGGCAAGGAGGTGAATATCCAGGTCTATACTTTCCCGTCCGGGGCGTCGGTGCCGTGGCACATCCAGCCTGACGCGCACGAGTTCGACTACAAGCTCCATGGCGCTCTCGCGCTGCAGACCGACGGCGAAGGATCGAAGGTGCTGAAGCGCGGCGATGCCGTCTATGTGGCGCCGAACGTGGTGCATCGCGGGGTGAATGTGAGCCGCACGCAAGCAGCGAAGCTCGTCGTAGTGCGGGTAAAGCCCAAGGATGAGCCGCTCACCAAGGAAGTGCAGCCTTAGGCATTATCCTCGGCATGGAGTCCGGCCTGCCACAGCGCGTAGATGCCGATGGCCCAGGCGGCAAGCGCCATCGCCCAGTTGCTGAGGTTGTCGGTCGTGTCGAGCCGCATGTCGAAATGATCGGCCGTGAAGGTGCCGAAGCCTGCGAACAGGGTAAAGAACACGGCGAAGGCCAGCACGAAGGAGATTGAGAGGCGCGGCATGAAAAGCCCGATGACGCTCCCTGCCAGCCCCCAGACGAGGTTCACCGCGGCATGGATCGGGTCGAGCCCGAAGCCTGGACCGAAATGGGCGGGATCGGTGCGGAAGCCGTAATAGGCATAGGAGCCGAGCACGATGAGCCCCTGGATGAGGAGAAAGAGCGAGAGCCGCGCCGCCCAGACCACGAGTGGGACGCCGGCGACCTCGATCGATTCCTCGATCTCGTCCTCCTCGTTCTCGATGTCCTTGCGGTCGCCCGGGCGCCGTGTCGCCATCACCTGCCTCTCTTGGCCTCGCGCCGTCGGTTTGCTTCAGAGCATACCCCATGCAGGATGGTCCTCTCCAGCGCTACCGGCCGATGGTGTTCAAGGGCGCGCAGGAATTGGCGGCAGAGAAGCTGCAATTGCTCGCCAATCGGCTGGCGCAATACAGTGAGCCGAGGCTCGGCGATCTGCTGCCCTTCGTGCGGCGGCGCCGATCGGCGGCCGAGGGGCTCTACCTCAATGGCGGGGTCGGACGGGGCAAGATCCTGCTGCTCGATCTGTTCTTCGAGTCCATTCACTACGCACCGAAGCGCCGAGTCCACTTTCAGGAGTTCATGGTCGAGCGCATGAGGCGATCGATCTGGGCCGCAAAGCCGCAGCCGATCCGATTCTAAGCGCGGCGACGGAGAGATCACCAGCGACGCGGGTTCTATGCTTCGACGAGCTGGAAGTGACCGACATCACCGAGGCCATGAACCTGGGACGCTGTTCCAGCATCTCTTAGCCAGCAACCTGGCGAGGAGATCCCGGTGCTTGGGGCAGAGCAGCGCAACGAAGCGCGCCGTCTCTGGGGTCGGGCTAATCGCTTCGGCCGCAGCCGAGCCGCACGCCCTCTACATTGATGGCACCGGCGCCGAGAGCTTCGCGCGCACCGCCTCGCGGCTGATGGAGACGCGCTCCGAGGCCTATTTGGCCGAGCGGCACAAGCGCAGCTTCAATATCGGGGGACCGGGCTGAAGGAGGAACCGCGCCAGCTTGCGCGATGGCAGAATTGCCAGTAACCAAAGGAAAGTAGCGGTGCCTGGCCCCGCTCGTAACGGCGTCAAATCGAGGAGAGGGAACCATGGCGCGCAGTCGAATTGCACTGATCGGCGCAGGCCAGATCGGCGGCACGCTCGCCCATCTTGCCGGCATGAGGGATCTCGGCGAAGTCGTGCTGTTCGACGTGGTCGACGGCGTGCCGCAAGGCAAGGCCCTCGACCTGTCGCAGGCCGCGCCGGTTGAGAAATATAGCCCGAAGATCAAGGGCGCCAATGAATATGCCGAGATCAAAGACGCCGACGTGGTGATCGTCACCGCTGGCGTGCCGCGGAAGCCCGGCATGAGCCGCGACGATCTCTTGGAGATCAACCTCAAGGTGATGGAGCAGGTTGGCGCGGGTTTGCGCAAATACGCGCCGGAAGCTTTTGTCATCTGCGTCACCAACCCCCTCGATGCCATGGTCTGGGCGCTACAGAAGACGAGCGGCCTGCCGCGCAACAAGGTGGTTGGCATGGCCGGCATCCTCGATGCAGCGCGGTTCCGCTATTTCCTCGCCGAGGAATTCGATGTGAGCCCGGAGGACGTCACCGCGATGGTACTTGGCGGTCATGGCGACACGATGGTGCCGCTAATCCGCTACTCGACGGTGGCGGGCATCCCTCTCACCGATCTCGTGAAGATGCGCTGGATCACCCAGAAGCGGCTCGATGAGATCGTGCAGCGGACCCGCGACGGCGGCGCCGAGATCGTGGGCCTGCTCAAGTCTGGCTCGGCCTATTACGCGCCTGCCGCGGCCGCGCTCGAAATGGCGGAGTCCTATCTCAAGAACAAGAAGCGCGTGCTGCCTTGCGCCGCCTATCTGAATGGCGAGTACCATGTGAAGGGGCTCTATGCCGGCGTTCCGGTGGTGATCAGCGCCAAGGGCGTCGAGCGCGTCATCGAGCTCGACCTCAATTCCCATGAACGCGACGCCTTCATGCGGTCGGTCGAATCGGTGAAATCGCTGGTCGAGCTCTGCCAACGCATCGCGCCGAGCCTCGCCGCTCCTGTCGCCTGATAGCAAAGCGGGGGCCCCATGAATATCCACGAGTATCAAGCCAAAGCGCTGCTCGGCGATTACGGCGCGCCGGTCGCCGAAGGCCATGTGGCGACCACGCCCGAGCAGGCGGTCGCTGCCGCGGGCAAGCTCAAGCAAGGCGCCTGGGTGGTAAAGGCGCAGATCCATGCCGGTGGCAGGGGCAAGGGCGGCGGCATCAAGCTGGTCAAGACCTTGGAAGAGCTCCGGGGTGACGCGGAGCGCATGCTTGGCAAGTCGCTCGTCACCCCGCAAACCGGACCGAAGGGGCGGCCGGTCGCACAAGTCTATGTGGTCGAGGACATCGCCATTGGGCGGGAGGTTTATCTCTCGCTGCTGGTCGACCGCGACTCTGGACGCGTTGCTTTCATCGCCTCGACCGAGGGCGGGGCGAATATCGAGGAGGTTGCGGCCAAGACGCCTGAGAAGATCACCACCCTCACCGTCGATCCGGCGTCGGGTCTCGCGCCGTTCCATACCCGCATCATCGCCTCGGCGCTGAAGCTCGATGGCGACCAGGCCAGGCAATGCGCCAAGCTGGTAGGCGCGCTCTATCGGCTGTTCCTCGACAAGGACGCGAGCCTGATCGAGATCAATCCACTGGTGGTGACCAAGGAGGGCAAGCTTATTTGTCTCGACGCCAAAATCGGCTTCGACGACAACGCGGTGTTCCGCCACCCCGACATCGAAGCCTTGCGCGACTTCGACCAGGAGGAGCCGGCGGAGATCGAGGCCTCGCGGCTCGGGCTGTCCTATGTGAAGCTCGACGGCACCATCGGCTGCATGGTTAACGGCGCAGGCCTCGCCATGGCGACCATGGACATCATCAAGCTCAGAGGCGGGGAACCAGCGAACTTTCTCGATGTCGGCGGTGGCGCGTCGAAGGAGAAGATCGCCGAAGCCTTCAAGATCATCCTCTCCGATCCGCACGTGAAGGGAGTGTTGGTGAACATTTTCGGCGGCATCATGCGCTGCGACATTATTGCCGAAGGCATCATCGCCGCGGTGCGCGAGGTTAAGATCGGCGTGCCGCTCGTGGTGCGGCTTGAAGGTACCAACGTGGCGCGCGGCAAGGCGCTGCTGCAGGAGTCTGGGCTTGCCCTCATTGCCGCCGACGATCTCGACGATGCGGCGCGGAAGATCGTCGCGGCCGTGAAGGCGGCAGCGTGAGGCGCATGCGCGACAACGGACCTTCTCGCCGCGTGGAAGGACGCGTTATGCTTTCGGCTTGGTGTGGGGGCGTATAGACGATGGCGGGGGTAATCAGAGCCTGCCCACAATGCGGGAGTTCGGCGTTTCATGCCCTTACCGACTATTCCTCACCGCCTTGGCAGATCGTCGAGTGCGGCGCTTGCGGCTTCATCTTTTTGCGCAATCCGCCCCAATATGAGCGGCTGAGCAGCGAGTTCGCCTGGGAGAAGACGCGCGTGGCCGAGGTCGAGCGGCGGAGAGCCCGGAGCCCCATCCGCATGTGGCTCGACGGCATGACGCGCTGGCGTGCCGGCATCTACTCGCCTGGCATCGCCGCGCGGCTCAAGCGCCTATTCGCACCCGGCCGCGTACTCGATGTCGGCTGCGGCTCAGGCAAGAAGGTGCCAGAGCCCTTCATCCCGTTCGGCGCCGAGATCTCCGAGGTCCTGTCACGCGAGGCCGACACCCACATGCGCGCCCGAGGCGGCCGCGCCATTCATGCGCCTGCCGTGGACGGCGTGAAGGAATTCCCGGACCGCTATTTCACCGGCATCTTTCTCCGCTCGTTCCTCGAGCATGAGAAGCAGCCGAAGGAGCTGCTCGAGCAATGCTCCCGCGTGCTGGCGCCGGGTGGCGCCATTTATGTGCGGGTGCCAAACTACGGAAGCCTGAACCGGCGCATGCTCGGCGCCAAATGGTGCGGCTTCCGCTATCCGGACCATGTGAACTATTTCACCACGACGTCGCTCGGCGCCATGGCCGGCGATTGCGGGCTAAAGCTGAAACTGCTGAATCCCATCCGCCTTCCGCTCGATGACAATATCAATGCGGTCCTCTTGTCAGAGGCAGGCCGCGGCTGAAGGCCCGAGTTTTGCATTCATTCCGCCAAGCGAATTCCAGAGCCATCCTACAATGTCAGTCCTTGTCGATAAGAATACGCGCGTGATCTGCCAGGGCTTCACCGGCGTGCAAGGAACCTTCCATTCCGAGCAGGCCATCGCCTATGGCACGCGCATGGTCGGCGGCGTCACGCCGGGTAAGGGCGGCACTATGCATCTCGGCCTTCCGGTGTTCGACACGGTGCGCGAGGCCGTGCGGGAAACCGGGGCCGACGCGAGCGCGGTCTATGTGCCGCCGACCCTTGCTGCGGACGCGATCCTAGAGGCGATCGATGCCGAGGTGCCGCTTGTAGTGTGCATCACAGAGGGCGTGCCGGTGCTCGACTTGGTGAAGGTGAAGCGCGCGCTTTGCGGCGCAAAGACGCGGTTGATCGGGCCGAACTGCCCGGGCATCATCACGCCGGACCAATGCAAGATCGGCATCATGCCGGGACATATTCATCGCGCCGGCAAGGTGGGCATTGTGTCGCGGTCGGGCACGCTCACCTATGAGGCGGTGGCGCAGACGACCGCTGTCGGGCTTGGACAATCGACCTGCATCGGCATCGGCGGCGATCCCTTGAACGGCACGAATTTCATCGATTGCCTCGACCTGTTTCTCAAGGACGACGGCACCGAGGCGATCATCATGATCGGCGAGATCGGCGGCAGCGCTGAGGAAGACGCCGCCGATTTCCTTGCCAGAGCCAAGACCAAAAAGCCGGTGGTTGGCTTCATCGCCGGCGTGAGCGCCCCGCCCGGACGCCGCATGGGACATGCCGGCGCTGTCATCTCCGGCGGCAAAGGCGACGCGCAGCACAAAATTGAGGCAATGCGTGCCGCCGGAATTGTCATGGCCGACTCGCCTGGTGCCCTTGGAACCACACTCGCCCGCGTATTACATGGAAGTTAGCCCGGGCGGCCCAAGACTTGCCTTTTTTGCCCGGCAGGCCGGTAGCGGCTAACACCGGCAGGGTGAACCCATGACCAGGCATGAATTGAACGACGTGTTTGCCACCACGTCGTTTCTGCAAGGCGCCAACGCTGCCTATCTCGAGCAGCTCTACGCAAGCTACCAGCAGGCGCCAAATTCCGTGGGGCCCGAATGGCAGGCGTTCTTCGCGAGCCTCAAGGACGACAAGGACGATGTGCTGTTTCAGGCGCGGGGACCGTCGTGGAAGCCGTCGAACGGGCTTGAGGCCCGCGTGCTCGCACCAACTGCCTTCACCGAGGAACAGGCGCTTGCCGCGGCGAAGGATACGCTTGCCGCCCGCACCTTGATCCGCAACTACCGCACCCGCGGCCATCTCATCGCCAAGCTCGATCCGCTCGAGCTCAGCACCCGCAAAGAGCATCCCGAGCTGAGACCCCGGACCTACGGCTTCACCAAGGCCGACTACGACCGCCCGATCTATCTCGGTGGTGCGCTTGGTCTTCAGTTCGGCACGCTGCGTGAAGTGCTTGCCATCTTGAAGCGTGTTTACGGCCAGCATATCGGCACCGAATACATGCATATCTCCGATCCGGAGCAGCGGCAGTGGATCCAGGAAAGGCTCGAGGGACCCGACGCCGAGATCCGCTTCACGCCTGTAGGCAAGAAGGCGATCCTCAAGAAGCTCATCGAGGCCGAGATCTTCGAGCGGTTCCTCGATGTCAAATATACCGGGACCAAGCGGTTTGGCCTCGACGGCGGCGAGTCCTTGGTGCCGGCGCTCGAGCAGGTGATCAAACGCGGCGGCCAGCTCGGGCTGAAAGAAATCGTCATCGGCATGCCGCATCGCGGGCGGCTCAACGTGCTCGCCAATGTGATGGCGAAGCCCTACCGTGCCATCTTCAACGAATTCAAAGGCGGCTCGGCACATCCGGACGAGGTCGAAGGCTCGGGCGACGTCAAATATCACTTGGGCGCATCCTCTGACCGCGACTTCGACGGCAACCGCGTGCACCTGTCGCTCACCGCCAACCCGTCGCATCTTGAGATCGTCGATCCCGTGGTGCTCGGCAAGGTGCGGGCGAAGCAGGATCAGCTGCACGACAGCGAGCGGCGGGAAGTGCTGCCGCTGCTCATGCATGGCGACGCCGCCTTCGCCGGCCAGGGCGTGGTCGCCGAATGTTTCGGTCTCTCCGGATTGCGCGGCCACCGCATCGGTGGCTCGCTCCATTTCATCGTCAACAATCAGATCGGCTTCACCACGGCGCCGCGCTTTGCCCGATCCTCGCCCTATCCATCCGACGTCGCCAAAATGATCGACGCCCCGATCTTCCATGTGAACGGCGACGACCCTGAAGCCGTGGTGCATGTGGTGAAGATCGCCATGGACTTCCGCCAGCGCTTCGGCAAGCCGGTGGTCATCGACATGTTTTGCTACCGCCGCCACGGTCATAACGAGGCAGACGAGCCGGCCTTCACCCAGCCTTTGATGTATGCCCGCATCGCCGAGCATCCGCGCGTCACTGAGATCTACGGCACGAAGCTGGTCGAGGAAGGGCTGCTCACCGCTACGGAAGTCGAGCGCATGCACGCAGATTTCCGCGCTCTGCTCGAGGAGGAGTTCGCTGCCAGCGACTCTTATCGGCCGAACCGCGCCGACTGGCTTGACGGCAAATGGTCCGGCATCGGCCATGCTGAGGAGGGCGCGCGCCGCGGCGTGACCGGCGTCGACGTCGAGAGGCTGAAAGAGATCGGCCGCAAGCTCACCAGCTTTCCGAAGAGCTTCACCCCGCATAAGACGATCGCGCGCATCATGGCTGGCCGCCGCAAGATGATCGAGGATGGCGCCGGCATCGATTGGGCAACGGCGGAGTCGCTCGCCTTTGGTACGTTGGTCACCGAGGGCTTTCGCGTTCGGCTGTCGGGCCAGGACAGCGAGCGCGGTACCTTCTCGCAGCGGCACTCGGTGCTCATGGATCAGGAGAACGAGAAGAAGTACACGCCGCTCAAGCACATCGCCAAGACGCAAGGCCCGTTCGAGGTGATCAACTCCATGCTGTCTGAGGAGGCCGTGCTCGGCTTCGAATATGGCTACAGTCTCGCCGAGCCAAACGCCCTGGTTTTGTGGGAGGCGCAATTCGGCGATTTCGCCAATGGCGCGCAGGTGATCATCGATCAGTTCATCTCCTCCGGAGAGCGCAAATGGCTACGAATGTCGGGTCTCGTGCTGCTGCTGCCGCATGGTTATGAAGGCCAGGGCCCCGAGCACTCCTCTGCCCGGCTCGAGCGCTACCTTCAGCTCTGCGCCGAGGACAATTGGCAGATCGCCAATTGCACCACGCCCGCCAACTACTTCCATGTCTTGCGGCGCCAGCTGCACCGCCAGTTCCGCAAACCGCTGGTGCTGATGACGCCGAAGTCGCTGCTCCGTCACAAGCGCGTGGTATCGACTCTCCCCCAGTTTGGGCCGGGAACCAGCTTTCACCGGGTGTTGTGGGACGATGCCCAGTTTCTCGAAGGCCAGTCGATCGAGCTCAAGCCCGACGCCGAGATCAAGCGCGTGGTGCTCTGCTCAGGCAAGGTCTATTACGATCTTTACGAGGAGCGCGAGAAGCGTGGGCTTGACGACGTCTATCTGCTGCGCATGGAGCAGCTTTATCCCTTCCCAGCGCGGGCGCTGATCCAGGAGCTGACGCGGTTTGCCGAGGCCGAGATGGTGTGGTGCCAGGAGGAGCCGAAGAACATGGGGGCGTGGACCTTCATTGAGCCGAACCTCTCCTGGGTGCTCGACCATATCGGGGCGAAGCACAGGCGGCCGCGCTATGCCGGGCGCCCGGCGTCCGCCTCGACGGCGTCGGGGTTGGCGCGCAAGCATCAGCTGGAATTGAAGACACTGCTCGAAGAGGCTTTGGGCTAGATTTCACGGCAGGCAAGGGGACGACTGCTCATGGCCACTGAGATCCGGGTTCCTGTCCTTGGCGAATCCATCACCGAGGCGACCGTCGGCAAATGGTTCAAGCAGGCCGGCGACAGCGTCACTGCTGACGAGCCGCTGGTCGAGCTCGAAACCGACAAGGTGACGGTCGAGGTGCCGGCGCCGGCGTCCGGGGTGCTGTCGGCAATCATGGTCAAGACCGGAGATACGGTTGCCGTGGGCGGCATGCTCGGCGCCATCAGCGAGGGCGACGGCGCGGCAAAACCTGCACCAGTCAAGGCCGAGACCGTGGCGCCACCGCAGCCCGTGCCACAACCGGTCCTGCAGCCTGCACCTGCCCCGGTCAAGCCACCTGAGCGACCCAAAGTTCGGCCCGCTGCGCTTGAGCGCGAGCCGATGCGTCGCGAAGAAGTGAGCGACAGCAGCAATGGCAATGGCAACGATATTGGCGGGATGCCGCCGTCACCGGCCGCGCGCAAATATCTCGCCGAGGCCGGGCTACCGCCGGCAAGCGTCGTGGGCTCAGGCCGTCGCGGCCAGGTGCTGAAGCAGGACGTGCTTCCAGCCCAGGCCCCCAGCGCTCATGCGCCCTCTGGTCAGGTCGCCACCGCCGCCGCGGCACTGCTCGCCCGGGCGCCGACGCCGAAGGCGCCGCCGGCGCCACGTCCACCGATCATGCCGCAAGATGAGACTCGCGAGGAGCGGGTGCATATGACGCGGCTCCGCCAAACCATCGCCAGGCGGCTCAAAGAGGCGCAAGACACCGCCGCCATGCTCACCACATTCAACGACGTGGACATGAGCGCGGTGATGCAGTTTCGGCGCGACTATCGCGACGCCTTCGAGAAGAAGCACGGGGTGAAGCTCGGGTTGATGGGGTTCTTCGTGACGGCCTGCGTGCAGGCGCTGAAGGACATCCCGGCGGTCAATGCCGAGATCGATGGCACCGACATCATCTACAAGAACTACTACCATATCGGCGTTGCCGTCGGCACCGAGCGCGGGCTCGTGGTCCCGGTGCTGCGCGACGCCGACCGCATGGGCCTTGCCGAGATCGAGAACGCGATCGCCGATTTCGGCTCCCGGGCGCGGGAAGGGAAGCTTGGACTTGAGGAGATGCAAGGCGGCACCTTCACCATCTCCAATGGTGGCACCTATGGCTCGCTTTTGTCGACGCCGATCCTGAACGCGCCGCAATCCGGCATTCTCGGCATGCATAGGATCGAGGAGCGCGCCGTGGTGCGGGACGGACAGATCGTGGCGCGGCCGATGATGTATCTCGCGCTCTCCTACGACCATCGCCTGGTTGATGGTAAAGATGCAGTTACCTTCCTGGTGCAGATCAAGGAGGCAATCGAGGACCCGAAGCGGCTCGTGCTCGACCTTTAACAGCGACGCTGGAACGGCGCGCCGGTCACTGCCAAGTCTTGCCAGAGCCAATCTGGGAGTCATGCAATGATGCGTCAGCTCAAGATGTTGCTTCGCGCAGTTGTGTTGCTCGGCGTCGCTCCTCTGGCTCGCGCTGAAGGGCCGCCGCCAGAGGCGCGGACCGCTCTCATTATCGGCAATGCCGCCTATTCCTTCGCGCCACTAAAGAATCCGCTCAACGATGTCGAGGCCATGGCCAAGGCGCTCGAAGGCGCTGGCTTCGAGGTCATCAAGGAAACCGACGCCGATCAGGCCAAGATGGTGGCGGCGGTTCGCTACACGAGGAAACTCTGACGCCTGAGTGAGTGCAGGGAATGTCATGACCTACGACGTGATTGTCATTGGTACAGGGCCTGGCGGCTATGTCGCCGCCATCCGCACCGCACAGCTCGGCAAAAAGGTCGCCGTGGTGGAGAAGCGCGCCACCCATGGCGGTACCTGCCTCAATGTCGGTTGCATCCCCTCGAAGGCGCTGCTTCATGCGAGCGAGCTTTATGCCGAAGCCGCCAACGGCTTCGCCGGCATGGGCATCAAGGTTCAGCCTGTGCTCGATCTCGCCGCCATGCTCGTCTTCAAGGATGAGGGCGTGAAAGGCAACGTGGAGGGTGTCGAGTTTCTGCTCAAGAAGAACAAGATCGACGCCGTGCATGGCGCTGGCTGCATCGTCTCGCCGGGCAAGGTCCAGGTGACGGGGAGCGAAGGCGCCAAGCAGTGTCTGGAGACCAAAGCCATTGTCATCGCCACCGGTTCTGAGGCCGCAGCCATCCCCGGCCTTGTCATCGATGAGAATACGATCGTCTCCTCGACTGGCGCGCTGTCGCTGCCAAAGGTGCCGAAGCGTCTCGTGGTGATTGGCGCGGGTTATATCGGACTTGAACTCGGCTCAGTGTGGCGAAGGCTGGGTGCCGAGGTGACCGTGGTCGAGATGCTCGACCGCATCACCCCAGGCCTCGACGGCGAGGTGGCCAAAAAGTTTCAGCGCATCCTCGAGAAACAAGGCATTGCCTTCAAGCTCGGCACCAAGGTCCTGGGCGTCGAGACCAACGGCACTGCCTGCAAAGTGAGACTCGAGCCTGCCAAAAGCGGCGCGCAAGAGACCTTAGAGTGCGACGTGGTGCTGGTCGCGGTCGGCCGTGTGCCGAACACCCAAGGGCTGGGCTTGGCCGAGCTTGGCGTCAGATGCGACAATCGTGGGCGCATCATTGTCGACCCGCGCTTTGCCACGAGCGTACCCGGCATCTACGCCATCGGCGATGTCATCGCCGGGCCGATGCTTGCGCATAAGGCAGAGGACGAGGGCATTGCTGTCGCCGAGATCCTGGCGGGGCAGGCCGGCCACGTGAATTACGACGTGATCCCGAGCGTGATCTATACCGCCCCGGAAGTTGCCTCGGTCGGCAAGAGCGAGGAGGAGCTGAAGGAGGCTGGCATCGCCTTTAAGATCGGCAAGTTCCCCTTCACCGCCAATGGTCGCGCTAAGGTCAACCGCACCACTGAGGGCTTCGTCAAGATTTTGGCCGACGAAATGACGGACCGCGTGCTCGGCGTGCACATCCTAGGCGCTGACGCCGGCACCATGATCGCCGAAGCCGCGGTGCTGATGGAGTTTGGCGGCTCGGCCGAGGATTTGGCGCGCATCTGCCATGCGCATCCGACGCTCAACGAGGCGGTGAAGGAAGCAGCGCTCGCCGCGGACGGCCGCGCCATACACATATGAATTCGCGTTGGCTATTGCCCTGAATCGACGCCCATCGCGGCGGGACCGACTTCGATGTCGCCCCCGGTGGCATCCGGCGGGACGACGTCGAGCTGGGCTTGCGGATAGACCGGCGCCCAGGTCGAAGCCGGCACGGCATAGTCCATGGCCGGTGACATGAAGGCGACGCCGGGCTCGACATAGACGCCGGCGCCGAGCGGGCCGACATCGACATCAACATCCGGAAGCGAGGCCACGCCGGGGCCGATATAGCTGTAGGTGCCGCCGAAGTTGCCATCCTCGGAGAAATCCGTGGCGAAGGCAGGGCCCGACAGAAGCGCCGCGCCGAGCAATGCGAGGGCGACAGGGCTCCGGGAAAGACGTCTTAGCATATGGATAGCCTCCTTTGAGCCTTCCCCCTCGAGAGATATGGGGAAGCCAGGAGACCAGAAAAAGGTTCCCAATTGATGCGTGGGAGAGCTCAGGCCCTCGCGGGGCGGGCCTTGATGTGGATCAAGCTCAGCGTCGCGCTCTTATGGGTAGCCCTTCATTCACCACCGGCGCAAGTTCCCATTGGTCGCAACTCCCGGCTAGCTCTCGGCTGACAGGCTGATCCCAACGATAAGGGAGGTGCTGTCATGCTTGACCGTTCAGGACGGCGGGAGCTTGCGTTGGCGTCCCTAGCTGCCGGGGCAACCATCCTGGTCTGCGCCGGCGTGGCGCTGATGACCGCGGCCTGCGGCGTCAGGGTCTCGGCTCAGGATTTTCCGGTGCTGAAGCTTTCGGGCCCAGAGGCTAACGCCAGGAAGTAAGGCGAGGGCGATGCGCGAGCCAATGTGCGCGCCGCACTTTCTCACCCGGACCCTCTCTCCCAAATTTGAGAGGAGTCCCCCCAAACTGCGACGGCTTGGCTGCCTCGCGGAGCGAGGTGGCAAGGCTTATGGTTTATTCTATCTAACCATGAATGCCCCGCCGCGGCAGAATGCGCCATGGGCTCCAGATGCACTTGCAAATTATTCGCATGTAAGGTAGCCTGGAAAATCAACGAGCTTTCGGCCTCAATGGCCGAGGCCTTCCTGCAACGAGAGGATCCATGCTGAGTCCGGTCAAGCCGGTTCACATCCAGGTTGTGACTGATCTCGACGAAGATCAGCACCTGGACGGCTGGCGGCGTGAACAGACGAAGCCGTCGCTCGCCGAGGTGTTCGGCTCGATCAAGACCCGGCCGACCGGCCCGTTCTGGCGGAAGCTCTTGGCCTTTCTCGGCCCCGGCTATCTCGTCGCCGTCGGCTACATGGACCCCGGCAACTGGGCGACCTCCCTCGCCGGAGGCTCGAAGTTCGGCTACGCACTGCTCTCTATCGCGCTCCTCTCCAACGTCATGGCGATCATCCTCCAGGCGCTCTGTGCCCGGCTCGGTGTCGCGTCGGGACGCGATCTCGCGCAAGCCTGCCGCGACGCCTTCCCACGCTACGTCCACTACCCACTCTGGGCGGCGGCCGAGCTTGCCATCTGCGCCACCGACCTCGCCGAGGTGATCGGCACGGCCATCGGCCTCAATCTTCTGTTCGGCATTCCGCTCGAGATCGGCGTCATTCTCACCGCGCTCGACGTGTTCCTCATTTTGTGGATGCAGCGCCTCGGCTTCCGCTGGATCGAGGCCTTCATCGTCACCATGCTCGGCGTCATCGCCGTCTGCTTCGGCATCCAGATCGCCATGGCCGATCCGGATTGGGGGCAGGTGATCCGCGGCTTCGCGCCGACGGTCGAGATCGTGAAGAACCCGGAGATGCTCTATCTCGCACTTGGCATTCTTGGGGCGACGGTAATGCCGCATAACCTCTATCTGCATTCCGGCATCGTGCAGACGCGCGCCTACGGCAGGAGCGTGGCCGACAAGCGCGAGGCCATTACCCTCGCCACCACCGACTCCACCATCGCGCTGATGTTCGCGCTGACCATCAACGCCTCGATCCTGATCCTCGCCGCCGCCACCTTCAACAAGATCGGCCAAACCAATGTGGCTGAACTTGATCAGGTGCATTCCTTCCTCGCGCCGCTGCTCGGCTCGGCGCTTGCGCCAACGCTGTTTGCCATTGCGCTGCTCTGCTGCGGCCTGAACTCGACGGTGACCGCGACGCTGGCCGGACAAATCGTCATGGAGGGCTTCCTCGATATTCGGCTGCCGCCGTGGCTCAGGCGGCTCGTCACCCGCGCCATCGCCATCGTCCCCGCGGCGATCGTTACCATCTGGTATGGCGCCGCAGGAACCGCCAAGCTCCTGATCCTGAGCCAGGTGGTGTTGAGCCTGCAGCTCCCGTTCGCCATCGTGCCGCTGGTGATGTTCACCGCCGACAAGAGCAAGATGGGCGCGCTGCTGGCGCCGCGCTGGGTGACGGCGCTCGCCGTGCTGATCGCAGTCACCGTGATCACCCTGAACGCAAAGCTGCTTTGGGATTTCGCCGCCGCGCTTTAGATTTTTGAACCCCTCTTTCTAACCCTCCCGCTCAAGGGGAGGATATCAAGCCATTTGCCACTTTTTGCGCGCAATCTGCGCCCAATCGACGGGGCGGAAATGAGAGCGGGATCAATGCGCGTAGCCAATGTACTGCTGGCAATCTTGGCCGTGGGCGACGCAAACCTCGGCGGCTGTCAGGCGCCGAAGCAGACCTTCGAGCGCACCTTCCTGCCCGATCCCGCGAAGCCCTATATTGGCATGACCAAGGAACAGGTCATCGCCTGCGCCGGCACGCCTAACAACAGTTACGGCACCGCAAAGGGCGAAACGCTTGTCTATCACTATTCGGGCGCCGGCCCCGTGCCCACGGCCGACAACAAGCAAAAGTCCGACCAGAGCAAGAACCCGCTCAGCAAGCCAAAACCCGACAAGAACTGGAAATGTGGCGCGAGCCTCGTCTTCGACGACGGCAAGCTCGCCCGAGTGACCTTCGCGCCGAACGGCGTTGTCGGTCCCTATGACACGAAGAAGGATTCCAAGACCGGAGAAAAGGTGCCGGTCGCGCAGCCCGATCCCTGCACCTTCTCGCTGCCGAATTGCGGGGCGCACTAAGCCTCGCGCGTCACTCTGGCAGGTGGCACACCGCCTCGACATTGTTGCCGTCGGGATCGAAAACGAACGCGCCGTAATAATTGGCGTGATACTCTGGCCGAAGTCCCGGTACCCCATTGTCTTTGCCACCAGCCCTGATCGCCGCAGCATAGACGGTATCGACCGCCGCGCGGTTCGGAGCAACAAACGCGACATGCATGGGCCCGCTCTTACGCTCGCCCTGCGCTATCCAGAAGGACGGCTTCTGCCCTGAGCCGAACCCGACCGCTGGGCTGCCGCCCCTCTCCTCTGCCGAGACCTGCATGACGATGCCGTAGCCAAGCGGCGCGAGCGCCTTCAGATAAAACTCCGTGGCGCGGGCGACATCGCGCACATTGAGGGCGATGTGATCGATCACTCGCCGCGCTCCACCATCTGTTGCTTCAGCGAGGCGATGGCCGCCGCTGGGTTGAGGCCCTTGGGGCATGCCTTGGTGCAGTTCAGGATGGTGTGGCAGCGATAGAGCCGGAAGGGGTCTTCGAGCTCATCGAGTTGCTCGCCGGTTCGCTCGTCGCGGCTATCCTCGACCCAGCGTTCGGCCTGCAACAGGATCGCCGGCCCGAGATAGCGCTCGCTGTTCCACCAATAGGACGGGCAGGCCGTGGAGCAGCAGGCGCACAGAATGCACTCATAGAGACCGTCGAGCTTGCTGCGATCCTCGCGCGACTGGCGCCATTCCGTATGTGGGGTCGGCGTATCGGTCTTGAGCCAGGGCTCGATCGAGCGGTGCTGGGCGTAGAAATGGGTGAGGTCTGGGACGAGATCCTTGATCACCGGCAGATGGGGCAGCGGATAGACCGAGACGCGCTCCGGCGCATCGTCGGCGTGCAGGGTGCAAGCGAGCGTGTTGGTGCCGCCAATATTCATCGAGCAAGAGCCGCACACGCCTTCGCGGCAGGAGCGGCGGAAGGTCAGCGTGGGGTCGATATTGTTTTTGATCCAGATGAGTGCGTCGAGGACCATCGGCCCGCAATCCGTCATGTCCACCCAATAGGTGTCGAGCCGCGGGTTCTCGGCCTTGTCGGGATCGAAGCGGTAGACGCGGTATTCGCGCCAGCGCCCAGCCTCCGCGCTCTCGGGTGGTGGATTCCAGGCCTTGCCCTGCTTGACCTTGGAGTTCTTCGGCAGCGTGAACTGAACCATGTCTAACTTCTTCCCGCGTCGCTGTTAGCGCCTGTCCTTGCGAAGGATAGTGTCAGTCTCAAATATGTCAATAAAAACAACCATCTTATGAGATCACCTCGATGCTGGGATAATGATGGGCAACAGGACGCACGAGGCTTCCCTTTCGGCCTTGGAATGATGCTGCCATTCTCGCCCAGGTCAATGCCTGCCTTGCGACGTATTCACCACGGCACTCTTTAACAAGAAATTGGCCTGTAATCGCAGCGTGATTGCTCCGTGGCGAGCAAAGTCCGCCCGCCCTCCCGCATGGGGGAATGCGGTTTGCAGGGCTGGCGGCGCTTACACGCAGAGCTGCCGCTAAGTTCTAAGTCCCGTTCGGGATGGCCGCAGCCCCTGGAACGGGGCTCTAGAGCCGGAGGCCGGAGGGTGAATAGCCTTCCGGCCTTTGCTCGTTGGCTTTGATTGTTGTCCCTACAACCGCGCCCCCTGGCCGCTTGCCGTTGGTGAACTCGATGTCCTAACGACGCAGCCTTGCTCCCTCTAACGGCCACTCCTATGTCAGGCCCCAACGGGTTCGGCGGGAGCGTCACTGATTGAGTAGTCCGTTTCTGCGTCACGCCCCCCGTCCCGGAACCTTTCGGCCCGCCGCGTGTTTGAGTTCACTGGATAGAGAATGTTGCCCCCAAGGCTTCCGGCTCTATCCCCACGGATAGGCCACGCGCCCCAAGCTCCCGGCTCTATCCCAAGACCAATAGCAGGGAAGCCCCGTAGAGACCCCTCCTCGGGGCTTCCGTCTTGTTAAGTCTCCTCTGCGGGAAAGGGTGGGGTAAGTGCCGGTCTCCTCGACTGGCGAAGTCCAGGAGCGTTAGTTTTTGGCGAATTCAAAGTGGCATGGCGCGAAGTCCACACACTTCATTGTCGAGGTGCGAGACGGCAATCTCGTCGTCAGTCTGCTAAACGGAAAGTTCAAGGCCACGTACTACAAGCCTACAGGCCGACCACACCTAATCCTGCGCGAACGCACTAGGACTGACGACCACGAGATGGCTGGACGAAGCTTTTCGGACAGCATTGGCCAAGGCCCGCGAGCTTGGTTGGATTGTCTAGTCCCATCGGCTTCGGTCGGCGCCCTTAATGTCGCAGCGTCACTTTGCCGAGAGGCGGGAGCTTATGGCCTGAGGCAAGATCCCGGCTTCCATAGGAGATTCCCCCAGGAGATTCTATGGTGATTGTTCATAGGGGCGTCGGCTTCGGTCGGCGCTCCTTTCATGTAATCTCTGCCAATGCGTCGATTCCCACCACCATGGACCGTTGAGATGATTGCTGGCGGATTCAAGGTGTGTGACGCCAATGGGCAATCGCTCGCGTATGTCTACTCAAGCGAGACTCCCAATGACGCCTTTATGCGCAACATGCTCACCGAGGATGAGGCACGTCGCATAGCGAGCAACATCGCCAAGCTGTCAAACTTACTCGGTGCGAAGACTAGCTTGCCACTAGGCTAAGAAATGCAGCACCTTCAGTAACCCCATCTGCAAGCGGCGAACCACCACCACCAGCAGCCTCCACAGCCTCCACAGCCGCCGCAACCTCCGCAGCCCCTGCAGCCGTGGCATCCGCCGCAGCCTCGATGGCAGCCTCTGCAGCCGTGGCAGCCGTGGCATCCTCCGCAGCCTCTATGGGCTAGTTGCACGCCCGGCTCGGATGTTCCGACATTCTCCTTGTCGAAGACATAGAACGTCGCCAAGCTGACATCGGCGATTTCCTCTTCGCCGAAAGTGATTTCTTTGCTCGCCGTGGTGTTCTGCGTCGGCATATCCGCTGCGGGCACCTCGGTTGCCGCGGATGCGCCGCTCGCCAGCGACAACGACAACCCGGCGGCTCCCAACAACGGTACTGCGCACGCCCGATGCTTCCGCTTCGGGGGTTTCTTCGCTTGGGGCATGGTGACCTCCCATACCTTTAAGTCGGATCGCGTGAGAAATGCCATCGTACGCTTGGCATACGGATCAGACAACTGTTACGCGGTCGCATAGCGAGCAACATCGCCAAGATTGCCAACCTTACTCGGCAAAGAGGGATGAAGGCGTCGGCTTCGGTCGGCGCACCCTTTCTTTGATTTCTGGGCCCCTCCGAAGAAACCGGGCCCGCGCAGTCTGACGCAAGCCGGGTTCCTCTCAGCCAGCGGGCTGATCCGGTGGCGGAAGCCTTTTGCCGAGACTACCACCGGCTTCGATTCAACCCGCGATGAGAATCGGTGTTCCTGGGCTAGACCTGTCTCAGTACCGCCAGCGACGCCCATAGCCATAATAACCGTAGGGCCGGTAGCCGTAGCCGTAATGCCCATAATAACGAGGGCCCCCATAATATCGGCGCCCGCACGCGCATCTGTAGGGGCCGCACCAACAGGCGACGCTTTCAAGGGGTGAGGTGCTCTTAGTCAAAGGCGGCAGATCCGCAACGCCAGACAGCGGCGCTGCCTCGGCTTTCCAGACCAATGAGCCGCCTAGAAGCATCATCGCTGTCGCGAGCACGGTTAGTACCTTACGCATGTTTCCTCCTAGTCGAACTATCTGTACGCCGCGATCATACCTTTCGACTGTCTGTCAGCAATCAAGTTTTCTGCCGCAGGGTTACGATCCGACCTGGCCGCCGCCCCGGCACACTGCCACTGTTTGTCATTGGATTGATAGCGTTGGTAAGTTGGAGAGGGGGCCGGAGGTTCCAAACCACGGTCCCCTCTCCGCTTTGAGAGCCGGAGGCGACATCCTAGCTCAGCAATAAAGAGGGACCGCCCCGCCAGTCCAGTAGCGAGAGCGCAAGCCTGCACCCGAGCCGCCTATTGCGGCTCCCTTCCAATCCCAACGACGCCCGTATGGCCAAGGTGCTCACCGAGGACGAGGCGCGGCGCATAGCGAGCAACATCGCCAAGCTGCGAACCTTACTCGACAAAGGCGATTTAAGCGTCGGCTTTGGCCGGCGCCCGGATTCAAGTCTGGGCCTCGACAAGACCCTTCTGCTGCATGCACGAGATGTATGCTGGGTCTGCTCGATATCGAAGGCGCCAGCGATAACCCCATCTTTGGCTACTAACTAGAGCCTTACAGTCGATATCGGCTCGTTGGAGTGCGGGTGCCTCCCCACGAGTCCTGGAGACCCTCCCGCATGGACTGTGACGCTCGCCTCCGGCAAGATTGCTGCACATCCCTGCCCCACGGAGAATCCCCAATGCAAGACCGCCCCACCAAGACTACGCCGGACCTCTTCACCCCCATCGAGATCGGACCGCTCAAGCTGCCGAACCGCATTGTCATGGCGCCCTTGACGCGGAGCCGCGCCGCCGCCGGCAACGTGCCGACGGTGCTCAACGCCCTCTATTATGCGCAGCGCGCGAGCGCAGGGCTCGTCGTCTCGGAAGCGACGCAAGTCGCGCCGGAAGGTCAGGGCTATATCTCGACGCCAGGCATCCACAGCGCCGATCAGATCGAGGGATGGAAGTGCGTGACGGGCGCGGTTCATGTCGCCGGCGGCCGCATCGTGCTCCAACTCTGGCATGTCGGTCGGATCTCGCACCAATCTTTCCAGCCCAGCGGCAAGTTGCCGGTGGCACCCTCAGCCATAAGGCCGAACGCGCAGGCCTTCACCGCGAACGGCTTCGAGCCGATCCCCACCCCTCGCGCGCTTGACATCGCCGAGATCCCCGGTGTCGTGGCGCAATACGCGCAAGGAGCGCGGAACGCGATGGCCGCGGGCTTCGACGGCGTCGAGGTTCATGGCGCGAACGGCTACCTAATCGATCAGTTCCTGCGCGACGGCACCAACAAGCGCATCGACGCCTATGGCGGCTCAATCGAAAATCGCACACGCTTCTTGCTCGAGGTGGTCGATGCGGTCACGGCAGCGGTCGGCGCGGAGCGTACCGGTTTGCGCATCTCGCCGCAGAACGGCCAGAACGACATCGCCGACAGCGACCCGCAACGCCTGTTCAATCATGTGGCCTCGGCGCTCTCAGGCAAAGGACTCAGCTATCTGCATGTGATCGAGGGCGACACCGGCGGCACGCCAGTTCCGTCCTTCGACTATTCTGAGATCAAGCGCCGCTTCGGCGGGATCGTCATCGCCAATAACGGCTTTGACAGGCAGCGCGCCAACGAGGCCATTGAACAAGCCCGCGCCGATCTCGTCGCATTCGGCAAGCCGTTCATCGGCAACCCAGACCTCGTGATCAGGCTCTATCTCGACGCGCCGCTCAATCCCGCCAATCGCGAGACGTTCTATGGCGGCGCGGATCAAGGCTACACCGACTATCCGCTATTACGCGGGGTCGAGCCGCATGCGTGCTACGGCGACGCCGAGCACGTCTGGGGATGATGAGGCATTCCGCTGCATTGATGTATTGCCTTGTTTGCCATGATAATATCCACCCAACCATATGGCGATTTCTCTTGATCATTACCTTGTATGAAGCAACTAGCACGTAATCTTAGACACTTCGACTGTAACCTAAGCTTGCGCGGTAGAAACCACAAATGCGGTAAGCATCAGAGATGCCACGACAAGCGCGGATTTTGCTGCCAAACTGAATGATACTGCCGATTTCCTGCCTCGTTGCTTCACGGAAATAGCTCCTTTCATTAAAAAAATACAGATTTATAGTGCTGAAGCTACCCCACCGGTCCAGGCAAAAAAACCACAGCGATTTAATCCGCTCCTCCCCCTTGCGATCGTTAACCTTGCAACAAAACGGGACAGGAAATGACGCTTGGCGTCGGAAACATCGTGGCGCTGATCTGCATCGTGATCAGCATCATCTTCCCGATTGTGACCCATCAAGCCACCAACGCTCTGTGGTGGGCATTGCTCGCCATCTTTGCGGTCTTGTGGCGGGACGCACGCGCTCCGTGGGGTGGACCCTAGCAGGAAAAGCGGCTGCGGGCGTTCGTGCTAACATCGCCGCCATGAGGCTCGCATTCCTTGTGGCGCTGCTTGCTCTAATCGCTCTCTTTTCTGGCGCGGCATTGGCCGTTCTGGTCGCGGAGTACCTCCAACCGCCGCCGGCGACGCATGCAGTGCAAGCGACTGCACCTTGAGCGGGCTCAACGGTCAACTCCCCTCGATTACCTCGGCAGCGTTTGAAATTTAAGAAAGTGGGTGGGGACTCCTATGCAATGGGTCCCATGCTCTTTCGTTTTCCAAAGCTACCCCCCGGGGTCTCAGAGGGGACCCAACTCGCGGTAGTTCCGGCGAATACGCTGAGGCGGTTGCCAACGCCTAGCTACAATCACCCCCCGCCCCCCAATTTTGATGCCCCCCGTTGCCTCGGAATGGGACCATCACCGGTGTTTATGCCGGTGATAAGTCAGCCTTCTCAATTCACTGCTACCGCAGCATGCTCGGCACAGACTTCGCGGCATACGGCTTGCCAGGCTCATTGAGAAAGCCGCGAGCCGCCAGTCTTCGACACGGCAGAAATACAGGGCTTTCGTGGTGGTGGGCTAACGCCGGGCAACAGGACTAACGCCGCTTAGGCAATAAGCCCCCGGCCTGTCGGTCGAGGGCTCTTGTCAGCCACCTGACGCAACAGGGTTTCTCCTGCATGCGGGTCAGTGTCCCGTCATCGACTCGTTACAAGGAAGCTTTATACAGACGACCAGTTTCCTAAACCCAGCTAAGTCTCCACTAACCCCAGTCTCCCCAAAGGCCGGGGCTTATTTTTTCGTGGGATCCGTCTTGACTCCCAAACTCGACCTTGGAATCAAATTGGCAGAAAAGTTGGAGTTCGATATGCCGCTTGATCCAAAGGAATGCCGCCAACAAGCTTTGGCTTGCGTAAGGCTGGCGCAAACATCACGCTCGCTCCAAGTGCGACGGCATTATGCCGAGTTAGCGAAGACTTGGTTGAGGCTCGCTGGCGATCTCGACGACATGGATGCGCACCTAAAGCGTGAGCCTGAAAAGAAAGCCGGATAGCGCGCAGTGCACCGGCATGAGCGAACGAAGATTCCCACTTTCTTTTTGTGACGGTTGCGGACAAGTCACAGCAGCATGAACCACTGTTGTGCTATTTCTAAGGGACTGGCCCAAGCGGCAAGTGCCAGTCGCTAACTCAGCCCCGTATTGCGTTCAGCAGCAACTCGACGCTCTAAGTCACAAGGAGCAGTGGGGGTAAAGCCATGACCATGCGAGCCGTCATATTAGCCCTGGGAAGCAGTGCTAGGAGGAAAATCATGACCCTGACCCCCAAGCAGGCGGTGGGCTTGCTGCGGACCGGCGAGACTATAGGCGAGGCTACTCAAGACGGTTTGCTAGCCGAGTTCGCGCGAGCCTACAAAAAGCAAGAAGAAGGAAACGAGAAGCTTGCCCCCGCCACCATGACCGCAGAGGATCGGCAGCCCATCGGGGCTTGGCTGAACCGCGACCACGAGTTCAATGAGGCTGCAGTGTTGCTCAAGGCCTACCTACGTCAGCGCGGCTATAAGATAAATGGCCGCTAGGAGGCCCCGGGGAGTTCCTTTCGGAACTAGCCTCCGTGCGTGGCAAGTCTGCAGCTGCAAGGCGGTGCGAACTTCAAGAACGGGTTCCTGAACAGTATCGCGTCGGCTTCGGTCGGCGTCTTTTTATGAGAAACCCGGCGGCGACGATGCGCACGGGCCGGGTTTCCCTTTCAGCTTTGAGCGCTGAATTCGGTGGCAGTTCCACATAAGGAGCGCGTCCGGCGTAATGTGTCGCGCGTCTGCCACCGCGTCAATCTAACTCGCCTAAAATGGCACTCCTAGGAAGATCTCCCAGGCAAGCCTCGGTTTTTTCGGTACGAATTCGAACACAAGAAGACCAGCCTCAGGGCCCTGGCGCTAGGAGCGGCTGGCCTCCTCAATCTCGGAACAGAGGTCCCCGAGAGCGCGTTTGTAGGAAGAGGGAGAGTTAGTTCCATCGTAAGGAGAAAAGCCATGAAAGCCCTAATCTCCGCTCTCGCAATGGCCTTAGCACTTGCCTTCACCGGCCCGGCATTCGCTGGCGATGTAGCGAGCGCAAAGAATGCAGCCGATTGTTCCAAGGCTGGCGGTATATGGAATGCCGCCACTAACACGTGCTCTCTGAAAAAGATGTAAGAGCTGCCAAGGGCGTCGGCTTCGGTCGGCGCCCTAATTCCTTCGGCGACTGTCGGCCAACAATCGCGTCTTCTGCCTGAGCGTCACGATCCGACCAGGTCGTCGCTTCACGGCTTCCAGGTATGCGGCCCGCGCAACACGATAGTCACCGGTAGCGCGATCAGTTCTTCGACGTAGGAATCGCCGTCGTCCCACTGCTCGACCATATAAGGCAGATCGAACGGATGCCCCGTAGCCATTGCGCCACTGTAGAACAAATAAGGAACATGCCGCGCTAAATTGACTCAAATTGTAGTGGCTACGTTGCCCGCGAGCTACAGCGTGCACGACAATGGTTGTGCTACTTTCTAAGTACCTGATGGCCTCATGGTCAGCGGTACAAGTGCCATCTACCCCGTGGATGACCCTAAGCCCCGGCAAGCTTCGGTCGGCGCCCTCGTTATGCTACCTCAGAGAAATCGTCATGGTTCCAATAACTGATGGACCAATGTCAGACAATCTGGAAGGTTCTAAGGATGACGCAAGGTCTGTCTTAGCACTAGGCATTTTGGCGGCCTGTCTGATCGTTCTGCTTCTTACGATTGGCTTTGGTATTTTCGGCAGCGAAACTGTGGCCCCGAATACGCCGCAGCCGACCACCGAGTCAGCACCAAGCAACTCCACGAATCCATAATCCTTCTCGGAAGGCGTCGGCTTCGGTCGGCGCCCTAATTCCTTCGGCGACTGTTCGCGTCTTCTGCCTGAGCATCACGCCTGCGCCTGACTTTTGCCGCACTTATTAAGTCTCCTTCCCGCTGATACTAGCGCGCAAAATAGGGGGAACTGGGGGGAGGCTTGGCAACGCCAAGCTTCCCTTTTTTGTCTTGCCGTTCCGGCCTTCACCATTCACCAATGAAAGCTCGGCCCGCATGGCCGGAACCGCCATTAATACCGCCATTAATAATGTGACGAAAAGTTCACGCAAAGCCCAGCGGCTGGTATGCTATTTCTTTGGTTGTGATGGTGCTCATCCCTCGCCCATCACTTAGGTTCCCCCCCAATGGAACCCTAGAAGCCCCGCTCCCCCCCGTGCGGGGCTTCTTATTTGCTGCCGCACTCACGCTCCTTGCCATTGGAGTGCAGTGGCAAGCAAACGGGAGAGAGAACCGGATTGCTCAGGTCCCCTCCCCGCTTTGAGAGCCGGAATGGTGCGGCTTCCAGTCTAGCTCAGCAATGAAAAGGGTTGGGGGGAACCGCTGTCACTAGACGATTCCCCCCTTGCGAGCCAGGAACGGAGGACACCAATCCCCAGCTCAGCAATAGAAGGGGGACTGCTCCTGTTATCCGACCAGGAACACTCCCCAGTTTAGGTCATCCCCTGCCAATGAGATTAAACAGAAGCGACCCCTTCGAGGCAGCGATATAGGCCCAGGAGAAAGGAGGAACCCCCGGAACAACTTTCGCGCCAAGAAAGCTCAAGCGTTAATTACGGTAGTGTGAACCTGCCGATAGCGATGGCAGAGACAGCGGAGACGGTCGTGATCTTGAAGCCCGTGCTCGCACTCGTGGCTCTAATGCCAAGAGGTACAGAATACGGAGGCGGGCATACCGTGCCTGTGCCAGTACCGGCCACAGTTGGAATACTGACAATCGCAGTCGAACCATCAAGAATCGTGACTGCCCCCGCAGCCGTAGATGCTGGGATGATCGTCACGCTTTCCAGATAGCAGCCAACGACGCCGACGGGCATCGTAGTTTGTGAGGCGGCGACGGTGATGTACTGCGTCGCTGGTTTTTGAAAATTGCATAATTTAATTCCTTACGTGCTTGTATGGGTAATATTTGTTCTTCTGATAATTGGATAATCAGACCGCATCTCCCGCTGATGAATGTAGCGGATCGACCTGTTGAACATTTCCTTCAAATCCATCTCGGCTCGCTGGTTCAAAGCAGCTAGAGCGGCGTCATTGCCCTGCCCAAACTCGGGGGCCGCTCTCCATGCCAGGATGTGGCCCAGCGGTAGAAAATGGGTGGGACTCCTATGTAATGGGTTCCCATACTCTTTCATTTTCCAAAGCTACCCCCGGGGTCTCAGATGGGGCCCCATTACACTGACAAATTCAGAACCCGATAAACGCTCGCGAGCGTTTCAACAAAAGTAGAAGCAACTCCCCCCGCCCTCGATTTAGATGCCCCCGCTCGAGGTGGGCCCCAAAAGATCCTTTCTTAGGCGGACAAAACGGCAGTCTAGGCATAATCGTACGTCCCACCTCGAAAAGTCCGCGTAAGCCACCCGCAAACCCGTAGAAATCAAGGCTCCGAATTGCCATTGTCGGAGGGGGTACACCCCTTCTAATCCCACTTTTTGATCCGCCGATCTTTCCTCGCTTCGTAGAACGCCTTGATTGCTGCCTTCAGCCGATCGCCAGCATCGTCTAGTGAAATTGCCACGTCGAAATCCTTTAGCGCCCGCCTGTAATCTGCCTCTGTGGGTAGCTCCAACTCGGCGACACCAACTCGGCGGAGCGCCTCGTTCATCTCTTCTGCGGCGTGACCCAATCCGCTATCATCCAAAAGCGCGAAGATGCGTGGGCTATCGTCCCATTTGTACACGGGCCAAATTTGCCCGATCAGCCCGTTGCGCCTGAGGTTCTCGAACAGCCACCAGCTCTCCCTCACGCTATCGAAGTCATTGCCACCACGAGATGCTTTCTTCCTGCAAGCATCCGAGCAATAGGACTTGGTACTGCGGAGACTCGTGATTTCGGTGCCGCAACAGGCGCAACGACGAAGAGGCTTCAGCATCACATTGCACCTCGCTGGAGCACCCGACGCCGTGCCGCACGTCCAATGTTCTGGGTAACTCCGCAACGCTTGCCGAAGATGATGCCTTGGAAGCGGCGATGCTCTTTCCTGAGGCGGAAGAGTTTCCAGACCTCGCGGTCACCACCCTTGATGAGATATTTGCCATCGGGGTCGTCGTGAATCCTCAGGTCGATAACCTCTTCGGCCCAGTAACCGCGACCATGCCGCTTGACGAGACGATAAATGGCCGCCTCGATTTGAAGCTTCCTCTTAGCGCGGTAGTGAAAGAGCAGGTGGCAATGCGCCACCTCGGCCTGCCCACGTGACATGCGCTCGATACACCAGGCCGCGGCGAATACGATGCCGTGCCGACGCAGCCATTTGGCAAGACCCTCTCGGACCTTCGCGAAAAGTTTGCCGTTGAGATCGTCCCCCGCGTTCGTGTAGGCCCAGTGGATCGTGAGATGGGCAACCAAGGAGAGGTCGACCTCTTCTGCGTAGGCCACCGCCTCGATCATGCCCTTCGCTTGTGAAACCGAAATGTAGGTTGTGCCGCCTTCACGGTAAGGACCACGATGTTTATCGCTGTCGTTCCCGTGGGGGGAGGGCTGGGCGGCGGTAGTGCCATAACATATAGAGGGAGGGCTAAAGACCGAACTAGCCGCAAGGTCTTTATCAGGACCAGCATCTTGTTTCTGGACTGTTCTGGGAACGTCGAAGTTTTGGAGTTTCTTCATGCTGCATACGCGGTGGGGATTCGGTCCTCGTGGCCATTCTTGCGCCGGAGGCATTCCGGGAGCTTTGGGTAGCCGTCATCGTAAAATTCAAGCCGGAAACCGTCTCCGCTCAGTGGCTCAGCGTGTGACGGCGTCGCAACAAGCTCTGCGTTCAGGATCGCATTGCGCAGCTTGCCATCTATCTGCATCGAGCCGGGACGCAACTCAGCACCCACAAGCTCGCGCGGCCATTGCTTGCGCTCCTGCATCATCCACGCGTGATGAACCTCGGCGGCAGCGATCTTATTGAGCTCTGCAATCCAATTGCGAGGCTCCGTCTCCTTCCGTTCGCGCAGCATTACAACGGCAGCCCGCTTCGCCTCATCGAGCGTCAACGGCTCGCTTGCCTGATTGCCTACTCGTGCAATCCACCGCTGCCTTGCGCCCCCTGGCCAGCCGACTTCCATCAACGAGCCCGCACCTAATTTGCCGGGACGATCTATCCGGTAGATGCAGGAGCTGATCCTGGCGAAGGAGAAACCACCTACAGACTGCCTTCTAAGGCTTCGCAACTCTTTGTTCTGTTTGGTGTTTTTTGAGCGTATTAGCCCGGTGCAGTGGGTGGCCGCTTCAAGGGCTCTATGCTGTCCCCGACAGGCGTAAGAACAGAACGACTTGAGCTTCCGCCGTGCTAGGAGTGGCGAGCCGCATTGCTGGCACGCCTCCATCACGTGGCTCCCGCGTTACGCTTTGCTGCGCCACGTGGTTTCTTGTTCTTGATTGGGCGGGACGCTAACCAAGCCTCTACTTCTGAGTCACGCCAGACCCGAGTGTTCGGGGCAAGCATGAGGCCAGGTGGAAAACCTTCACGCTCAATCCAGCGTGCAAGCGTCACATAGTTGTTTACGAGATTGCGATTCTTTAGGTCGCGAAAACGCAGCAGAACATCGGACAGCGCGGTAGCCTCCTTTCAAGGGTTGATCCTTGAAGAGAGGCGCAGCGAGTCGGCCTTCCTCCTTCAAGGAAATCACATGATTTCGCTGATGCCGAGAAATGACCGCCCAGGCCAAGCACACGCCGTCCGCCACGGCGCTCCAAACGGACTCCCTCATTCAGCAAAAATCTTTTGCTGAGTTGTTAGGAAACTGCGCCGTTCGGATTCATTCTTATTGCTGCGATTTGCGGGTGTGTGTCAAACCCCCTCAAAATTTTTAAACGCCATTAAGCGGTTAGCCCGTGGATAGGTGGACCACGTTGTCCGAGCGCGGATTGAGAATCGAATCGACGAGGGCGGCAAGCCGCTGCAATGCGTCCGCTTTTTCCTCTTTATAGGAGTGCCGGTCGTAGACGCCTTCAACGCCCTTGATGGCGTGGCCCAATACCCGCTCGGCAATATCGGGACGGACGCCGGCACGACTGATTAGCGACCGGGCAGTGCGTCGGAGGTCGTGCAGTTCCCACAAGTCGGCGTGCCCGACATCGACCAGCTTGGCGTCGAGCGCTTTCTTGGCCTTGCTGTAACCTGAGAAGTGAGAAACACCGCGACCGGCAAACACGTAGGGTTGGAGGAGAAGCGTGGCCTTGCCCGAATAATATCTAGCGCCATTGGCGGAAGCTGTAGTTCGCCGCCCGTGCCTTTCTGCCTAGCGCCGTTGGGGACATTCCATACGCCTTCAACCGATACGTCTGCCCACTTCATGCCTGCCACTTTCTCCCGCCGCTGCCCGGTGAGCAGCAGAAGCTTGACGAGATCGCCGGCCCGGCAAAAGAAAAGACCAGGGCGACTGGCCCCGGCCTGTACTGATTAAATCCTACGCTCCGGCGCGGCCTCATGCCGTTCGGGATGCACCCTGCGTGGCGCGCTTGACCACCGTGGCCGCGATGCCCGCGAGCACGGCCCTGGCCTGTGGGGACTTCAGTATGTTGATAATCGGGTTCGACCCTGGCGCTTGCCCCTGAGGCTGGGCGTCGCCACCGCCAAGGAGATCCCGAAGCTGACCGGGCTTCTGATGCAGGTCGGTGAGCACTTTTCCCAGGTCTGTCGGATCGGGCGCTACCTCTCGCGGAAGCGTCACACCGCGCGCCGCGGCTCGCTCCTGCAGCATCTTCAGGAATTCCGCTCGCTCTTCCGGCGACAACTTGCCGAGCGCCTCTCGCGCCGCCTGAGCGTACTGATCGGACGGCACGGCGTGGGACACTTCACCATACCGCTGCAGAACCTCTTGATCGGAGTAGCCCTCGGACGGGTTTCCTTGTTCGTATCGATCAACGAAATCCTTATAGTCTTTCTGACGTTGCCCACCGCCGAGTAACTCGTCAAGCATACCCATGTGCACCTCCCTTACGCACTGTAGCCGCCAGCAACACCAAAAAGTGTCATTGGGAAAACGCATCGTAACAGTTTTGGACTGGCTAAGAAAAAAATCACGATCTTCTAAAAGCGAAAAGGCGGCCCGCTTTGGTGAGCCGTCTTTTGCTACCGGTGGCGATAACCACTCGTCTGCTGTAAAGTAACCGCAGGAGGAAATCGCATTGTCCGATAACAACCAACTTGGCTCTGTCGTGTGAGGTGAGTCATGCGCTTGGATGAGCTACCTAAAAGTCAGCGTGTTGAAGATCGGCGCGGCGTGACTGCAGGTCGTGCTGGTGGCATCGGCATTGGCACAGTTGTGGTACTCGGCCTAGTCGGCTGGGCTTTTGGCATCGATCCGCGGCTGCTCATTGGTGGCGCGGAAATGCTGTCCAAAGTCGGCCAGACACAACAACAGCAGGTTCCTACCGGAGCGCCGTCTGACGAGTTGGGCAAATTCGTCTCGGCTGTCCTCGGCAGCACAGAAGAAGTTTGGACCGGAGTTTTTGCTCAATACGGCGAAACTTATAAACCGCCGACGCTGGTCATGTTTTCAGGAGCGACACAGTCGGGCTGTGGGTTTGCGCAATCCGCAATGGGTCCGTTCTATTGTCCGAATGACCAGAAGGTTTACCTCGACACAAGCTTCTTTCAGGACCTTGAGCGGCGCTTCGGCGCTTGCGACGTCGGCAGCAAGACCTGCCAGTTCTCGCAAGCCTATGTGATTGCTCACGAGATCGGCCACCACGTCCAGAACCAGCTCGGATTATTGCCGAAGGTGCAACAGGCGCAACGTGCAATGGGGCAAGCTGAGGCAAACGGTCTCCAGGTCCGAGTGGAGTTGCAAGCAGACTGCCTCGCGGGAGTCTGGGGGAACCGCGCGCAGGCTAAGTGGCAATTCATTGAGCCCGGAGACGTTGAAGCTGCAATGCAGACGGCTTCGGCCATTGGAGATGATCGGTTGCAGCACCAAGCGCAAGGCCGCGTCGTGCCGGACTCATTCACCCACGGCACTTCAGCACAACGTACGCAGTGGTTTATGACTGGCTTAAAATCGGGAGATGTGGCGAGCTGCGACACGTTTCGCACTGCGGAACCTTAAGCCAGAAGACATTGGAGCTGGTTTGAAGACAATCGTGGACCTTTGAACCTGACTGAGTCCACGGACCAATTTGAATCCGAGAGAAACTAATCGTCTCGCGAGTTTCTGGACGATTTACTTGATCGGTCCTTTGGGTTCCGGTTGCTCGGTTTTGTTTGGGAATTTCCTACAACGCGGTGGCCACGGTGGCTAGCTTACGCACGGCTTGACGCAATGTCGGGAATGCGATGACCGGCGAAGTCGCGCGGCCGGCAGCGTTGAGCCCGATGCCGCGCCACGGCTCGCATTAGTATGGGCCGACGACGGAGGCGGGTTCGCTCGCTATTGTTTTGCTACACAGTAGCAGGCAGCGGTATCAGTACTGCACCAAAATTCTCCTGGCGAAGCGCATTTGCCCTTCAAAATCATACCAAGACAGTCGGCTTTGTCATTGCACTTGCAAATATCCGGACCACAGTCATGACGGGTCGTCCACCCGCCGGTCGTCGTACCTCCGTCCGCCGAAGTGGGTAGGTGGTAGCGCATATCATCGGGTGTCCCTAGCACCAGTCCGCCTCTGAAGCTGGTGTCAGTCCCCTTCAACAGGTCAGCGAAAGTCTTCACGCCCGCAGCCGTGCGAATGGTAATGCGGCTGAAGTCGGTACTTGCGTCACCGAATTTGTAGACGGTGCCCTTACCCAAAAAATCCTTGTGGGTTAAGTCAATCACAAAGGTTTTGCCGGGCGGCAATGCAGAGATGGTCGCGGCGGATACGGTCTCGGTTTCTTCGCCACAACTGGTCAGCGACACACCCAAACCCAAAACGACTGCGAGGAGTGAAATTGCGCTAGCCATCCTTTTCATGAGAGCCTCCTTTTTTAGGCTCGGACATGACGAAAGTTACCACCCTCGGAGCGTTTCCATTCGGTTGAGTTTACTCGCCTAAGTTCCAAAGTCTTACCGACCCACTTCGTTCGATTCTTCAGGTATGTCGGCGCTCTCGTTCAAAGCGTAGCGTTAAGCGTCCTCAGAAATGGTCAGCGGTCTCCTTGCACTTTTAGACGATGTTGTCGCCCTTGCGGAGGTGGCTGCGGCCTCGCTCGAGGGCGCCGCCACGCAGGCCGTCAAGGCGAGCGGAAAGGCAGCCGGCGTTGTGATCGACGACACCGCCGTTACGCCCCGATACGTGGTGGGTTTCGCAGCCGAACGCGAATTGCCGATCATCGGACGCATCGCGCTGGGGTCGCTGAAGAATAAGATCCTGTTGCTGCTACCGGTAGCCTTGCTCCTTTCGGCCCTAGCTCCGTGGGCGATCACGCCTCTGTTGATGATCGGTGGTGTGTTCCTCTGTTTCGAGGGCTACGAAAAGGTGCATCAGATGCTGGCGCCGCATGATGCGCACGCAAATGCCGCGCATGCGGCGTCCTCCGCCGTCGATGGCAGTGCGCTCGAGGAGGAGAAGGTGGCCGGCGCGATCCGCACCGACTTCATTCTCTCCGCTGAGATCATGGCTATCAGTCTGGCCAGCATCACGACTCCTGACATTCTCACGCAGGCAATCGTGTTGTGCACGGTCGGCGTCCTCGTAACGGCCGGCGTGTATGGCGTGGTCGCGATCATCGTAAAGGCTGACGATTTTGGCGTTTACCTTGCTCAGCGCGGCGGAACGATTACAACCGCCATTGGCCAGGCCATCGTCTATGGCATGCCGCCATTCCTCAAGATGCTGAGTTTAGTTGGCCTGGTCGCCATGCTTTGGGTCGGGGGCGGCATCATCATTCACGGACTTCACGCGTACGGTATCGATGGCCCGGAACACGTGGTCCATGTCATCAGCGACACCGCGCGCGCCGCCTTTCCCACCATTGGCGGCCTGCTGGCATGGCCGGCTGGAGCCATCACTTCGGCGACCTTGGGCCTTGTCATCGGGGCCATCACTGCGTTCGCGGTAGTGCCCGTCCTGACACCACTTTGGCAGGCAGTCCGCCCGGCCCGCTGACTTGGAAGTCGCCCCCCTCGGGCGAAGGTCGAAGTTCCAGACCGGGTCGAGCAGATCGTTGTGGCGGTACTCATGCCGGGCTGAGTCCGAATTGGGTCATTAGCCGACCTCGGTGCCTCGCTGGCGGATGTCTGCTCTTGGGGTAACTCCAGACATTTTGCAACGACGACTCTCTTCTCAGACGGTCATGCCGCTTCTCTCAGGCGTGGCTTACGTCGATCAAGGCAAGCTGGTAGTGCTGGATAGCCATCTGAGTCGTATTCGAGTAGGTAGTCGTCGCCTTTGATCGTTTCCGGTCGAGCGTCCATCAGGAAACCAATTTCAGCGTCGAGGACGGTAGCCCTAATTTTCGGATCGACGTGACCTTGCCGCTCGCCACCTATCAGATCGACAGGTGTTTTCCGTTTGTCGCTTGCTAGAGCCGTTCTGCTTATCTCGGCTGCCACCCGCAAGTTCAGTTGGCAAATCCAATCTATCGTTCCCTTGTCACGACAGCGGTAAAGCCTGACGGCTTCTTGCTTGGCTGCGCCAAAGGAGAGTAGATCGCCGCCAAGGTTCCTAACCCTGGCCATCCACCTCCCGGGAAGGACTTCCATGACGCAGCCAAGGGCGCGCGAAGCTCTGCCCGAGCCTGTGTTGATTTGCACTCCGTCAGTGAGCTTGTAGGTAAGCCGGTTTTGCTTCTCGAGAATGGGCTCTTTCGACGAATGGGCCGAAGATGGGGAAAGCTCTAATTCCTCATTTCGTGACAGAAAATCGTTTTGTGTTTCAATGAGTTCTGAAGCGCAATTTTCGTACCCCTTACTGGGGTAGCTCGGAGCCTTATTGGCGGTCGTTTCGTTACGAAATGCGGCTTGACGGCAGGCATCCGAACAGAACCGTCTTCGTCTCCCGGAAGGAGCAAGTGGCATGAGCGTTTCCAAATTGGTTTTGGCATTCGTAGTCCCTTTGCTGAAATGAATGCGGTCGAGGGCCGACAATGGCTCTCTTCGCAGAGGTCGATAAAAAATGAGAAAGGGCGAAGACCTGGATCTTCAGGATGAAACGCTGTGGCGCGCCCGGAGACTCAAAGCGTCATATGCACTCTGGCCAAAAGCATCGCGACGCAACACGGCCCCCCCGGATATCTCGGGGGTGTTTGAAATTTGGGAAAAGTGGGTGGGACTCCTATGCAAAGGTACCATCAACTCAGCGATTTCAAAGCATCCCCCCGGGGGTCGAGATGGGACCCGCTCCCCCTCACATCATTAGCTATGATGTGCCATTATCCTTATCATTTAGAGATATCAATGGCTTATCACCCTCATCATTAGGTAAGGCTAATGATGGGCTATCATGTTCTATGCTAGCAGACCATGCTGTCACGTCGAGCGCTGGTGCCGGCAGGCGCGCAACGTACGTCGCTACGCTGACCATCGTCCCAGCGAATTTAAATGATCCCCCTGGCTTCGACTACGTGGCCTCACCTCGTTGAGCCGCCGAACCATTACTCGGTGTTGGCGAGGACCGATCCCCAAGGCTCGCAACCCACTCCTCAGCAGTTTTGCAAGGCTCTGGCAGGCGTACGACGTAAGAAGGACCACCTTCACCAGTGATGTGCTGTGGCGGCTTACCATAACCTCTGTCGAGTAACGCGTTCGCAGCTGAGACTCTCGCCGCTGGCGCAGACTTGGGATTGGTCATTATCGACACGAGCGTTTGAATTGCCTCGGCGGTGTGAGCTCGGGCGAGTTCCTTTACTTCGGCAATCGCTTTAGGTCGTCCGCCAGGGTTGCCGCTCTGGCCTATCTTAAATGGTTTTCCAATTGTCATTGCTGTTTCCTTGCTGATCTGAGCGAGATGGCCTTTAGTTTCGACGCGCGATCACATCCACGGACTCGTCGATTTCCTGTGGCAATTTGAAATTCATTTTCTCATCGAACTTATTTGTCATGCGTCTTTCTCCTTAAGCAGCGAGGGTCGCGAACAAAATGGCTTCCTCGCAAAGTTGGTGTCGTCCACTCGCAGCGATGCGGGTGGCGTCTCAAATACTCGATCGCGAACGGTAGGCTGTTACGCCAATGCGCGGTTAGGCGAGGTGGCGGCTTCGGCTTGGGTGGTGCCGGTATCTTCCCGAAACTTTCGTGGCTGTTGAAGCTCCCCGCGGCCCTGCTCAAATAGCAAACCTCTGCAGGGAAAATGTTCGGGCCGGTGTCGATAAACTCTTCGAGGTCTAAATCGTCAAGTACGTCCTTTGGAGGTTCGGTAGACGCCTTGCCGTTGGTGTGGCCCTTCAAATGTAGACGCGGCTTGAAATGCGTCCCCATGTCGATCCATGGGTAAAGCTGTTGTCCCACCCTGCGCTGAAGGTAGGACATACCCAGATTTGCTGTCGGGCCATCGGTATCGACAACCTCGATTTTTTTGTCGCCTGGAGAATCAGGAATATTGATCGACCCGTCGAAGATGGCCATCCCGCCAGCAGCCCTGCCGCGGTATTGCCGTCTCCGCTCGATGGCGGCATCGAAGATGTCCATAGCGCGACGTTCAGGATCGTTGCGCGGGACGATGCTCACCAGCTCTTCGAGGTAGAGCCGGACCAGCTTCTTTACCCAAAAGTTGGCGTAGGTGCTGAAGGCGTACCCGGAGTCTCCGTCGTACCGATCAGCCGCAATGAACTGAGCCAGGTTGCCTATCCCCGTCAGCTCGTAGACGAGGCCGACAAGGCTAATGCTTGGGTCGCATTCCTTCGCCCATATCCCGAAGGACCGGGGACATCGCTTCCACGCTATCTGGCCGGCAATGGGGCCAACGATCCGTAGATGCCGCTCTATAAGCTCATCTCTAGAGGCTGTCGGCTCTACAGGAGGCAACGAGTTTTTGTATTCCTCATAAACCCTATGCCAAAGAAGATCGTCAGTTAATGGCTTATGCTGTCGTCTAGACCTAATATGAGACCAAGCATCATGATATAGTTTTGAAAATAACAATCGAAGTGACCTCCTTTTCTAATTATATATACGGCAAACGTGATACAGCGTTAGGCAAAAATACACATTTTGTTCCTCACGTAATTATTAGCTACAGTATTTATTGCCCCTGTGCCCTCTGATTGTCGCCGTCTGGTTTGGCAGACACTCGCCGCACGTCCCAAGCAAGCGAGCGCTGATAGTCCCTTTGGGAAATGTCATCGACCAGGGCGTGAAGGGTTTCGTACTTCCGGCGTGGTGCAGATAGTGGCCATCAACAAAGAGGTAGCCGGGGAAGAAGATGACGTTGTCGCTCATGATGCCTTCCTCTCTGCAAAGCGAGCCAACACGAGCCTCGCGCCGGAACCCTTCTCGCTGATCTCCGCAGTCGCCGCGTCAGACAGGTGGGCTTCCAACTCGGGCCACCCCAACAGCGCCCCATAAAGCGAGTGCCGCGATAAATCGGCCTCTACCGCCGTTGCCGCAGCCTCGGTCTTTTCCGCATTGATGTTTATGAAGGTGTAGACGTTGGGCTCGGCAGGGGGCTGGGAGTTAGTTGAAGCGCTCTCAACCTCTCCTCTTTCCTGAATGCCTTTTTCTTCTTCTCTAAGCACAACTACGTAGGCACCATCGCTAGATGGTGCACTTAGTGTCATAGGTTCTAAGTTCATAGGTTTAGCGGCCACTTTTGGTATGCTCTCCCGGCCACTTTTGGGAGCGTCGTCGGCCACTTTTTGTTCGGCGTGACGTTCTGTGTTGCATTTCTCAAGCGCCTTCATCTGGCGATAGGCTGCAAACAGAGGTGGCCAGCTTATGAGGTAGGCGCTGCTTGTGGTGCCACGGTAGAGGATGCGAATTATCCCCTTGTCACTGAGAGCCTTGATTGCTCTCCTGACCGTGCGAAGCGGGCGGAACGTCCAACCACTGATGAACTCCTGACTCGGGTAGCACGCACGCTTACCACTGCTTGCCCTATCAATGAGACAGGCGAGGACTGCATATTCACCACCATTAAGGGGCAGTCGGGCCATCCCCTGCTTAGCTTGCCACTTAGGCCCGGGTGGCGGGTTGCTCGGTAGTGGCTCACGCTCGCGGCGGTCTATGATCTCCGCGACCATCACCTCGCCGGCGTATTCCTCGCTGGCTCTACGCATGCGCAGCCTCCTTCATGGAGGCACTCGGAAGCGCTTGCGATTCCGCTGGTGATTCGCTAAGTAGGGGGTGCTTACCTGATTTGTCTAGCCGCCGGTCGTTCTCCCTGCCAGGGGAGGCGGCCGGCTTTACTATGTCAGGCGGTGCCGCGCTGGGCCGGTTGGCTAGCCAATCGTCCCAATCGTCCTTGTACCAACACCGAGTATTCGGGCCCAAATAGAAGCCCGCTGGGGCTCCCGCTTCTCTAATCCATCGACCAAGTGTAGGCCAATTATTGACGCCATAATGTGCTAAGTCTGGAAAACGCAGTATCACCTTCAATTACATTCCTCCTTTTGTTGACGGCAAATCACCTCACTCGATTTTGCCAATTCGTGCCGCTGTCCACAACGAAGTCGGCGCGGGTGAGACAGGCGGCTGTAGTGAACGAATCAGCGTGCTCATAAGTCCAGAGTAGCCAAAACGTGGCGGGGGGCTAGAGCGGGCGCCTGTGAACAGGGGGGGAACTGTATTCGCCAACAACGAGATTCCGGCCTCCAGCATCCACAACGTTCTTTTGGTAACCCCGTCTTATCTTCTCGAACAGCTGAATTCCTGAGATGTCCTGTGGATTACTGGCGCAGGTTCACGACCTTTTCGCCTGGTGGACGCAGTATATTTTCAATCAAACCAGCCAAAGTCCGCAGGGCGTGGGACTTCTCTTCCATATACATATGCCGGTCGTAAGTGCCTTCGACACCTTCCATAACGTGACCCAACACCCGCTCGCTGATATGGGGCAGAACTCCAGCACGACTCATAAGTGAACGGGCTGTGCGCCGAAGATCGTGCACCGTCCAGTCCCCACCAATGCGTTCCTTGCCAGTACTGAAGCCGCTGAAATGCGAATTGCCTCGACGGCCTGGAAAGATGAATGGGCTATAAGCAAATCGTGGTTGGGCGCGGATAATATCAAGAGCCACCTTCGGCAACTCGACTTCTCCGATGTTGCCCTTCTCGCGCCGCTCAGTTGGCAGCGTCCACACTCCGTCATCTGACACGTCCTGCCAGCACATAGAGGCTACCTTGTCACGGCGCTGGGCAGTCAGGAGTGACAGCTTCAGGATAGCCCCGTATGAGCCATCGACCTCCCACACAGAACGAATCTCATCGTCTGACAATATGCGCTTGCGTGCCCGCTCCTTGATGCTGCTTCTCGCCATGCCACTAACCAGCGGCGAGATATAATTGTCGTGCCGCCGTGCGTACCAATTGAAGATGCCGCTTAGGTGAGTCAGCGCCTTGGTTGCCGCTACAGGGCCAGCACGGTCTTCGATGCCGTCGAGCAGCTTTGCAACATCACCTCGATTGATCGACGTGAAGTCTCGCCCGCCCCATGCTGGCAAGATATGCATTTCGAGATAGCGATGGATTGCCTTCGCACTGCGTAGCTGTCGCTCAGGGTTCAGCACATGCCGCTTGTACCATTCTGCCGACACTGATTCGAAGCTCTCGGGGCCTTCGCGGTCGCTGCCATCCTTAATGGCCTTCAATGCAACGCGGGCAAACTCTCTAGCGTCATCGAGTTTGTGTAGTTCGGCACTGCCAATCGTGTGCCATACCTGCTTGCCTCTCGGATCGCGAGCGACCACGGCGAACGTCTTTGCTCCGTTGGGAGTGACGCGAACGTAATGGCCTGCAAGTTTCGGGTCTGCAATGTTGGTGCGCTTCGTCACTTTGAGCGCAGCAATCGACTTGTCGGTGAGTGTTCGCCTGGCCATGTTCCCCCCGTTTTTCTGTTACCCAGGCTAACTCTGGGCTAACGAAATCTAACTACACGGGGGATAACTTGGACTAATAATTGGCGGTTTTCAAGGGGGAAGTTAGCTTGATTTATGAGGCGTAAGTGCCTCGCCTGTCCTTGCGAATGACGAGCTTCAATCCGGACCAGACGGCGTCGATAGCGGTCACTTTGACATCGACCAGATTGAGCGCAAGGGCCTCGCAGCGAATAATATCTTCAGTGACATCAGTCGGAACTTTCGCCGCCTTCTTTGGCCAGGACACCCAGATCATGCCGCCGGGCTTGAGCGCCTTTTGCAGCCTGATGAGGTTGGCAGCGAGTTCGGCGTGGCGAGTCGTGAAGGCATGGATCGCGTCGAAGGCTTTGGGGGAAAGTCGTGCATTCCAATGGTCCGCGCGTACGACTTTGGCGAACGGCGTGCAATCGGCGAGCCCCGCATGCTCCGCCGGAAGCGCGATGAAGGCCGCGTTCATGCCCGCCTTGAAGCCAAGCTTTTCGGGGAGAGATTTGCCGGAATAGCCAGAGCGAAATGCCGCGACTGCCATTGCTTCAATACACCCGCTCTTTCGGCTCGATGTAAGCGACTTCGTTGGAGAGCGTATAGGTGTGCACCGGCCGGAAATCGAGGCGGACGGCGCGCGTTCCGTAATCCGCCCAAGACAGCGTGTGCTTCATCCAATTCACGTCATCTCGCTTGGGAAAATCCTCGCGCGCATGCGCCCCGCGGCTCTCTTCGCGCGCCAGTGCCCCCGCAACGGTCACCGCGGCCTGCGAAATGAGATTGTCGAATTCGAGCGTCTCGATCAAGTCGGTGTTCCAGATCAGCGAGCGGTCGGTGACGCGAATGTCCTCGCTCTCGTTCCACACCTCGTGGATCTTGCGTACGCCCTGCTCCATCACCCCGGCGGTGCGGAACACGGCGCAGTCCGTCTGCATCGTCTTCTGCATCTTCAAGCGCAGCGCTGCAGTCGGCGTGCCGCCATCGGCGTAGCGGAAACGGTCGAGCCGCGCGATCGCCTCTTCGCCGGCGCCCTTCGGCAACTCCGGCATGGAGCTGTCGCGCTTGATGGTCTCGGCTGAGCGTTGCGCCGCGGCCCGGCCGAACACCACGAGGTCGATCAGCGAATTCGAGCCAAGCCGGTTCGCTCCATGCACCGAGGCGCAAGCCGCCTCGCCCACCGCAAACAGCCCGGACACGATGGCATCAGGGTCACCGTCCTTCGGGCGAACCACCTCGCCATGCAGATTGGTGGGGATGCCGCCCATATTGTAGTGCACCGTCGGGAGCACCGGGATCGGGGCGCGCGTGAGATCGACGCCGGCGAAGATGCGCGCCAACTCGGTGATGCCGGGGAGCCGCTCGGCGAGCAAATCCTCGTCGAGATGGCTCAGATGCAGATGCATGTGGTCCTTGTCGGGGCCTGTGCCGCGGCCTTCCCTGATCTCAATGGTGATGGCGCGGGACACCACGTCGCGTGAGGCCAAGTCCTTGGCCGACGGCGCATAGCGCTCCATGAAGCGCTCACCCTCCGAATTGGTGAGGAAGCCACCCTCGCCGCGCGCGCCCTCGGTGATCAGCACGCCAGCGCCATAAACTCCCGTCGGATGGAACTGCACGAACTCCATGTCCTGAAGCGGCAGCCCCGCGCGCAACACCATGGCGTTGCCATCCCCGGTGCAGATATGGGCGGACGTGCAGGAGAAATAGGCGCGGCCATAGCCGCCGGTGGCAAGGATCACCTGATGGGCACGGAAACGGTGCAGCGTGCCGTCCTGCATGGAGAGCGCCACAACGCCGCGGCAGCGGCCTTCGTCGTCCATGATCAGGTCAATGGCGAAATACTCGATGAAGAACTCGGCGGAAAAGCGCAGCGCCTGGCCGTACATGGTGTGCAGCATGGCATGGCCGGTGCGGTCTGCGGCGGCGCAGGTGCGCATCGCCTGGCCCTTGCCGAAATTGGTGGTCATGCCGCCAAAGGCGCGTTGCAGGATCTTGCCCTCGTCGGTGCGCGAGAAGGGCACGCCCCAATGCTCGAGCTCGTAGACGGCCTCCGGCGCGCTCCGGCAAAGATATTCTATGGCGTCCTGGTCGCCGAGCCAGTCGGACCCCTTCACCGTGTCGTACATATGCCAGCGCCAATCGTCCGGGCCCATATTGCCGAGCGCCGCGGCAATGCCGCCTTGCGCAGCAACGGTGTGCGAGCGGGTGGGGAAGACCTTGGTGATGCATGCGGTGCGGAGTCCCGCTTCGCTAGCGCCAACCACCGCGCGCAACCCAGCGCCGCCCGCGCCGATCACCACCACGTCGTAGGTGTGGTCTTGAATCGGATAGGTGCGGCCGCTGATATTGGGTGCGGTCCCTGGCGTGGCGTCTTGCGGCATGAGCGTCTAGCTTCCGAGACTGATTTTCACGAGGGCAAACGCGCAGGCGAGCCCGACACCAATAGCGAAGAACGCCACCAAGAGCAGGGCCGCGACTTTCGCGCCTTCGCCATGCACATAATCCTCGATGATTTCCTTCAGACCGATGCGCATATGGATCGAGGCCGAGATTACCAGCGCCAGCATGGCAAGCGCCACGAGCGGGCGGGCGAGATAAGCTCTCACCGTCTGATAATCGGCACCAATATGGGTGACGATGGAGAGGATCAGGAAGATGACGAGCGGAATGTTGGCAACCGCGGTCACGCGCTGGCGCCAGAAGGTTTCGGTCCCGCGATGGGCCGCTCCGAGGCCGCGCGCCTTGGCAAGGGGTGTGGCCATGGTTACGCCGCGCTCCGGAGCCAATAGCCTGCGAGCCAGAGGAGCACCGTGAGCAGGGTCGAGCCGATGATCGTGCCCCAGGCGAAGATCTCGATGCTGGTCTTGTCGAGCCCGCGCCCGGTGTCCCAGATCAAATGGCGGATGCCGCCGAGCATGTGGTGGATCAGCGCCCAGCTGAACAGGAACAGCACGAAGCGGCCAACAATAGAGGCGAAGAAGCTGTTGACCGTGGCAAAGGCGTCGGGGCCGGAGCTCACCGCGAGCAGCCACCAGGCGAGCAGGATGAAGCCGACGGCGAGCGAGGTACCGGAGATGCGATGGGCGATCGACATCATCATGGTGAGCATCGGCCGGTAAATCTGGAGATGCGGCGAGAGCGGCCGCCGCGCTTCCGTAGTGCTGTCGCCCATGGAGAGGTCTTGCTTGGCCAGAGATTGGAGCTACCTGCCAAGTCATAACGTACGACGCCGCGAGGGGCAACGACGCCGGCCTACGGCGATTCGTGCCTTCTCCTTGCTGCGAATACTTCTCGTCACCGGTCTGGTTGTGGGGCCGGCTGGGGTGACGGCCTTGCTAGCCTCTGATGAAGCTCCACGGCCGCCTTGTGCCGGCGCTAGCCCCTTACCCGCCTATGCGCGCCCTGGCGCAGCCCGGGCGATCCGGGTCTGATGCAAGTCCTGCCTGGGTCCCGCCTTCATGCACTGGCTGGACTCCTATGGCGGGAGCAGCAATGCCTTGCTCGCGCACTTCGGTGCCATCTCGACCCTGAAGGGGCTGCGCTTGGTCGGTGACCGAGGGCGGCTGGCGGACGCTGATCACCAGCACGACTGCGCTCTCCGGACCGGATCTCGATCATCCACGGCCCGACTTCACGCTTGCAGAGATGCGGAGCGGCAAGGAGCTTTATTTCGCGCAAGGCGACAGTCGCGCCGCAGGCGACGTCGTCTACCGGATGCGCGTCGGCGAGGTGAGTCCGACGCGGCTCATCGTGGCGATCGAGAATGTAACCCCCAGTGCGGAGATTTATGCTGACGCTGTTCAACCCGGGCGATTTGCAGTCGCTGCATTTTCTCGAGCGGCAGGGCCCCAATGTCTGGAGCTATTACGGCCTCGCCTGGGCGGGCGAGACTAGGGCATCATTGCTCGCGGTGCCGGAAGCCTCTTATGTCAATCGCGCCAAAGCGTTCTATAGCCACTTCATCGGTCTCCCCGACCCGCAGCCCTGATCGCGCTCAAAAGGCGTTCGCCTCGGCGCGGCCGGCGCGGTCGAGGCGCGCGAAGTCCTCGTCCGACAGGTGGATGTTGACCGCGGCGACATTCTCCTCGAGATGGGCGACCTTGCTCGTGCCCGGAATGGGGAGCATCACGGGAGTCCGCTTCAGCACCCAGGCGAGCGCGATCTGGCTCGGGGCGGCGCCATGCGCCTTGGTAATCGCATCGAGGATCGAGCCAGGCTTGGCGAGATTGCCGGCGGCGAGCGGAAACCAGGGGACGAAACCGATGTCGTGCGCCTCGCAATAATCGAGCACGTCCTCGCTGCCGCGATCGACAAGATTGTAGCGGTTCTGCACGGTCGCCACCTCGAACACCTTGGACGCGGCCTTGATGTCGGCAACCGATACCTCGCTCAAGCCGGCGTGCCTGATGATGCCGTCATCGAGCATCGATCTGATCGCGGCGAACTGCTCCTCGCGCGGGACCTTCGAATCAATGCGATGCAACTGCCAGAGCCCGATCTGCTCGACGCCGAGCTTCTTGCAGCTCCGGATCGCCTCCTGGCGGAGATAGGCAGGGTTTCCATCGGTCTCCCACTTGCCGGGACCGGGACGCCTGAACCCTGCCTTGGTCGCGATCAGCATGCCGCGATAAGGATGAAGCGCTTCCTTGATCAGCTCCTCGGAGACATCAGGCCCATAGGAATTGGCGGTATCGACAAAATCGATGCCGAGCTCGGGCAGACGCCTCAGGGAGCGAAGCGCCTCAGCGCGGTCGGCAGGCGGACCCCAAATGCCAGGGCCGGTGATGCGCATGGCGCCGAAGCCGAGGCGATGAATCAAGATGTCGCCGCCGACCTTGAAGGTGCCGGACTTGCGGGCGTCGAGCTTGGCCGTTGTGTCTTTTGCTGCCACGTCGGTCACAGGTTTCAACTCCAATTGACTTTGTCCCCCGGGGCAACAAGAGTTCAACCGCGGAGAGGGGCATCCGGTCTCAGGGGCGCTAAGTGAGGTGGCCCTAGCGCGGCAACGCCACCCAGCAATCGAGATCGAGCACCACGCCGTCCTCATAAGTCCCGTCCGCCTTCTGCCCGGGGAAGTCGGCGCAATTCCGGTCCTTCACCGCAAACAGGCGGAGCCGCAACGCGCCCATGTCGGCGCGGCCGGGAAGCTCTGCCTTGTCGGTGACCTCGCTCCAGGCATAGATGGTGTCGCCGGCGAAGCTCGGCGCCACGTGGCGCCCGCCATTGATGGCGGCGAGATGGAAGGCGTTGGCGAGGCCGTTGAAGCTCAGCGCCCGGGCGATGGAAATGACGTGGCCGCCATAGACGATGCGCCGCTTGAATCGCCCTTGCGCCTCGATGTGCTGATTGAAGTGTACCCGCGCCGTGTTCTGGAACAACCGCGTGGCGAGCTGATGCTCGGCCTCCTCGATGGTCTGGCCGTCGACGTGGTCGATCTTGTCGCCGATCTTGTAGTCTCCCCAGCGCTTGGCCGATCCGGCGAGCGCGTAGTCGTAGGCGCCAAGCTTCAGATCCGGCAACGCCTGGCCAAGCCGCGACGGCGCGACTTCTGCAATCAGCTCAGGCACATGCGGCTCTGGTGCAGGTGCCAACTCGTCGCGCTTGTTCACCATCACCCAGCGCGAGAAGGAGAGCACCGGTTCGCCGCGCTGATTGCGTCCGGTCGAGCGGACATAGACCGTGCCGTTCTTGCGGTTTGAGTTCTCCTTGAGCCCGATGATCTCGGTGGTCGAGGCGAGTGTGTAGCCAGGGTAGACGGGTTTGAGGAAGCGCAAATCGGCATAGCCGAGATTGGCGATGGCGTTCCGCGAGATGTCCGGCACGGTCTTGCCGAGCACGATGTGGAAGGTGAGCATGTCGTCGATGGGCGCGGTCGGATAGCCGATGCTTTGCGCGAACGCGTCCGACGACTGCACGGCGAAGCGCGAGCCGTAGAGCGCGGTGAACAGGCTCGCATCGCCGACCGTCACGGTGCGCGGCGTAGCATGCACGATCTCCTGGCCGAGCTTGAAATCCTCGAAGAAATTGCCGGCGCTTTCGTTGGACATGGTTGTTTGCTTGGTCGAATTGTTCATGAAGTCGCGAGCTTGAGGCCGATGATTGAGCCGACCAGCATCACCAGGAAGAATAGGCGGAGCGCCGTAGTGGGCTCATCGTAGAGGAGAATGCCGACCAACGCCGCGCCGGCAGCTCCGATGCCGGACCATACCGCATGGGCGGTGCCGATCGGTTCCTCCCGCGCGGCGAGGGCGAGGAATACGAAACTCGCCACGACCGAAACAAGGAAGACGGCCGTGGGCACCGGTTCGGTGAAACCTTGCGCCGGCTTCAGCGTCGCGGCGAAGACCACTTCGCACAGTCCCGCGAGGATGAGATAGACCCAAGCCATGAGAGATCGCGCCGTCCGCCTCAAGGATGTTCGCCCGGCTCACGCCCGGCCGGGCGCACCTTAAGGTCGCGACGGAACTCTGTCATCCCGCGCTTTGGGTAGCATGACGAACATCGCAAGAAAGGCGCTTGTAGAGGCGGAAGGCGGTAAAGATGAAATTCTGGTTTAAAACAGCGACGGCCCCCGCTTTCGCGGAGGCCGCCACCAGCAAACTCTATAAAGATCGAGGCTTTGGAATTAAGCGCGGTCGAGTTCGGCGGGAAGGTAGCTCGTCACTTCCATGCCAGCCTCGGACTCTGTGATCTCGGGTTTCAGCCACTCTTTCATGGTCGTCTCCTTCGGTGAACTTACGCTCGTGAATATGAGGGGAGGCGATGAGAACCGCATGACGCGTCCATGAAAACCCCCTGAATGCCACATTAAGAAATTCTGAACAGGAAGGTTTGGCAACCATCCGGGCAACGCCCGGTTGGGCGCTAACCAAGCAAAAACGGGGAAATTGCGGCTGTTCACCTAGCTGAACAGGACCAGGGCCTTTTGCAAGGTAATCCAAATGCCCCAGGCGAGGGGAATGCCGACCGCAGCCCAAGCGAGCAGCGCCCGAATGTCGAAGCCGCCGCTGCCTACGGCGGACGTCACCGCATCAACCCTGCTCTTCAGCTTGGCTTGTAGCGCCGCCACCTCCTCCTCGCTCATGAACCACTTCTTGTCCAAGGGCCTGATGAGCAGATTGGCGATGAAACCCGCCACCAACAGCCCGGCGAGCACGTAGAAGATCGGGTGATAGATCTGGTTCGCGGGAACGCCCGCAGCCGCGCGGCTGTCATGCATGTAGTTGACGATCACCGGCCCGACGATGCCGGCCGTTGACCAGGCGGTGAGCAGCCGCCCATGAATGGCGCCGACATATTGGGTGCCGAAAATGTCGGCGAGATAGGCCGGGATGGTGGCGAAGCCGCCGCCATACATCGACGCGATCAGGCAGAAGGCCGCGGCGAACACGCCGAGCATGCCGAGGGTGGCAAGCGTCGGCGCCGACGCATAGCAGATGAATCCGAGCGTGAAGAAGGTGAAATAGGTCGCCTTGCGCCCGATCTTGTCGGACAGCGACGCCCAAAAGAACCGGCCGGCGATATTGAACAGCGAGAACAGGCCCACAAAGGCGGCGCCCACCAGAGCAGCTTGCGCCTTTTGCGCGTCGCTGAACTGAGCAAAGCCCACGGAGGGATCGCCGAACAACCTGCCGCCGAACGTTTCCTGCAGCATGGGCGAGGCGGCGCCGATGATGCCGATACCGGCCGAGACGTTGAGGCAAAGAACCGCCCAGATCAGCCAGAATTGCAGGGTCTTGTGCGCGTCCTTGAGGTCGACATTGCCGGTGGTGATCATGGCGTTGGAATTGACCGGCGGCGTCCAACCTTGCGGTTTCCACCCCGCTTGCGGCAGCCGGTAGCCAAAGGCGCCGCCGAGCATGAACACGAAATAGATGAGCCCCAGGGTAACGAAGGTCTCCCACACCCCGACGGAGGTCGGCGTCGCGTAATAGTTCATCAGCATGGTGGCGAGGGGCGAGCCGATCATGGCGCCGCCGCCGAAGCCCATAATGGCCATGCCGGTTGCCATGCCGCGGCGGTCCGGGAACCATTTGATCAAGGTCGAGACCGGCGAGATGTAGCCCAGCCCGAGGCCGCAGCCGCCGATAATGCCGGAGCCAAGCCACATCAGCCAAAGCTGGTGGATATAGACCCCGACGGCGGAGATCATCAGGCCACCGCACCAGCACAGAGCGGCAACAAAGGCGGCCTTCCGCGGCCCCACGCGTTCGAGCCAGCCGCCCCAAAGCGCCGCAGAGGTGCCGAGCAGGACGAAGAATAGGGTGTACATCCAGCCGAGGTCGAACTGGGTCCAGTCGCAATTGGTGGCGAAGAGCGCGTGTCCGGTGATGGCGACCTTGCCGAAGAAGGTGGCGGCGTCGCCGGGGCACGGGATCGGCTTGCCGAGGCCCTGAGCCACGCCCACGGCCCGGCCGAGCGGTAGCCAGAACACGCTGAAGCCATAGGCCATGCCGATGCAGAGATGGATGGCGAGCGCCGCCGGCGGAACGAGCCAGCGATTGTAGTTCAGCGGCGCAATGATGCGCTCCTTGTCCAATAGGCCGATATGATTGTCCGCGGATGCCGCCTGATCCAGGCTCGTCATGACGTCTCTCTCCCTCGGGGTTCTTTAGACGCACCCCGTTGTTGTGGCGGTAATCTGGACGGGGTTGAAAGAGTCCGCAAGAGCCTAGAAAATCTCACCAACGGCTTCCTCCCGGGACTAGCGTTGGGTGGCCGGGGCCTGGGGCAATTGGAATGGATTTGCCGGAGTCGCGGCGCTAGCGCCCCTGCTTGGCCTTCTTCTCCTTCTTCACAAGCACCGAAGCGATGAGCGCTGCGAAGCCCACGAGCTGGGCAAGTCCATTGGCCGCCTGCCCCCATTCCCACAACGATCGCCAGTCCGCCCAATTGTCGGGCACCGGACCATTGACCCATTTGGCGAGCTCGACGTTCACCGGATAGACGAGTATCCACCACACCAGCAGGCCGATGGCGAACAGCGCCGCGGCGGCGACGGTAAAGGGAAATCCGCTTGCGCCATGGCGGCGCAGCAGGAATGCGAGCACGATCAGGGCAACGATCGTTGCGACTTGAACGAGCACGCCGAGCGGGCCGGAAAGCGCGTAGAGCCCGCCCTGCACCGTCGCGCCGACCCAGAGATACTGGTCCCAGGCCATGCGCGCAGGCAGCTCCATGAGATGGCCGAGGCCGAAGCTGAGCGAGAGCGCCGCAAGCATGATGACCGCGAAACGAATTGACCTGAGTGACATTGATTTCCCCCCTCTTTGAAGGCGCCCGAGCCTAAGGCTCCGGGCCGGCGTCGCTCGCCGTCTTGGGCGCATCGGCGACCTTGAAGCGCCGTACCGTGAGACTGTCGATCTCGACCTGGCGCAGCCGCGCCTTGCGAATTTCGAGCCTGCCGATGGCGAGCGCGCCAATGGCAAGGGCGCCTATGGCGAGCGCGCCGACAGCAAATGCGCCGACCGCGACTGCCGGCGCGCTGACCGGCGGCAACGCGACCGGTTCAAGGTCGAGGGCGGCACGAGGTCTGCGGCGGCTTGGGGTCGTGGCAGAGCCGGCAAGGGCCCCGATGAGAAAGGCAAGCGGGCGCAAGGATCGTGTCCGTTTCGGCCTGCCCTTCTCTACTCCATCCTTGGGCGCAATTGAAATGCCTGCCCATCACTCCGGCGGCTTGGTCATGCGCGTAGAGGTTCCTGGTAGCGGCTTTCCGGTCTCGAGCAGAGTCTTTAGGCTGGACAGCACGAGCGGCCAGCCCCTCGTGATCCCCTGTAGCATCGCGGAGTCTGGCTCGAGATCCGAGTGAGTCACGGTCAAGCGCACGCCATCGCCATAGGTTTCGATATCGAAGGTGACGCGGGAGACCTTATCAGGGTCCTTGACATCCTTCGGAAAGGCCCAGGTCAGCACGAGGTGCCGAGGCGGCGAGATCTCGACCACGTGGCCCACGATGTCGACCCAGACTCGCATCGTCGAAATCTTCGTGCCTCCACGGAGACCCCACCTTCCAGTCGGAGGCATTGCGGTGGTTGACCCAATATCGCCGCGTGAACGCGCTGTCAGTAAGCGCCTGCCATACTTTTTCCGGGGTGCTTTCGATGTAGGTGACATAGATGAAACTCGGCTTACTCATCGCTTCCCTCCAAGGCTCGTTTCAACTCGCTCAACGCCTTCAGCCGGTGGTGCTCATATTTGTCGATCCACCGCTCGGCGATCTCGTTGATGGGGACGGGATTGATGTAGTGAAGCTTCTCCCGCCCGCTGCGCCTTGCCACCACGAGATTGGCGACCTCCAGGATCGCAAGATGCTTGGTCACCGCCTGCCGCGTCATGTTGAGGCCCTTGCACAATTCGCCCAGCGTCTGGCCGTTCTCGGCGTGCAGCCGATCCAGCAATTGCCTGCGGCTGGCATCGGCCAGTGCCTTGAAGACGGCATCCATTTACGACACTAAATATGCAACCATTTGATTGCATGTCAAGTCAAGGTCTTCGCCTGTGCGCCAAAAAGGGCGGGGCTAGTCGAGTGTCTTGCGGAAGCGGAACAGCGCGAGCGCCATGGCGGCGAACATGAAGATGGCGAGCGCCGCCACGTCGAGCCGCATGTCGGCAAAGCCATTGCCCTTGAGCATGATGCCGCGAACGATGCGGATGAAATGGGTGAGCGGCAGCGCCTCGCCGATCCATTGCGCCCAATGGGGCATTCCGCGGAAGGGAAAGGCGAAACCCGACAGCAGAAAGTTGGGCAGAAAGAAAAAGAAGGTCATCTGCACCGCCTGGAGCTGATTCTGGGCCACGGTGGAGAAGGTGTAGCCGACGGCGAGGTTGGAAGCGGCGAACAGCGTCGACAGCGTGATGAGGAGCGGCACGCTGCCGAGGATCGGCACACCGAACACATAATGCGCCGCAGTGAGAATAATGCTCATCTGCACAAAGCCAACCAGTACAAAGGGCGCGATCTTGCCTATCATGATCTCCACCGGCTTGATCGGCATGGACAACAGGCTCTCCATGGTGCCCCGCTCGATCTCGCGCGTCACCGCGAGCGCCGTGAACATCATCATGGTCATGGTGAGCACCACGCCGAGCAGGCCAGGCACGATGTTGTATTGGGTGATGCCTTCCGGGTTGTAGCGACGCTGCAAAACCAACTCGAAGGGCGCTACGCTGTTCGTGACGGAGGCGTCCGGCCCCCGCAATTCGCGACGGAGCGCCGTATCGATCACACCCTGCACGGCGGAGATCGCGGTCCCCGTCGCCACTGGGTCGGTGGCATCGGCGATGACGAGGATGGCCGGCCGATCGCCTCGGCGTACGTCGCGCTCGAAGCTTGCCGGGATCTCGATGGCGAACTGCACCGTCCCTGACCGCACCAACCGGTCGAGCTCCTCCGAGGAGCGCACCTGCTGGCGGAAATCGAAATAGTCAGTGTTCTTCATGGCCTGCAGCACCGCCCTCGTCAGCGGCCCCTCGTCGCGCACGAGCACTGCCGAGGGCAACTGCTTGGGATCGGTGTTGATGGCAAAGCCGAACAGCGTGAGCTGCAAGATCGGCACGAACAGCATGGTGGCGAAGGTCATGCGGTCGCGGCGCATCTGCACGAATTCCTTGAGGATCATCGCCCACATGCGGCCGATGAAACCAGGATCGCGGCGCGTGCCGGCGCCGTTGTAGGTCGAGGCTGCGGTCATGCGTAATTGTCCTTGGACTTGTCCATCAGCAGGATGAACACGTCCTCGAGCGAGGGTTCGCCGCGCTTCCAGCGATGCGCCCCGTCCGCCTTCTTTGCATCGGCGATCGCTGCATCCAGCGCGCGCTTGTCGCGTCCGCTCACATGCAGCTCGGCGCCGAACGGCGCCACCATGTCGACGCCGTCGCACATCTGCAGTTGCAAGACGAGCCGGTGCAGGTCGGCGCCGGAGACGATCCAGGTGCTCAGGCCCGACTGCGCGATCACGTCATTGGCGGTGCCGCGCGCGAGCAGCTCGCCGTAGGCGATATAGGCGATCTCGTGACAGCGCTCGGCTTCATCCATGTAGTGGGTTGAGACGAGCACGGTGATGCCGTCCGCGGCGAGCCTGTGGATCTCCTCCCAAAACTCGCGCCGCGCCTTGGGATCGACGCCGGCGGTCGGCTCGTCAAGCAGAAGCAGCTTCGGCGAGGGCAGGATACAGGCGCCGAGCGAGAGCCGCTGCTTCCACCCGCCGGACAGTTGCCCGGCAAGCTGCTCGGCGCGGCCATCGAGTCCAAGCCGGTGGATCGCCTCCTTGGCGGCGCCCCTCGGATCGGGCACGCCATAGACGCGAGCAACGAATTCAAGGTTCTCGCGGATGGAGAGGTCTTCATAGAGGCTGAAACGCTGGGTCATATAGCCGACCTCGCGTTTGATCTCGTCTGACTGGGTGACGATGTCGTAGCCGAGGCAGGTACCGTGGCCCGAATCCGGCGTTAGCAGCCCGCACAGCATGCGAATGGTCGTGGTCTTGCCGCTGCCATTCGGGCCGAGAAAGCCGTAGATCTCGCCCTTCGGCACTCTCAGCGTCAGGTCCTTGACCACCGTGCGGTCGCCGAAGGACTTGGTCAGCCCCTCGACGTCGATGGCAATCTCCTTATCGGTCATCGCTGCACCAATTGCGGACCCTGCCACAGGCTGACCGTCACCGGCTGCCCGGCGGTGAGGCGCGCGACGTTCGCCGAAGGCCTCGCCTCGACCAAGAACACGAGCTTCTGCCGCTGCTCCTGCGAGAAGATGACCGGGGGCGTGAATTCGGCCTCGCGCGCAATGAAGCTGATCGTGGCGGTGAGGTCGTCCTGACAGCCGTCGCAAGTGACCTTGACGATCTGCCCGGTGTGCAGCGTCGCGCGTACCGGCTCGGCGACGAAGAAGCGCACTTTGAGATTGCCTGGCGGCAGCAGCGCGATCACCGCCTGGCCCTCCTTTACCACCTCGCCTGGCCTGAAATAGACCTCTTCGACCGTCCCCGAAGCCGGGGCGAACACCTTGCGCTTGGCGAGCCCCTTCTCGGCTTGCTCCAAAGAGTGCCGCGCGGTCTCGACCGAGGCTGCGGCGGCATCGATCAGGTCGGAGCGGTTCGGCAGCTTCGCCGCTTCGATCCGCCGCTCGGCTTCGTTGACCGCAGCCTGGTTCCGGTCGTGCTGGGCGATGGCGTCGTCGAGCTGGGCTTGGGCGATCCAATGCTTGTCGAAGAGCTTCTGGTTGCGGTCCAGCGTTAGCGTCGACATTTGCAGTATCGCCTTGGCCTGGGCGAGCGCGGCGTTGAGCACCTCGATCTCGCCGGGGCGCTGCATCTGCTGCCTGGCGTCGGCAAGCCGCGCCTCCGCCTCGGTGACGCGGGCTTCTGCCGCGGCGACCTCAGCCTCCTGCTCGGTGCTCTCCAGGGTGAAGATCGCAGTACCCTTGTCGACGTTGTCGCCCTCCTGCACCGACAACGTCTCGACCCGGCCGCCCTGCTCGGAGCCGACCAGCACGAGATCAGCTTCCATATAGCCTGGAAAAATTGCTTCGCGATTGGCCGGGAAGGTGGTGAGCAACAGCGCGACCACGCCAACGATCACCACCACGACAAGGAAGGCGATGAGCCGTTTCATTGCCCGTCACCCTTGCCCCCCGGCTCAAGGCCAGGCGCCTTGATGGCGTCGATGATCAGCTCGAGATTGGTGGCGAGCAGACCGTCGGTATCGAGATGATGATGCCGCTCGAACAGCGACCGCCAGATGACGGCGGTGAGCACCGGTGCGATGAGCAGCTGGGGAAAGTCGCGCAGGCGCGTTGGCTTGAACTCGCCGCGCGCGATTCCGCGATCGATGAGGCGGGTCAGCGTCTCGATGCCCCGCGAGACGACCGTCTCGTAATAAAACTCGGTGAGCTCGGGATGCTTGTGCCCTTCGGCGATGAGCAGCCGAACGATGAAGGCGCGGCGGGAGCCGACGAGCTCCCGAATGAAGCGGAGGAAGGGGCCTTTGAGGAACGCCTCGGCCGATAGCTCCGTCGTCTCCATCTTCTCGCGCACTACATCGAAATGCGCGCTGATGACGCTGCGCACCACCGCCTTGAACAGCTCGACCTTGGTCTTGAAATAGAGATAGGGCAGGCCCTTGCTCACCCTAGCGCGGGCGGCAACGTCTGCGAGGCGCGTGCCGGCGAAGCCCTTTTCGGCGAATTCCTCGAAGGCCGCCGCCACGATCTGCTGCGGGCGCACCTCTTTTTCCCGGCGCCGTCTGGCCCTTGCCGGTCCGCGCTCTGCCGATTTTGCCTCTGCCATGTTCTCAGCCCTTGCCTGCGGCGAAGCCCGAAATTGGAGCTTCGCATCCAATATAATGACTGACCAGTCAGTACTGCAAGAGATCTTTAGCAGCGCCCCTCGCGAGGAGGAGCGTGGCCAAGACCAGTGGCGTTGACCTGCATCGATCGAGAATTTGCCGGAACGCGCCTATCAGGCTCTGGGGTGGGCGCGAGCGTAGGTTTTCAGGAGGTGCTCGCGGTCGACCTCGGTGTAGCCCTGCGTGGTCGACAGGCTCGCATGACCCAAGAGTTCCTGGATTGCGCGCAAGTCCGCGCCCGCCCCCAACAGATGGGTGGCGAAAGAATGGCGAAGGGCATGCGGCGTCGCCGTCTCCGGTAGCCCAAGCGCACCGCGGGCCCTGGCGATGACGAGCTGGATGATGCGGGGAGAGAGCGGCCCTCCGCGCACGCCGACGAACAGCGCATCGTCAGAGCCGAGCTCGACGGGGCAGAGCGCGATATAGCGCTCAACCGCCTCACGCACGATCGGGAGCACCGGTACCACCCTCGTCTTGTCGCCCTTGCCGGTGACGCGCAGCATGTCGCGGCCGCCGATCGGCGCGTCCCTGCGGGCGAGCGACAGCGCCTCCGAGATGCGCAGGCCGGAGCCGTAAAGCAGCGCCAGCACGGCGGTGTCCCGCGCGGTGATCCATTCCGGCGCATCGGGTGCTGCGATATCGGCAGTCTCCACCAACGCCCGGGCTTTGACCGCGGTGAGCGGCTTCGGCACCGAATGCGGCAAGTTGGGGAGCGCCACCGCCCGCACCGCGTCGTTCTTGCCGAGGCCGCGGCGCTCGAGGAACCGGAAGAACATGCGCAGCGCCGACAACGTGCGTGAGAGACTCCGGCTCCCCACCCCTTGCGCCCGGCGCGATGCGAGGAAGGCGCGGACGTCGCGAGCGGCGAGCGCGTTGAGCTGGGCAAGCGTCGGCAGGCGATTCAGATGATTGGCGAGGAATGAGAGGAACTGGGCGATATCGCGGGCATAGGCTTCCGACGTGTTGGCCGACAGCTGGCGCTCGACCTCGAGATAAGCGAACCAAGCCTCCACGGCCCGCTTGAGGTCGGGCGCGGCGACGATCACGACTTGCGCTTCGGCGTTCTTAGCCAAGAGCTTGCCCCACACGACCTCATGAGCGACGCGCGCGCCCTTGCGGCTACTATGCGATAGAACTCGCTTCTTGACCCTTAACCGATTCGAGCCAGCTTTGCCGAAATCGAGGCCCACAACCGTCCCCGTGCTGCTGCCGCTCGCGCTGCCGGCGCCCTACGACTATCTCGTGCCAAAGGGGATGGAGGTGGCGCCAGGCCAGTTCGTGGTCGCGCCGCTCGCCACGGTCGAATATCTCGGCGTGGTTTGGCCGCGCGGCGAGGGCGGAGAGGCGCCGAAGCTCGACCCCACGAAGCTCCGCGAGATCATTGAGGTCGTCGACGACGTGGCGCCGCTCCCGCGCGTGTCGCTCGACTTCGCCGATTGGGTCGCGAAATACACGCTGACTCCGCCCGGCATGGTGCTGCGCATGATGATGAGCGCCGGACGAGCCTTCTCGCCGCCGGCGCCGCGTTATGGCGTGCGGCGCGCGGGCGAAGCACCGTCGCGCATGACGCCGGCGCGAGCCCGCGTGCTGGAGGTGGCGGCGAACGGCATGACCTGGGCAAAGTCGGCGCTCGCCGAGGCCGCCGGCGTCAGCCCCGGCGTGATCGACGGGCTGGTCGACGCCGGCACGCTGATCACCGAGGAGCTTCCCGCCTGGGCCCCGCCGTCCCTTGACCTCTCCGCAGCCCGGGCGCGGCTCACCCCGGACCAGGCAGACGCCGCAAGCGAGCTTCTCACCAACACGGGCGTGGGCTTTGCCGTAACGCTGCTCGACGGCGTGACGGGCTCGGGCAAGACCGAGGTCTATTTCGAGGCAATCGCGGCGACGCTGGCGAAGGGGAGGCAGGCACTCGTGCTGATGCCCGAGATTGCCCTGACCAGCCACTTTATTGCCCGCTGCGAGCAGCGCTTTGGTGCCAAGCCTGCGGAGTGGCATTCCGGGCTCTCGGCACCCTTGCGCGGGCAGGTGTGGCGCGCGGTCGCCGAAAATCAGGCGAAGCTCGTGGTCGGCGCCCGCTCTGCGCTCTTTCTGCCGTTCCCCGATCTCGGCCTCATCGTCGTCGATGAGGAGCACGACGCCGGCTACAAGCAGGAAGAACGCGTCGCCTACCAGGCGCGCGACATGGCGGTGCTGCGTGGCTCGCTGGGTGATATCCCGGTGGTGTTGAGCTCGGCCACGCCGTCGATCGAGAGCCTGGTCAACGCCGATCAAGGCCGCTACCGCCACATCCGGCTCGCGCAGCGCTACAAGGCCGCCCGCCTACCCGACATCGCGGCCATCGACATGCGTGTCAGCCCGCCCGAGCGTGGCAAGTGGCTCTCGCCGGCTCTGGTGGAGGGGGTCGCCGAGACGCTCAAGCGTGGCCAGCAGGCGCTCCTGTTCCTGAACCGCCGCGGCTATGCGCCGGTCACCGTGTGCCGGAAATGCGGGTTCAAATTCGAATGCCCGAACTGCTCGGCCTGGCTTGTCGAGCACCGATTCCGCCGGCGGCTGGAATGCCACCATTGCGGCACCTTCGCGCCGATCCCGGAAGTCTGCCCCAGTTGCAGCGCTGAGCATTCGCTCGTGCCGTGCGGCCCCGGCATCGAGCGCATCGACGAGGAGGTCGCGGCGCTCTTTCCCGATGCGCGCCGCGTGCTGTTGTCGAGCGACTTGTCGCCGAGCGTTAGCGATCTCCGCGAGACCTTGCACGAGATCGAAGACCGCGAGGTGGACATCGTCATCGGCACCCAGCTCGTGGCCAAGGGCCATCACTTTCCGGGGCTTGCGCTGGTCGGCGTGGTCGACGCCGATCTCGGACTTGCGCACGCGGACCCTCGCGCCGCCGAGCGCACCTTCCAGCTTCTCAATCAGGTGACCGGCCGCGCCGGCCGTGACACCATCCCCGGCCGCGGGCTGCTCCAGACCTATATGCCCGAGCATCCGGTGATCCAGGCGCTTGCCTCAGGCGACCGCGATGCGTTTCTCGCGCGCGAGATCGAGGCGCGCAAATCGGCAATGCTGCCACCCTTCGGGAGGCTGGCGGCGTTGTTGGTCAGCGCCGGCTCACGCGACGCTGCGGAGAGCTACGCGCGGAGCCTCGCCCGCGCCGCGCCGCAAGCCGCCAAGATCGAGGTGCTCGGCCCCGCTGAAGCTCCGCTTGCTGTGATCCGCGGCCGCTTCCGTTTCCGCCTCCTGGTCAAGGCCGCGCGCGAAGCAGACTTGCAGGCTTATTTGCGCCTATGGCTTTCCGAAGCTCCAAAGCCAAAGGGCGATGTCCGCCTCACCATCGACATCGACCCTTATAGTTTCCTATGAGCTGCGAATATCCTGCGCGGCGCGCGCCAGGATCTCGACGATCCGCGTCTCGGCCTCGCCGTTTTGGCCTTCGAGCCGCTGTGCCGCCACGGCGCGCAGATTCTCGAGCGCGGCGCCGACGAGCTGCGGCACGGTCTGCTGCTCTTCATCCTGGGAACCACCCCAGCCACGGCGCCGCCGCGCGAGTTTCTCGCCGATCACGGCAAGCCGCTCGAGCACCATGTCGGTAATGTCGCGGTTCTCTTCGAGATATGCGCGTCCCGTGTCCGTGATGGTGTAGCGCTTCTTGGCGCCTTCGCTCTCGGCGGTGACGTAGCCTGCTTCCTCCAGGAAGGTGAGCGTCGGATAGACCACGCCGGGGCTTGGGCTGTACCAGCCGCGCGTCTTCTCCTCAATGAGCTTGATCAGCTCATAGCCGTGGCGCGGCTGCTCGGCGATGAGCGCGAGCGCGAGAAGCTTCAGATCGCCCTGCGCCAGCATGCGGCCCACCCGGAACCAATCGCTGCCGCCACCTCCAGCACCAGATCCCCAACCTGGACCCCTGCCGCCATGGCGGCCAAAGCGCCTCGCGGCCCAGATGCCACCGCACTGACCGCCGTGGTGTCCAAGACTATGCATTTCAGTCTCCTCATTCATTAAAGTTGTATCGTACGATATAACTAACAATAGAATATCGCAAGATATATCTTTTATAGCCGCCACGAAGGCCCGGCTTGACCTACGACTGCCATCCGCTGGAGCTGCCGGAAGCGCTTGGCACTCCCCTTCCGCATATGTTACAGGCTCCCCTCAAGGCTTCCGGGGGAGGTTGAGAGCGCTCATCGTGCGCTGTTGACGTGGAAGCCCCAATCCCAGAATTTCTCATCCGAGGATGAGGCCGCTGCAAGAAGCGCCCGTTCGGGAGGAAAGGCGTTATTTCTGTGGCAAGTGAGGAACAGACCCCTTCAGGCGTTGCGGGCCGGTATGCCACGGCCCTGTTCGAGCTGGCACTCGAGGAGAACGTGCTGGAAAAGGTCGAGGCCGACTTGAGCCTCTTCGATCAGGCGCTCGATGCCGTCGAGGATCTTCGCCGCCTCGTGCGAAGCCCAGTGTTCTCCGCCGAGGAGCAGCAACGCGCCATTGCCGCCATCCTGGAGAAAATGCAGATCGAGGGCCTGACCGCGAACTTCCTCAAACTCATCGCCAGGAACCGCCGCCTGTTCGCGGCCCCCGACATGATCAAGGCTTTCCGCGCGCTTCTCGCCCGGCACCGCGGCCAAACCGGCGCCGAGGTCACCTCGGCCGTACCGCTCGAGGAGGGTCAGGTGCGCGCACTGCAGGCGGCGCTCACAGCAGCGCTGCTCAAGAACGTCCAGCTCGACCAGAAGGTGGATGCGACGCTCCTTGGCGGCCTCGTCGTCAAGGTCGGCAGCCGCATGGTCGATTCGTCGCTCCGTACCAAGCTCAACAGTCTCAAGCACGTCATGAAAGAGGTTGGCTGATGGATATCAGGGCCGCCGAGATCTCCGCGATCCTCAAAGAGCAGATCAAGAATTTTGGCCAGGAGGCGGAAGTCTCCGAGATCGGCCAGGTGCTGTCGGTCGGCGACGGCATCGCCCGCGTCTACGGGCTCGACAATTGCCAAGCCGGCGAATTGGTCGAGTTCGCCGACGGCACGCGCGGCATGGCCCTGAACCTCGAAGTCGACAATGTCGGCATCGTGATCTTCGGCGATGACCGCCACATCAAGGAAGGCGATGTCGTCAAGCGGACCGGCGCCATCGTCGAGGTGCCGGTCGGCAAGGCCTTGTTGGGCCGGGTGGTCGATGCACTCGGCAATCCGATCGATGGCAAGGGCCCGATCGATGCCCAAGAGAAGCGCCGCGTCGACGTGAAGGCGCCGGGCATCATCCCCCGCCAATCGGTGAATGAGCCGATGCAAACTGGGCTCAAAGCCATCGACGCCCTCATCCCCATCGGCCGCGGCCAGCGCGAGCTGATCATCGGCGATCGCCAGACCGGCAAGACCGCCATCATTCTCGACACCATTCTCAACCAGAAATCGGTCAATGCGCGGGGCGACGAGAAGACCAAGCTCTATTGCATCTACGTCGCAATCGGCCAGAAGCGCTCGACCGTCGCGCAATTCGTCAAGGTGCTCGAGGACAACGGCGCCATGGATTATTCCATCGTCGTCGCCGCCACCGCCTCCGACCCCGCGCCAATGCAGTATTTGGCGCCCTTTTCGGGCTGCGCCATGGGCGAGTTCTTCCGCGACAACGGCATGGCTGCGGTAATCTTCTACGACGATTTGTCCAAGCAGGCCGTGGCCTATCGCCAGATGTCGCTACTGCTCCGCCGCCCGCCTGGCCGCGAAGCCTACCCAGGTGACGTGTTCTACCTGCATTCGCGGCTTCTGGAGCGCGCCGCGAAGCTGAACAAGGATAACGGGTCGGGCTCCTTGACGGCCCTTCCCGTGATCGAAACGCAAGCCAACGACGTGTCGGCCTATATCCCGACCAATGTGATCTCCATTACCGATGGGCAGATCTTCCTCGAGACCGACCTCTTCTATCAGGGCATTCGGCCGGCAGTGAATGTCGGCCTCTCGGTCTCTCGCGTGGGCTCGGCGGCCCAGGTCAAGGCGATGAAGCAGGTCGCCGGCAAGATCAAGGGCGAACTCGCGCAATATCGCGAGATGGCGGCCTTCGCCCAGTTCGGCTCAGACCTTGACGCCACCACCCAGCGCCTGCTGAACCGCGGCGCCCGCCTCACCGAGCTTCTGAAGCAGCCGCAATTCTCGCCGATGAAGGTCGAGGAGCAGGTCGTGGTGATCTATGCCGGCGTGAACGGCTATCTCGATCCGATCGCGGTCAAAGACGTGCAGCGCTTCGAGGCTGAGCTACTCCGCTTCATGCGCGCCGAGCATCAGGACATTCTCGACGACATTCGCGACAAAAGGGAGATCTCCAAGGAGACCGGCGACAAGTTGAAAGCCGCCGTCGACAAATTCGCCAGGGCCTTCGCGTAAGGATAAGCGGTCTTAGCCATGCCATCGCTGAAAGAGCTGCGCAATCGCATCGCCTCGGTGAAGGCGACGCAGAAGATCACCAAGGCCATGCAGATGGTGGCGGCGGCGAAGCTCAGGCGCGCGCAGAGCGCCGCGGAAGCGGCGAGGCCTTACGCCACCCGCATGGAAGCCGTGCTCGCCAACCTCGCCGCGGCACTGCAAGGGCGCGAGGGCGGCTCGCCGCTGATGATCGGCACCGGAAAGGATAAGGTGCATCTCCTCGTGGCGTGCACCGCCGAGCGCGGCCTGTGCGGCGCCTTCAACTCTTCCATCGTAAGGCTTACCCGCGATCACGCCTTTCGCCTGTTGAATGACGGCAAGGAGGTGAAGATCCTCTGCGTCGGCAAGAAGGGCTTCGAGCAGCTCAAGCGTCTGTTCGCCTCGAAGATCGTCGAGGTGATCGAGCTCAGAGGCGTGAAGCAGCTCGGTTTCGCCCAAGCCGAAATGATCGCCGGGAAGATCCTGGACCGGTTCGCCGCCGGCCAATTCGACGTGGCGACGCTGTTCTTTTCGCGTTTCCGCTCGGTAATCAGCCAGATTCCTACGGCGTTGCGCATCATCCCCGCCGAGATCCCGAAAGAGGCGGCATCCGTGCGGGCCTCGCTTGGCGGCGCCGTCTATGAGTATGAGCCCGACGAGGTAGATATCCTCACCGACCTCCTGCCGCTCAACATCGCCACGCAAATCTTGCGGGCGCTGCTCGAGAACGCAGCCTCCGAGCAGGGCGCACGCATGAGCGCCATGGACAATGCCACGCGCAACGCCGGCGACATGATCGGGCGGCTGACGCTCAGATATAATCGCACGCGCCAGGCCATGATCACCAAGGAGCTGATCGAGATCATTTCCGGCGCCGAGGCGCTCTAGTCATTGAGGACCGTAAGGAACAACGATATGGCACGTAAATCCCCCGTGATCGCCGAAACCAAGACGCAAGAGAAGCGGATCGCCGAAGGCAAAGGCGCCAAGGGCCATGTGCGCCAGGTCATGGGCGCCGTGGTCGACGTGCAATTCGCCGAACATCTGCCCGAAATCCTGAACGCGCTCGAGACCGACAATCACGGCAACCGGCTTGTGCTCGAAGTCGCCCAGCATCTCGGCGAGAGCACGGTGCGCACCATCGCCATGGACTCAACCGAAGGCCTAGTGCGCGGCCAGGAGGTGGTCGACACCGGCGAACCGATCGCGGTGCCGGTCGGCGACGAGACACTCGGCCGTATCATGAATGTGGTCGGCGAGGCGGTTGACGAGGCAGGCCCCATCAAGACCGCGGCGAAGCGGCCGATCCACGCGCCCGCTCCGTCTTACGTCGATCAATCGACCGAGGCCGAGATTCTGATCACCGGCATCAAGGTGGTGGACCTGCTCGCGCCTTACGCCAAGGGCGGCAAGATCGGCCTGTTCGGCGGCGCCGGGGTCGGCAAGACCGTGCTGATTATGGAGCTGATCAACAACGTGGCCAAGGCCCATGGCGGCTATTCGGTGTTTGCCGGCGTCGGCGAGCGCACCCGCGAGGGCAACGATCTCTATCACGAGATGATCGATTCCGGCGTGAACAGGGATCCGCGCAAGGACGGCTCCGCGGCAGGCTCGAAATGCGCTCTGGTGTACGGCCAGATGAACGAGCCGCCAGGAGCCCGCGCCCGCGTCGGACTGTCCGGCTTGACCGTCGCCGAATATTTCCGCGACCAGGGCCAAGACGTGCTGTTCTTCGTGGATAATATCTTCCGCTTCACCCAAGCGGGCTCCGAAGTGTCGGCGCTGCTCGGACGCATTCCCTCCGCGGTGGGCTACCAGCCGACGCTCGCCACCGACATGGGCGCGCTACAGGAGCGCATCACCACGACGCAAAAGGGCTCGATTACCTCGGTGCAGGCCATCTATGTGCCTGCCGACGATCTGACCGATCCGGCGCCCGCCACCTCCTTTGCCCATCTCGACGCCACCACGGTGCTTGCTCGCGGCATCGCCGAGAAGGGCATCTACCCCGCAGTTGACCCGCTCGACTCCACCTCGCGCATGCTGTCGCCACTGATTGTTGGCGAGGAGCATTACGCCGTGGCGCGGCGCGTGCAGGAGATCCTGCAGCGCTACAAGGCGCTCCAGGACATCATCGCCATTCTCGGCATGGATGAACTTTCCGAAGAGGACAAGATCACCGTGGCACGCGCCCGCAAGATCGAGCGCTTCCTGTCGCAGCCCTTCCATGTGGCGGAGGTGTTCACCGGATCGCCCGGGAAGTTCGTCGACCTCGCCGACACCATCAAGGGCTTCAAGGGATTGTGCGAGGGGGAGTACGACCACCTGCCTGAGGCCGCCTTCTACATGGTCGGCACCATCGAGGAGGCGGTGGCCAAGGCGGAGAAGCTCGCCGCCGAGGCTGCGTAGGAACATGGCCGACACCTTCAAGTTCGAGCTGGTCTCGCCCGAGCGTCTGCTCGTCTCGGCGGAGGTCGAGCAGGTGCTGGTGCCGGGGTCGGAGGGCGATTTCACCATGCTCGCCCACCACGCGCCGCTGCTCACGAGCCTTCGTCCTGGTTTGCTCGAGATCGACTCTGGCGGCGCCGAGCGCCGCCGCTATTTCGTGCGCGGCGGCTTCGCCGAAGTAGGGCCGTCAGGCCTAATCCTGTTGGCCGAGACCGCCATAGACCTCGTCGAACTCGAAGCCGATACGCTCAACGGGGCAATCAAGGACGCCGAGGAAGACGTGGCCGATGCCAAGGAAGACGCGGTCCGCGACCGCGCCAAAACGCATCTCGACCACCTCCGTCAGGTGCAAGCCACGCTCAATCTTTAGCGAGCGACGAGCACGAAGCGCTCGAATTCGCTGACCACGCCTTCGTAGACTGGCCGCTTGAACGGCACCACAAGCTCGGGAAGCTGCGCGTGCGGCACCCATCGCCAGGCGTCGAACTCGTGTTCATGGCCTGGCTTTGGCGCGAGGTCGATCTCGCTGTCCTCACCTTCGAAGCGGGCGGCGAACCAAAGCTGCGTCTGGCCGCGATAGCGTCCATGCCAAGTGCTGCCCACGACGCCCTGTGGCAGATCGTAGTTGTACCATTGCCGCGACCGGCCGACGATCCGCGCCCGCGTCACACCGGTTTCTTCCTGCAATTCACGACGCGCGGCGGCTTCAGGCTCTTCGCCTTCGTCAAGACCACCTTGCGGCATCTGCCACCACTGCCCGACGCCTTCCGGAGCGCCGGCGCGATCGGCGCGCCTGCCGACAAAGACTTGGCCTTGGCGATTGATAAGCATCACGCCGACGCAAGGCCGGTAGGGCAGGTCATCCGTCATCGTCATGGAAATAAGATCAGCTCTGGCGCTGCGAGCGCACGGCGGCACTTACTGGGATCAGCACAAAGCCCTTGCCCTGGAGCTGGCCGGCCCATTGCGAGAGCTGCTTGATGGTGGCGGGCTTGGCGCTCGCGACACCGATGGCCGAGCCTCGTTCTTTAGCCAGCGCCTCCAGCTGCGCAAGCGCCTTGGCGATACTGTCCGGTGAGGGCACCGCATCGATGTCGACATCGGCGGCCGCGTAATCGAGTCCGATCGTGCCGGCTATCTGACCTCCAGCGGAGTTTTGCGTGGTGCCATCATCTACGAAGAGCAACCCTCGCGCCTTCACCTCCTCGAGCACCGGCAAGAATGAATCTTGCGCGGTCTCGAATTTCGCACCCATCTGGTTGGTGAGGCCGACATAGCCGGTGAAGCGCGACATGAGCCATTGCAGGCGTTTCATGTTCTCCTCTGGGGGCAGCGTCGTCAGCAGCGTGTGCGGGCCGGGATCGTTGGTGGGATAATCCTGGGGCTCAAGCGGGATCTGCAGCATGACCTCATGCCCTGCCGCGCGCGCTTTGGTGACCCAATCCTGGAGATTCCGGCCATAGGCGCCGTAGGCGACGCTGATCGGCGCCGGCAGTCCCTTGATCGCTTCTGCCGTCGCCCCGTCGGACAATCCCATGCCGTTGATCAGCACAGCGATGCGTGGCGGCTGGCCCGCTGCCTTCACCGCATAGCGTGAGGGACGGGCATAAACGTCAATGGGCCGCCTTCCGTCTGGTGCGACCTTGGGAAGCGGCCCATATTGGGAGTCTTCGACCAGTTCGGCGACGGGGACCTGCACGAGCGTGATCGAGGCTGTTTCCGACTCAGGTGGCGGAGGCAGTGCCGGCGGCGGCGGCACCGCGGCGGTTTTCTGGAAATCGGCAGGTTGACCGCCGGCCTGCGTTCCGGACGGAGACTGATTCGCAGACTGCTGCTGAGCGGCGGGAGCTCCTCCCGGAGCTGACTGCGGGCGGGCCGGAGTGATGCCGAACCCTGGCGGGAGATCAATCTGCGGGCCGGGAGCTGCCGTCGGAGCACTTGGCGGTGGTGCCGGAGGCTTGGGAGGCGGCGGCGAAACCGCCACGGTGACCACGGGATTCCCTGCGTCGCCCGGGAAGAAGACAAGCCAGGCAATGCAGAGCGCCAGTGCCGAGAGCACGATCGTGGCCGTGACGGTCAGCGCCTTCATCTACCCTGTACCTCCCCGCGACGAGGTCCCAGTCACGGGGCCACGACCTCCTTCCGGCGGGCCATTCTCGCCCAGGGCCGCGAACGAGACCCCGTGACTGCCGGCCTAATTGGCCTCGGCCTTCTTCTTAGAATCCGTGTTGACCGACTTGTTGCCGCGCAACAGATCGAGTGCGTATTGCAGCTGGGTGTCCTTGTCCTTTTCCGGCGCCACATAGGCAGAACTGCCGGACTCCTCCTGGTCCTTGCCGCCCGCCTCCTCGTCTTCGCCCTTGAGGTGGCCGCGCAAATTTGCTTCGCCGCGGGTCGACTGCTGGTCGGCCTTGGCCTTCAAATCGTCGGGCAGCTCCTCCTCGACCACAACTTCGGGTTCGATGCCCTTGGCTTGGATCGATCGCCCTGACGGCGTGTAGTAGCGCGCCGTGGTGAGCCTCAACGCTCCGTTCGACCCGAGCGGGATGATGGTCTGCACCGAACCTTTGCCGAAGGACCGCGTACCGAGGATGGTTGCCCGGTGATGATCCTGCAGCGCGCCGGCGACGATTTCCGACGCCGAGGCCGAACCGCCATTGATCAGCACGATGATCTTCTGCCCGTCGGTGAGGTCTCCCGGACGTGCGTTCGACCGCTGCGTCTCCTCGAGATTGCGGCCCTTGGTCAGCACAATTGCGCCCTGATCCAGGAATGTGTCGGACACCGAGATGGCCTGATCGAGCAAGCCGCCCGGATTGTTGCGCAGGTCGATGATGTAGCCCTTGAGCTTCGGACCGATCTGCTTCTTCAGATCCTCAATGGCCTTTTGCAGATTGGCCGTGGTCTGCTCATTGAACGTGGTGACCCGGATATAGCCGACGTCGTCCTCGGCGTTGTATTTCACCGGATTGATGTGGATCACGTCGCGCACGACCTTCACGTCGAACGGATCCTCGACGCCCTTGCGCACGACCGTGAGCGTGATGCCGGAATTCACCGGCCCGCGCATCTTCTCTACCGCATCCTGCAAGGTGAGGCCGAGGATCGGTTCCTTATCGAGATGGGTGATGAGATCGCCACTCTGAATGCCGGCCTTGGCAGCGGGCGTGTCGTCGATCGGGGCGACGACCTTGACCACGCCGTTCTCCATGGTCACCTCGATGCCGAGGCCGCCGAACTCGCCGCGTGTCTGCACCTGCATATCGCGGAAGTGCTTCGGATTGAGGTAGGCGGAATGCGGATCAAGCGCCATGAGCATGCCGTTGATCGCCGACTCGATCAGCTTGGAGTCTTCCGGCTTCTCGACATAGTCGGCGCGCACGCGCTCCAGCACCTCGCCGAATAGGTCGAGCTGCCGGTAGATCTCCGAATTGGCCGCGGTAGCGGTCTGGCTGCGCGCGAGGCTCACCATCGTCGAACCGGCAGCGAGCACGGCCAACACCAGAAGCGTCCAAAGCGCGTATTCGGATTTCCGCATCATCCTTGCACCTTCTCAGGAGCCTCGGCCCACCATGGACCGGGGTCGATCGGCCTGCCATCCTTTCTGAACTCGACATAGAGGACAGGGCGCGAATTATCGTTGTGGCCTTGACCCGCAGGTAGCGACGCCCCCATCACCGCGACCGGTTCGCCAGTTAAGACAAACTGACCGAGGCTTACGTCGATGCGGCCCATTCCCGCAAGCAGAACATGATAGCCTCCGCCAGCATTGATGATCAATAGTTGCCCATAGGAGCGGAAGGGTCCGGCATAGACCACCCAACCGTCCGTGGGGGCGATAATCCGCGCTTCCCCGCGGGTTTGCAGCGAAATTCCTCTAAGTGTCCCGCCGACCCCGTCAGCCTCCCCGAAGCGCTTGATGCGCTTACCCTGAGCCGGGAGCGGTAACGTCCCTTTCGCCGTCTCGAACGGCATAGCGGGCTTCATGCGGGCCGGACTGGCAAAAGCGACCTTGGTCGACTCGGGCTTTATCTCGATCACTTTCTCGTTTGCGGTCGTAGCGAGCGCTTGGCTCTGCGCGCGCGCGCGCAGCTCCTTCTCGGCCACCACTTCGGCGTCGTATTGAGCGACCTCGGCCTTGGCGATCCGCTCGTCGAGCCGCGTAATCAGGTCGTTCAGCTCGGTGACCTCCGCCGCCTGCGTCAGCGCCGCCTGGCGGGTCGAGACGAGTTCGGCCTCGCTCTGAGCAAGCTTGGACTTCTTCTCCTCGAGCAGCTCATCAATGCGGTTCCGCTCCATCGTGAGCCTGTCGTTCTCGCTCTTCTCGGTGTCGCGCTGTTCGCGGATGCCGGTCTCCAATTTGACCAGACCGTCGAGCTCCTGCGACAGATTGTCGGCCTGATATTTCAACTCGGGAAAGACCTGCGCCAAGAGCATGGCGCTGCGCACCACGGCGAGCGCGTCGTCCCGGCGGGTGACGAGCGCTGGCGGCGGGGTCCGGCCAATCCTCTGCATGGCGGAGAGCATCTTGACGATGGTTTCCTTTCGATCGGTGATCGAGTTGCGAATGACGGTCACCTGGTCGGTAAGATCGCTCAGCTTGGACTCAGTCTCCGATAGTTTTGCTTCGCTCGCTTGCACCTGCTTGCCCGTTTCGATCAGCTCGGTGTTGAGCTTGGCCCTCGCCTCGGCGAGTTCTGCCACGCCCTGAACGAGGCCCTGCTCCTGGGCGCGGCTCGATTGCAGCTTCTGCGAGGTTTCGTCGAGTTTCTTCTGTGCCTCCTCGCGGGAGAGGTCGTCCTCTGCCGCAACCGACAAGGGGAAGGTGCTCAATAGCCCCACGAGGAGCAAACCGGTTATGCCGAACCGGAGTGTCGGCTCAGGGGACCGATGGAATGGCGCCATCCGTAGTGACCAGCGTGCTCTTCCCCCGTCCCGTCTCTAGCCACCGGCTTGAGAGAAGAACTCGAGCGAGCGAGCACGGAAGCGGAGCGATACGGCAGAATCATGGCGAATATGCTCAACAATCCTTAATCCCTTCCCACCTGCCCGGATTTCAGCTCAGGCGCGGTGATAAGGATGGCCGGCGATGATGGTCGCCGCGCGATAAAGCTGCTCGGCGAGAACGACGCGGGCAAGCCCATGCGGCAAGGTCATAGGCCCGAGCGATAGTTTGAGATCGGCGCGGGCAAGCACCTCTGGCGCAAGCCCCTCCGCGCCGCCCACGAGAAAGGCGAGGCCGGGCGCGCCGTGATCGCGAAACTTGCTGATGGCCTGCGCGAACTCGCCGCTGCCGAGCTGTTCGCCCTCGCGATCGAGACATACAAGCTTGTGCGTGTGGGGCACCTTGCCGAGCATCACCATGGCTTCGGCGGCGGTGCGGGCGGCGGGCGTGGGACCACGCGACTCAGGCACCTCGATAACGGTCACCGGCGCAAGTCCGAGCTTGCTGCCGGCCGTCTCGGTGCGGCCGAGATAGTGCCTGAACAGGTCACGTTCCGGGCCTTGTTTCAGCCTGCCCACGGCAGCAATGAGAAGCCGCATGGCGCGACCTTGTAAGGCCTATGGCCCCTGAAACGACGGCGGCGGATCAGACCACCATACGCTCCATCGGGCGGTCGGCGGACCACATCTTCTCTAAATTATAGAACTCCCGGACTTCCGGGCGGAAGATATGGACGATCACATCGCTGGCGTCGATCAGCACCCAGTCGCAATGGGGAAGGCCTTCGACGCGGACGCGTCCGAAGCCTTCATCCTTGAGCTTTCTGACGAGATGATCGGCAACGGCGCCGACATGCCGTTGCGAGCGCCCCGAAGCCACCACCATCTGGTCGCCGATCGAGGTCTTGCCCTTGATGTCGATGCAGACGACGTCCTCGGCTTTGGCATCTTCGAGTGTGTCGAGCACGACGTTGAGCAAACGGTTCGGCGTTGCGCGAAATGACGCAAAGCCGGAGGGAGGCGTGCCGTTATGGGCACCCTCTCTTGGTGAGCGCATGTTTGGGTAGATGTCCTTCTATTATGAACACGATGCTTTCAACCTATACCGACTCGTGACATTTGTCACCATGTAACCCTTGCTATGCATAGGGTTAAGGCTTCAAGCACCAACATCGCATAGCGCTTGCGAACTGCCCCTGACAAGCCTACTGTTACCTAGTTGTTACCTAGTTGTTACCTAGTTGTTACCTAGAATTGGACTAGGTAACAAAATGTCACAGGGGACAGCAGCCATGAAGAAACGTCTAACCGATAAGTTCGTTGCGTCAGTGAAGGCACCCAAGGACGTGGTGCAGGTGGACTACTTCGACGTTGGCTATTCGGCCCTCGCGCTACGTGTCGGCCATCGTGAGAAGACGTGGACACTGCATCGTCGTGAGCATGGCGTGCTGAAGCGTCTTAAGCTTGGTCGCTATCCCGAAATGAGCTTGGCAGAGGCCCGCGAGAAGTGGCGGCTCAATCGCCAAGGGTTGCTAGTTAGCGCAGCGCCCAGCGTCAACCTCGCGGCTGTCATTGATGAATGGTTGCGAGCGTGGCGGCTAGGCAAGGCTGCCAACTCGGTGAAGGCAATCGAGTCCCAAATCAAAGCGGACATATTGCCAGCATGGGGCGCCCGCGAAGTTACGGACATAACCAAGCGGGACGTTCTTGCGTTGCTTGATGCCATTGTCGAGCGTGGTGCTGTTGTGAGGGCGCGCCGTGTCTATGCAACGCTAAGCAGCTTCTTCAAGTGGGCACACAAGCGCGAGATTGTCAGCGTCAATCCTATGGCAACCGTCGAGCGTTAGGCAAAGAGGATGCCAGGGACCGCGTGCTGAGCGATCAAGAGATGGGCAAGCTCTTAGCCCACATACGCGGCACCAATCATTACGACCCGCACCTGGTTGCCGTTCACCTGTTGCTACTCACAGCCGCTCGCACTGACATGATAGCCGCTCTGCGCTGGGAAGAAGTCAACGGCGAGTCTATTTCCTTCCCTGGTGAGCGCATGAAGAATGGGCAACCGTTCGACCTTCCCATCACCCCACAGATGCGAACAGTGCTCGACGGTATTCCACGCATTCACGGAAGCCCGTTCGTCTTCGGTAAAGCACTCAAGTCATGGGACAAGGCCAAGGCGAAGATTGATGCAGCTACCGGCTCGTCGATTGGCAGTTCCGCGACATACGCCGCACGGTGTCAACCGGCATGCAGCGGTTAGGTATTAGCGAAGACGTAATCGACGCGGTGCAGGCCCACGCCAAGGCCGGCATCAAGCGAGTGTATCAGCGCCACAAGTACGCAGCCGAGAAGCGCAGGGCCCTGCAAGCGTGGGGCGATTGGATAAGCACCAATTCAGCTGTTCGAGAAGATCGAAACATGTTGTGATTCCTGATTAAAGGGATTAACGGAGCAGTTTCAGCCTAACCCCTTAATTATGTTGAGAGATTAAAGCCCGTCTAGCATACAGCCAACGAATATGCCAAATGGGTTAAATCGCAACCGAACAAGGAGAATCGCAAGTGCTCGACGGCGTTGTTTATTACAAAGACAAGGATTTGAAGAAGCGTTGGCTGTCTGTGGCGTATGAGGAAAGACGGGAAACTAAACTCAATTCAGCTTGGTGGCTGCGGGCCTTATCTTACCTCTGACGCCGAGATAGCGAGGATTGAAGCACCGCCTGACATAACAACAAAGGCCGGCCCCCGTGTTGACGCACAGGGAACCGGCCGGGTAGAGGCTCAGGCGGACCGCCAAAGCAATCCCAGAGATAAGCGAATCGAATCGGACTCGCAAGCTTTTCCGAGTGCCTCCATGAACGGGGGCGCGTGATGGGCAAACTTGCCACCATCCCCGGCGCCGACCTAGCAATCAAGATCAACGCCGCGCATCGAACGGCTTGCGTCAACGCACGCAAGTCTATGGAGTATGCTGCCGAGTGCGGCCGACTACTCATCGAAGCCAAAGAGCTTGTCGAGCATGGCGAGTGGTTACCCTGGCTTGAGGCTCATACCGAAGTCAGTCCGAGGCAGTCTCAGAGGTATATGCGCCTTGCCGAGAACTGGGCCGAGATAGAACCAAAAGCGACGGCGGAGTCGTATTTGGGCATCGACGGGGCGCTCAGGCTGCTTGCCAAGCCGAAGGCGACTCCAAAGCCCGTCACCACAGTCGAGTACATCGTAAACGGGGATGAGGCAGACGAGGAAGAGACACCAGGGCATCACCTTCCGACCCGTAGTCCGCGGCTTCCTACATCGCGCCATGGAGTCGGCAGAGATGGCGCTGGCCGATGACTTGGAGGGAATTGAGATAACCGATGAGATCCTTGAGGCCGCGCGCGAGGCAATGCGGGCATGGGCGGCGGTAGTTGGGGCTCTAGTGGAAAAAGCGGCTCCGACGAGCCAGCGGAGGGCTGCGCATGGCTAAGCACCCCTATAAGATGTGGGTCAACGTCGCGGACTTCCTCGCCAAGACGCAGCACCTAAGCGAGGCGTGGCTTATATCGGGATGGTTCGAGGTTCGGTGACCTCCGCCCTTAGCGGCACGTAATCGGATCGGGAAAAGGAATAAATAAATGCCTAAACACGTAGACCTTATATTTACACCCAGGAGCATCGGATGAACGGTGCTACCTCAAGCACCACTGCGGTGATTCCGAACAACAGGGTTAATCAGCTCGTTGGGGACTCTACCTTCATCCTGGCAGGCCCACGCATTGGTAGCATGGTGACGCTGTATCGCGCCGCTACGAACACCACTGCAAACCTTGTGATTATCAGCACCAGCTCTTCGGGGCAGGTGTCTTTCAATTCGCTGGGCGGGACTCAGAAGCTCATCCTCTGCCCGACTACGGCGGCAGCTGGTGAGGACATTTCAGTCACGATGTTGGTGAGGCTACTACTCAGTGGCGCATCATCAGCGCGTGGCCGAAGCTTTCTGCAGACTCCACGACTAACGGGGTCAAGGTTACGACCTAAACCCTTAAAAGGGGACGGGGGGCTTCGGCTCTCCGTCCCTCTTGTGCCCGTTCTCGCGTCAGGACGGCCTCGTTAGCCGAGAGCCCACCATTCTTGTCGTCGCCTTGCCACTCGTTGACATAAACTATTTTCTTTTCAGTCATGGCTTGGCGGTCGATTTCACCATCCCCTTAGCGCAGCCGGCCTTGAACTCATCAGCCGATATTGTGCCGTCGCCGTCGCCGTCAACCATTGTAAAGTTGATGATGTAGGGCACGGCCTGATCTTGCGATATGGTTGCCCCATTCGGCGACGCCATCTTCCACACGGCCTGACATTGTTCGTCATTCAGCACAGCGCTCGGCCGACCGGATGTCATGGTATTTGGGGTCATGTTTGTTTGGGCGAAGGCAAAGCCGGCGCTAAGCAGTAATGCCGAGAAAGTCAAAGTTGCTAGCTTCATTTTGTTACTCCCTTGCTGCGCAGCCCTGGGCCCTGTCCAAGCCGGCAACAACATACGCCCCCGATAATGACCGAACCACGACACCCCTTGACGCAGTTCGCATTTTGTTCTCCCATGGCTGCAAATGGCTATGGGGCGGCCTTACGATCTACCGTATTCCGTCGAGCTTTGGGACGACGACGATAAGTATGTGGAAGAGCTGATCTCGCTTACCGGTGACTACCGTGTTGCACGGGCTGCGTTCGAGGAAGCGGTTAAGCGACGACCGGGTCGGATCGTGACGCTCAGGCAGAAGACGCGATTGTTGGCCGACAGTCGCCGAAGGAATTAGGGCGCCGACCGAAGCCGATGCTCACCTGGTGGGCTCCAAGCCCGCCCCTCACCAAGGGCAGCTATGCTGGCTCACCCCTACGCGCTTGTAAGATGTTGCGCTCTCGCGAATCCGTGCGCTGCCTTTGCGTTTTCGTAAGCTTCGCTGCTGGTGTTGAATGGTCCTATGGCATCGCTGTTAGGTTGGCTTTGTCGCCAAAACCAACCGTGAATGTCCCAGAATACTTCGACGTTTCGGTGACCCCCGTTTGTGTCACGCAATACGTGACAACCTTGATAGCGCCCCGCCATCATTGCCCCCCAGAACGCAATACTACCGGTGCAACGCTTTAGGTTAACACGCTTAGGTTAACACACCAACTCCCGCTGTGCCAAAGGACAATTTGCCTACGGTACAGAAACGTACCGCATTTCTTGTGGCGAGGCGAAAGTCGTTGCCCATAATTATGATTGCGGCATCGACCGCAGACCGAGCCGCAGAGGCGAACCGGAATAGGCGCGCGTTGAGACTGGAAAACAAACCTCCTGACGATGAAGGTTGCAGCGGCGGCGAAGTCCTCGCCCGCTATGAGCATGGGGTTATGCTTTTCCTTCTACTTCTCATCGTCACGATTGTCGCCCTACTCGTCTGGCTGGGGGCTTACCTCATCGCCGTATAACAAAGGAGTGCCGACCGAAGCCAGCCGCCATTAAGTTCCCTTGCCGAGGCCGGCAAGCTTAGCGATGTTGCTGGCGGCGAGCCTCATCCTCGGTCAACACCTTGGCCATATGAGCGTCATTCGGATTCTCGCGTGAATAGACATACGGGACGAACTGGCCATTGGCGTTGATCAGTGAGGACGAAGGCTGGTTTTACACCGCGGCGGTGACTTCACCAGCAGCGCCGTGAGTTACGAGGCTAAGGCGGTTAGTTCTTTGGCTTGCCGACCTCGATTTCCACGCCTTTCTTGGTGATCTCGCCGGAGACGCCTGGAAGGTCGATCTTAGCGACCGGCTTGGTCCTCTCGTAGTATAGATATGCCAGCACGCCGAGGGCCACGAGCACAGCCGCCAGGAGTACACCGAGCAATCGATTGCGGGACTCTCCAATCATCCGTCCTTCTCTATCCTCGCTCCGATCCCCTAGCGGAGCCCGCTAAAAAATCCGAGTCTAAGCTCAGGCCAAAAGATATGCCGCGATCGCCACAGCGACACCTGCATAGAGCAGCGGCGCGAACCACCATCGGTCGGGTTCATATGGGTCTTGTTGGATCGTCATACATAATAATTTCAGGTGGCGAAGGAAGGTTCCCGAATAGGAACACCCGATCCCATAGCGCGTTGACTCAATGCCGGTAGGAGAGGACACCCGCACCGGCACCCAGCCCCCCAGGCTGGCAGAAGCCTTGGCCATCGCGCGAGCGTATTGGTCGGGCTTCTTGCCGTGCATAAACTCGAGTTCCCCAACGGCAAGCGGCCACGGGTGAGGTAAGCCCGATGAAAAAAGCAAACGGCTCTCTACGACGATCAGTCAGGGGCCTATGCAGACACCCTCTCGGCCTGAGCCCTTGATGCAATGAGAACCTGGCCGGCAATCATCGTCGTAGCTGCAGGTCTTCCCAGTCGTCTCTCGCTTGGCGGGCGCGGGGACATTGTCATCATCCGAAGTCGGGTCGCCAATGCAATTACCATCCCTGCACGTGGAGCTGGGGAGTTTGCAGTCGGTGTCGAACACGCAGGCGAAGGCCGGAGTTGAGGTGAGGCAGAGGATAGTGACTACGATTAGGCTGCGCACGGTGGTGCCCCCCATTTGGAACAACCCTTTCAAAATCCGATCACTGAATGTCCGAATTTGGACAGGCCAAGGCTCGTGGTAATTGATGGCGGGCCGTGGCTACTGCCGAAGCTGAGAGCGCAGACACGCCACTAACCCAACCAACGGCAAGCGGCCTTAGCAAGAATGTGGAGGCTGTCGTGCTGTCACTAGAAAAGCGTGGCGTGATGATTACCGAGCATGGCGTGGAGTTCACAGGAAAGCCTAAGCGGCGTTAGCTTGTTGCCTAGCCGTTACCTAGTCACCCTGGAAGCCTTGATAACCAATGGGGCTTTAATGCCCTTCTATCATTGCTCCTGCCGAAGCGGCATTTTTACGAGCTTCGCTCCAGCTCAACGCAAAAGGGGAGCCGTCAGTGCCGCTTCGACGCCAACATAGTCTGCGTCGCGGTGAAATTTCAATAGCTAGTGTCGCTTTGGCTTTTTCTTACTTTTCTTAGTGGCCTTCTTCGCTTGCTTCGCGTCCTTCTTGCTGCGGCGCTTCGCCGCTTTCTTCACCTTCTTGGTCTCCGTCTTCGCGGTCTTTGCCGCCTTCCGGGCCTTGACGCTAGTGGGCTTGGCCTTCTTGCCGCCACGCAAGTTCGTTGAGGCGAGCCCCGACAGCGGAACAGTGAGCAAGGCCCAGGCCGGCGCCTCCATGGCCGCGAGCCCCCGCGCATCGGATTCGTCAATCGCAGCAGAAGCGAACCGCTGCGCGGTTTTGCCTGCCCGAGCCTTCAGCCGGTAACCAGGTCGGTCGAGCACGGCGATCGGCAGCAGACCAAACAGTCGTTCCCATTCTCGCCAGCAATGGAACGAGACGAGACTGTCCGCGCCCATCAGCCACACGAAATCGATGGAAGGAAAGCGACGCTTGAGGAAGCGGATGGTCTCGATGGTGTAGACGCTGCCTCGGGCCGCTTTCGGGCGAGCGCCCTCAAAGCCGGTGACAACGATCTTGGGGTGACGTGCAATTTCCCGGGCTGACGCCACGCGGTCGCCGAGCTCCGGTACATCGCTCGTTGCTTTCAACGGATTGCCGGGGCTCACCAGCCACCAAACCTGGTCGAGCCCAAGCCGCTTCATGGCGGCGAGGCTGATCTGGCGGTGGCCCTGATGGGCGGGATTAAACGAGCCGCCGAGCAGGCCAATGCGCATGTTCGGCGCCGCCACCGGTATGCGAAGGTGTGGGGCAGAATTTTTATTTCGCATCAAGGTCTGATCTGGCCTGAGCCACGCACTACGTATTTGAAGGTCGTGAGCTGCTCGAGCCCGACAGGGCCGCGGGCGTGGAAGCGCCCGGTAGCGATGCCAATCTCCGCCCCCATGCCGAACTCTCCGCCATCTGCAAATTGCGTCGAGGCATTGTGCAGCACGATGGCGCTGTCGACGCGAGCGAGGAAGCGCTTCGCCGCTTCCCTATCCTCGGTGACGATGGCCTCGGTATGCTGCGAGCCGTAACGCGCAATGTGATCCATGGCAGCGTCGACCCCGTCGACCACCCGCACTGCGATCACCGCGTCGAGATATTCGGTGGACCAATCGTCTTCGCTGGCCGACTTGACCCGGCTGTCGGTGCGTTGCGTGTCGGGATCGCCCCTCACTTCGCAGCCTGCCTCGATGAGAGCATCGACCAGGGGGCCAAGATGGATCGGCGCCGCGGCACGATCTACGAGCAGCGTCTCTGCCGCACCGCACACGCCGGTCCGCCGCATCTTGGCGTTGAGCACGATCTTCTTCGCCATCGCCGGATCCGCGGGCTGATGCACATAAACATGACAGATGCCTTCAAGATGCGCGAATACCGGCACGCGTGCTTCCTCCTGCACCCGGGCAACGAGGCTCTTGCCCCCGCGCGGAACGATGACGTCGATCGCGCCGGCAAGTCCTGCAAGCATGAAACCGACCGCTTCGCGCTGCACCGTCGGCACGAGCTGAATTGCCGCCTCAGGCAACCCCGCTTCTGCTAGGCCTTCCGTGAGAGCATTGCAGATCACAAGCGAGGTGAGAAAACTCTCAGACCCGCTCCGCAAGATCACGGCATTGCCCGACTTCAAGCAAAGCCCGCCGGCGTCAGCGGTCACGTTCGGCCTCGACTCATAGATGATGCCGATCACGCCGAGCGCTACGCGCACGCGCGAAATCTGCAAACCGTTCGGCCGCGTCCATGACGCGGTCACCTCGCCGACCGGATCGGCAAGCGCGGCGATATCGCGCAATCCTGTCGCCATCGCCGCCACCCGTGCCTCGTTCAGTGCGAGCCGGTCGATGAAGGCATCGTCACGGCCCTTGCCGCGCGCAGCATCGATATCGTTCTTGTTGGCCTCGAGGATCGCGCCGGCGCGCGCCTCGACCCGCTTGGCCATAGTCTCGAGTGCTGCGTTCTTATGTGCCGTCGCGGCAAGCGCCAGCTCGCGCGCGGCCTCGCGCGCCAAGCGCCCCATATAGAGCATCATCGGCTCGATGCTTGTCTGCGGCTGTCCCGCCAGAACCGACATCACTCTCCTCAACCTTTCCGGTGCAGCACCATGTCGTCGCGGTGGATCAGCTCCGGGTCGCCACGGTAGCCGAGAAGCTCCGGCAATTCACCGCTCTTGCGGCCAATGATGCGCCTCGCTTCTTCATGGTCGTAGGCGGCAAGGCCGCGGCCGAGCTCGGCGCCTTCGCCGTTGCGGATCACCACGGCATCGCCGCGCTCGAAGCTTCCTTCTATCTTGGTGACACCGGCAGGCAAGAGGCTCTTGCCCCGCGACAGCGCATCAGCTGCGCCCTTGTCGACGATCACCGAACCCTTGGGCTCGAGCGTGCCCGCGATCCAGCGCTTGCGCGCCGTGACCGGATCGGAATGGGCGATGAACCAGGAGCAGCCGGCGCCCCCGGCGAGTGCCGCGAGCGGATGGAGCACCTTGCCGCTCGCGATCGCCATATGCGTGCCGCCGGCTACTGCGATCTTCGCCGCCTCGATCTTGGTCACCATGCCACCGCGCGACACATCCGAGCCGACATCCCCGGCCATGGCCTCGATCTCTGGCGTAATGTCGCGGACTTCGTCTAGCCGCCGCGCATCGGCGCACGAGCCCGGCGGCGCGGTGTAGAAGCCGTCGACGTCCGACAGCAGCACGAGGCAATCGGCGCTCATCATCGAGGCGACGCGCGCGGCGAGCCGGTCGTTATCGCCATAGCGGATCTCGCTCGTCGCCACCGTGTCGTTCTCGTTCACCACCGGCACGGCCTGAAGCGCAAGCAGCGCCGCGATGGTGTTGCGCGCGTTGAGATAGCGTTTCCGCTCCTCGGTGTCGCCGAGCGTGAGCAGCACCTGCGCCGCGACCAGACCGCCCGCGCGGAAAGCGTCTTCATAAGCGTGCGCCAGAGCGATCTGGCCGACCGCGGCGGCGGCTTGGCTGTCCTCGAGTTTGAGCGCGCCCTTGGGCAGCTTCAGCACGTTGCGACCAAGCGCGATGGCGCCGGAGGACACCACAATGATCTCCTTACCTTGGGCTTTCAGCTTGGCGATGTCGTCGCACAGCGAGCCGAGCCAATCGGCTTTGAGCGTACCGCTCACGCCATCCACCAGAAGCGCCGAGCCGATCTTGACGACGAGGCGCTTGGCGCCTGTCCATTCCGCCCTCATGGCCGCCATCCAGCCTCGCGCCGTTCCGGCGCGTTGCGCTTCGCTCGCGCCGCCTTGATCTCCACGACAAGCGCACGCAATGCAGGCGTCATGCCGTCGCCGCTCACTGCGGAGAGCACGAGAGGTTTCTTGCCGCCAACCTTGGCAAGCGCCTTAGCTTTCCGCTTCAGCTCATCTGCCGGCACGGCGTCCGACTTCGACAGCGCCACGATTTCGGGCTTCTCCTCGAGCCCCGCGCCATAGGCTTCAAGCTCGCCGCGGATGATACGATAGGCGTCGGCCGGATCGTCGAGCGTTGCATCAACGAGATGCAGCAACACCCCACAGCGCTCCACGTGCCCGAGGAATCGGTCGCCGATGCCAGCGCCTTCATGGGCGCCCTCGATCAGCCCTGGGATATCCGCCAAGAGAAAGTCGTTGCCGTCCACCCGCACGACCCCGAGATTGGGATGGAGCGTGGTGAAGGGATAGTCGGCGATCTTTGGCTTGGCCGCGCTTACCGCTGCCAGGAAGGTAGACTTGCCGGCATTGGGCAGGCCGACAAGCCCGGCATCGGCGATCAGCTTGAGCTGCAGCCAAATGGTCATCTCCAAGCCAAGCTGACCGGGATTGGCGCGCCGCGGCGCTTGGTTGGTCGACGACTTGAAATGGGTATTGCCGAAGCCGCCGTTGCCGCCGCGGGCGAGCACCACGCGGTCTCCGGGTTTGGTCAGATCGGCGATCAGTGTCTCGCCATCTTCCTCGAAGATTTGCGTTCCTGGCGGGACCCTGAGCACGACATCGGCACCGCCGGCGCCGCTCCGGTTCTGGCCCATGCCGTGGCCGCCCTTCTTCGCCTTGTAATGCTGCTTGTAGCGGTAATCGAGTAGAGTGTTCAGGTTGGCCACGCACTCGACAATGATGTCGCCGCCCTTGCCGCCGTCGCCACCATCAGGGCCGCCGAACTCGATATACTTATCGCGCCTGAAACCGATGCAACCATTGCCGCCATCGCCGGAGCGCACATAGACTTTTGCTTGATCGAGGAACTGCATTTGGGCGCGATCACCAGACTGGGGCCGCCTCTCCACTTTGGGGAGAGGTTTAACGCAAAGTCCCCTTCACCCCAAGCCTCTCCCCGCCGAAAAAAGGGGGGAGGCCTCCAGGTCGGGCCGAAAATAGACGAGCGCCCGGTCGCGCGTGAGCCGGTAGGTCAGGCAGCGAGCTTTGTTGCCGCGCGCGGCGCAGTCGCGCAACACCTCCCCGGACGGCTCGAAGCCGAGCTTGGCGATCACTCGCGCCGAGGCCGGGTTCTCCCTGAAGTGGCCGACGGTGAGAAAGGCGAAGTTCTCTTTCTGAAACGCGTAGACGATGAGCGCCTGCGCCGCCTCGGTGGCGTAGCCCATTCCCCAAAAGGGCTTGCCGATCCAATAGCCCATCTCGGCATGGGTCCTTTCGGTGGCACGATAGCCAGCGCAGCCGATCAGCGCGCCGCCGCGATCGATGGCGAAGGCGACGCCTTCTTCGCCCCCCTGCAGACTTTGGATCCAGCCGACGGCCATTTCCTCGCTATAGGGGTGGGGGATGGTGCCCGTCATGCTCGCGACCTCATAGTCGCCCGCAAGCAGGCTGATATTCGCAGCATCGCCGATCACTGGCGCGCGCAGCAGAAGTCTTTCGGTGCGGATGGCCACGGAAACATGATACGCGGGCGCGGGCCCGGAGGCGAGAGGTTGTGCCCGCGCTCTTTTTTGTCATTGCCCTCATCGGGCTTGACCCGCGGATTGACCGGGCAATCCGGCACTGGATCCCCGCCTTCGCGGGCACGACAAAGAGTAGAGGTAAAGCTAGTCCGGCTTCACCGAAACGTTGACGCGGCCTTTCTGCTTGGTCGCGAATTCGACGTCGCCCTCGCGAAGCGCAAACAAAGTGTGGTCGGTGCCCATGCCCACGCCGTCGCCAGGATGCCACTTGGTGCCGCGCTGCCGCACGATGATGTTTCCCGGGATCACGCGCTGGCCGCCCGACTTCTTGACGCCGAGCCGCCGGCCGGCCGAGTCGCGGCCGTTACGGGATGAGCCACCGGCTTTCTTATGTGCCATGGTATCGGTCCTTATTTCTTCTTCGGCTTCGCCGTAGGCTTCTTCGCCGCGGCTTTGGCCGCAGGTTTCTTCGCAACCGCCTTGGCGGCTTTTTTCACCGGCGCGGCTTTCTTCTGAGGTGTCGCCTTCTTGGCGGCGGCCTTTTTCACAGGCTTCGTCTCGGCCTCGGCGTCAGCCTTCTTGGCTTCGACCTTCTTCGGCTGAGGCCGCGCCACCTTGGTCTGCGCCGGCTTCCTGCCGTCGGTGAGAATCTCGGTGATGCGGAGTAGCGTCAAATCCTGGCGATGCCCCTTCTTGCGGCGGTAGTTCTTGCGCCGCTTTTTCTTGAACACGATGATCTTGTCGCCGCGGGTCTGCTCCACCACCTCGGCAGCGACAAGGGCGCCAGTGATCAGCGGGCTGCCCGCCCTAGGGCTGTCGCCGCCAAGCAGCAGCACCTCGCCAAGCTCGATGATGTCACCGGGCTCGCCTGCGACGCGCTCGATCTCAATAATGTCGTTCGGCGCCACGCGATATTGCTTGCCGCCCGTGCGAATGACCGCGAACATAACTCGCTCTCGTCTTTAACTCTTGGCTTGGAAAGCCGGCCTTGCTTAGGCCGCCTTGGCAGGGGGCCAGAGGAAATGACGGGATCAGAGGCCAAAAGGCCGATCCCGCCAAGCGGCGCACTATATGAATCAAAGATCATAAGTCAATGCGGGCGTTGTGCCCTGTGGAAGGCGCGGCGCTCGCTCTACCGGCAGTGCCAACAACTAGCACTGCGCAAAGCGCAACCGCCAATGCCAACCCGGCTTGATTTCTACTCTTCATGAACGCCCCCCACTGGTTGCTATACGATAAGTGTTTCCCTGTGCCGCCGCCATTGCCGCATGGGAATGAGCGCGTTACAAGGGCCCGGTCTCCCGTGGCGGACAATTGGCCTTCGGAGAGGTGCCGGAGTGGTCGAACGGGACGGTCTCGAAAACCGTTGTACGGGTAACCGTACCGTGGGTTCGAATCCCACCCTCTCCGCCAGAATTCATACTTATTGCTTCTATATCAATGCATTAGCTGATCAGTCCGCGTCGCCCCCCATCTCGCGCCCCAACTGTTAGCGGACCTCATAAACTGACAGCCAAATGCTGACTTGGATGTGCCGCCCAACGATCCGTTATTGGGGGTAAAGCGGACAGGGTGCGGACTTGTCAGTATGTCCGCTAATGACCCAAAGCCGACATTTCGGGGTAGACCCCTCTTCTTGCTCATGGTCTGACTCCGGCCTGCTTAGCCATCTTCTCGAAAATCCGCTGCCAGATACGGCGCTGATGCGTCTGCACCAGCCAACAGGACAACAAGGAGCAAGAGGATGCACGACTATCCACCGATTCCACCCGATGACCCTAAACGCCACATCACGCTAGCGCAGCCCGACAAGGACCAGAATTTACCGCACATCGGCATCGTCGGAGATACCTACACGATCCTCGTCACGGGCGACGACACCAACGGCCGCTTCTGTCTGATCGATATGCACATCCCGCATGGCGGCGGCCCTCCTCCGCATCGCCATGACTTCGAAGAGACGTTCATGATCCTCGAAGGCAAACTCGAAGTCACCTTCCGCGGCAAGAAGTCAACCGTGCATGCTGGCGATACGGTCAACATTCCGTCCAATGCGCCGCACCAGTTCCACAACGGGTCGGGGCTGCCAGTGCGGTTGCTGTGCCTCTGCTCGCCGTCGGGGCTGGAGAACTTCTTCCGAGAAGTTGGAGTGCCCGTGGCGACTCGAACGACGGCGCCACCCAAGCTCTCGGCGGCGGCGCAGACGGAGTTCAAGGCCGAGTCCCTTACACTCTCGACGAAGTATCGAATAGAGTTGCTCGAACACGCCTAGCGTCGATGCTTGAACGCGGAAGCGCGTGCGTGTCCGCACAAGACGGCAGTACACGTCTACCGAGGCTCGAGAGCTTCCGCTCATTCTTACTCACAGATTGTATACGCGCTTAATGGAGTCGTCCGACCGGCCGCGGTTCGCCTCTACGAACCAGGTGCCTGCGGAATGTCTAAAAATGGGCTCTCGCCTCATTGCTCAAAATGCGGACCAAGTAACGAGAGATCGGCTGGTGAAAGCCGGTCGGATGCCGTGTTGGCCTGATGCCAATATGGATAGAGAAGCGGCGGTCTGCTCACCGTGTCGAGTTGCGAGCGTTCCGCAGCGGTGAGCACGAGATCCGCGGCTCCGAGATTGTCCTGAAGTTGCGCATCAGTTCGCGCTCCAATCACAACCGAGGAAACTCCCGTCCTACCGATCAGCCACGCGAGGGCGACCTGTGCGGCCGAGACCCCGTGTGTCTCGGCGATACCGATAAGCACCTCGACTATGTCATAAAGCGTTTCCTGATCGCGCACCGGCGGTTCGCCCCAGTCCGCAAACTGGCGGGTGCCTTGAGGCGGCTTATGTCCGCGGCGTATTTGCCGGAAAGAAGGCCGCCCGCTAGAGGACTCCAGACCAAAATGCCGAGCGTCGCGACGCTCATGCTCGGTGCGCGCTTGCACGCCAGTAAGTCGGGGGGGACTTACGGGTTCGCAGAAACGTCTTCCGGGTTGAGAGATTGGGCTGCAAAAAGTGAGGAGCAGACCCGTGGTGGAGAAACCGACTGACGCGGATTGGATCCTCAAGACGATCGTTGCGATGGCGGCGGCGGACGGCAGGCTAGATCCGCGCGAGGTGGGGTTAATTCAGAAGGTTTACCAGGACCAGACCGGCCGTTCGGTGGACGTGAGCGGCGTCGTCCTGGCGGTGCAGGCGTACGCCACCAAGCGAGACGTGCTGGCGGAGCTCTCTGCTGCTGGAGGAAGCATGAGCCGGGAGACCAAGGAAGACATCATCCGCGCCGCATATCTTACGCTGCTTGCCGATAAGCGCATGGCCGGAGAGGAGCGCAAGAAGCTGAAAGATATTGCCGCCGCGCTGCAAATTTCCGAGATTCATTTCGACGCGATAGTAGAGGGAACTGAGCCGACTTCAGGTGAAGAGCGTTCGTAGCGCGTTTCGTTCGCCCTAAGGGGAGGATTGGGTACTCGATTTGCCGGACACGTCCTCGCGTCACGACGGCAAGTCCTGCGACGAATGGGCAAGACGGCCGACGGGGGGTAAGTGATGCGAGGGAAATAAAGGGCGCCTTCATGCGCAAGCGTTTCGTTACACCCCACGAGGGCGCCGAGCTTGATAAGTCCCAAGCTCATTCGGGAAAAAATTGGTTGCCAAAAAAAATTGTCCGCCCGTCGATTTAACGGCACTGAATTTACGAAACGCCTTTCGCGACCGGTGCCCCCCGCGACAAGGATGGCGCATATCTGGAAAGTACGACCTGCCAGATTGGCGCGGTGTGTGGAGCGCTCTGAACCTGCGCGAGTGCACGCTCAAATTCCTCCGTAATGGCGTGAGCAGTCGCGGATCAGTTCAGCGACTCAACTGCGGTCGCAGCAATTTATGGTTTGGGCAGCATATACTCGTTGCGCCGAACTTCAGCCGCGCCATCGGCGCTGCCCGCCCGGCGCACAACCATGAGGCGCACATCATGCCGTTCAAGGTTCAGGTTGGTCCACCGCAGATTGCCATCCACCAGGGCCAGACCGTGCTCGTCAGCGAGCCGGACGGGCAGATCAATTGGCCGAGCGACAAGGGTCTGTACTTCCTTGACACGCGGATTGTCAGCAGTTGGGCGATTTACGCCAACGGCGAACCGTGGGAGCTGCTGAACGGCGGCCCTGTCAACTATTACGCGGCACGTATCTTCCTCACCAACAAGTCCATCCCTACCGAAGACGGTACGATTCTCCCGCGCACCCTCGGCCTCACTATCGGCCGATCGATCAGCGGTGGCTTGCACGAAGATCTCGACATCACCAACAACAGCATGAAGCCGGTGCGGTTTCAGCTCGAGATCGCCTTCCGATGCGACTTCGCCGACATCTTCGAGGTGAAGTCGGGCCACATCGTGCGCCGTGGCCAGATCACCACTGAGTGGTCGGAGGCACGGCAACGGCTCCGCACCGCATATTCGAACCGGGATTTCCACCGTGCCGTGACAACGTCTGTGTCGCGCGCGCCGTGCAAGGCTGTCTCTGCCAACGGGCGGCTCAGCTTCGAGGTCGTGCTTCAGCCGAACGAGGCTTGGCACGCCTGCTTGCTCTACACGCTCGAGGATGGCGAGCAACATTTCCACGCGCCACACGATTGCATCGGGCAGAGTCACAAGTCCCGCCACGCCGAGACGATGGCGGAATGGCTGAAGACCGTGGTCAAGATTGAGACCAGCAACGAAGAATTCTACCGTCTGTTCCGCCAAGCGCTGGAGGACATGGCCGCGCTCCGTCTGCCGATCAAGGGCACAGACCATGTCGTTTTCCTGCCTGCTGCCGGACTGCCCTGGTTCGTCGCTCCGTTCGGGCGCGACAGCCTGATCGTTTCGCTGCAGAATATTCTGATCTATCCGGAATTCGCCCGCGGGGCGTTGGAGATCCTGGGCTCGCTGCAAGCCAAGGAGGAAGATCCCTACCGTGATGCCGAACCCGGCAAGATTCTGCACGAATTGCGCTACGGCGAGCTTGCCCATTTCAAGCTGATCCCCCACACGCCCTATTACGGCACCGCGGATGCCACGCCGCTTTATCTGATTACCCTGCACGCCGCCTGGCGCGCGACCGGCGACCGAGAGTTGTTGGAACGGCATCTGCAGACGGCAGAGGGCTGCCTCGCCTGGATCGACAAATACGGCGACCGCGACGGCGACGGGTTTCAGGAGTATCAGACGCGCTCGTCGGCCGGCTACGAGAACATGGCCTGGAAGGATTCCGGCGATGCCGTCATGTATCCGGACGGCTCGCTGGTGAAGGGACCGAAGGCGCTCTGCGAGCTTCAGGGCTACGTTTACAATGCCTGGGTCCGCATGGCGGAGGTTTTCGATGCGCTCGGCAAGCCTGAGCGTGCGCGGGAGTTGCGCGCCAAGGCCGCTGTCCTGTTCGCGCGGTTCAACGAAGCCTTCTGGGACGAAGAGCTCGGGTTCTATGCCTTTGCGCTCGATGGCGACAAGAACAAGGTCCTGACCGTGGCATCCAATGCCGGGCATTGCCTATGGTCCGGCATCGTGCCCCCCGAGCGCGCGAAGAGGGTGGTCGACCGCTTGATGGCGCCGGACATGTGGACAGGATGGGGCATTCGCACGCTGTCAGCCAATCACCCGGCGTTCAATCCGTACAACTATCAGACCGGCTCAGTCTGGCCGCACGATAACGCCATCATCGCCATGGGCTTCAAACTCTATGGCTTTGGCGCGGAGGCGGCGCAGATCGCGCACGACGTCAGCATCGCGGCGAGCCATTTCCTGCTCAATCAGCTGCCGGAACTTTACACCGCTTCCGAACGCAACGAGACCAATTTCCCCGTGCAGTACATCGGCGCGAACGTGCCCCAGGCTTGGGCGGCCGGCTCAGCATTCATGCTGACACAGGCCCTCTTGGGATTCCTGCCGGATGCCCCGCGCAACAAGCTGTATGTCGACCCGTTGCTTCCGGCATGGCTGCCTGACCTGACGGTACGCAATCTGCGCATCGGCAAGCACAAGCTTGACATCCGCTTCTGGCGCGAGGGCGAGCAGACCGCGTTTGAGGTGATCAAGGGAGACCCCAAGCTGGTGGAACGCTGCGAAGCTCGCGTCCAAGGTCGCGCAACTGAGGACTGCTTCCGATCTGATCTAGCCGGCTCAAGCTCCAGCGAGGGCTCCGACCCAGACATCGGGGGTGCCACCGGTTTTGTTTTTTTGATGATGCGGCACTGGAGGGCGTGGTCGCCTGGGTTGACGGCGCGACGAATTGGTTCCACACGAGTGATTGGCAGCGTCTCCAATGCCAAGCCATGCGGCGGGATTTCGGATGGGAGCTGCCGGCCCAGCGCTATCTCGCACTTTATAGCGCGTTTGATTGGAACGGGCGCTCAGGAGAACCAACATGAGCCGAGAGACCAAACGGGCTAGTCCCCGTCCGCTATGGCCAGTCGAAGATCCGGGTCGCGGGATGAGTACGGTCACCACGATCGCGCCTGAAGCTGCAACGGCCGCAAAGGTCCTTCCAGGCCGTCCGGCGCCGCCCGCAACCCTGGTGATCTTCGGCGCGGGCGGGGATCTGACCAAGCGTCTCGTGGTACCGGCGCTCTACAATCTGGTGCAAGCCGGCAAGCTTCCCGACGAGTTCGCCGTCATCGGCGTCGATCACAACGAGCAGACGAGCGAGCAGTGGCGTCAGAACCTCACCAAGATGATGCAGGCGTTCACGCGAGCAGCTGGGCATCGACGAGCGGCGTGGTCATGGCTCACCCGCGCATGCGCTATATGCCTGGAGATTTTACCCAGTCTGAAACCTTCAGCCGTCTGGAGAAACTGCTAGCCGAGCGGGAGGAGCAAGATAATACCGCAAATGTCTTGTTCTACCTGGCCGTCGCCGACCGGTTCTTTGGTCCGGTGATCGAGCAACTCGGCCACGCCGGACTGACCCGACAATCGGATCGGGCGTGGCGGCGGGTGATCGTCGAAAAACCTTTCGGGCACGACCTTGCATCCGCGGAGGCCCTCAATGCGCAGATCCTCAAGGTGCTGTCCGAAGACCAGATTTATCGGATCGATCACTTCCTGGGCAAGGAAACGGTTCAGAATATTTTGGTGCTGCGCTTTGCCAACGGCATCTTCGAGCCGCTCTGGAACCGCGATCACGTCGACCACGTACAGATCACGGCCGCCGAGACCGTGGGGGTCGAGAGCCGCGGTCGCTTCTACGAGCGAACCGGCGCGTTGCGGGACATGGTGCCGAACCATCTGTTCCAGCTCCTGGCCATGATCGGGATGGAGCCGCCGATCTCGTTCGACGCCGACGCGGTGCGCGCCAAAAAGACGGAGCTATTCCAGGCCATCCATCCCGTCTCGCCGGACAACGCAGTACGCGGACAGTACGGCAGTGGAGTGGTGCTCGGTCGAAAAGTTCGGGATTACCGGCATGAGCCCAACATCACGCCGGATTCCGCGACTGAAACTTATGTGGCGCTCAAGATCGGCATCGACAATTGGCGTTGGGCCGGGGTGCCATTCTATCTGCGCACCGGCAAGTATCTATCAGCGCGCACGACCGAGATTGCCGTGCAATTCCGGCAAGCGCCCTATGCGCTTTTTCGCGACACCCCGGTCGAGCGACTACCTGCCAACATCCTGACGCTCCGCATCCAACCGGATGAAGGACTGTCGGTCAGTTTTAGCGCCAAGCGGCCGGGCTCCGAAATCGAGATCGACGGTGTGGCAATGGACTTTGCATACCGCGACTATTTCGAGCCGCTTGCAGCGGTCGGCTACGAGACACTGATCTACGATTGTCTGATCGGCGACGCCACCTTGTTCCAGCGAGCCGATACCGTCGAGGCGGCTTGGCGCACGGTGCAGGGCCTGCTCGATTCCTGGGCGCGTGATCCCGCCAAGGACTTTCCCAATTACGCGGCCGGCAGTGCCGGCCCTGACGCCGCCGACCGGCTGCTCGCGCGCGACGGGCGTGCGTGGCTGCCGATCAGGGCTGACCACCCATACAAGGCCATCCGCCCTTGATACCGCTGCACCAATTACGGTCGAGGTGACACCATGAAGGCGACTCGAACGCTCCTCGATCTGGGCCAAAGCCTCTGGCTCGATAACATCACGCGCAACTTGTTGAAGACCGGTGAGCTCCGGCGCTACATCGACGATTTGTCGGTCACCGGGCTGACCTCCAACCCGACGATCTTCGACCACGCGATCAAGAACAGCAACGACTACGACGACGCGATCAAGCGTAAACTCGCGGACGGCAAGTCGGGAGAGCAGCTGTTCTTCGAACTGGCGCTTGGAGGACCTCACCGCGGCTGCGGACCTGTTCCGGCCGGTTTACGACCGAACCTGCGGGGTGGACGGTTGGGTTTCGCTCGAAGTCTCGCCGTTACTGGCGCACGACACCAAGTCGACGATCGCCGAGGTCAAAGACCTGCACGCGCGGGCCCAGCGTCCGAATCTCCTGATCAAGATTCCTGGCACCAAGGAAGGGTTACCGGCGATTGAAGAGGCGATCTTCGCTGGCGTGCCGGTCAACATCACGCTGTTATTCTCCGACGACCAGTACGTCGCGGCTGCCGATGCGTTCATGCGAGGCATCGAGCGCCGCATCGAGGCGGGATTGAAACCCGATGTCGGCTCGGTGGCATCGCTCTTCGTCAGCCGCTGGGACGTCGCGGTGGCCGGGAAGGTGCCGCAGGCGCTCAGCAACCAGCTCGGCATCGCCGTCGCCAAACGAGCCTATAAGGCCTATCTCGACTTGCTGGGTTCGCCGCGATGGATGCGTGCCTATAACGCGGGCGCGCGGCCGCAGCGCCTGCTGTGGGCCAGCACCGGGACCAAGGATCCGAAGGCTTCGGACGTTCTGTACGTCAAGGCCCTCGCTGCGCCATTCACCGTGAACACCATGCCGGAGAGCACGTTGAAAGCGTTCGCCGAGCACGGCGTCGTCGGGGCGACCATGCCAGCGGATGGCGGCGACTGCGAAGAGGTATTGGCGCGGTTCGCCGGAGTGAAGATCGATGTTCAGGCGCTATCGGCCCAGCTTCAAGACGAAGGCGCCAAGTCGTTCGTCAATTCGTGGCACGACCTGATGGGCGTGATTGGATCCAAATCAGCCGTCCTTAAGCGCGCTAGTTAGCGGAGTGAACGCGAGGTCGCTGCTCGCGCCCGAGAGTGGGACGGTACGAAGATCGAGCCGACGTCGAGATGAGGTCCTCGGTGAAGAACGTGTTGGCTGTCGATGTGGGCGGGACATCGGTCAAGATCCTCGCGACCGGGCAAAGCGAGCGTCGATCGTTTTCATCCGGGCCGACGCTCAAGCCCAGACAGATGGTTTCAGATGTCAGGAAACTCGCCGCAGATTGGATGTATGACGTGGTGTCGATCGGTTATCCCGGCCCAGTTCTGCGCGGCCGGCCGATTGCGGAACCGTACAACCTAGGGCGCGGGTGGGTGGGGTTCAATTTTGGTGCGGCGTTCGGTTGTCCCGTGAAGGTCGTCAACGACGCCGCCATGCAGGCCTTGGGGAGCTACCGGGGCGGCAAGATGCTCTTCCTGGGTCTCGGAACCGGGCTCGGAACCGCCATGGTCGTCGATGGCATCGTTGAGCCGATGGAGCTTGGTCACCTGCCGTACAAGAAGGGGACCTATGAGGACTATGTCGGCCGAACCGGACTTGAACGCCACGGCAAGAAGAAATGGCAGCGTGACGTTGCTGACGTCGTGGCACGCCTCATTGCAGCGCTAGAGCCTGATGACACGGTGCTCGGGGGAGGCAACGCCAAGAAGCTCGATACGATGCCGCCGCACTGTCGCGCCGGCGATAACGCCAATGCCTTTCGCGGCGGATTTCGGCTGTGGGGAAAAGACAGCGCTCTCCAGCAGACCGCGGCTCGTCCAAAACGACGGGCCTGACAGAAGGAAGCCGCAGATGGTTGCACAATCGGAGACGCTCCACACGCGATCGACGAGCAAACACGCGGTGTGGCAGGCCCTCGAAGATCACTATGAGACCATGCGCGGCCTGCACCTGCGAAACCTGTTCGCCAATGATCCGGCGCGCGGCGCGCGGATGATCGCCGAGGCCGTCGGCGTCTACCTGGATTACTCGAAAAATCGCATCAGCGACGAGACGCTCAAGCTGCTCATCGAGCTCGCCGAACAATCCGGGCTGCGCGAAAGAATCGACGCGATGTTTCGAGGTGAGAAAATCAACGTGACGGAAAATCGCGCCGTCCTGCATGTGGCGCTGAGGGCGCCGAAAGGCACGTCGATCATCGTCGACGGCAAGAACGTCGTACCCGAGGTCCACGCGGTGCTCGACAAGATGGCGGACTTTGCCAACCGCGTTCGAAGCGGTCAATGGAAAGGCCACAGCGGCAAGCGCATCCGCAACGTCGTTAATATCGGTATCGGCGGCTCCGACCTCGGGCCGGTGATGGCCTATGAGGCGCTCAAGTACTACAGCGACCGTGCCATGACGTTCCGCTTCGTCTCCAACGTCGATGGCACCGATTTCGCGGAGGCGACGCGCGATCTCGATCCGGCGGAAACGCTGTTCGTCGTCTCCTCGAAGACCTTCACGACGCTGGAGACGATGACCAACGCGCAAAGCGCGCGCGATTGGTCGCTCCGGGGGCTTGGCGGCGATGCCAAGGCGGTCGCCAGGCACTTCGTGGCTGTGTCGACGAATGCCGAAAAAGTCGCGGAATTCGGCATCGATACCGCCAACATGTTCGAGTTTTGGGACTGGGTCGGCGGCCGCTACTCGATGGACTCGGCAATCGGGCTGTCAACCATGCTGGCCATCGGTTCGGATCATTTCCGCGCCATGTTGGCGGGTTTTCATGCGATCGACGAACATTTCCGGACTATGCCGTTTGGCCGCAACCTGCCGGTGCTGCATGGGTCTTCTCGGCGTTTGGTACAACGACTTCTGCGGCGCGCAGACTGTCGCGGTGCTGCCCTACGATCAGTACCTGAAGCGTTTCCCGGCCTATCTGCAGCAGTTGACGATGGAGAGCAACGGCAAACACGTGACGGTCGAAGGAGCGCCGGTAGACACTCAGACCGGCCCAATCTTCTGGGGTGAGCCGGGAACCAATGGCCAGCACTCCTTCTATCAATTGATCCACCAAGGCACCCGGCTCATTCCGTGTGACTTCATCGCATTTGGACAGGCGCTCAATCCCGTCGGCCGGCATCATGATATGCTGCTAGCGAACGCTATTGCGCAGGCCGAGGCACTCGCCTTTGGAAAGACGCGCGAGCAAGTCAGGGCCGAAGGTACGCCGGATTGGCTAGTCCCGCACCGGGTATTCGAAGGCGATCGACCGTCCAACACCATTCTCATGGAGCGATTGACCCCGGCGGCGCTGGGAAAGCTGGTTGCGCTCTACGAGCACAGCGTGTTCACCCAGGGCGTCATCTGGGACATCAACTCGTTTGATCAGTGGGGCGTCGAGCTCGGCAAGGCCTTGGCCCAGCGCATCATCCCCGAGCTCGAGAGCAAGACCGAACCCAAGCTCGGCCACGATAGTTCGACCAACAACCTGATCCGCCGTTACCGCAAGCTCAAGGGCGCCACGTGACGACTGATGCAGTCAAGCTCGCTCCGTCGATCCTCGCCGCCGATTTCGCACGTCTGGGCGATCAGGTGGCAGAGGCTGATCGTTGCGGAGCGGATCGCATCCACGTCGACGTGATGGACGGACATTTCGTGCCCAATCTTTCGATGGGACCGCCGATCATCGCGTCGCTGCGACGAGTGACGCGCCTGCCGCTCGAAGCGCACCTGATGATTTCGAACCCCGATGTCTTTGTCGATGAATTTGTACAGGCCGGGACCGATTCATTTCTGGTCCACTGGGAAGGCAACAACGATTTGTCGCGCACCGTGCAACGCATCAAAGCATTGGGAAAAACGGTCGGAGTGGCGGTCAACCCGGCGACTCCCGCGGCCGTGCTGGAGGAAATCATACAAGACCTCGATCAGGTGCTGGTCATGACGGTGAACCCAGGCTTCGGACACCAACATTTTCTGCATACAACGCTCCCGAAGATCGCGCGCGTGCGCCAGTTGATCGATCGAATCAAACCCAACTGTTCCCTCGAGGTGGACGGAGGGATCGATGCGACAACGGCCCCGCTGGCGGTTGCCGCGGGAGCCGACGTGCTGGTAGCCGGATCGGCGATTTTCAATGACAGCGAAAGCGTCAGCGCGGCCATGCAACGGCTGCGGGCCGCAACACGGGTCTGATGGAGAAGGTGTCATGCAGCTTGCGATGATCGGATTGGGGAGAATGGGTGCTAATATGGTGCGGCGGCTGCTCAGGGGCGGCCATCAGTGCGTGGTCTTCGACATGTCGCCGAAAGCGGTCGAAGATTTGACAAAGGACAAGGCGGTCGGGGCGTCGTCCATCGCAGACCTCGTGTGCAAGCTCGAGAAGCCGCGGGCGGTCTGGTTGATGGTCCCGGCCGCGGCCGTGGACAACACGATTGCCAACGTCGTGCCTCACCTCGAGCGCGGAGACATCCTTATCGACGGCGGCAACTCCTACTACGTCGACGACATCCGGCGCGCCAACGAGCTCGCGCACAAAGACATCAACTATGTGGATGTTGGTACCAGCGGCGGCGTCTGGGGCTTGGAGCGGGGCTATTGCATGATGATCGGGGGACCGGAGGCTGCCGTACGGCGTCTCGACCCGATCTTCAAGACGCTGGCGCCGGGCATCGGAGACATCGCACGCACCCCCGGGCGCGAGAAGATGAGCGGCACTGCCGAGTTCGGTTATCTGCACTGCGGCGCAAACGGTGCCGGGCACTTCGTCAAGATGGTGCACAACGGGATCGAGTACGGCGTCATGGCCGCTTATGCGGAGGGGATGAGCATTTTGCGTCATGCCAATGTCGGCGAGCAGCAGCACGCGGTCGATGCGGAAACGACGCCGCTGCATAATCCCGAGCTTTATCGCTACGATCTCGATCTCGGCGACATCGCGGAGCTCTGGCGACGCGGCAGCGTCATCGCGTCATGGCTCCTCGACCTCACCGCGGCCGCGCTGGCGAAAGATCCCGCACTGACGAATTTTGCCGGCAAGGTCTCCGACTCGGGCGAAGGTCGCTGGACGATCAAGGCCGCGATCGACGAGGCCGTGCCGGTACCGGTGCTTTCGACCGCGCTCTATGAACGTTTCAGCTCGCGCGGCGAAGCGACGTTTGGCGACAAGCTGCTGTCGGCCATGCGCTACGAATTCGGCGGACATTTGGAGAAATCAGTGCGCTGAGCGCAAGCATGAAACAACCGGGTACCCGCAATGCAAGCCCAATCGATGGCTTCCAACGACAGTGCCCATGGGTGTGTCCCAACCAGAGGTCATCACGTGAAGATCGAAGTCCATCCTGATGACGATTTGGTCGCCCGCAAGGCGGCGGCGATCATCGCCGTCGACGCGCGTGCAGCGGTTTCTTCGCGGGGGCGCTTCATCATGGCGGTCAGTGGCGGCCACACGCCGTGGCTGATGTTGGGCGCATTGGCCGACCAACAAATCCCCTGGGAGAGCGTGCACGTCGTTCAGGTCGACGAGCGGGCAGCACCGGTAGGCGATCCGGATCGAAACCTAACTCATCTCCGCGCAAGCTTGCTCGATCATGCGCCACTGCTCCCAAATCATATCCACGCAATGCCGGTCGAAGCAGCCGATCTTAATGGCGCGGCTCAGCAATACGCCGCAACTTTGCAGGACCTAGCGGGCTCGTCGCCAGTGCTTGATCTCGTTCATCTCGGCCTCGGAGCAGATGGCCACACCGCATCACTGGTGCCGGGAGATCCGGCGCTCGATTTCACCGGCGCAGACGTCGCAGCGACCCGTCCCTACCAGGGCCGGCGCCGGATGACGCTGACGTTTCCGATCATCAACCGATCACGACGCGTTCTGTGGCTGGTGACCGGCCGCGAGAAGGCTGGAGCGCTCGTGCGCCTGCGCGACAGCGATCCTTCCATTCCTGCTTCGCGCGTGCGTCAGGATCGTGCGCTGATTCTCGCCGACCGCTCAGCGGCGGGACAGCTCGGCACCAACGAGAACTTGGAGGCGCAAAAATGAGCACCATCACCACCGCTGCGCAAGGTTCGCCCCGAGCGATGACCAGCGCGCAATTGGACCAATTGTCGATCAATTGCATTCGCACGCTGTCGATGGATGCGGTTCAACAGGCGAAGTCGGGGCATCCCGGCACGCCGATGGCGCTGGCGCCGCTCGTCTACACGCTCTGGAACCGCGTCATGCGCTTCGATCCGCAAGACCCCATTTGGCAAAACCGCGACCGGTTCGTGCTCTCCAACGGTCATGCCTCGATGCTGTTGTGGTCGGTGCTTCATCTCACCGGCACCCGCGCGGTGAATGCCGAATACGAACGGCTCGGACAGCCCGCGGTGTCGCTCGACGATATTCGTCACTTTCGCCAGCTCGGCAGCAAGGCCCCAGGTCACCCCGAATACCATTGGGTCTCGGGGGTCGAGGCCACGACCGGCCCACTCGGGCAGGGCATCGCCATGAGCGTCGGGATGGCCATCGCCGAAAAATGGCTTTCCAATCGCTACAATCGGCCGGGCCGCGAGATCTTCGACTACAACATTTATGCGGTTTGCGGCGACGGTTGCATGATGGAAGGGGTGGGATCGGAAGCGGCGTCGTTGGCCGGTCATCTCGCCTTGGACAACCTGTGCTGGATCTATGACAACAACCACATCACGATCGAAGGCAGCACGCGCATCACTTTCACGGAGGACATCGCGGCCCGATTCTTGGGTTACGGGTGGAACGTTCTGCGCGTCGGCGATGCCAATGACATCGACCGGATCGAGCACGCCTTGGATACCTTTCGCAAGACCAAGGAGCGCCCGACCTTCATCATTCTGGACAGTCACATCGGCTACGGCTCGCCGCATCGGCAGGATACCGCCGCTGCTCATGGCGAGCCGCTCGGCGAGGAGGAAGTGCGCCTCACCAAACGCGACTACGGATGGCCCGAGGATGCGACGTTTCTGGTTCCCGAAGCCGTTCGCGACCACTTCGCTGCCGGCATTGGAACGCGGGGCCTGCAAGCCCGTCGCCGTTGGGCCGAACTCTTCACCGCATACCGGTCAGCACATCCGGAGCTCGCAAGCGAGATCGATTTGATGCAACGCCGTGAGCTTCCGGCCGGATGGGATGCCGGGCTGCCGATCTTTCCTGCCGATCCGAAGGGCATCGCAGGGCGGGATGCTTCAGGCAAAGTACTGAACGTACTCGCGCAGAATATTCCCTGGTTGCTGGGCGGATCTGCCGATCTGGGCTCGTCCAACAAAACCACTCTGACGTTCGAGGGGGCAGGGGAATTCGAGCCCGGCACGCCTGGCGGCAGAAATCTGCATTTCGGCATCCGCGAACACGCGATGGCGGCCGTCGTCAATGGCCTCGCTTTATCTAAACTGCGGGCCTTCGGCGCCACGTTCTTCATCTTCAGCGACTACGCGCGGCCAGCCATTCGGCTGTCCGCCCTGATGGAGCTGCCCACAATCTTTGTGTTCACCCACGACGCCATGGGTGACGGCGAGGACGGCCCGACCCACCAGCCGGTCGAGCAGCTCGCTTCTTTCCGGGCCATCCCTGGCTTGGTCATGCTGCGACCCGCGGACGCCAACGAGGTCGTGGAGGCGTACCGCTACATCATCAAATTGCGACACGAGCCGGCCGCTCTGGTGTTGTCGCGTCAACCTCTGCCGACATTGGACCGCGGCAAGTATGCGGCCGCGTCTGGGCTTGCGCGCGGCGCCTATGTGCTCGGTGACGCCCCCGGCGGCAAACCCGAAGTGATCCTGATCGGGTCCGGCAGCGAGGTCAGCCTGTGCGTTGCGGCGCACGAGCGGCTGCTCGCCGAGGGCATTCGCTCGCGCGTGGTCTCGATGCCGTCCTGGGATATTTTCGAGCACCAGATACAGGCCTATCGGGAGAGCGTGCTGCCGCCCGATGTGACGGCGCGCGTAGCAGTCGAGCAGGCCTCGACGCTCGGCTGGGAACGCTATGTCGGCAGGTCCGGCCGCATCATCGGCATGAAGACATTCGGCGCATCCGCCCCGCTCAAGGAACTGCAACGGAAGTTCGGTTTCGAGCCGGAGCGTGTGACGGAGATCGCTAAGGAGCTGGTTGGCAAGGGAAAGAAGAGCTGAGGCGGTTGTCAAGGGAAAGCGCTCGGCGAGCCGCCGCGTTCAAACACACACGAGAGTGCGATGACCAAAACGCCCGCTGTCGTGTTCCTATTCGATGTCGATAACACGCTCATCGACAACGATCGCGTGCAGGCTCATCTTAAAGAGCACTTGGAGCAGGCATACGGGGTCGCCGCTCGCGACAGGTACTGGGAAATCCTTGAGCAATTGCGCAACGAATTGGGATACGTCGATTACCTGGGTGCGTTGGAGCGCTTTCGCATCGAAGCGATGCATCGCCCAGACGTGCTGCGCATGTCGAGCTGGTTGATCGATTACCCGTTCGCCGACCGCTTGTACCGCGGCGCACTGAGCGCGGTGAAGCATGTGCAGCAGTGGGGGACCACCGTCATCCTCTCGGACGGCGATGCCGTGTTCCAGCCGCGCAAGGTGGAGCGATCCGGCCTTTGGCACGCGTTCGAGAACCGCGTCCTCATCTACATCCACAAGGAGCAGGAACTTGCCGACGTCGAGCGGCTCTTTCCCGCCGATCGCTACGTCCTGATCGACGACAAATTGCGTATCCTGGCGGCGGTGAAGAAAATCTGGGGCGAACGCGTCACCACGGTCTTTCCCAAGCAAGGCTACTACGCGTTTGATCCAAGCGTTCTGGCCGAGTATCCGCCGGCGGACATCGAGCTGGCCAAGATCGGTGATCTCCTCAATTGCGATCTGCCCGCATTGCTTAACAGTCGCGCCGCCTCAGCCGGCGGGAGGACCTGATCAGCCATGGCTGGAGCGAGCGGTCCCGGTAGCCCGAAAGAAGAGTCGCGTCATACCTTCGCTGACGATCGCACAATCCTCGTTGTCACCGGCGTATCGGGCAGCGGGAAGACCACGATCGCAACAGCCCTCGCCCAGCAGCTCGACTGGCCGTTCAAGGAAGGCGACGACCTCCATCCGGCGTCGGATATCACCAAGATGCACTCCGATCATCCGCTCGATGACCGCGACCGGTGGCCCTGGCTCGAGAAGGTCGCAGACTGGATCGAGGGCTGGCGGCAGGCCGGCACGTCCGGCGTGATCACCTGTTCGGCGCTTAAGCGCAGCTATCGCAACTTCCTCACCAGCGGGAGACCGGAGGTGCGCGTCGTCTACTTGCACGCCGACCGGGCGGTGATTGCCCCGCGCCTGGCAGCCCGCAAAGGGCATTTCATGGCGACGAGTTTCCTCGACAGCCAGTTCGCGATCCTGGAGGAGCCCGACCCCGACGAGGATCCGATCCGCGTCGACGTGAGTCGGTTGGTGGGTGACATCGTTGCGGAGATCCTGCGCGCGCTTAATCCGCCGGTGTCGGAGAATCGATCGCCTGTCGTCCCGCAAATCAACGCGGACCTGGAGCCGACCGATCAAAGCGTTGGCCCGCGGCCGAGCGGTGCGAGGCAGACGTCCATCAGATCCGATCTTCCGCTCGCCATCGAGGACTATGCGCTGATCGGCGATTGCATCACCGCCGCCCTTGTCGGTCGCAATGGTTCCATGGATTGGCTGTGCTGGCCGCGTTTCGACGGTAACGCGTGCTTCGCAGCCTTGCTCGGCACGTCCGAGCATGGACGGTGGCAGATCTGCCCCGCCGATCCGGCGCCGCGCATCAGCCGCGCCTACCGCGACGGCAGCGTGGTGCTGGAGACGGTGTTCGATACGGCGGATGGCCGCGTCGCCGTGATCGATTTCATGCCGATCGGCCGGGCCAACTCGTCCGTTATCCGTCTGGTGCAGGGGCAACGGGGCAAGGTGGCGATGCGCCTGCACCTGACGCTGCGGTTCGACTACGGCACCACCGTGCCGTGGGTGACGCAGCTCGAAGACGGGCCTGGCCTGAGCGCCATTGCGGGGCCGAGCCAGGTGGTGCTGCGTTCCCCGGTCGCGTTGCGGGGTAAGAATTTTGCAACCGTCGCCGAGTTCGATGTTGCCGAAGGTGAATGCGTGCCGTTCGTCATGACGCACGGCCCCTCCCATCTGCCGCCGCCCGCCGCGATGGAGTGGCGCGCGGCCTTGCAGCAGACGGAATCGTTCTGGCGCGACTGGTCGACCCGTTGCTGCTACACCGGTCGCCGGAAGGAGGCGGTCCAGCGCTCCTTGTTGACCTTGAAGGCGCTGAGCTACGCGGAGACCGGCGGGATCGTCGCCGCTCCCACCACGTCGCTGCCTGAGCAGCTCGGCGGCGAACGCAACTGGGACTACCGCTACTGCTGGTTGCGCGATGCAACCTTCACCCTGATGGCCTTGTCGGCCGCGGGTTATCGCGAGGAAGCGCAGGCGTGGCGCGCGTGGCTCCAGCGCAGCGTGGCGGGAAGCCCGAACCAGCTCCAGATCATGTATGGCCTGTCGGGCGAGCGGCAGCTCACCGAATGGGAGGTGCCGTGGCTGCCCGGCTATCAGGGTGCCGCGCCGGTGCGCATCGGCAACGCCGCTTCCGTTCAACTCCAGCTCGACGTGTACGGCGAGCTCATGGACGCCATCTACCATGCGCGCAAGGACGCGCTTGCTCCCGTCGAGTTGGCCTGGGCGCAGCAACAGACCTTGATCGAGCATCTGGAACAGATCTGGGAGCAGCCGGACGATGGAATTTGGGAAGTGCGCGGTGGCCGCCGCAACTTTACCTTTTCCAAGATCATGGCCTGGGTTGCTCTGGATCGCACGGTGCGTGACGCAGAGCGATTCAAATTGCACGCACCGCTGGAACGTTGGCGACAAGTTCGCGACCACATGCACGCGACAATCTGCAAGCTTGGGTTCGACAGCACCCGCAACACCTTCACGCAAAGCTTTGGAAGCAGTGAGCTCGACGCGAGTTTGTTATTGATGTCTGTCGTTGGCTTCCTGCCGCCGGACGACCCACGCGTGCGCGGCACCATCGCGGCGATCGAGCAAGAGCTCATGGTCGATGGCCTCGTGCTGCGTTATCGAACTAAGGCAGGCATTGATGGTCTGGCCCCGGGAGAGGGGGTATTTCTCCCGTGCAGCTTTTGGCTTGCCGACAATTACACGCTGCAGAACCGGGACGCCGAAGCATCCGCCTTGTTCGACCGCCTGCTATCGCTTCGCAACGATGTCGGCCTGCTCGCGGAAGAATACGATCCTCAGGCGCAGCGGCAGGTCGGCAATTTTCCGCAGGCGTTTTCTCACCTCGCTCTCATCGGAACTGCCCTAAACCTTCATGATATCGGCCCTGCGCAGCAGCGCTGCGCGTAGCGCAAGTGCGTTTTGCCACGCTTATGACTTGACCATAGATTTCGGCCTCTAGACGAAGGGCGTGCCTCCACACTTCGCGCTCAGACCCATATCCACACTTGAGCGTAGCCTTTCGCGCGGCGCGGCCAAGAGCGACCACGTCATGGAATAGCCGCACCCGCTGGACGTGCCTGCGGAGCCACGCCTGACTTTCCTAGGGCGTGCTTTTACCTCACAAAACGCGGAACAACCCCGAGCGGTCGATACATCGATCCCAGAGGCCATGAACTCAGCAAACAAATGCCATGGCGTCCGATCGGGCGAATGAATGATAACGAACTGGCCGCTGTTTATGCACCCACTGGGTTCTCAATGGGAACTCTTCCATGGCCTCCTTGCTGCCGAAGCAATAGGTCTTGCCTTCAAGTTGCGTATTGATGGAGCAATAAATTGGCCCCTTGAGAAAATAGGTGCTGCTTGCGACTGGTTCACCCAGTCTCAGCGCTGCGGTTTTTCCCATGTCACGATTACGTGGATGTCACGTATGGTCGCGCAACCCTGAGCTGAGGTCTCGATTTGTTGCACTAGTGTGACGAGCAAAAAAGGGACTTCGACCGGCGCGAAGTCGGGCGGCGTCACTGCAGAAACGACGAGTTACTTCAGCGCCGAGAAGGCTGTTGGCGTGAGGATCTGATTGCTGATGCTTGCAACTATGGGCCCATCGCGCTCACTGTCATCGCGGACCTTTTGCCAGGATGAGTTGTTCTGGAACGCCGTCCACCTCGTCTCGCGATCTGCCAGCGATTCCCACGGGAGTATGTAGGTCAGCTCATTGCTGGATTTACCAACGAGCGTGGTCCAGAAGCCGATGGGACGAATTCCGTGTTTTTCCCAGATGGGAAGAACTTGGTCTCTAAATCGGGCCAGCAGCTTGGGCATTTGCCCGGGAACAGGATGATACACACGCAGCTCGTAAATCATCGCGAACACCTCCATGCGAGACTTAATAGCGGCTCGGGCTGCCGTATCGGCACCTTCTGCCAGCGCTGAAATCAACGTGATCGTCGCGTGTCCCTCCGCGAATAAATCATTATTTCCTATGCAATTCTCCTGGGCCAGCTACAATCAAATCCCCGCTTTCGATTTAGCCGCCTCCCGGGGGCGGTACTTCGAGCTCCAGGAACTTGGTCATGTCCCAACCTGAGCGGCGAAGGAACGAACGATGCCCTAGGCGTTCGACGGCTCCGGAATATTGCCATCGTCAAGCTGATTTGTGTGCCCTCGCATGTGGTGCGGTCCGAGAGTAGTTTCGAAAGATCCTATAGTTCTCATCAAGACCCATCGAATGGAGTTACGAGGAGATGACGACGAACGTTCTTATCGCGTTCTACAGCACCTACGGTCACGTTTATCGAATGGCGCTGGCCGTGGCCGAGGGCGCGGAGAGTGTGCCCGACAGCAGCGTGCGGCTACGCCGGATCGCGGAACTCGAAGAGGCGCGCAAGGGGTTATCAGTCCAGGACGCCTATGTGCGGGCACAGGAGGAGCAGGCTGACATTCCTGTGGTCACGCACGACGATTTGCGGTGGGCCGACGGCATCGCTTGGGGGACGCCGACCCGCTATGGCAACATGAGCGCGCAGATGAAGCAGTTCGTAGACACCACGGGTGGCCTCTGGCTCAAAGGCGAACTCGAGGACAAGGCCACCGGGATTTTCACGAGCACCGCAACCATCCACGGAGGTCAAGAGACGACGATCCTGACGGCGCTCGTCCCGTTGATCCATCTCGGCATGGTGTTTGTCGGCACGCCATACGGACAGAACCCGCAAATCCTCGTAACCGACGGCATCGGTGGCTCGCCCTACGGACCCGGCACCCTAGCCGGAACCGACGGCTCGCGGCAGCCGGTCGAAGCAGAGCTCACAACCGCACGCAACCTCGGCAGTCGCCTTGCTCGCGTCGCGGGCTGTCTCAAAGACCTCAGAGAAAGTCGTGCGTCAGCGCCATAGCCTGGGAGAACGTTCCCATCCGAGAGGGTTCGACTTACCATTCGTCATTTGCGGACCAAGTAGACCTCATCGGGTGAACGCTTGGACATACCGCTTGCCAACGCCTTCCGAACGTCCGCAGATGTGGTGCTCAAGTTTGAGTTCTGCTGGATCCAGCAGCAGTAAGAAGCTCCGTCACGCTTAATCGCGGCTCTCTTCGCGGCTCTCTTTAAAGTCGGCCCCGATTGAATTTTGGCATCATACGCACGTGTACGCGTTGGGTAGCGAGAACACGATCGATCGATCGACGTAGTCCATGCCCGCGTCCATGCCCGCACCGGGGACCTAGGGGCAATTAAACTGCTGCAATGGCTGGGATACGGGCCTGCAACGTCACGATATCATTGAAACGCTCGGTTCGAACTGTATTCAGGAAGGCCAGCCAAGTTGAATAGGATGTCCGGTTGAATTTTCGAACGCTCGAAGAGATCGGCAGCCCGCGAGGCCAGAGAGATCAGGCCTTCCAGCGTCGTTCGGAAGTCTCCCTTGCCATTCTGGTGCTGTTCAATGCGGAGCGCGATCTCTGTCTGGCGCTCCTTTAGCTCGCGCGCTTTTTTGTCGTACTCGTCCTGCGTAATCCGCCGCGATGGACCTCAGCGCCGTCCGCCGACCTCATCGATATGAAGGAGCAAATCGGCGGGATCCTCGTAAACGCGCGTGGCACCGGACTGGCGAAGTTCTTCTGACCCATACCCACCGCTGAGAAGCCCGACGCCGAGCGACCGGCATCGCGCCGCGGCCAGCATGTCCCAGATGCTATCTCCCACGACGATGGCCGTTTCGATCGGAGCTTCCAACCGTTCGGCGGCGGCGAGGAACAGGTCGGGATCGGGTTTGGCATACTTGACCTGGTCCCGCGTTACTACGGGTACGAGGGCAGGATCGACGTCGAGGGCGGCCAGATTGACCGCGGCCGTTTCCAGGCGCCCACTGGTTGCGATTGCCCAGAGGACGCCGGCATCGGACAGCCACGACAACAATTCGCGCGCGCCCGGAAGGGGTCTGATGCGGTCTGCGTATTTTCGATACGCAGCGGCATGGGTTTGGCGCAATCTCTCGACCCGCTCGGCATCAAACTCGATCCCGGTTTCGCGAAGAAGCTGATTGGTAAACAGCCCTCCGCTCATGCCGATCTTGCGATGGATGCGCCATACGGATAGCTCGATACCCTCCTCGTCGAGCGCTTCCTTCCACGCGAGGACGTGCTGATACACGCTGTCTACGAGCGTGCCGTCGAGATCAAACAGAAAGACCGGCTCGATGCGCTTTGTACTTCGTGTTGTCGACAACATCGTCTTCGTCACCGCCGCAAATTGGTCTGGGCAAGCTCAAACAGCTCATCACCACGCCCATTTATGATGGCTGTGACGCTGGTCTACTCGTCGAGGAGTTTTCACTGCCGCCTCGTAGGCAGCATTGGCAGTGAGGAAATCGCCAGTGGTCGCGATCACCTGCATTACCTTTTTGAAGCCCTCATCCCACAGCTCAGCGCGAAATGGTAGCTCTTCTTCCACTTACGTCTAACAAAGGAGTTAACGATGCAACTGCTCAATCCCTACCTGCACTTCAACGGCCAATGCGAGGAGGCCTTCAATTTCTACGCCAAAGTCCTCGGCGGCGAGATCGTCGCCATGATGCCGCATAAAGGCACACCGGCCGAGGAGCACGTGCCCGCCGAGTGGCGCAACAAGATCATCCATGCGCGGCTGATGGTGGGCGACAAGCTGCTGATGGCCTCCGACGCCCCGCCCGACCGTTTCGATCAGCCCAAGGGCTTCTCGGTGACCGTCGGCGTCGATACGGCCGCCGAGGCGGAGCGCATCTTTAACGCCTTCGCCGAGGGCGGGACGGTGCGCATGCCGATGGGGGAAACATTCTTTGCCGAACGCTTCGGCATGGTCGCGGATCGGTTCGGCACGCCCTGGATGGTCCTTTGCGAGAAGGCGGGATCTGCCGCAGCCACATAGCGAGGAGGAAAGCCTCTAGACCGTCGCAGCCGCCAAAGCCTCGATCCGCGGGAGGGCGATTTCCTCCAGAAATAAACCGGCCGCTGACGGCCGTGGTCGAGGGGTCGAAGCCGGCTTGCACATCGGCAGACTTAATGTCTGCTTTTGGCACTTAGCGGACATCCCACCCGCACCTACAAATGTCCGCTATTGGGGGCAAAGCGGACATGACGCGAACGGGCCGTCATGTCGGCTAATGACCCAAAGCGGACATGCCGAGCCCAACCGGATCCAGTTTCAAAAGTACAACACCAGGCAGGCGGGGTGATGAACTGGTATGCGGAGACCAACTTCGCCGTTACGATCGCAGGCGGATCGATCGGCGGCCTTTGCGCCGGCATTGCGCTTCGCGGCATCGGCGCTGATGTTCACATCTACGAGCAGGTTGCCGGCCCCATGGAAACGTCAGCGGCGCCGGAATTGTTGTCCAAGGCGACCTCGTACATCTGCTTCGCCAACACCACGCACCTGACTTGCCGATGACGGCGTGTCGTGTGCGGCGCTACCTCGATCCGGAGGGCGGGGCTGGCACTACGCAAGCAATGCCGCAACAGTTCACATCGTGGGAGGCGATTTACAAGACACTCAGGGCGACCTTCCCCGACGATCGCTATCGCATGGGGGTGGCCGTTTCCGATGTCGTGCAGCAGGGCAGTCAGGTGACCGCGACGCTGGACGGCAAAAGCACCGTGACGAGCGACCTGTTCCTTGCCGCTGACGGGTCGAATTCGGCTTTGCGTCATCGGTTTGTACCCGACGCGGCACAAAACTACGCCGGCTACGTCGCTTGGCGGGGAACATTGGACGAGTTCGATACCCCACTACATTTGGTTGCGTTTTTCGACGACGCATTCACCTTCTCTGAGGCACGGTCGGGCGGCCACATCCTCGTCTATTTCATCCCCGGCGATGGTGAGGATGTCCATCCAGGCCATCGCCGCCTAAATTGGGTGTGGTACGTCCGTGCCGATGAGGCTGAACTTGCGCGCGCCCTCGTCGACTAGGACGGAAAGCATCACCACGCCTCTCTCCCTCAGGGTATGGTTGCAACAAATGTTGTCGCTGATCGGCGGTCGCGCGCACAGCGCGAGGTCCATCCCAAGCTCGCCGAGTTGGTAGCCGCGACACGCGGCCCCTTCATGCAGACTATCGTTGACGTCACCGTCCCCAGGACGGTCTTTGGCCGCGTCATGTTGATCGGCGATGCAGCGTTTGTCGTGCGGCCGCACACCGCTGGCGCCGCGGCGAAAGCCGCTTACGACGTCACGGTACTCAGCGAAAGTCTTGCGCGCGCCGGCCAAAATGTCGACGCAGGGTTGAAGGCCGCGGAGAGCTTGCAAATGGAGCGAGGGCAAAGCCTCGTCCGGTATGGTGTCGCGCTCGGTAATCGCTGGGCGAAGGCTCGCTAATTCTGGAAAGGCCTCTTCATGGCGGAAGCTTTACAGCTGCCTCGCGGAGGAACGACGCGCGTTCTGCAGCTCAGAGCGGCAGAATATCCTTCTGGCTTTCCCCCGACAATCTAAGGGCATGACCTGGAAATCAGTGTATTAACTGGCTCGGAGAGAACGCCCCCGAACCCTTCGGCGGCATTGTAAGGCAGCGCGAAGGCCATGACTGACCGCGAGCTTGTTCTTATCGATCTTGCACTCCAGGGTGGGGGCTCGCATGGCGCCTACACCTGGGGAGTGCTGGATCGGCTGCTAGATGAGCCCCGGCTCCGGATTGAAGGCATCTCCGGTACGTCGGCCGGCGCCATGAACGCTGCGGTTCTCGTCGATGGCTACGTCGGAGGCGGAGCAGAGGGTGCTAAAGCCGCTCTCGAGCGCTTCTGGCAGCGTGTCTCCCATGCCGCACGGCTGAGCCCGTTACGCCGAAGCCCCCTCGATATGCTGCTGGGGCGCTGGACGTTGGACAACTCGCCCGTGTTCCTCGCCTTGGACCTCATGGCCCGCATCTTCTCGCCCTATGATCTCAATCCAGGTGGCACTAACCCACTAAGCGAGATTTTGGCCGAATGCGTCGACTTTGAGCGGGTGGCAAAAGCGCCGATCAAGCTCTTCGTGACTGCCACCAATGTGCGGACAGGCCGCGGCCGCGTATTCCGCAATGCCGACCTCACACCAGATGTCCTGCTTGCATCTGCCTGTTTACCGACAATGTTCCAAGCTGTTGAGATCGATGGCGACGCCTATTGGGATGGCGGGTACGCAGGCAACCCCACAATGACGCCTCTCATACGCGAATGTGTGTCGAGCGATACAATTTTGGTTCAGGTCAACCCGGTCGAACGGCCGGGCACGCCACGCAGCGCACGCGATATCCTCAACCGCCTCAATGAAGTCTCCTTCAACGCCACCTTGCTGAAGGAACTGCGCATGATGGCTGTCTTGCATCAGGTGGCAGATCCCGGCGATAGCGAAGGCGCGCGGTGGGCTGGAATGCGTATCCATCGCATCGACAGTGCGATGATGACCGAACTTGGCTATTCCTCCAAGGTTAACGCCGAATGGGATTTTCTATGCATGCTGCGCGATGAAGGCCGCCGCACGGCTGAAACCTTTTTGAATGCCCACGTAGCGGATCTTGGCAAGCGCTCGACGCTCGACCTTGATGCTTTCTTGGAACAGGTCTGATGCTGCATGGGACTCATCGGCATACTTGCAGCCCTCGGGCTGCTGATCTGGCTGGCCTATAAGGGCTGGAGCGTGCTTCTTCTGGCCCCCGCTGCGGCGCTCGTCGCGGCCGCGGCGGCAGGCGAGCCTCTTCTGGCCCACTGGACCCAGACTTTTATGCGAGGCGCAGCGCAATTCCTGGCGCAGTTCTTCCCACTGTTTCTTCTCGGCGCCTTATTCGGAAAGCTTATGGAGGACAGCGGCTCGGTCGAGGTCATCGCCCGCTTCATGACTGAGAAGCTCGGAACAAGTCGTGCCGTGCTCGCTGTGGTTTTGGCAGGGGCAATCGTCACCTATGGCGGCGTCAGCCTCTTCGTCGCCCTTTTTATTCTCGCGCCCATGGCGCAGGGCCTCTTCAAAGCGGCTGACATCCCGCAACGACTGATGCCGGCGACGATCGCTCTCGGCACAATGACGTTCACCATGTCGGCGCTGCCGGGTACCCCTGCTCTTCAGAATGCCATCCCTATGCCATTCTTCGGCACTACCCCCTTTGCGGCTCCGGGCCTTGGCATTATTGCTGCGGCTATAATGCTTACTTTCGGGTTGTGGTGGCTCGGCCGCGCCCAGAGACGGCCAGTCGCACCGGCGAAGGCTACGGCAAATACGACCCGCTCCACAGCAGCCGACGACTTGCTTGTCCGCGAGCGCGCTACAACGGCGAGCTGCATTTACCCGGCCGAGATCCATCGCGGCCGTCAGCCGATACACCTCCGAGCTCGGAGCCGCGCTGCTACCGCTGATCGTCGTCATTCTTGTCAATCTGGTTATCAATCTCGTTGTTCTACCGCGGCTCGACACCAGTTTTCTTGCCGAGGAGCGGTGGGGTGCCACTTCGCTTTCCGCGGTGGGTGGCGTTTGGGCGGTGGTGGTTGCGCTCATTGCAGCAAGCATGACCTTGGTCGCGCTCAATTACCGTCGCCTGCCCTCGTTGCGGGCAAGTATGGATGCCGGCGCAAATGCTTCTGTCCTGCCCGCCGTTCAGCGTCGCAAGCCTCGTGGGTTTTGGAGCGGTGGTAGCGGCTCTCCCTGCCTTTGCCCTAGTGCGGGACTGGCTCCTCTCAATCCAGGGCGGTCCGCTCGTCTCGCTCGCAATCGCCACCAATGTTCTGGCCGCGCTGACCGGCTCTGCTTCAGGCGGTCTGACCATTGCGCTCGATGCGTTGGGTGGAACCTATCTTCGTCTCGCTGCCGAACACGGTATCGACCCAGCGCTCCTGCACCGGGTCGCCGTAATGAGTGCCGGTACTCTTGACAGCCTGCCGCATAATGGTGCCGTGGTGACGCTGCTCGCGGTCTGCGGAACAACACACCGCGAGAGCTATTTCGATATTGTTATCGTCGCGATCGTCGGGGCGCTGATCACACTAACAGCAGTCATTGCGATAGGTTCAATGTTTGGATCGTTTTGAACTCGCTTCGAGGAGCCCGATCGGCACCTGTTCGTTGGCGACGAGTATGCCATGTCTGCTTTTGGCACAAAGCAGACATGCTCAATGCGCTGACGAATGTCCGCTTTTGGGGGTAAAGCGGACATCCCTGATACCCCTCACCAATGTCCGCTAATGACCCATAGCAGACATTCCCGCAACAGGCGCAGCCCGCGGGTGCGAACCAGTGGCTTGTGATCGGCTGCGATCGTTGCCACGGTGTCTCAGCGCCGAGCACATGTCAAACTTGCAGAGCCCATGACCCATTCAATCATCTCCACCATCGTCATCGGCCTTGTGCTCGCCTTGGCTTTCGGCGTCGTGGCCCACCGCCTGCGGCTGCCGCCGCTGATCGGCTACCTGCTCGCCGGCGTCGCCATCGGGCCCTTCACGCCGGGCTACGTGGCTGACGCGAGCATCGCCAATGAGCTAGCCGAGATCGGCGTGATCCTGCTCATGTTCGGCGTCGGGCTTCACTTCTCCTTGGAGGACCTGCTGTCGGTGCGCGGCATCGCCGTCTCAGGGGCTGCCGCCCAAGTGTTTCTTGCCATCCCGCTCGCTCTCGCGCTCGGCTGGTGGCAGGGCTGGACGCCGGCGGCCGGGGTCATCTTCGGCATAGCCCTTTCGGTGGCGAGCACCGTAGTGGTGTTGCGTCTGTTGCAGGAGCGGCGGCTGATTGAGACCGAACGCGGGCGTATCACCGTGGGCTGGCTTATCGTCCAGGACCTCGCCATGGTTTTGGTGCTCGTGCTCCTGCCGCCTCTTGCCGGCGCGCTCAATGGCGAAGCGGCTGTGCAATCTCAGGTGCTGATCCAGTCGCTCGTGCTTACGCTCGCAAAGATCGCGGGCTTTGTCGCGCTGATGCTCATCGTCGGCACAAGGTTGATCCCGGCGCTGCTGCACTATGTCGCCCACACCGGCAGCCGCGAGCTCTTCCGCCTGTCAGTGCTCTCGATCGCCCTTGGGGTAGCTTACGCCTCCACCATCCTGTTCGGCGTGTCGCTCGCTCTCGGTGCCTTCTTCGCCGGCATGGTGTTGAGCGAGTCGCGCCTGAGCCAGCAGGCGGCGACCGAGTCGCTCCCCTTCCGCGACGCCTTTGCCGTGCTTTTTTTCGTCTCGGTGGGCATGCTGTTCGATCCAAGGATCATGTTCGATGCGCCGGGCGCGCTGATCGCCACCGTGCTCATCATTGTGCTCGGCAAGTCCATCGCCGCCTATTCGGTTGTACGCCTGTTCGGGCACCGCCCCGCCACCGCGCTCACCATTTCAGGCAGTCTCGCGCAGATCGGCGAGTTCTCCTTCATACTTGCAGCGCTCGCCTCGCGCCTTACGCTTTTGCCCGAGAGCGGCCGCGATCTCATCCTCGCCGGCGCCATCATCTCCATCCTCATGAACCCGCTCATCTTCGCGGCACTCGACCGCTTACTTGCTAAGAGCGAGCGAATTCGGGCGGAAGCGGTAGCAGCACGTGAGGAGGCAAAGACACCGACGCGGGAGTCGATCCATCCGACGAGCCTCACCGGCCATGTGGTGCTGATCGGACATGGCCGCGTCGGTAGCTTCGTCAGCTCGGTTCTCGAGCAAAGCGCTACGCCTCACTTCGTCATCGAGGACAATGACGAAGTGGTCAAAGGGCTCAAGGCACGCGGTATCGAGGCGGCCAGTGGCAATGCCGCCGACCCCGAGGTCATTGCCGCCGCCAACTTGGGCGCCGCGCGGTGCCTGCTCGTCGCCATCCCCGACGCCTTTGAAGGTGGGCAGGTGGTTGAGCAGGCACGAGCCATTAACCCGTCGCTGCCGATCATTGCGCGCGCCCATTCCGAGGCCGAGACCCTGCATCTGAAAAAACATGGCGCGAGCATGGTCGTTATGGGCGAGCATGAGATCGCCAAGGCCATGCTCAAGGAGATCGCGCTGCCCCCTCAAGTGCAGACGGTCGCCGTCTCCATCGAGCCTGAGTTGCACACCGAAAAGGCCTGAGCGGAATCTCGCGTCCGAGCGTCGCGTTGCTCTTTATAAATGCCGCTTCTGGCACTAAACGGACCTTCAGGCGACCGCGTCGCGAACGCGGTCTATCCCTCACTCGCCGTCGACAGTGAAGGCCATCCGCTCGACGGCAACAACAACTACATCCTTTATTTCGACAAGGGCAAGCTGCCGCCGGTCGACGCCTTCTGGTCGGTCACAGCCTATGACGTCGAATGCTATCTCATCCCAAATGTTATGAAGCGCCAAGCGTTGGGTGATCGCGATAAGCTGGTCACCAACGCCGACGGCTCGGCGGATTTTTACCTTCAGGCCAACTCGCCGGGTGCAGTTAACTGGCTCCCGGTCGCCAAGGCGCCGTTCACCTTGCTGATGCGCCTCTACTCGCCGAGAGACGAAATCCTCGACGGCTCGTGGACACCGCCACTGGTACAGCGGGTAAATTGAGCAAGTCTGCTTTTGGCACTTTTCGGACATTCCAACTGCACCGACGAATGTCCGCTGTTGGGGGTAAAGCGGACATGACACGAACGGGCCGTTATGTCTGCTAATGACCCAAAGCGGACAGTCGCGCTGCCTCAATCCAGGGACTCGCGAAACTTCCGGGGCGTCACCCCCATCGTCCGGCGGAAGTTCGCCGTTAGGTGGCTTTGGCTCGAGAACCCGACGGCATAGGCGATCTCGGATATGGTCTTGTCATCCCGGCGCAGCAGATCGCGGGCGCGGTCTATGCGCCGTTCGATGACGTAGCGGTGTGGCGATATCCCGGTGCTGGCCCTGAAGACGGTCGCAAAATGATGCGGGCTTAACTTGGCAGTCCTCGCTAGCTCGAAGAGACTAAGCTCGTCCTGAAGATGCTCGTTGATGTACTCGATCACGCGCTGCAGAGGTTTCGATGCGAGCCCGCCTTTGTGGATTACCGGCGCCCTTGCCGAGGTGCCGTATTGCCGCAGCAGATGTACCGCCAGCGCCGTGCCGAGGCTTTCTGCATACAAGCGACCGCCGATGCCGCCCTCGCTCAGTTCTTTCCGACCAAGCAGTCCAATGCGGTCGATCACCAGGTCCTGCACGCCGATCGCGATCTTGAGCTCAAAGTCGCCGGCCTGGCCGAAGTCCGCCTCCCAGATTTGCCTGACGAACGCCACGTCCATCGCGACGGCAAAAAACGACGGCGATGCCTGACTACGAACCCAGAACGGCAATCTACCATCGCCCACATGAGCGTGACCGCATGCGATCTCGCTCGAGCGCAGTTGATCACTGTCCGCCGCGCGCCAATCCATCCGGAACGTCTCGCTCTCATGTATCGCCACCGTTACCTGCGAGGAGCGGACACGGAGGCCCTCGATCGGGTGAGAGCTACCACGAACGAGTGTAATACCACCCAACCCGAGCCGGTTTTTGAATGAGAGAGTTCGGATCGGCGCCGTCGATCTGAAATCGATCGTGAAATCGCCTTGTTCATTCGGCGGCTTGACCGCTCCCATGGTCGCCCTCTTACGCCTGGCAAGCCTGGCAATGGCGCCGCTGCAAGATGGGTCGGTGCCAAAAATGCTTGTTTATTCAATGTACCCACAATTTCAGCGCGAATAGGTAACATCGTGGTGACCGCCGGTTCTTTACCCCTTCGGGTTCCCGTCCGCAGGCGCACTTCGATTTTCGGAATTTCCTGACAAGACCGGTCATTTCTGACAGACGCCGGAGGTTTTCCGACACACGTCCTCCTTGTCCGTATTAGTCCATCCGGTCACTCGAGGAGTGTGTAGACCTTCCCCATCACTTTTTTCTTCCTTGGGGAGCCCAGAAGAAGTCCCCCGCCCACTTCGACGGGGTTAGAAAGGAAACACGTCATGCGAACGAGTTTAACCGCAGTGACTGCCCTTGCGGGCAGCCTGCTCTTAGCCCCTTTGATGCTCGGGCCATCTCAGGCGGGAGGTATACCTAATCTAAACGGCGCTGTCAGCGCCACGCATACCGGCGCCATCACGCTCGTACACGGGGGTGGCGGTGGGGGTGGCGGTGGGCATGGAGGCGGCTGGGGTGGCGGCCATATGGGGGGCATGGGCGGCGGCCATTGGGGTGGCGGCCATATGGGGGGCATGGGCGGCGGCCATTGGGGCGGTGGCCACTTTGCCGGTCGCAGCTTCCATAGCGGTCCCCGGTTTGCCAGCCGGGGGTTCAATAACCGGCACTTTGTCAATAACCGGCACTTCGTGAATAACCGGCACTTCGTGAATAACCGTCACTTCCATAACCGTCGCTTCAATAATCGCTTCTTCTTCGCCGGCGGTGGTCCCTGGTGGTGGGGAGATTATGACAATTCCTGCTGGTTCTGGACCCGCCGTGGCTGGGTTTGGACTTGCTACTGATAGCGTCTAGGGAGGAGGTGGCGTCGCTAGCCCCGTTCCGATGCCTATGCCGAGCTGTGATCGCTGAAATCTTAGGCAGCATCCGCGTCGTGGCCGCGCAGCCTGCGCGGGGCGTCAGTGGAACGTAAACCCATAACGTCGTCCCCCGTCCGGAAAAACCCGTCAGCCCTCGCCGCTGGCGAGCTTTTCGTTTGCCCAGTAGCCCGGGGATAGGCCCAACAGCTTTCGGCCGTCTTGGTGGGATTGAATTCTCGAAGTCCGCTTTTGGCACAGAGCAGACATTGATGCCGACGATGAGCATGTCCGCCAATCGACGGCTTCTTCGAGTGGCGGACCATTAGAGGTGCACGGGCCAAGCAGCCATATGCCATCGCCATGAAGGATGGCTCGCCGTTCGGGCTAGCTGGACTTTGGGAGAACTGGCGCAATCCCAACACAGGAGATTGGGAACGCAGCTTTGCCATCATCACGGTGCCGTCCAATGCATTGGTGCGTCAGATCCACCACCGGATGCCCGCGATTCTTGACCCTGCTACTTACGATCGCTGGCTTGGTTCGGAACCTGACCCACGCGAGTTGCTCTTCAGTTATCCACCTGCGCCAATGACCATGTGGCCGATCTCCTCGCGCGTGAATTCACCAAACAATGATGATCCTTCGCTCCTAAATCGCGCTGCCGATACCTTCGACTTGTGGGCGCCGTTGACCAAGCAGGTCTCAACATAAAAGTGGGCTACTGAGCGCGAGGCAAAGCTCACGTTGGTACCTTCAACCACGGAACATCGAGCTTCCACGGCTAACGCCACATGCCGCGCATGCGGGCGCCAACATCGATGCGCAGGCCTTGGGCTGCAGGCCGGAAGTCGGGCACTTCTCCGCCGAGGGCAACCGGCCACGTCGTCCTTTCAAAAAGGGGCAACAGGTCGTCCGGAATGAAGCGCGTGCGCGCGGCATAGACATAGCGGTCGCCCTGAGCGTTCTGGCTATGGGTGAAGAAGCACTGAGGGACAACCAGATGCAGGTCATCTTTTGCACGGGTCATGGCGACATAGAGCAGTCGTCTCTCTTCCTCGACCTCAGCCGACGTTCCCACGCCGAGATCAGAGGGAATGCATCCGTCGACCACGTTGAGCACGAAGACAGACTTCCATTCCTGGCCCTTGGCGGAATGAATCGTTGAGAGGATCAGATAATCCTCATCAAGATGCGGCGTCCCCGCTTGATCGCTCGTAGCCTCAGGGGGATCGAGCGTGAGTTCGGTAAGGAAGCGCTCGCGCGAGGTATAGCTGCTAGCAATCTGCTCGAGCTGGACGAGATCAGCACGTCGCATCACGGCATCTCCATGAATGCGCTCGAGATGCGGATCGTACCAAAGGCGACTACGCTCTAGCTCAGCCGGCCAGCCCGCTTTTCCTGAATGAAGCTCGGCAATAACATCGAGGAAAGAACGCCAATCATCGGCCGCGCGGTGCGGACGGGGCGCTGTGACTAAGGCGTGAATTGGGTCCGCTGATTCCGCCATGCAATCAAGCACGCGTTGCGCCGAGTTGGGACCTACGCCCGGTATAAGAAGCATCAGGCGGAATCCGGTCACTCTGTCGCGCGGGTTCTCCACGAAGCGCAGGACCGCCAGCAAATCTTTGACATGCGCTGCGTCGAGGAATCGCAAGCCGCCAAACTTCACAAAGGGAACATTTCTCCGGATCAGCTCCACTTCAAGCGGCCCGCTGTGATGAGATGCGCGAAACAGAACTGCCTGATCCTTGAGGAGTAAACCGCGCTCTCGGTTTTCGAGCACTCGTTCGACAACGTAACCGGCCTGCTCCAACTCACCGCGCACGCTGGTCAGCCGCGGCAGCTCGCCTGATGAACGGTCGGTCCAGAGGTTCTTGGCGAACCCCTCCGTTGCGAGTCCGATGACGGCATTCGCCGCTGCCAGAATCGGCTGCGTCGAGCGATAGTTTTGATCAAGCGTTACGACCGTGGCTGGCGGAGTGAATTGTTCAGGAAAGTCGAGGATGTTCCGCACCGTCGCTGCCCGAAATGAATAGATGCTCTGTGCATCATCGCCAACGACGGTAAGCCCACGGCCGCATGGCTTCAGCGCCGTTAAGATCGATGCCTGTAGCCGGTTGGTGTCCTGATACTCATCGACAAGAATATGATCGAACCGGCCCCCGATATCATCGGCCAACGCCGCGTTGCTAACCGTTTGAGCCCAATAGAGAAGGAGATCGTCGTAATCGAGTACGTTCTGCTGCTGTTTGGCCACCACATAGGATGCAAAAAGTTGCTTCAGTTCCGCAGACCACGACGAGCACCACGGAAAGAACGTTTGCGTGACATATTCAATCGGCAGCTCGGCATTGACGCACCGTGAATAGATGGCGAGACATGTGCCCTTTGCCGGGAAGCGGCTTTCAGCATTCGAGAAGCCGAGTTCGTGGCGTGCGAGGTTCATCAGATCAGCGCTGTCCTCCCGGTCGTGAATGGTGAAGGCCGGATCAAGGCCGATCTGGGTGGCATACTCCCTTAAGAGCCGCGCGCCGATGCCGTGGAAGGTCCCCGCCCAAATCAGCGAGCTCGTTATCCCACCCGCGCTGCTGACGTGTCGCCCAATTCTTTCCACTCGTCGGATCATCTCGCTGGCGGCCCGCCGCGAAAAGGTAATGAGAAGGATGCGTCGCGGATCGGCACCATTCACAATGAGATGGGCGACCCGATAAGCCAGCGTGTTGGTTTTTCCTGATCCGGCCCCTGCGATGACGAGTAGCGGCTCGCGCGGCGCTGTGTCTCGCTCAAAGATGCCATGTCCGACAGCTCGTCTTTGTTCGGTATTGAGCTTGTCGAAATAGGCGAAAGACATGGGCCACGAATCGGTTGAGGATAGTACAGTTCACTGAACCACAATTCTCGTTTTGTTCACAATTGCCCTTGCGGGTCCGGCGGTGCGGAACAACCGCATCGTCGAGATCAAGTCGTCGCTGATTCTGCAGCCTGGACCAGCGGCACTGACCGACGGCCTCGACGCGGTGCTCGCAGCGCTGGCCGGCCAGAACTGATCGAGCTCTTCCACGGATACCGTGGAGCGCCTGTCTGCTGCATCCGACGCCTGCCGTCGGGCCAGGACCGGTCAAGGGCGCAGCAGGTGATCCGGGCGTCAGCTTCAGAGCGAAATTCGACTCCCCCGAGCGCCTTCGCGACACCCCGTTGGTACGCTAAGCTCACCAATGATCATCGAGCGATGCACTTCGGAGCGTTTCGAGGATTGGGTACGGCTGCGGCAGGCGCTATGGCCCGACGACACGTTAGAAGACCATCGCCGGTACGCAGCCTCCACGCTCCATCGGCCTGATGAGACTGTCGCTTACCTCGCCCGCGACGAGTGTGGAAGTGTCGTTGCCTTCGCCGAGGCGACCTTGCGCCGGGACTATGTCAACGGATGCAGCACATCCCCGGTGGGGTTTCTCGAGGGACTTTACGTTCAGGCGCCTTACCGTGGTCGCGGGCTTGCCCGCCTCCTCTGTCAAACGCTTGAACGTTGGGCAGCGGATCTGGGCTGCGCCGAATTTGCCTCCGACGTTCTGCTGCACAACGAAGCCGGGCAGACAGCGCACGAAGCCCTCGGCTTCGAGGAAACTGAGCGCGTGGTCTACTACGTCAAACGGTTGGCCGGGCATGATTAAATGCTCTCATTGAATGCCCCAGGCGCCCGTCTTTCAGACGAAGATCCGGCTCATCGTTTTCGGTCTGGGGTTTGGACGCGGGCGATGTCTTCTATTCCCCTCAAAGCGGACATTCGTCAGCGCATTGAGGATGTCTGCTTTGTGCCAGAAGCAGTCGTTCGACCGCACAGCCTAGCTGACCGGAATGGCGGTTAACGGACCTCCGGTTATTCGTCACACCGACCAAGCGGCGCGCAGTTTGTGCCCAACCTCACTTACGCGTAATGGCAGCTCAAGTTATCCTGAAGAACCTTGGATGGAGATTTTGTAGCATGGCGAAGCTCGTCTTCGGATTGAACCAGTCTCTGGACGGCTATGTCGACCACCAGGAATTTGCGCCTGGTCCCTCGCTCTTTCGGCACTTCATCGAGCAAGTGCGAGACCTGACCGGCAGTGTGTACGGTCGCCGCATGTACGAGGTGATGCGTTATTGGGACGAAGACCGTCCTGAGTGGGACGCGGAGGAGCGCGACTTCGCGGCGGCGTGGCGGTGCCAACCGAAGTGGGTCGTTTCGAGCTCGTTGAAGTCAGTCGGCCCCAACGCCACACTTATCGACGACGACATCGAGGCGGTGATACGTGGGCTAAAGGCTCAGCTCGTTGGCGAGATTCAAGTTGGCGGACCAGACCTAGCACGAAGCCTAACCGACCTTGGTCTTATTGATGAGTATCGACTCTACTTCCGCCCCGTCGTGCTTGGTCGCGGCAAGCCATTCTTCGCCGGCCCCCGGCCGCCGCTCCGCCTTGTGGCCAACGATCGAATTGGCGAGGACGCGATTAGACTGACCTACGTTCCTGCTTAATCACGCAACTCGCCCGACAGACTGCGCCGACGCGTCAGGTCCGCTATGGGTCATTAGCGGACATACTGACAAGTCCGCGCTATGTCCGCTTTGCCCCCAAAAGCGGACATTCGTCAGCGCATTGAGTATGTCTGCTTTGTGCCAGAAGCAGACATGCGCTTCTCGCCTTCAAGCTTTCACAATCAAACCCGATACGTTCAGAGGTGATGCGGCCACTTGGCGCATTGATCGAGATTAATTAGGACCGCTGCCCTCAACGCCTGCTAGGTGCCAAGGGCGCTCGTTTGCTTTCAAGCCTGTCCGAATATGGAGATTTTCAATGCATAGATATGTGAACGTCTTAGCTGCACTTTGGATCGGCCTCGGAGCGCTACTCCATGCAGGGGCGTCTGGCGCGCAGGAAGACCCAGTCACGGCCATCGACATCGCACTGGAGCCAGACGCAACGATGGTGCAGCACGCGGAGGCTGCGAACGCTCGTTTGCTCAAGGTCTTCCCGAAAGGCTTCTCTCTAGATGCGACGCATCATCCACACATCTCGATCTTGCAGCGGTACGTCCGCACGGCGGACCTCGATAAAGTCTACGCGGCGGCAGGCAAGGTTCTGGCCGACGAGAAGGTCACCAGCTGGAAGCTGAAGGCATTCAAGTACTACTACATTCCCTGGAAGGACATTGGCCTTGGGGGCATCGTGGTCGAGCCGACAGACGACCTTTTGAGGTTGCAGCAAGAACTGATCGACGCCGTTGCGCCTTTCACTGAGAAAACAGGGACCGCCGCGGCGTACGTCACCACGCCAGAGGACCCTGAGATCAACCAGCCAACCATCGACTACGTCGCGGCGTTCGTCCCAGAGGCAACGGGCAAGAAGTTCAATCCGCACGTCACCATCGGCATAGCACCCCAGGACTACCTCAAGGAGATGCTTGCCGAGCCGTTTGATGTATTCACGTTCTCGCCAGCTTCGGCGTCGGTCTATCAACTCGGCAACTTCGGGACGGCTCGGAAGGAACTCAAGGCGTGGGATTTGAAGCCATGAAGCCTATCAGTCGGCACAGCTTAATCGCATTGCTGGCCGCGCTGGCCGTCACGTTCGGCCTGCTGCTCCCAACAGCCGCATCGGCGCAGTCAGACCCGTTGCCCTCATGGAATGACGGTCCCGCAAAGCAAGCAATCGTGAATTTCGTGAAGGCCACGACCGATCAGTCGAACCCGGACTTCGTGCCGCCCGAGGAGCGGATCGCCACCTTCGATCAGGATGGGACGCTGTGGGTCGAGCATCCGATGTACACCCAGGTGGAGTACTGCCTGGAACGGGTCCCGGCCCTGGTCAAGGCAAACCCAGAACTGGCCAATGTCGAGCCCTTTAAGACGGTGATGTCCGGCGACCGCGAGGGAATGGCAAAGCTATCAACGGCGGACCTCGAAAAAATTCTCTACGCCACGCTCACCGGCATGACGGTGGACGATTTCAACGCAGAAGTCGCGAAGTGGATCGCAACGGCCAAAGACGGGCGCTGGAAGCGGCCTTACACCGAACTTACCTACCAGCCGATGCAGGAGGTGCTGAGCTACCTGCGAGCTAACGGCTTCAAAACTTACATCGTCACCGGTGGCGGCCAGGATTTCGTGCGTGTTTATTCCGAGCGCGTCTACGGCATTCCGCCGGAACAGGTGATAGGCACCATGGGCGGCACTTCGTACAGCTATGACAAAGACGGCAAGCCGATCTTGACCAAGGACCCGAAGCTCCTTCTCAACGACAATGACGCCGGTAAGCCGCAGGGCATTCACTTGATGATCGGGCGTCGTCCTGTTGCCGCGTTTGGCAACTCTCCCGGCGATCAGCAGATGCTGGAATACACCGGGGCCGGTAACGGTGCGCGGCTCGAAATGCTCGTCCTCCACGATGATCCGACGCGCGAATATGCCTATGGGCCAGCCGAGGGCCTTCCCGACACCAAGGTAGGCACCTTCACCCAGGACCTGTACGACGAGGCGAAGAAGGACGGGTGGATCGTGATCAGCATAAAGAACGACTGGAAACGCATCTTCAAGTTCGGCTTCTCCCTGACAGTTCTTCCGCGCCGCATTGACTATGTCCGCTTTGGGTCATTAGCGGACATACTGACAAGTCCCCGCCATGTCCGCTTTACCCCCAAAAGCGGACATTCGTGAGCGCATTTGAGCATGGCCCGATTCGGGAACCCGCGACGTCGGCCTCACCGGCAGTTGGAACAACGGCCTTGTAGTTGCTGGACCAGTCTCCTTACGCTCCGGTAACGACCGCCAGAACCGTGAGATCACGCTGGCACGTGCCTCATCTGGCTCCGTGATTGGCCATAAACTAATATTGCGACTGAACTAGCCTTTGAGTCAGCTGCGTCTGCGGTATGAACGGCACTTGATTGGCGCCGTGAAACAAGAGGGCGTAAAGTCATGCCAAACAAGACCGCTTTCGTCACGGGCGGCACGGGCTTTATTGGTCTCAACCTCGTCGAGCACCTCACGCAGTCGGGCTGGAACGTTGTTGCCCTGCATCGACCCAAATCCAGGCTGATGTATCTGCAAAAATATCCCGTCCGCCTTGTGGAAGGGGCGATCGAAGACGCAGCCTCGCTCGACAGAGCCATGCCCGAGGATGTCGATGCCGTTTTTCACGTCGCTGGCGACGTCAGCCTATGGTCCGGCCACAAACAACGACAATGGCGAACCAACGTCGAAGGCACGCGCAATATGGTGGCGACCGCGCTCGCCAAGCGAAGCCGAAAGTTCGTGCACACCTCATCGACCGCTGTCTACGGGATTCCCGCCGAACAGTTCGACGAGACCTCGCCAAAACTCGGCAAGGACAGTTTCAATTACCAGCACTCGAAGGCCGTGGCGGAGGAGGAAGTCGCAAACGGGGTTACGCAGGGATTGGATGCGGTCTTTCTGAATCCCGCGAATGTAATCGGCCGCTACGACTGGGGCACGTGGTCACGGTTCATTCGCCTGGCGGCGAACGGGCAATTACTGCGCATTCCGCCGGGACGCGCCTGCTACGCCGATGTGGGAGCCGTTGTGCGGGCGCATCATGCGGCAGCCGAGAAGGGTCGCACCGGGCACAACTATATTCTTGGCGGAAGCGAGGCTTCGTATGCAGAGATTGTGCAGATGGTGGGCAAATTGCTCGGCCAACCGACCATCAATACCGCCGTCGGCCGCCCGCCGGTATTGCGCGGCGCTGGCCGCATCTCGGAATGGATATCGATGATCACCGGGAAAGAGCCACGGATTTCCGTGGAATTGGCGGCAATCGTGAGCGGGAGCATCATCTGTCGAAGCGACAAGGCCATCCGCGAACTCGACTATCGGCCCGCGTCGCTCGAAACCATGTTCAGGGACTGCATCGATTGGATGATCGCCGAGGATCTCATTCGCCCGCGGACAGTTGGCTCAATAATCGTGGCGCCCGCGCAGGGAAATCGGAAAGCGACTGAACATTCGTCCCATAATGCGGTCATACATGCGCGGCGGCATGAGCCGGCTTAAGCGAACACTTAATCCCAGTCGCCCTGGAAAATAAACGTAGGATCTGCGTCGTTCGATGCCTTTCATGATCCGGGCAGCGGCAGCGTTCGACGTGAACGCTTTTCCGGCGGACATATCTGCACCCATCATTCCATTGATTTCATCGAGCATAGGGGTTTGCACATACCCTGGGAATACCGTCGTGACGATGACGCCCCGGTGTCTGAGCTCAGACCGGAGGCTTTCCAGGTATGCCGCCACCGCGGCCTTGCTCGCGGAATAGGCTGGTTCGAAGGGTACGCCGCGCAGACCTGCCATGCTCGAAATTCCAGCGATCTGACCCCTTTTGCGCTCTAGCATTGAGGGGAGTATGGCCTCAATCATGTAGACCGTACCCAGAAAATTGGTCCTTACGATTTCCTCCACGTCAGACATCTTGAGATCATCGACCGTTGACGCACGACAAATTCCGGCACACGGGATGAGAATATCAGCCGGCCCAAGTGTGGCGACTATCTGATGAACTGCATTTTGTACTTGCTCACGCTGGCAGACATCGGCTACAGCCGCCGCACACGGTACTCCGGCTTGGCGGAGCTCATCGGCGAACAACTCTAGTTTGCCTTTCTCGCGGTCGACGAGACCAATTTTGGCTCGACGACGACCAAACAACCGGCATAGTTCCCGCCCGATGCCGCTGGCTGCTCCCGTTACAATAATGACCTGCCCTTCGGATTGCATACCGAGCCTCTTACTTTGGGGGTGGGGTTGGCTTAAGTCTTGGGAGAATCGAGCCTGACGCTTTTAAGCCGCCGGTTTGAGTTCCCCCTGGAAATCGCACCATCCTAAAAAGGATGGCCCCATCGAGCCATATAGGGAACTAGACGTCCCAAGCCGTTCGTCTTTCATTCCATACGATGTGATCCGAAGACACAATTCGCCTGGTACGACATCCTGGGTTGGTGCAGTAGCACCATCTTGAATAATAGAATCCCTGCAACAATTGCTTTTCCGTGAGTTTAGCATGCTCACGAATTTCAGTCGCTCGCCGGCACCGCGGGCAAGGGGCACCATCATTGCTCACGATAGCGTAGTGCTGATCTTTGCTCACGATAATAAAATCCTCATCCTAAGGTCGTCGGCCGCCATCATTGGCGACGTATGGGGAAACGCTGGTCCCTCGTAGCACGAACGCTACAACCGCCGCCAGCAGACATCGAACACCCCGTTGGTTTCCGGAGCGCTCGCCGGGGCGTCGCGGCGGATTGCTAGAGCGATGTCCGCTATGGGTCATGAGCAGACATCGCGTCGCGTCCGTGTCATGTCCGTTATGCCCCTCAAAGCGGACATTCATCAACGCGGTTTACACGTGCGCTTTGTGCCACAAGCGGACATCGTCTGCTGGTGGCGCGACCCCCGCGGGAGTCGGTGGTCCGCCCTAGTGACGCTCGGCTAGGCTGAGTACGGGCGGCGTTGCGACGGCGAGTTCAACGAAAACCCTACGGGGCTGGGTCAGTCCCACAGCGGCCCGCTGGCGCTCAGAGCCCCGCTCCGCAAGCCCGACGTAGCAGAGCATCCGTTGTGGCGCGGTTTGTGGCGCGATTTCTTTAGTTTCCCCGAAATCCCTTACCCTGCAACAAACTGGAACGGAGAGGGTGGGATTCGAACCCAAGCCGCATACGCATCCCCGTTTTCTAGGAGTCCTGTTTACTCTGGGGCAATCTCCCCCGCCACCCGCGATAAAAAGCGCCGACCGAAGCCGACGGAGAGTTTGCCACGCCGATCATCGATGCGTCCGTGGGCCAGGGCGCGGACCAGATTAAATGTCCGCTTTGCCCCCACAAGCGGACATTCGTCAGCGCGCGTGGCGCTTAGTGCCAAAAGCGGACATTTTGCCGATTTCACCACACGCCAGGGATTAGCCTGTAACGCACGCGCGTAGCATAGTCGCCGTATCCGGGAAGTCCTTGGCGCAGGGCGGCCTCCTCGATGAAGATGCGCACAGAGAGAGCGCCAACGATCAACGGCAAAACAAGAAGACCGAGCCAGGATCCGAGCAGCAACGGCATTCCAATCATGTACAAAAGCCCGCCCGCATACATCGGGTGTCGCACGATCCGGTAGGGACCTGTGCTGATGACAACTTGTCCACGCTCTTTTTGGATCTTTATCACCGGTGCGGCAAATGAATTCTCCCGGAAGGTAAGCCAGACGATAAAGAATCCGATTGGGATCAGCACGGCACCGGCATAGTTCAACGCTTCTGGCATGTGCGAAAGGCTCCAGCGCTTGGCGTCAAGCGCCATTAGAACCAGCCAGCCAAACCAGACGACGATGATAAACGCCATGAACACCTTGTCCCAAAACGCTTGCCCCTTCTGGAACGGTCCGCCCATGCGCTCTTTGAGTAATCCGGGATCGCGCCATGCCAACCACAGCGTCACGGCAAGGCCGCCGATCACAAACTCTGCCATGAAGATCCAAGCGTTTGGCCAATCGAGAGTCCCAGCGGACAAGAACAGCAGCGCGCCAATGGACACGATCCAAAACACAGCCTTGATGGAATCTGCCCACGTCACGCTAGGCCTCCCTAATGCTTGTCAACAACCGGCACTAACGGACCTCGCAGCACAGGAGTCCCGTCTTCTGCGCCGCGATATCCCCCCGGTAGATGGCTTTCGCCAAATCACCAGCGCAAATGAACCTTGTCCCTGATCACCCTATAAAATGCATGGCATGCATGCGCGCGTGATTCACGATCACATGCCAAGCCTACATAACTCATTGATATTGCTTGGCTCATGCCAGCATGGGCTAACAGTGGGCTAATAGCCCATCACTTAACGATGGTAAGTCTAGCCTTGGCCACGATGGCAGCAAGCTCATCATCGGTCATGTCGATGGCCCGTTTGAGCTGCGTGACATCCCTCCAACATCGGAGTCCCGTTTTCTGTGGCGCGGATCTCCCCCCGGTGGGCTCAAGGTCCTCGATTTTCCCGGTCGCAATGGCGAGCGCGCCATGAGGCGGTCATGGGGCGGATCCTGATCGCGGGCAGGGACGCTCAATCGAGGCGGCAGTTCATTACGTTCACCATGGACGAAACCAGCGCAACCTATCACGTCCGTCGTGGGTTACATTGTTCGGCTAACTGCCCGAGAACCCTCAGGAAGGTGAGCAATGCGTCGTCTGCTGTTTGCCGCTGTTATCGCCGCCGTCGGCTGGATTGGCACTGCGCCCGCCATGGCGACCTCACTCGGTCTGCCCGGGCCCAATGCTTCAAACATCAATGCAGGGCAGGTTGAGAAAGTCGGCTATTGGCGCCGCATGTACCGGCGCTATGGCTATCCGGGGCCCTACGCCTACTACCCTCCCGCGTATGGCTACTATCCGCCTCCTGCCGCATACGCCTACCCTCCGCCGGTATATGGCTACCAGCCGTCTGTCCCTGCGTACGCTCCTCCACCCGTGTATGGCAATCAGGCCCCTCCGCCGCCTGCGGATGGCAACTATCCTTCCGCGGAGGGTGATTATGGGAACTATCCGCCATCAGAGGGTGGCGACTACGGTGACTACCCGGCGAATGGTTCTTAAAGGACTCTTCAGCGGTCCAATCTTGGGCATGGCTAAGCCTTAGACGACGTAAGCCCCCAAACCACCACTAGCGCCAACAAGACCATCGCCGTACCTCGCGCATGCAGAAAGAGGGAGGCGATAAACAATGCAAACAGAATGGCACTCTCTCGATGAGAATAGTGTCTATCCTCGGCTTCGCTGCTAGCGTCGCCTGCTTCACTGCGGGGTGCGCAACTTCTTCAAGAGGGCCCCAGCAAGTACAAGAGGTCGAACCGGGCACGTATAGCATTGGGATCAACCGAAGCAGTAAGACACTCCTTTCATCGACTGACAAAGGTACGATTGGGGAGGCCGTCGACAAGGCTGGCGAGTATTGCCACTCGAAGGGGCAGAATCTCTCAGTCAAGACGGCCGCCGGCAATAACATCGTTTTCACGTGCGTTCCGGCGCCCCTACACCCTCAATGAGTTGGATCGCCGATTGCCCCTCCAACATCGGAGTCCCGTTTTCCGTGTCGCGGATACCCCCCGCATTTGCGTTGATCCTGGCCGCGAATTGAACCTTGTCTGTTCAATTAGCGGCCTGCTGAGCACAGCATGGTGGGACTAGGGCGTGTACTCATAAACCGGCGGCCAAATGCGGACTTGGATGTGCCGCCCAACGTCCGTTATTGGGGATAAAGCCGACGTGGCGCGGACATGATGCGATGTCTGCTCATGACCCAAAAGCGGACATCGACGTGATTCACGAACCCGGCGGCCTGGATTATCGCCTACAAGCGATAAATCGTCCTTGCGCGATCTTGCCGGCGTGCGCCTGGTCCCGCAGGAACTGCATCTCGGCACCAATCGCGCCAAACGCGTCGGCATTGAAGCCGAGGATGCGCAGCGCATCGTAAGTCAGTTGTTTATCGACCATTTCGAGATAGAGATCGGCATAAGGGGCAAAACGCCCCGTATCTTCTGCAGTCAAGACCGTGCAACCCGCGCGCTGGAGAAGACCGCGATACCCTTCCACGTCTTGCACGTTCGGGAAGCTCATGAAACGGAGAAACCGAGCAGACTCCTCCGCGGACGTCGGTACCGTTCCACTGATCCAGTCGGTGAAGGCGATCGTGCCGCCGGGCTTGACCACGCGCACTGCTTCCGAGATCAGCCGGGGCTTGTCGAAGACATAGCACCAAGCGTCCTCACCCCAGACGAAGTCTGCGGCGCCGTCAGGTAGTCCGGTGGCACACGCGTCTCCATGAACGAAGCGGATCTGTTCGCTCACTCCCTCAGCGGCGCAGCGCTTTCTGCCGCGCTCTATGACCGCCTCGGTTGCGTCCACGCCGGTCATTGTGGCGACACCGCGAAATCGAACGAGAAAGCGCATGCCGGCGCCATTACAGCAACACAAGTCCACGCCCCAGTCGGCCCCTATTTGTGCGCGCTCGGCCAAATCGACGGAGGCCTTGAAGCCTCCGATGTGGATCTGCTGACCCATCAGCAGTTCCCACAGTTCGCCCTCGGCTCCTGAATAGACGGCGCGTATGGCTTCGAGCGTGTTCTCGGCTCCGAGGCTCATGTTCGACCCTCAAATTCTGGATGAGTCAATCCGACGAACAGGCGGACCTCAAGCACCGTCAATCCCCAATCACGAATGGCGCACAAAGCCTTGCAAGCTGCTTCGGCTGCAAGCGGACCTGGACTTCGGTTCCTTGCCTGTAGGCGGCGGCCCTCGTTTTCGTGGTACCAATGTTTCTTGCTTCAAGTGGTGATTTTGTCGGTCATGCAGCAAGATTTTAGGAGTATCGAACGGGCGATGCACGCGCTAATCTGCGGGACCTTGCGTGACTACTGAAGGCATGAACCTAATGCGGCGGCTAGCGATATCGATCTTCATCACGTTTTCTCTGTCAGGGCTAAGCGCTCAGGCGCAACATGCTGGTGACCCCGCAGCGGGAGCTGTCTACGCCAAGCAATATTGCTCTAAGTGTCATGCGATTGATCGAACAGAAACTTCGCCGGAGCTTAAAGCGCCACCGTTTAGGGATGTGGCCAATACGAAAGGTATGACTGCTACCGCTTTGACGGTTTGGCTCACGACTTCGCACCCAACGATGCCCAACATCGTGATCGAGCCGAACGACATGGATAACGTCGTGGCCTTCATTCTCAGCTTAAAGCATTAGCACCGGCGCTATTTAATCTGGATGCTTTTCAGATACTCGATGATCGCTTCCACGTCCTGCGGGCCAAACACGAAGATCGGCATGTCGGGATGACCAGAGACAATGCCCTCGCCAAGCGACTCGGCAAGATTTTCGACCGGATATTTGCTGGATAGCGTGCGGAAGGGAGGCGCCGGCGGGTGTGGACTGTCGCCTTCCTTGCCTATGGCGTGGCAGCGCGAGCAATTCTCGCACCAGTAGTTCTCCTTTACCGACGAGGCCTTTCTCTACGGGGGCCGCAGGACTTAAGGGAACTAGCAGAAACGATAGAAAAACGACCGGCGCGATTGTTTTGTGCATCGTGCCTTCCTTTGCAAAAGCGTGGAGGACGGTGCCCGCCTTGCAGGCCGACTATCTGTAATGCAGATCCCCAACGAAGGCCAACAGCCGTAACGGACTTAACCTCCCCGGCAGGTTTTTGCAGAGCGCGATATTTCGGGGAGGCTGCGCCCCCCATTGGTGGAAAGCTCAGAAGGACCCCGGTTCCCGTTTTCTGTGGCGCGGATATTCCCCAGCGGCCAACGGCAAGGCGCGAGAGCTAGGGTGGATGTGTAAGCGCTATTCAGCCCCCAGCGGCAAACTCTAGCAACAAGTTGGCACGTCTTAGCCTTGTCCAGGATAGGGCGAGGTCGTAGGTCCTCTCCACCCAACCCCCGCTCCAAACCACTTTGGACATTCGGACGATAACTGGAATGATCATGTCGGACACGAATTGACCCAATCGCCGGAGCATAGACCCACTCGTAATTGGCACACTGGTCGCCGGAGTCCTGATTATTCTGCTTCTCGTTCTTTGCAATGGCGCATTTCCGACGGACATCAAAGGCCTAAGTCTGGGCCCGACCCAGCCGAATATAAGGTCCACCACGAACAGCGGCTCCTAAAGTTGAGAGATTGTCCGCTGTGGGGTCAGAAGCGGACCTAGTGCCTTTTGCCGAGTTGGTCCGCTTGGGGACTTTAGCAGACGAGTTTCTGCAAACGGATTTGCAAACGAACCAATAGGCCGACACGAGGATCTTTTCCCGCCCGCGTGGAGTTGGTTTCCCTGCCGGTGTTCAAGGCCCGCGTAGGCAAGTGCCCCGCTTTGGGCGCAGGGCTTGTACGGTTAGGCTATGCCCCCCTTGAACATAACACCTCGACTAATTAGTTAACGGCTGTTCGGGTAACGTCTGTTCTAGTCCCCCCTGTCTAGTGACGTTGCCCG
>CAVUZR010000026.1:0-36647 GCA_963745855.1 uncultured Alphaproteobacteria bacterium | reverse complement strand
CGGCTCGCGCTCGATCCGGTCGGATGATGCCTACATGTCGCCATCGCCGATGGTGCCAATGTGATCAAGCCCGGTCGCCGGAGCGAGTGTCCTAATTCATGAAATGTGCTTTTGAGAATAAGCCAATTGGTCTAAGCGGAGTCGCATGCATCGATCTATAAGATGGCTCGTCGGTACCTTGGCGTGCGACGCTGCCTGGAGATGCGGGGTATCCCCCGTTGTGGTTGGTGATCGTCTACTACAACGCCGATTGGCCGGCGGTACACAACCTCGATTCTGCGCTCAAGGCTAAGGTGCTCGCTGAGGATGGCGACAGTCAATTGCCCGATCGTTTCTATAGGGCCTTAGAACGATGATGGCGGCGCTCCCGCGCAGGTGGTCGATCAATCTGCCAGTGACTGAGTTGAGCTCAGCGCAGGATTTACTACTCAAGTACGGATGCAGTGAGAGTCGCCGGAGGAAGACAAATTTGCGCCGTGCAAGCCTGCACTTCAATGCGCAGCGGCGTGCTGCGCGGCCGAAGCGAGCCCGCCCTTCGGCAGCGTCGGCTCTGATTGCAACTGAGCCTTCGTAAACTGAAATCCCCTCGGGCGAGAATTTCGGCTTGAAGACCTGTCCCGCGGGATAGGTGATCTTGGCGTCGGGTGCGCTTGGGACTCGTGACCACGGTCGGTATGAGATAGTCGATCGAGGCAGGGTTGGCATTCACGTGGTAGCCGGGATCGATGGTGAGGGTGACGAGGATTTCGTCGTGGTCGGCATAAGAAGCGCCTTGGGCCGCCGCTTTAACATGGGCGGCGCTGTCCAGAGCCGCTTCCGTCTTAGCCTCCACAGGTTGCCCGTAAAGTGCGGCGTAGGTGGTGAGGCTTGCCCAGGCGGCAGGCGCAGATTGAATCTTGTCCGCCATGCGCGCCAGCATCTTGGTCGCTGCCTCGGCATAGCGCGCCTCGGTCTTGCCCAATTGCGCCAGAAGCGCATAGGCGGCCGATGTTCCTGAGGGCGTATCATGATCGTCGAGATCGATCGCCGGCGTCACCAAGCTCGCATCGGCCACGGAGGTCACGACCAAGCCGTCCGGCTTGATGAAGCGAGTCAGGATGGCTGAGGCGAGAGCTTGCGCGCGCGACACCCAGACCGGGTCGCCGGTCGCCTCGCCGAGGGCAAGATAGGCGAGCCCGAGCATCGCGTAATCATCGAGGAAGCCTTCGCCCGCCGCCTCACCCTGAAAGAGATGGTGGCGGAGGCGGCCGCTCTTTTCATCGAAGGCGTGCTGCCAGAGGAACTCGCCGGCGCGGCTCGCGGACGCGATCCATTGCGGTTCGCCAAGGATTTTGCCCGCGCGCGCAAGGCCAGCGATGGCGAGCCCATTGAGCGCCACCACGATCTTGTCATCGCGTGCCGGCTGCGGTCGCCGATCGCGGACTTCGAGCAGCTTGGCCCGCAATGGGGCGAGCTCGGCCACTCTGCCTTGAAGGTTCGCTCTGCTCTCCTCTGAGGCAATCTGATCCCGGCGGATACGCAATACGCCCGGACCATTCGGCTCGTCTCGGCAGTGGCGTCAGCTCATAGAGGCCGAAAAATCGATCGGCGTCGGCTGATCCCAAGACATCTGTGATCTCGGCCCGCGTCCACAGATAGCTCTCACCCTCCTTGCCTTCGATGTCGGCATCCTCGGCGGTGTAGAAGCCGCCATCCGGTGCCGTCATGCGCCTGGCAAGGTAGCCGGCGAGATCAACGGCCATGTCGCGTGCGAGCGGCTGACGCGTGATCGCATAGTAGTCGGCATAGAGCCCGATCGAGCTGGGCATTGTCGTAGAGCATCTTCTCGAAGTGCGGGACGGACCAGGTCGGCTCGGTGCTGTAGCGGTGCATCCCGCCGCCGAGATGGTCGTGGATGCCGCCAAACGCCATGGCGTTAAGCGTTTCGGCGACAGCTTGCAGCGACTCTGCAGTGCCGTTCAGGCGATAGTCTGTCAGAAGAAGGTTGAGCACGGGCGCTTGCGGAAACTTGGTTCCACCGCCGCCATCGAGGCCGCCATATACTTTGTCGCGTTGGCCAAGGACTTGATCGCGCGCCGTTGCCAGCCAATCGGCCGGCATAATCTTCAAGACGCTTGCCGGCTTGCCGCCGGTGTCGTTCGCCTGACTCAGCGCGGCTTGCACCTGATCGCCGATTTCCTTGATCTTGGCTGGGTTCTTTTCCCAATCCTCATGGATCAGCTTGAGAATGGTTGGAAAGCCATTCGTGTCCCCCTGATCTTCCGGCGGGAAATAACTTCCGGCAAAAAAGGGCTTGAGGTCCGGCGTCAGAAACAGATTGTTCGGCCATCCGCCCGAGCCGGTCAAAACCTGCCGCGCGAGCATAAAGGTCTGGCATCGAGATCGGGTCGCTCTTCTCGGTCCACCTTGATGTTGACGAACCACTGGTTCATCAGCGCGGCGATGGCGGGATTAGAATAGATCGTCCGCTCGGCCACGTGGCACCAGTAGCAGGTGCTGTAGCCGATGGAGAGGAAGATCAGCTTGTTCTCTTTTCTTGCCTTCCCAATCGCTTCCTCACCCCACGGATACCAGTCGACTGGATTGTGGGCGTGCTGCAGGAGATAGGGACTGGCGGAGTCGATTAGCCGGTTCGTATGTGCTTCCGGTGATGTCTCCGCGATTACCGGGACAGCGAAAAGAACACACGCGACCGCCGCCCCCGCTAACAGCGGCACGAGCGATAAGTGCGAGCGATAGTGGTCTGTCAGCGTTTTGATGGCATCCGCCTTTAGCGAGGTGCGAAAGCTTCCCAAGAAGAGCCAGATGACGAGGGGCTTGTTCATTGTTTCGGAACCCGGGGTTCGAAGTCTCTCCAAAAACATAGGGCGTGTTCGAGATACGCCAGCGAGCTCGCGACGGCAGGAAAGTAGCGCACTGGGAACTCGCCTATAAGCTGCTCCCCCGCGGGTCTTACCATAGTCAAATTTGGTCGATACAATTACGCTTGGCTGACGTGGGGGTCGCCCTTGACGAAGGGTCCATGCAGGGCTGATCCTCTGAACCCGTGATCTGCATGCGCTTTAGAGCCGTTCTGCTGGCAGGCCCGAGGAGGCGAGATGGCACTCCCGAGGATTGTCGTGCGCGGCAAAGAGATCATTCTTCTGAGCGGCTTCAAGGATGAAGCCAAAGCGACCAACGAATTCGTCTGCGGCGTAGTCGTGGACGACGAGGTCAAGCTGCAGCAAGCCGCCAAGCGGGATCCTGACGCGTTGCCTTCGGCTATGTGGCGGGCGAATGGATCGCCGCTGCTTAAGCCCCCCTGCGATGTTGCCACGTCACCTCTCGCGAGAGAGGACCGAGAAGGAGGAAACCATGTGTGACTTTTCGCTGGAACTGTATCGCAGCCGGCCTGCGCGGGTCGGCGAGCGATACGGCTTCATTGCCCCGGGCGATGTCTCGACCGCCGTGTGCATGGCCTATGATACGCACCTCAGGCTTGAGGGAATTGTCTCAGGTAGTGCAGAACGCCTGCGGGGTGATGGCAGACGAGGACGTCACTTTCACGCGCCTAGGATCGGCCAATTCCACGACGGAGTGCGCTTTGCAAACGGAGCGCAGGTGACACTGCAGCGGCTTGGTCCGGGCGTGAAGGGCTCCGTCCTCGACGCGCTCCTGTCGCCCCTCTGGGCGCCAGAGATGGCAGAGGTACTTTGACATCGGCCATTTGATGCACACTCACCACAACCTTGTCCCCGCCAAGTTCCGGCGGCGATTTTTTTTGCCATAGCGTCGGACTAACCGGCTGGTCGCGGTTGGCTTGGGAGAACGCAACTTTATTCGAGATGTGCCAATAATTGCTGCCACTGGAAACGCGCGATCGTTGCAAGGCGCGGCCTGCTGGGCAAGCTGATAGCATGATTGTGCTGTTCACGGATTTCGGGTTGCACGGCCCCTATACGGGTCAGATGAAGGCGGTGCTGCACCAGATGGCGCCGGGCATACCCGCTATCGACCTCTTCGCCGATGCGCCGGTCGGCAATCCCAAGGCATCGGCCTACCTGTTAGCGGTCTATGCCGGATGGTTTCCGGCGGGAACCGTCTTTCTCTGCGTCGTCGATCCCGGCGTCGGCGGGACGCGCCCAGCCATTATTCTCGAGGCTGACGGCCGGTGGTACGTCGGCCCCGGCAACGGCTTGTTTGAGCTGGTCCAGCGCCGTGCCAGAAAGACGCGCAGCTGGGACATCGACTGGAAGCCGGAGCGCCTCTCGGCGAGCTTTCACGGGCGCGACCTCTTCGCACCGGTCGCAGCCATGCTGGCGCGCGGCGAGCCGCCACCCGGCCGGCCGCGCAAGGATAGCGCGGATCGCCGGGCAGACTGGCCGGACGACCTCTGCGAGATCGTTTACGTCGACCATTTCGGCAATGCCATGACTGGGCTGAGGGCGGCCATGCTGCCGCCCAACGCTAGGCTTGCCGCGGCGGGTCAGGTGTTGGAGCGCGAGAGGACCTTCAGCGATCGGCCGCCGGGCGCGGCCTTCTGGTACGAGAATTCGAACGGGCTCGCCGAAATCGCCGTCAATCAGGGGCGCGCCGACCGCGAGCTTGGTCTCGCGATCGGCATTCCGGTCGAGATCGTCTCTTGAATGAAGGCGGGGTCCTCCACAGCTTTGAACTGCGATGCGCGAACCAACGAAACAGAGCCCGGGCAGGGGATCGGCCGAAGCCGCAAAAGCGCCGCGAGAAGCCGCAGGCAACCGGTAACAGGCGCCTTGTCGAGCAGATCCGCAAGATTCTCGGCCAGCACTACGCGAGCAAATATCGGGTGCGGTGAATTGCGATCGCTGCGCCTGAGGGGGGCGATCGAAACGTGCTAATTCCCCTGCCTATCGGCCGAAGACGTGCACGGCGCGATGGCTAGCATGATTGAAGTCAGGTGCATTAGCGACAACGACCCTCTCGAGTTCAAGGTGGTCGTCCGCGACGGAAAGGGCGAGAGCCGGCACCATGTGACGATGGCACGAAAGACGTACGAGCAGTTGACCGCCGGCAAGCACACACCGGAGCGCTGTCTTGAGGCGGCGTTCCGATTCCTCGTTGACCGCGAGTTGAAGGAATCGATCCTCGAACGCTTCGATGTGACCGTGATCTCACGTTACTTCCCAGAATTTGAGCAAGAGCTCCCGCGTTATCTCTTGCAATCCTGACTTCAGGCGCCGTTCCGGTCGGGCACCGCGCTGTTGGAGGATCATTATGGCCGACACGTTCCGAGCATTGCTTGTGACCAAAGAAGGCGATCGGCAAAGCGTCGCGGCCACCGAATTGACGGATGCTGATCTCATGGAAGGCAATGTCACCGTGGCGGTCGAGCACTCAACGGTGAACTATAAGGATGGCCTTGCGATAACGGGCAAGGCGCCGATCATCCGCAAATTCCCGCTCATTCCCGGCATCGACTTGGCCGGCAGGGTGCTGCACTCAGAGGACCCGCGCTTCCAAGCGGGGGATCGCGTCGTACTGAACGGCTACGGTCTGGGCGAGGTGCACCACGGCGGCTACGCCGAGCCGCGCAGCGCAAGGGCGCGCGCGATAGCCAACCCAACAACGCCCGCGCCAACTACAACGGCCTCAGCCTTGTACGTCCTTGGGACGGTGTGCTCTAGACGATCAACATTGGAGTTAAAAGCCGACATTCATTGCTAGGCCTGATGCAAGAGCTGCAAATCGGCCACACCGACAGATCACCAAACCGCAAACGGGCGCAGATAGCGCGGAACAGATCGTAGCATTCGAGCCGATCGCCCAGGTTTACCAGCCGCCAGCATGTCCATGCGGCCGAAACGGCGGAAGCGACGTTCCGCTCATCAATCGCAGCGGGGGCCACTTCCTTGAAGACATTTGCGCGTGGGGTCAGGCGCTAAAAGACGCCAAGGCCAAAGTCACGCCGAAGCGCGCTAAGTGAACCAGCTAGGCTGGCTCGAAAGGACGCGATCGATGCTCTGCTTAGCCTCGGCCACAGCGTCTTCCCGTCGTGGCGCCAAGGTATGCAAAATAGACCGCGAAAAGAGCGGCAAGTCCGCACGCGTGGGGTAGACTCCCACACACCAGCTCGACCACTGACGCGTTGGCACGATGTCGTATCCGCGATAGCGGCGGGTTTGGTCGTTGTCATCGTAGGGCTCCTAAGAAGCCCCCGTTACGGCTTAACGTCGCAACCGATACCGAGGTTCAGATCCATTTGGTCCTACCGCCCTGTATTTCTATCTGGCCTTCCGGCTAGAAGCGAGACGCCCACGCAGACGACCAACAACCTCACGGTGACTGAAACGTGCGCTGTTGGCCTCGGCTACGCGTAATCCTTGGTGCCAAGCTGAGAGTGGGGCGGACGGTGTTCCCGGCGCTTTCGGGACCTCCGCAATCTGCTCCGGCGGCAGATCATAGAGATTCTTGTCGATCGGATCGCCAGACTTGATGAGATGTTCGATACCATCCAGGCCGGCCATAAGCATCGCGGCAAAGGCGAGATAAGGATTGGCGGCTGGATCCGGGCAGCGAAACTCTACGCGCTTGGTCTTGGGGTCGGCTGAGTACATAGGGATGCGGCAGGCCGCGGAGCGATTGCGCTGCGAATAGCCGAGATTGACCGGCGCCTCGAAGCCAGGTACGAGCCGGCGGTAAGAGTTCACAGTCGGCGCGCAAATGGCGCAGAGCGCCGGCGCGTGCTTGAGCAGGCCGCCAATATAATAGCGCATCGTTTCGCTTGATCCGGCATAGCCATCACCGGCGAAGATCGGCTTCTTGCCTTTCCAGATGCTTTGATGGACGTGCATGCCCGAGCCGTTGTCGCCAAAGAGAGGCTTGGGCATGAAGGTCGCGGTCATGCCGCGCTTCCACGCGACACTCTTCACCCACATATTTGTAGATCATCACATTGTCGGCCATGCGCGTGAGTGTGGTGAAGCGCATGTCAATCTCGCCCTGACCGCGTCGCCACTTCATGATGGTGGGCCTCAACCGGAATACCGAGCTTCTCTAGCAACAGCACCATTTCGGTGCGCGCATCCTGGAGCGTATCCGCGGGAGGTATCGGGAAATATCCCTCCTTGGGGCGCAGCTTGTGACCTAGGCTCGGGCCATTCCCCTCGCCCGCATCCCAGTTCGCTTCATGCGATTTGATCTCGTAGAAACCGTAATTCGTGCCTTGGTCATAGCGCACTCCGTCGAACACGAAGTGCTCGAGCTCGGGGCCGAAATAGGCCGTATCGCCGACCCCGGTTCCTTTCAGGTAGGCTTCCGCCTTTTGTGCGATATGGCGGGCGTCGCGGCTATAGCTTTCACCAGTTACGGGATCGCGGATCGTGCAGATCACGACTAAGGTCGGCACTTCGGAGAACGGGTCGAGAAAGGCGGCGGTCGGATCCGGTTGCTCAAGCAGCCGCTTTTGTCACTTGCGCGGACGTCAATGATCATGTCCGTCGGCGAGAGAACGTCCCGATCTTCATAAGAGCTCCAATTGGCGGGAAAGCTTGGCGCGTTCGCATGGGCCGCCTGCTCGCAAGGGAACTCGCGAAGGAAGGGCTGCGGCTTAGTCCATAAGTTAGGCTTATCGCGCGAATAGAAAAGACTGATTTGATGTTATGGCCGGCAGCACGCTATACGGCCCACCTGGTGATGGTTCCCCCTCCATCCCTCGTTCCCCCAAAGGAACCGAAGAAGCCCCGTCTTGTCCCCCCGAACGGGGCTTCTTCTTTTGAGCTACAAAGCCTGTTTACCGATCACGGGGTGGTGGCAATGACCAGCCGGTTTCTGCGGCGGAAAGGAACTGATCATGACTGTTCAACAAAGATCCAGCGCTCTCCCCAAGTGGCGGGAGGCGGAGATGGTCGACACGAACTGGACGATTCACGGACGTGAGTTCGTCAACTGCAACTGCTCCTACGGCTGCCCCTGCCAGTTCAACGGATTGCCTACTCACGGACATTGCCAAGCGGTGGCGGGGATGGAGATTGAGCAGGGTCACCATGGGGACACGAAACTTGACAGTCTGAAGTTCGTCGCCATTTTCCGCTGGCCGGGCGCTATTCATGAGGGTGAGGGCGAAGCGGCAGTGGTGGTCGATGAGAGGGCGACGGAGGCGCAGCGTGGAGCCCTGTTGCGCATCATCAGCGGGCAGGACACCGAGCCGGGAGCAACCATCTTCAACGTCTTCGCTTCGACGTTGGAAAAGCTGCACGATCCGATTTTCGCGCCGATCGATTTTCAGGTGGACGTTGCGGGCCGCAAGGCGCGGCTCGTCGTGCCTAGCATAACGGAAGGCCGCGGCGAACCGATCCTCAATCCGGTGACCGGCGCACCTCATCGCGTGCGCATCGACATGGTGGACGGGTTCGAATACTCGCTTGCCGAAATCGGACGCGGTTGGACCAAGACGGCTCGGCCAATCAAGCTCGAGCTTAACGACAGCTATGCCCAATTCGCCGAGATCCATCTCTGTCAAACTGGCATCGTGCGCTAGCGACATGACCGATGCTGCACTTGAGGCCGTGCTGCGGCGTGATCGTACAATCGTAGCCGCCGCGCTCTTTGTGCTTGCCGCGCTCGCTTGGGCTTACGTGCTCTGGCTCGCTGCCGATATGGACATGGGCGACATGGACATGTCCGGGTTTCGGATGATCCCCGCCGGCACGGCTCTGATGATGCCGACGACCGCGCCCTGGACCGCGACCGAATTCGCATTCGTCTTTGCAATGTGGGCGGTAATGATGGTCGGCATGATGACGCCATCGGCGACGCCAATGATTCTTATCTATGCGCGCGTGGGGCGTCAGGCGGCGCAACAGGGAAAGCCATTCGCCGCGAGTTCCTGGTTTGCAGGGGGCTATCTTCTGGCCTGGGTCGGCTTTGCTCTCGTTGCGACGTTCGCGCAGTGGGCGCTGGAACGGGGGAGCTGGCTCACGCCGAAAATGGCAGCCGCGAGCGGAGTCCTCAGCGGCATCGTGCTGATTGTAACCGGTCTTTATCAGTGGACTCCGCTCAAGGACGCCTGCCTGCGGCAATGCCGGACGCCACTGCAATTCATTCAGCACCACGGCGGGTTTCGCCCTGACGCGTTCGGCTCGCTCGCACTTGGTGCCCGTCACGGCGCTTATTGCGTAGGCTGTTGCTGGGTCCTGATGGCCATATTGTTCGTCGGCGGCGTGATGAATGTGCTGTGGATCGTCGCGGTGACGATATTCGTGTTGGTCGAAAAAATGATTCCGGTAGGCCGCGTGATTTCGCGGCTTACCGGAGCGGGCATTTTCGCAAGCGGCGTCTGGGTGCTGGCACAAACACTCTAGGGACCCCGCGACACAACGTCGCCTTTGGGGTCATTAGCAGACATCGCGTCACGTCCGCGTCATGTCCGTTCTTCCCCTCAAATCAGTTACGGCAGCTGGAGACTCGAAAACGCGAGATCGCTGCCGATTTGAAGGCCCAACCACGCGACACCGAAATCGCGATCCATCCCAACCTTCCGGACCTCTACCGTAGGAAGGTCGCCAGGTTGCAGGAGGTTTTGGCTGATGAGGCGACACGCCCGCAGGCTGTTGAAGTCATCCGTTCGCTCCTTGATCGGATCGAAGTCCGCCCCGGCCAAGAGCGTGGCCGCTGCGAGGTGATTATTGTCGGTGCGCTGGCTCAGATTCTCGCCTTTGCCCAACAAAAACCGACCGCCGCCTCCTCGGGAGACAGCGGTACGTTCTTGATGGTTGCGGGGACTGGATTTGTTCAAGAACGTACCAGGTGGGAGCTGAGAAAAACGGTCTAAAATTGGTTGCGGCCTTGGCAATCGCCTAATTCCGTAATGATCGTCGCGACGTCGCAAACAACGCCAGGAATGTCCGTTTTGTAGCTAAAAGCGGACTTCCCCTCACCTCCCGCTCAATGTCCGTTTAGTGCCAATAACCGACATGTGGCCGCCGCGAACTCCCGTACGCGTTGCACGACCGTGCTGACCCCCCTGCTAACCTCTTGGCCGTCGGTGGCTGGGCGTTGGAACCGTCGATGGTAGAACCGTTTCCCTCCAGTTTCGTCACTGATCTCGATGAGCCAGTTACCTTGTCGAAGACATCGATTTCGTCCGAAGCAGCGGACGATAACAAAGAATCGCCCCGAGGAGGCTCAAGCGGGAGCTGGCGGAGCAACGCCGAGCCCCATCACGTCTGATTTGGGTCATAAACAGACATCGCGTCCCGTCCGCGTCATGTCCGCTTTACCCCAATAACGGACATTCGTCAGCGCATTGAGCATGTCTGCTTTGTGCCAATAGCGGACATCGGATGGCACGAGCACAGCTCCTCGACAACGCTGTCTTGAAAGTGAATTGTCCCAAGCGTCCCGAAGCAATCGGCAAACAGCGCACGGTACCAATTGGAACGCGATAGAAGGTAGTGGCAAAGCGCAGTCGGCGGCTGTGAATGAAATAGACGATCAAGAGTACGCTGAAGAAGAGCAGCCCCGATGATCGAGGGCATTGTGAAGACCATTTTCGCCCTCACCATCAGGCCGTTTCCTAATTGGGGCTGGGTACTCGCCAGCGGCCTTATCGGAATTGCGCTTGCGCTATCTCTGGGGCAATCTCTCGACGGTTTCGGAATGGATGCTGGGCTTCCTGCTCGGCATTCTGCTCGTCGTCGAAGGCACAGCACTGAGCTCCCTGGCCTGGCGTGTTCGCCGGGAAATTTGAGACGAAGCAGGATTATTGACTTTTTCCTGGCGCGTCGCCGCTGAACACTTCGTCGCCGAGCTTCTCGATTAACTCTTTGACGTTGCGGATGCCCTGATCCGTGAAACCAGCAAGCACAACAAATTTAGCCATCGGAACCTCCTTTATGGCCCCCCATCGATAGCAGCTATGGTGGGCGCTGGTGGTCGCTACACCTCGACCTCGATTTCCGTTCCAATAACACGCACGTTGTAGCGCGCGACGTCGTCATACGCCGGCGCACACAGGACCTCTCCCGTTCGGATATCGAACCTTGCCCCATGCCACGGGCAAGTCACTTCGTGGCCCTCAATGTCTCCTTCGGCCAACGGTCCTTCCTCATGGGTGCAGGCATTTCCGAGAGCAAAGAAGTTGCCCTCGATGTTGAACAGGGCGATTTCCTTGCCTTTGATGTTGACCAGTCGAGCCTGGCCGGGCGTGATCTCACTCGTGCTCGCCGCTTTCACAAATTCGCCCATGCACTGAGTCCTCTCGTTGGCCAAGAGGGCGCTCCCAAGCAGTGGCGTCCAGACGTTCTTAGGCGTGGACGCTGAAGCTGCCGTGCCGTGCCGTCGCGGTAAGCGATGCGAATTGCGCGTGGCTCATATGCACCAGCGTCGCGTGATCGCCGCCCTCGAGATAAACCTCCGGCTGCTCTTCGATGCTGTCGTCGACAACGGTATCGAGACCGTAGCATTCGCCAACTGGAGGAATGGCGCCTAGCAAGCAGTCCTGGAACAACTCTTCGATTTCATGCTCGGTTGCCAGATCGACGTCCAAGCCGAGCTGCATTCTGAGGTCCTGCAGGCGAATGTGGTGCGATGCCGGCAGTATGGCCAGGACATAGCCATACTCGTCGCGAAGCACGACGGCTTTGGCAACGCGATCGCCGGAGACCCGGCAGGCCTCGGCGCTAAGCATCGACGACTTGGTCGGTTCGTGCGCAACCACGTCATAGGCGACGTGCTTGGTAGCCAGATATTTTTCGAATGTCGGGGCAATGGCCATATTCGACCCTCCTCTGCGACGGGCAAGTCGCGCACACAGTGAGGGTCGCAGCCGACGCCTCACCATGCGCGGCTGCTCGAAATGTGGATTGAATGATACGCCCATCGTTCCTTGGCCACAATCCCCGGTCCGCTGGTCCGTTTGCCACTCGACCAGGTTGGGAATCCGGCGAGGCCTGACGCCAAGCGAACGGTCTAGGCTTTCACGTGCCGCGTTCCAGCCGGCATGATAGGATCGCGGCGCTTTTTGGCCTGACACGCAAGTGGGCAAAGCCAGCACCCCGATCTCATTTCCCGACGCTTTGCCCACCCGAGCAAGCATTCGGCTCCGCCCGGCCACGCTTTCAGAAAAGGAGGCGCGAGATGCTTTACGAGTGCAAGAGCCCGGAAGACCTTCTCAAGACGATAAAGGACAACAAGATCGAGATGATCGATCTGCGCTTCACCGACGTTCCCGGCCTATGGCAGCACTTTTCCGTGCCACCTCGTGCTCTCGACCATGACAGCATCGTCGACGGCGTCGGCTTCGACGGCTCATCAATCCGCGGTTTTCAGGAGATTCAGGAAAGCGACATGCTGGTCATCCCGGATCCAGCCACCGCCTTCCTCGACCCGTTTACCGAAGCGCCGACCCTGGTGCTGATCTGCAATATCCGTGATCCAGTGACCGGCCAGAGTTACAGCCGTGATGTCCGCTATGTCGCGCAGAAGGCTGAGAACTATCTTACGGGGACAGGGACTGGCGACACGGCCTATTTCGGTCCCGAGCTAGAGCACTTCGTGTTCAACGAAGTGCGTTATGACCAGAGCACGAATTACGGATTTTACGAAATCGACGCCGTGGAGGCGAACTGGAACGCGACCAACAGGAATGGCCCAAGCCTCGGCCACAAGCTACGCCCCAAGGAAGGATATTTTCCTGTGCCCCCTGCCGATGCGCTGCAGGACACGCGCACCAACATGGTGTCCATCCTCGAACAGCTCGGCATTCCTGTTGAGGCACACCACCACGAAGTGGCAACCGGTGGGCAAGGCGAAATCGACATGCGCTTCACCACGCTCACCCGCATGGCCGACAACGTGATGGTCTACAAATACGTCGTAAAGAATGTCGCGCGAAAACGCGGCATGACCGCGACCTTCATGCCGAAGCCCTTGTTCGGCGACAACGGCTCGGGGATGCACGTGCACCAAAGCATCTGGAAGGGAAAGCAGCCGGTCTTTGCCGGCGATGGCTATGCCGGTTCAAGTGAGGTGATGCGCTACTATATTGGCGGACTCCTCAAGCACGCGCCGGCGCTCTGCGCGATCTGTGCGCCCACCGTGAACTCGTACCGGCGGCTGGTGCCCGGCTTCGAGGCCCCGGTCAATCTTGGCTACTCGCAGCGCAATCGCTCGGCCGCCTGCCGCATCCCCATGTACTCGGCGGATCCTAAGACGAAACGCGTCGAGTTCCGTTGTCCGGATCCCGCCTGCAACCCCTATCTCGCCTTCGCGGCGATGCTCATGGCGGGACTCGATGGCGTTCAGCGCCGCATCAATCCGGCCGATCCGATCGACAAGAACCTCTACGACCTGCCACCGGAGGAACTTAAGAATGTGCCTTTGGCGCCCGGATCGCTAGAGGAAGCGCTCGACGCGCTTGAGGAGGATCATGACTTCCTTCTCGCTGGGGACGTTTTCACGAAGGACGTGATTGAAACCTACCTCAACTATAAGCGGACGCGTGAGATCGACGAAATTCGTCTCCGCCCGCATCCCTACGAGTTCCTTCTCTACTACGACGTCTGAGTTCGAAATTGGCGTGCGCATGCCCGAAGGGCACGCGTGAATCTGGCGTAAGCGCAGCAAAGGCTTGCAAGGATCAGCTGACGTGCGGTCCTTGCATCTCCTTGAGCGCGTCGCCAATTCGCCGCCAGTCCCGAGCCTCGCTTTGATCGCCGCGCTTTTCGCATTCGACCGCCCTTTGGGCGGCGATCAATTGAGCTTTGTCTGCGTGATCCTTTAGGAGCCGGCTCGCATAGTCATGGATTTCGGAGGCCTGCATCGGAAGTCCTCACATTGGCGATGGTTGGCAAATGCCAACTTCGCACCAGCGAACGAACGAGAATGGACCAATTTCGGTTCCGGGGACCGAATTCTTTCCACACGCATTCCGCCAACCTAATAAACATCGGGGCGAACCCGAGGTGGGGCGAGCGTGTATCGGATGAACACAACCGCACTGCCGGGCAGAGCACTCAACAGGAGCGCGGCCCGCGCGATCACCGTCATAGCCTGGATAGGCTGGCGTTTTCCTGGAAGGCGCCGGCCAAGCGGATATAAACGCGGGTCCTCAAAAAGTGCACGTGACGCGCGGAGCGCCTTGCTCAATTTCAGACTTCGAGCTTGATCGGCGTAACCACGTCTCGGAGGAGCTTTCATGTCCGGTAGGGGTCAAAAGCTGACATCCTACGGTCGACGGAGTTGGTCCGTTTTGTGCCATTTGCGGACATGGCGAGATGGCGCGCTTGGGACCGGACCCATACGTGCCTTTAGTTATGGGTCTTGATCCAGGAGATGATTTCTGGCCAGACGTGTGCGCGTGCCTGGCGACCGACGAGTATTCCGAGATGCTGCAACCCAACCCCAACCTCGCCTGGATATTGAATGATACGCACACCCGTTGCCGGCATCGCGTCGAAACAAGGTTTGACTGAGGCAAGCGGCGCAACCTCGTCGGTCATGGTTACAACCGCAAGCGCGGGAACTGCTAGGCTGGAAGGACCCACAAGCATTTCGCTGACCTTCAAGGTTCCTCGACAAAAGCGGTTCTCGCGATAAAGCGACTGGATAATCTGGTGCACCAGCTTGCCGGGAAGAGGAACCTCGTCGAGAGCCCAGCGCTCGATCCGGGCATTGATTTCCAGCGTCTGACGGTCGGTGATGCTCGAGGCAGTATCGATCACCCTCGACCATATAAATGTGCCGGGAGACGCTAGGGTGGCGATGAACGATAGTAGCGACCCTGGAAAAGGGTCGCCATCGGACAGCGCCGGTGGAATCAGGGAGACGAGGGCGTCCCGGAATCGACTCGTTGCCGGCTCAAAGCAAAGCGGTGCTCCGAGGAGTATGAGACCGCGAATGCTTGCAGGTGCCAAGGCAGTGAAAATTGCTGCGAGTGTGCCACCAAGTGAGTGACCAACGAGGAACGGCGTGGGCCCTGCGGCTCCGCCTGAGATCCTAGCGACACATTCGGAAATGGCTTCTGTGTACTCATCGAGCCCATTGTTTTGGTTCCGGTGTGAGGCTGGCAGCCATTCAAGCAGATGGACGTGCAAGCCTGCTTGCATGCCGTAGCGGACCGCACTCACGGATGGAACAAGATCCCAGATGTACGCGCGTTTGATGGGTGTAGCGACAATTAGCAAGGACAAGGATCTCTCGTGACCGCCATAGTCGCGAAGACGCCAGTGTGGCCCGAAGCCAACTATGCGGTAGGGGCATTCGTCAGGGTCGAGTCCAAATGCTCCAAGGCCATTGCCCAGCGCCCTGCGCAGGATGTCTATCGCCGCGAATGGAGCCCGGCCGAAGGTGCCCAGCGTTGCCTCTAGGGAAGGAACCTCGCCCATTAGCCCACTCGTCGTCCCTCTAGGATGTTCCTGAGCTTCCTTTCAGCCTTACTTCGGCGCGGACCGGTGTCAGCTCGTCAATATCGGCCAATCCACGGTTGGCGTGTCGGGTTGCTGGCCGGGAGGCAAGGCCCGTGGCGGCGCGGGTTCACCTGCGGGGCCAGGCGATCGCACGAACTGGTGGATTGCCCTTAAGTCGTCCTCCGACGGGCGGCCTCGGCGTCGGCGCTCCCTAACCTTACGCTCCCGTTGCCCTGTCGGCGATGCACGCCTTAACAAACTCTTCGGCTGTTTCGGGCCACGAGTGGAAACCGATCTGCCGGAACATTTCGCTGTGCTGCTCGGAGTCCATGTAGTCGTCCCGAAGAGAGCCATAAGCATCAAGAAGGTCGGGTGCGACGGTCTCGACCGATGCGGCCAGTTTGTCGAGCAGTGCAGCCGCCTCCAGGTTTCGACTGTCCTCTGGGTGCTCGGCAGCTTTGGAGCGTCGCCAGTCGGCGGTTTGCTCAAAGTCCAGTCTCAGCGCCTCCCTTATTTCGTCATCGGTCATTTTGTGCCCTCCGGCCAAGTCGATTGGATTAAGGCGGTGCCAACGTCCCGCGCATAGCCGGCGCAATGTTTCAGGAACTCGGCGAGGGCACCGCCGTCATCCACGGTGAAGCCCGCGAAGCCTTGCCCGATGGTCTCCGGCGTCGCCTCAACCCTCCCAAACCTCGCGGTAAAGCCAAAGCGCCGCGGCCAATTACTTGTCGAACTCCATTGATCAGCCCCTCAATCGCAGACAGGTTAGCGCGTCGTGCCCCCAACTCCTACATGCTGAGCGGAAAGCAGATGGAGGTCCCGCGCTCTTGACGCGCCCTTCGCATCGTGCCCGACTCTATGTGCTTAGCGGGGAGCGGATCGAAAAGTCCCGGTCCTGTAGATTAATCACGTAAGTGCACGGCAAGGTACCCTCACCAGCAAGGTCTACGTACAATATAGCTATGACCACGAGAAACGGGAGGCGCTTATGGCGTGGTCCGCGAGATTGGAGGAGATCACCTCTACCGAGCGCAGGCATAAGGGCCCGGAGCGTTTACTGCGGCTGATGGCATAGCGTTCGCGTGGCTGTTAACCGCTGGGTCGCTGGTTCGAATCCGGCCCGGGGAGCCAATTTAAATCAATAGGAGGCGCTTCTTCCTGTGAAAATTCGAGCCATGATCGCTACAATGTACGGCATGTGTACGGGAATTGCTGAGACCCAGCTGGGTCGACATTGCCGTCGGTCAGGCAACGCCCTCGGCATGACTATCTAACTTGGTCATCGTCGCGTCTTCCGCGACAACAAACGGCCGGGCCAGCCGCCGTGCTCCTCGATCAGCTTCCAGCACGACCGCGGCAACCGGTCTTGCCGCCCCAATCTTGGGTGCGCGACTGGCGGCATTGGCTCCATTACCGTGGAAATAGAGGATGGTCGGCTTGTCTTGCCTCGCCGGCGCGTGCCAGGCAACCAGCGTGACGCCATCGTCGGCGGCGAGCTCGACCTCCTCGATGCCATCTAGACCGGCCTCGGCCGGCGCGATGCGGGCTGGGTCGGGGAAGTACATGAACAAGCGGTTGCCGAAATAGACCACCGCGCAAATCACGGCATAAGCCACGACAAGCCATGGAATGAGGTTCATCAATGTCCTGCTTGATCCGCCCCACGCCGCCAGTCTTGAAGCTCCTGCCGGCAGCCTGTGCGCATCGCTAGAGAGCTGCGCTCAATCGATTGATTCAAGGAAATAGATTGTCGGGGTGTCCAAAACACCAGCCTTCTCCATCGCTTCTTTGAGGTCGGCTGATGCAGCGAACTCCTTAGCCTTCTTCGTGTCCTCGGTATCGAAAACGACAACAATCTCACTCTTATTGCTGTCGGCGGAATGATAGACCCGTGGATTGAGAAGCCCCGCGCCTCTCTGCATTTCAGCATGCTGATCGAAGATCGGACGCCACTCGCCCTAATCTCTGACCTTGTGCCGTACAATCATCATTCCCATAGCACCCTCCCTCTGCTTCCCATTAATTCTATCGTGAATTGTAGGATGAAGCGGGCTCGTATATTTCAGCGAGCCGGGAGGAACCGCCTCGTTAAGCGCCTCGATCTCACGCAACGCTGTATGGCGCTCGCTGATCGCAGCAACGCGAGGGCCTACCCCTCGAAGGCCCGCTAGCGCTGCTGCGTCAGAACAAACCTTCGGGGTTTCTGCTGCCTTCGCCTAGTGGCAAGAGTTTGACGGCGAGCTCATAGTCGTGGACTCGCGCAACCCGGAGCATGACCTGGCACGGCGCCCTGCTGGCTCGCGGCCTCACGGGTAAGGTGACCATGCTCGATGCCAACACGGGCAAGCACGCACTGTCATCGACATCGAGAAGGTGGCGAAGCTTTGCGCGAGCGAAGAGAGTAGGGATGGACTTCGGATCAGGAAGTATCGCGGTAGCCCCGGATAGCACACCGCCCACGGCCGAAGATGAGGCGGTCCTTCCGACCATGCCCCCAGAGGCGAACGAGGCTGCATGAGTTATTCGTCATGCTGACGCCAAGGAAGCCAGCTCCGGCGGAAGCAAGGTATGCACTGGCAATGGCCATGCCAGTAACAGACCCGGTGTCGTCCGAACGCGCACTGAAAAGGCAACCAACAGCCGGTCTTTTCTATCAAGGAAGCGTTCGTTTCGGGCTTAACCGCCATTGCTGTTGCCTCAGCATGCTCGGTGAGCAAAAATGTGAAGGCTGCTGCGATGGCGATGGCCAATTTGCTCATGTTAGCCCCCTTGTCTTGAAGATATGTGGTCGAGCTTAAACCGGTCAAAAGAACGAATTAGGACCCGCCCGCCTCTTGGCTGCCAAGTGGCTGACAGGTGGCTGATACGGGTTGAAGTGTCAGCCACGCCTACGCGACAGATCAATCATTCGCACGCATGGCGCGGCAAAGGCTAGGCAGTGAAGGAGCTATCACCCAACGAGCCGTTTCCGTGGGGCGTCGTGATCGCCTTCGCGGCTGCAATAGCGATCATCGCAATCGGGAGGGGTTGGCTCTGAGCCGCCGAGCCTCGCCTAGCGTTCAAGCGGCCAGGCCTAGTTGTCACTTTCGTCCGGCAAATATTGCAGCGCGCCCTTGTTATAGGCTGGCGCGATCTTAGACGCCTTCCGACGAATTTCTTTAGGTGGCTGCGTTTTCCGGCACACCCCGCTTCCACTTGTGGGCATGCATGAAGTCATCCGCGGGCGCCGTTCCGGGAATGCGGTCGGACGTAGGAGCTGTCTTCGGTCTCCTCTCCCACGTCCCCGCGACAAGGGGACTTGGCTTTGGCGCCGCGAAGCGCTTTCGCTGGCCCGATGCCTAACCGCTTCTTGGTCTGCCTTAGCGATTTGGCGGCCTGTTCTTTAGCTTCCTGCTTCTTTCGATACTGAGACTTCACAGCCCTCATCTAAGGAACGGCGATGGCTTTTAAAGTTTCCGAGTGGACTATGTGCCTCCGCGAGACCGGTTCGGATTGCGGAACAGTCTAAAGGGGCCGCGCTCGACCGGTTGAGAGGTCCGCTAATGACCCAAAGCGGACATCGTGATTTCGGGCAGCAGATAGTCGGCGCAAGAATTAGAGATCCGACCGTGAAAATCCGCTCGGCGTGGCACTACATGAAGGCACGTCGATGCAGACGGTCGGCACCGTCCACGTTAGGCCGCTGAATGGTGGGCGGGTGCTGCTCGTCGGCGCAACCTGAAGAAGGCGTAGAAATAACTGAGCCAGAGGACGATGGAGAGGCCATAGAAGATGATGGTTCGCACCGACCACAACGGCCAGGAGCCGGCGGGGCCGATGGCGATCACGTTGGGGTACCAAGTGAAGAGCGTGGAGCGCCACCGATACCACATGAGGGTCATTTCCGTGTTGCGATCCTGCGCGGTCTTGGCGTCGTTGAAGACGCGCTCGCTGTTGCGCTTCAACCACCACCAGGAATCGTCGTTGATCAGCTCGAGCCCCCTGTCGGACCGGTTGCGCATGTAGATGTATTCGATGTCGGTCGTATTGCCGCGGGCGTCGGGATCGCTGCGGCGCACTTCCGTTCCTGTGATGACGCCGATTGTCCATGTTGGACGTGCGTATTCCCATCCAAACCAGAGGGGGATACCCACCACGAGTGCAGCGATGGCCAGAACGGGACCCCCCCTGCGCCATAAGATAGAGGCGAGCACGAGAATCGCGAGCAGGACGATGTAACCGATAGACAGCCAAGCCTCGAGCATGGCTCAAACCTCACCGCAGATAAGACTCGAAACGGTCGAGCCGCCGCACCTTTCAGTATCAATGACAACGCAACCCAATGCCTCAATCCCCCTTGCCGAGTAAGGTTGGCAACTTGGCGATGTTGCTCGCAATGCGACGGGCCTCATCCTCGGTAAGCACCTTGGCTATGTGGGCGTCATTCGGGTTCTCGCGTGAATAAACATACTCAAGCGACTGGCCATTGGCATCGCAGACTTTCAGTCCGTCGGGTATCTTCTCGACGGACCATGGTGCGGGAAATCTTCGCTCGGTCGTGCCTTGATTTTACAGGAAGAGGGCACCGACCGAATCCGACGCCGCGATTCAAAAATTGGACACGTTGTCAGCTATACGGACGCCGACGCCTCATCGCACCGAGCCCAAGAAGGCCGAGGCCAATCAAGCCGAGGGTGGTGGGTTCGGGTACGGGTGAAATTTCCGTCCATGCCGTCAAAGTAGCGACGGGACCACGACGAAGCCTGGAGAGACTGAAGGAGCGGGATGGTGCTAAATAGCGCCTATCGGGGAGGCTCTCCATCATAAGAGAGAGCATGAGGCGTTCCAGTGCTATGCGCCCTTGAACTTCACCAGATATCCAGACACGGCGAGGCCGGCAACTTCGGAGAAATAGAAACTGGCCCCCGGATGCAGCATCATTTTCAGCGGAGCCGAGAAGTTGAATACGTCGTTCTGTGGTGTCGTGTTCACCTTGATGGCGGGGAATGTGTGAAACCCAGCGCCGTTGAGGCCAAGGGCCGGATCGGTGACCGCCATCGTCGTCGACCAATTCAAGGCCGATGATGGAGGCCGGAATATATACCCCGACACGTACTCGATTATCAGTCGCCTCCCTTTGGGGACCGTGGCCTGGTTGGTGCTGCTCGTGCCCGTTAGTAGGCCATTCTCGATGTTCGAATAAATGACTTCGAACGCTTCGTCGGCAAGCTTTGTCATTGGTCGCCTCGCCACCTTAGAGCGCTTTAGAACGCTTTTGGCTGCCTGTAAGCCTTCAGCGCTCGGGACCAACCCCATCCTACATCCTCCTCGTTCGGAACGGTAGCTGGGGAGCGCATTAGCACGCCCCCTCATCCCGCGCGGATGTGAGCGTGACTTCGACGTCACCTAGCCTACCGAGCCTTCGAAGCCCAAGAGCTCCGAGTAGAGCCTGGCACGCGCCATCCCTCCAACATCGGAGTCCCGTTTTCTGCGCCGCGATATCCCCCCGGTGGATGCGTTTTCCCAAAATCACCAGCGCAAATGAACCTTGTCCCTGACCACCCTTATAAAATGCATGGCATGCATGCGCTCGGAGTTTATCATGTACAACGCAAGCTAATACATTGATATCGTTTGGCTCATGCCAGCATGGGCTAACAGCGGGCTAACAGCCCATCACTTAACCACGCTGAGTCTAGCCTTGGCTACGATGGCAGCTAGTTCATCGTCGGTCATGTCGATAGCCCGTTTAAAGGCTTGTCCGAGGTGCTAAACGTGGGTGCTTTGCCATAAGCGTGCTTCCTTCGGAGGTGAAGTCCAGTGGAATGTCTCTGCAATCCCCCGGGCTCGTGCTCGTAGCCTTCAGCCGCGATCGCATCCGTTCGAAACGTCAGCCTCGCTTTTCTCTTTATTGGTATGGTCCATCATCGAGAGCACGATGGCCGGACAGTCATCCTCAACGACGTCAATCGTCAGTTTGATGCAGCCGCACGCTTCTTGCCCATGCAGGACGGTTTGGCGGAGAAGATTAGAGTATGCAATGCCACCTACGTTACGCGTTTCGGCGTCCGCCTGCGGGGTCGAATGGAGACATTTGTTGGCTGGCGCGCTGTGCACAGCACGCACGTCACCCCGGCAAAAGGGGGCATTCGCTATTCGCCAAACGCGGACCAGGAAGAGATCGAGGCGCTCGCTGCTCTGATGACTTACAAGTGCGCTTTGATGGGCCTGCCCTTCGGGGGCTCTAAGGGTGGACTGCGCATCGATCCATTAAAATGGGACCGCCAGGAACTCGAGCGGATCACGCGACGGTTTACGCAGGAGCTGGCCAGGCACAATTTCCTCAGCCCGGGCCAGAATGTTCCCGCGCCCGACATGGGCACCAACGAAACGACCATGGTGTGGATGGCGGACGAGTATCGGCGCTGGTCTCCCAACGATATTAATGCGCTTGCCTGCGTGACCGGCAAGCCGCTTGCCGCTGGCGGTATTGAAGGGCGCGTTGAGGCGACGGGGCGGGGCGTTCAGTATGCGCTGCACGAATTCTTTCGCCACGAGAAAGATCTGGCGAGGGCGGCGCTTGCCCCCCCATTGGCGGGCAAACAGTTGATCATTCAAGGCTTGGGCAATGTAGGCTATCACGCAGGAAAATTCTTAAGCGAGGAGGACGGCTGCCGCGTGGTCGGTGTGATCGAGCGGGATGGGGCCGTGTGGTCGAACGACGGCCTGCCCATCGAGCAACTCAAGCAGCACCTTTTGAAAACGGGCGGAGTCAAAGGGTTTGCAGGGGCGGAGTTCGCCGCCGATGGCGCCTCGGTCCTCATGCGTGAGTGCGACATCCTCATTCCTGCTGCGATTCGAGGGTGTCCTGAAGCAACGCTGCGAGGTTGCGCCAATGGTCCGACGACATTTGAGGCCAATGCGATCCTGCGCGATCGCGGACTCGTTGTCCTACCGGATCTTACGTCAACGCGGGCGGCGTGGTGGTCAGCTACTTCGAGTGGGTCAAAAATCTGACTCACATTCCCTTCGGTCTGATGGAACGGCGCCATCACGAGGCAAGCCACAAGATCCTGGCGCGCTCGCTGGAAACCATGACGGGCGCTAGCTTCTCCTTGGAGACCGCCAGTTCGTTCCTCAAGGGCGCAAGGGAGATCGATCTGGTGCGTTCCGGGCTCGACGATATCATGCGGTCAGCCTACGGGCAGATCAGTGCCATCTGGAATGGTAGGTCAGGGATACCGGACCTGAAGACCGCAGCCTACTCGATCGCCATCAGTCGGTGCGCCGATGCCTACAGTGCCATTGGCATTTAGCAAATCTTGAGGCAGGGCGAATTGCGTAATCGAGTCGCCCAGTTCTGGTGCTTTATGCAGCAGTCGCCTGCTCAATCAGAACCTCGGCCTCCAGGCTTTCAAGGTTGCGGAAGATCGAAGCAACAGCACTCACTCGGCCATTGCGCTTGAGGCGGAGAACACAGTCTTTGCCCATAATGTCGCCTTCAGTCACGATCTCGTCCCATGCCTCCGCATGACCCACATAGTTGATTGGGACATCGTAGTGCTGGCTCCAGAAGTCGAGTGGCGTTAGTCCATAAAAAAAGCCGGATTAGCCCACGATGAGCATACGGATCATGAGCACGCCGAAAGTCGGCATCCTGATGAGAAGTCCCTAATTCTGGGTCACACAAGATGTAGACTGTCCTTTGTCAAGTGCATAATCGCGGATTGAACTGGGACCGCCTGCAATGGAAGCACTCAATGCCTAGACGGCAACGGCTTTCTCAGGAAAATGCGGTTTCTCAGGACAATGAAGGATCCCAGACCGGGGATCTTTCCTGAGGAGTGCCTAAAGCCTATCAAAAACCCAATATTCGCGGAAAGACTGAGACTCAGCTCACCGGCAACGCCTGGAGCGCCACATGTCGACGACGAATGATTCATGGCAAGACGAATCACGGGAGTGGGTTGATGCGATTCACTCTGTCATCGCTTTTGAGGGATCTCGTCGTGCAGACGACATTCTGACGCGCGTAGTCGATACCGCGCGCCGGTCGGGCGCCCGGTTGCCATTCGCCACAAACACTGCTTACGTCAATACCATCCCACCGGATGAAGAGCCGTCCCACCCGGGCGATCGGGAGGTCGAGCACCGTCTTCGCTCCACCATTCGCTGGAATGCGCTGGCCATGGTGCTGAAGGCGAATAAGACCTCAACCGAACTCGGTGGGCACATCGCAAGCTTTCAATCTGCCGCGACGCTCTACGATACGGGCTACATGCATTTCTGGCACGCGCCCACGGAGACCCACGGCGGTGACCTCGTATTTGTGCAAGGCCACTCCTCACCCGGCATTTACGCACGGGCGTTCCTGGAGGGCAGGCTCACCGAGAAGCAACTTGCAAATTTCCGGCAAGAAACGAGTGGCGAAGGTCTCTCGTCATACCCGCATCCCTGGCTCATGCTTGATTTTTGGCAGTTTCCCACGGTGTCGATGGGCCTCGGTCCGATTATGGCGATCTATCAGGCCCGCTTCCTGAAGTACTTGCACGATCGCGGCCTTGCCGACACCTCGCCGCGGAAGGTGTGGGTCTTCTGCGGCGACGGCGAAATGGATGAGCCGGAGAGCCTCGGTGCCATTTCTTTGGCGGGCCGGGAGAAGCTGGATAACCTCATCTTCATCGTCAATTGCAATCTGCAGCGGCTTGACGGGCCGGTTCGCGGCAACGGCAAGATCATCCAGGAGCTTGAGCGTAACTTCCGCGGCTCCGGTTGGAACGTCATCAAGGTTATCTGGGGCACGAATTGGGACGAACTGTTGGCCCGAGACGTCACAGGGCGGCTGCGCCAGTTGATGGAGGAATGCGTTGACGGAGAATACCAGACCTTCAAGGCTAAGGATGGCGCCTACATCCGCAAGCATTTCTTCGGCCGATATCCCGAGACGGCGGCGCTTGTCGCCGATTGGTCGGATGACCGTATCTGGTCGCTGACCCGCGGTGGCCATGATCCCCGCAAGGTCTACGCCGCCTATGGAGCTGCCGTGGCACATAAGGGCGAGCCGACGGTCATCCTGGCAAAGACGGTCAAGGGTTACGGCATGGGGGTCTCAGGCGAAGGCCAGATGATAGCCCACCAGCAGAAGAAGATGGCTACGGATGCGCTGAAGGCCTTCCGTGATCGCTTCAGCCTCAAGCTCACCGACGACGAGCTCGATACCCTCGCATTCGTGACGTTTCCCGCGGGCAGCATTGAAGCGAACTATGTCAGGGCCCGCCGTTCCGCGCTCGGTGGTCATCTCCCGCAGCGACGCAGCAAGACGACATTCGAGCTCAAGACGCCGCCAGCTTCATTCTTCGAGCCCCAGCTCAAAGGCTCGAGTGGCCGCGAGATCTCGACGACCATGGTGTTTGTCCAACTCCTGACCAAGCTGATGCGCGACAAGGCGATCGGCCGCCATATCGTTCCCATCGTACCCGATGAAAGCCGCACCTTCGGCATGGAAGGAATGTTCCGCACGTTTGGCATCTACAGCCAGGTAGGCCAGCTCTACCACCCTGAAGATGCGGACCAGCTCATGTTCTACAAGGAAGACAGGACGGGGCAGATCCTTGAGGAGGGAATCAACGAGGCCGGTGCAATGGCGTCCTGGATCGCGGCGGCGACGTCATACTCCTCCTCGAACGTGCCCATGATTCCATTCTACATTTTTTATTCGATGTTCGGCTTCCAGCGCGTCGGCGACCTTGCCTGGGCGGCAGGCGACATGCGGTCGCGCGGCTTTCTCATCGGGGGCACGTCGGGTCGAACCACGCTCAACGGCGAAGGGCTCCAACACCAGGATGGACACAGCCACATCCTATCGTCGACCATTCCAAATTGCATCTCATATGACCCAACCTTCGGCTACGAACTTGCGACCATCATCCGACATGGACTCGAACGCATCTGTGTCGCGCAGGACGATGTCTTCTATTACATTACCGTTCTGAACGAGAACTACGTGCATCCGTCTTTGCCTCCCGGCGCCGAGGAAGGCATCATCAGAGGCCTATACCTCCTCAAAGCGGCGGATTCGACGGCAAGAGCCCCCAAGGTTCAGCTCTTGGGAAGCGGCGCGATACTCCGCGAGGTGGTCGCCGGCGCTGAACTGCTGGAGAAAGACTTCGGTGTTGCCGCGGACATTTGGAGCGTCACGAGCTTCACGGAGCTCGCTCGTGAGGCCGAGGAGGTAGAGCGGTGGAACGCTCTCCATCCGCTCGAGCAGCCTCGAGTTCCATACCTCAACGCGACACTGGAGCGTCACGATGGCCCGATCATCGCCTCCACTGACTACGTGAAGTTGTTTGCCCAGCAAATTGCTCCTTATCTGCGCCGGTCCTATCGCGCTCTCGGCACCGATGGGTTCGGGCGCTCGGATTTCCGGCGCAAGCTTCGGCGCCACTTTGAGGTCGATCGCCATTTTGTGGCCATCGCGGCATTGAAGTCGCTCGCCGACGAGAACCAGCTCCCGTCCATCAAGGTCGTCGAAGCCATAAAGAGATACGGGATCAACCCTGAGAAGGTTTCTCCTGCGCACACCTGATGGGCGCATCCTGGATGCCGCGGCGCATGATTGGAGATTCGACGAATGGCGACGGTGAGTGTGCCCGACATCGGCAATTTTAAGGACGTCCCGGTCATCGAAATCCATGTGAAGGCGGGCGACAATGTGAGTGCCAACGACCCGCTGGTAACACTGGAAAGCGACAAGGCTGCCATGGAGGTCCCGTCCCCGGTAGCCGGCGTTGTGGCACAAGTCCTGGTGAAGCTTGGCGACACGGTCAATACTGGAACGCCTATCATACGGCTGAACGGCGCAGGCGATCTCGATGCTCCTCCGGCTGCCGCCACGTATGCGACAGAGCCAGCGCCAGAAGTCTTCCCCGGGGCGCTGGAATCGAGGTCCCCTGCAACCGGGGCGCTGTCCACAGCCGGCCCCGCCGATCACTTTCCCGCACCTGCGGATTTCGGCGCGGTGCACGCGAGCCCCGCGGTGCGCAGGCTGGCGCGCGAGCTCGACATCGATCTGACGAAAATCAACGGCACCGGCGACAAGGGACGCATCACCAAGGAAGACATCAAGCGCCTCATGCGTGGCGAGGTTCGCGGCTTGCCTGCGGGGGAAATGGGGATTCCCGTGATTCCTCCCCAGGATTTTTCCAAGTTCGGACCGATCGAGACGAAGCCATTGTCACGGCTGAAGAGGTTGTCGGGTCCGCATCTGCATCGCGCATGGCTCAACATCCCCCACATTACCCATACCGACGAAGCGGACATCACCGAGCTGGAGAGCTACCGTCAGCCGCTAGACGCGGCGGCGAAAAAGGAAGGCTATCGCGTCACGCTTTTGGCCTTCTTGATGAAGGCGTCCGTCGTCGCGCTGAAAGAGTACCCTGAATTCAATGCGTCCTTGTCGCCGGAGAAGGACACGCTCATCCTCAAGCGCTACTATCACTTTGGCATTGCGGTCGATACGCCCGAAGGACTCGTGGTGCCGGTGATCAAGGATGTTGACCGCAAGGGCATCCTGGAGCTCAGCCAAGAGCTCAGCGCCATTTCGCAGAAGATGCGCGAAGGGAAGATTTCGCCAAGCGACATTCAGGGCGCAACCTTCTCGATCTCAAGCTTGGGCGGCATCGGCGGGACGAACTTTACTCCCATTATCAACGCACCCGAGCTCGCCATCCTCGGCGTCGTACGCGCGACGATGAAGCCCGTCTGGGACGGCAAGGCCTTCCAGCCGCGCCTTATGTTGCCTCTCTGCCTCTCCTACGATCACCGGGTCATTGACGGCGCGCTCGCCGCCCGTTTTACCCGCAGGCTTGCCGACATCCTGACCGACATCCGCGCGCTCGTTCTGTAGCCATCTGCCTGGATAGCCATGACCCCTATCGAGATCCGCATTCCCGCAATCGGTGACTTTGAGAATGTCCCCGTCATCGAGGTACATGTCAGCCCCGGTCAAGAGCTCAAGCAGGACGACCCAATCGTCACCCTGGAGAGCGATAAGGCGACAATGGAGGTGCCCGCGCCACAGGCGGGCACGGTAGAGGCGGTCCATGTCAAGGTGGGGGACCGGGTCAGCGAGGGCAGCCTGATCTTGACGCTAGCGGCGATTGGAGCCGACGCGGAAAGAGCGCTACCTCCGTCAGCTCCAACAGAGGCTCCGGCGCCCGTTTCCGCTCCGCAGCCCAGTCCGGCCGCGGTTTCGAAATCAGATCTTCATGCTGATGTATTGGTGCTTGGTGCGGGGCCCGGCGGCTATAGCGCGGCCTTTCGCGCCGCCGATCTCGGCAAGAAGGTCGTCCTTGTCGAGCGCTTTCCCGAATTGGGTGGCGTCTGCCTGAATGTCGGCTGTATCCCCTCGAAGGCGCTGCTGCATGCCGCCAAGGTCATCGACGATGCGCTCGCCATGAGCGCTCATGGTTTGGCCTTTTCGCGCCCCTCAATCGATATCGGCAAATTGCGCGGCTGGAAGGACGGCGTGGTCGGAAAATTGGTCGGAGGACTCGCGGCGCTCGCCAAGCAACGGAAGGTTGTCGTTCTCCAGGGTCTTGGCACGTTCGTATCTCCGCACGCGCTCAAGGTCGTGGATGGCGGTGGCTCCGAGATCCCGGTTTCGTTCGACACCGCGATCATTGCAGCAGGCTCCGAACCGGTGCCACTGGCGGGCATGCCGCTGGGCGACACGCGCATCATCGATTCGACAGGCGCGCTTGAAATCACCGACGTGCCAAAACGCCTGCTGATCATCGGCGCGGGGATCATCGGTCTTGAGATGGCAACCGTCTACCACGCGCTCGGCTCTGCCGTGACGGTGGTCGAGCTGATGGACCAGATCATTCCGGAAGCCGATCGCGATATCGTCGTTCCTCTGCTCAAGCGCATCGAGAAGCGTTATGAGAACATTTACCTGAAGACAAAGGTGGTGAAAGTCGAAGCGAGCTCTGCGGGACTCGTCGTTCACTTCGAGGGGGGCAGGGCGCCAGCAACCGACACCTTCGACAAGATCCTCGTCGCCGTCGGCCGCAAGCCCAACGGACATTCGATCAGCGCTGACGCCGCGGGTGTCTTTGTTAACGAGCAGGGCTTCATCCCCGTCGACGGCCAGATGCGCACCAATGTCGCCCACATCTTCGCCGTTGGCGATATCGTCGGCCGGCCAATGCTCGCCCACAAGGCCTCGCACGAGGCCAAGGTCGCGGCCGAGGTCGCTACTGGATTAAAAAGCGCGTTCGACACGCGCGTCATACCATCCGTCGCCTATACCGATCCCGAAGTCGCGTGGGTTGGGCTAACCGAGCGCCAAGCGAGAGCCAAGGGCGTCAGCATCGGCAAGGGCATCTTCCCCTGGGCGGCGTCGGGAAGATCGCTAACGCTTGGACGCGACGACGGTGTTACCAAAGTGCTGTTCGACGAAGAGACACATCGCATCGTAGGCTGCGGTGTGGTCGGGACCAATGCCGGCGAGCTGATGGCGGAAGCCGCGCTTGCCATCGAGATGGGGGCGGACGCTATCGATATCGGCCACACCATACATCCGCATCCCACGCTATCGGAAACCTTTGGCATGGCGGCTGAAGCGTTCGAAGGCACCATCACCGATCTCTACGCGCCGAAAAAAACAAACAGCGTATAAGAAAAGTCCACGGTCCGAGCGACCTGCCGCACTTCCCCAATCGGAGTCCCGTTTTCTGCGCTGGCGGATGTCCCCCCGGTGGTCGCAATGCCTCGATTTCTCACCACCAATAAACCTTGTCTAAGACTATTTGAGACAGCCATTCGGAGACACGATCTGAGACGCAGAAATGCAATGTTTCAGGCCTTAGCCTGTACAATATGAGACAAGCCAAGCTATTGATTTTACTTGACTATTGTGAGAGGCGCACCGGGCCAAGCAGCCATATGCCATCGCCATGAACGACGGCTCACCCTTCGGTCTAGCTGGGCTGTGGGAGAACTGGCGTAATCCGACGACATGCGAGTGGGAGCGGACATTTGTGGTCATCACGACACCTTCCAATGACTTGGCGGGCCAGATTCACGACCGCATGCCCTCGATCCTTACGCCCACGGCCTACGACCGCTGGCTAGGTCCCGAACCTAATCCCCACGATCTCCTCATCACCTATCCCTCTGAGCCGATGACGATGTGGCCGATCTCCACACGTGTGAACGCGCCGGAGAACGATGATCCTTCGTTGCTTGATCGGGTGGACGAGGTCGCCTTTGACCAGAAGGACTTAATGCGTGTTTCCACTGTCGGATGACAGTCCGCCCAGAGTCACGCCGATCGTGACGTGGTTCATCATTGGAGCCTGCTTCCTGGTCTTCCTCTGGCAAAGCTCACTTTTGTGCGCGGTGGATCCCCTAAACCACTTGGCGCGCGGAGTGGGAACATAACGCCTGCGACAGGCGGTCAGGAAGGCGCGGCGTCGGACTTCGTCGATCCTCGGAGGATGCGTTCCTCTGGACCAGTATCAAGATCGCGCGTCAGGTCGAGCACCATCACACCTTCTTCCGGCCGCGTGCGGTTCTTCCAGGCCGGATTGCTCATGGTACGCTCGACATCAGCGCGGCCGGCTTGCCAATGCTCGTCCATCGAGTAGCGCGAGAATTCATAGTCACTAGATTGCGTCCAATAGGCGGCGCGCCGGTGAATAAGAAGCACGATGGTGATGGCCGCGCCGCAACTTACGCTGTCGAGTAGTTGCCAATTAGGGTTGTCGCTGAGCTCTTGTGGCACCTTTGCCCGCAACTGACGAATAGCCATGCGGATGGTCTGCAACTGGCGGAAGACATCGGTATTGAGACGGGTCCGACTCGAGTAGCGGATCTCCTTTTCCCGTTGCGCCACATCAAAGAGCGTTTGCGGCATGCCGCCTTTGGCACTGAACAGGTCGACCTGAAAGATGCACATATCCTCGCGTGGACCGCTCCGCTCAAGGATGTATTCGAGAGGGGTGTTGGAGACCAATCCTCCATCCCAATAAGGCTCGCCATCGATCTCGATAGGAGGAAAACCCGGGGGAAGCGCGCCGCTTGCCATGACATGCTCCGGGCCGATGACCTGAGAGGCAGTGTCGAAATATTGCATATTGCCAGAGAGCACCTGCACTGCGCCGATGCTTAGCCGTACCGCACCCGAATTTAAGAGATCGAAATCAACGAGCTCGTTGAGCGTCGCCCGAAGTGGGCCGGTATCGTAAACGCTGATAGCTTCCCGCGTGCCCCGAGGCATTACCACTGCGGGCGGAATTCGCGGGCCAAAAAAGCCTGGCACGCCTCCGGCGGCGGAAAGTGCCGCGCTGGTCTCGTTGAAGATCCTTCGCGCGTCACCATTTTCGGCGAGAGGCCATCCGAGCAGGCGACTCGAAACCCCCTCCCAGAACTCGCGCAAGCGAGATACACGGTGCTCAGGCTGATTGCCGGCGATGATCGCGGCGTTAACGGCACCAATCGACGTACCAGCGACCCAGCGCGGCATGTGGCCTGCGTCGCATAGCGCCTCGTAGGCACCTGCCTGATAGGCTCCGAGCGCCCCGCCCCCCTGTAGGGCGAGCACGTCTTTTTCCCTATAGTCGGTCACGGCATCACTTTCCCCGGCGTCAACCACCAAGGGAGACAAATTCGAGGCTGAAACTTTGGGTCTCGTCATTGCGACGGAACTCACGAACGGACGTGAAACTCCATTTTGACTCTCGAGTAGGTCCGATTAAGTGGGCTGCAATCCTGCTGCAGGGACTCTGCGCGCTGATTGCATTCGCCACACTGCAACTACACAGACCAATCCACCTCACTTGTAATAGGCGACTAATAACCGACGCCGCAAATTTGGTCTCCGAACTCGTGTAAAATGAGGTCTTTTCGGGGGGCCTGTCCGAGCCTGGACTTGGCCGGGCATCTAAGTTTGACTAACATAGGCTAACAGCGGATAACCATCATATTGGTTACCTAAAGTTGCCCGGAGGGTCCACGCCATGGGCGAATGCCCGGCCGATCAAAAGAAACCCAATGCCCGTGAGGCGGTAGACTTCAAGGAAGTTGGCGTGACTGCCAACGTGATCGCCTCAATCGACGTCGCGAAGACACCCTTCAACCTCAAGGACCGCCTATTCCGCTTGCGTAGGATGACAGTTGAGCCGGGCGGAATTGTCGCTTGGCACAGCCATGCCGACCGGCCGGCGATCATTTACATCATCGAGGGCGAGATTAATGAGTATGCGAGCAACTGCGCCGTGCCGATCACGCATAAGGCCGGTGATGTCGTGGCCGAGATTGAGATCTCACACTGGTGGAAGAATCTCGGCGATAAGACCGTGGTGCTCCTCTCGACTGATCTCCTGAGGGTGGGGGTTGCGGCGGCTGTAGATGCGGAGCCTATTGGTTGTTGCTGAACTGCGTTTGGACCTGGTGCTTAGCCCAGCCCCCAGCGACCATGAGGCCCAGTCACACCCGCCCCACAGAAAGTGCGCCACGTCCCCTGGTACAAGCGTCGGGTTACCCTCAGCGAATGTTTTGATCATGGGCGATCTCCTGACGACCGGCAGCTATCCGATCATCGACGAGTCGTCCCGCGGATCGACCCTATTGTCCGCAGAGGCCGGCCCAGCAAACCTCACAACCCGTGCCACCCGTGCAGTCGGCGTTGTCGCGACAATGGTGTGGCACGCACCATCTAGGCCCCGCCCCGATTGCTTTCGCGACGCACGTATGGATGAAGCTCTCACTTGCTGGTTCGGCTAGCATTTTGTGCGCAGCCGCCGCGCAGGCCATCTGCGCTTCGACTTCACATCGCTTCACGAAACTAAAAAGGGCTGCACCGGCAAGCCCCTGCTCAGTGGCTTGGCTTGCCCGTGCTAGGCGACAGGCCTTGAGTGATGAACTGTCCAGTGTCGAAATCGACCGGCTCATTGGGGCCGGGGAGATGATTGTCGGGTGTCCGCACCTGTATGTTTGCTGCCTTGTCACTGAAACGGTCGACCGCCGCAATTGGCGCCTTGTCCGGATCGAGAGGCTTCGTAGCAACAGCCTGTGCAGCACTACTATTTCCAGCCACTAAAGCGCCGATGACCAGCAACGAAATTTGAATGTTCATGGTGATGCTCTCCTCAGCGCGAACGGGCTAACACCGTGACAGTAGGTCCATCTCACACAAAATCGGTACGTTTCGGGCGCCTTGCAGGCAATCACGCGCTAGGAAACCAAAAGCCCCAGCCCTTCCGTCGTCAGTCTTGAACCTAAATGCTCATTCCCCCAACTCGACAGGTGAATACATCCTGACGGCTCACGCTTTAGAACTAGCCCTCAAAGCGTGAGATCGAAGTCCGAGGTTCTTGTAACAAGATTGCCCCGGTTGCGTGCATGATTGGACATAGTTGAATGATGATATGACAAAAATGGCGCCGACCGAAGCCGACGCCAAGACGGCGGCCAACCCGGGCGGCCTTCCCAAAGAAGTGTTTGACGGATTGCAGGCGCAGCTCGCGCCCCATCGTGCGCAATTCTATCGTGACCTGCCGGAAGGACCTTTCTATGGCTTCAACCGGGCGGGCGTGAAAGCCTCGGAGGCGATCATCCAGAATTGGTGGAGGCAGGGCATGATGGGTGGCGCCAAAGCCCATTACGACGGCATCGTCGCCTTTTCACAGACTGATTTCACCCAGGACCTCAAGAAGATCACAGTGCCGGTGCTGGTGATGCATGGCGACGACGATCAGATCGTTCCCTATGCCGACGCTGGGCCATTGTCGGCAAAGCTGCTGAAGAACGGCACGTTGAAGACCTACAAGGGCTTCCCGCACGGCATGCCCACCACGCAGGCAGATACGATTAATGCCGACTTGCTGGCCTTCCTAAAGGCATGACACGCCCGGCATGAAGGCCCAGCCAAGCCCGCATGCTGCTTATGTCGTCGACATCGAATGGAGACGCCAATGGTCACGCCTCGGACACGTCTGATAGCGGGCGTCAGCGTGCCTGACTCGCCGCTGATCACGGAGGTGCTCGAATATGCGCAAAAGCTCTCTGAGCCCTATCTCTTAAATCACGCCATGAGATCGTGGCTGTTCGCAGCGAAGATTGGGCACATAAAGGCCATCGACTGCGACCACGAGGTGGTCGCAGTCGGCACGATCCTTCATGACATCGGCCTGACGGCTGGTGTGTCAGGTTCGAATCGCTTCGAGGTTAATGGCGCCGACGCAGCGCTGTCGTTCATCAAAGAACGAGGCCTCTCGGATCGCCGCGCACAGCTGATCTGGGACCTCGTCGCGCTCAACTCGACGCCATCAATCGCGCTTCACAAAGAAGCGGAGGTGGCCGTGGGCACGATGGGCATTGCGCTCGACTATGGAGGGTTTGGCTTCGAGTCGATTCCGCCGGCGGATATCGCTGAAATTCTCAGTGCATTCCCGCGTCTCGAGATGAAGCACAGATTTTCCGAGACTTGCCGTCATCTCGTCACGGCGAGGCCGGAGACAAGCTACGACAACTTCCTGCGGGACTTCGGCGAGCGTTTCGTGCCCGGCTACAAAACAATATCAGCCGTCGACCTGTTGATGAACGCGCCGTTTGAGGAGTAGCGCCGTTTCCATGCACGCCATGAATCTGGATGCACGGATCATAGAGGCCGAGGTCTTGAGCTCATCGCACCAGTCCGCCGATGGCTCCCTCGACACGATGTCTGCTTTTGGCACAAAGCGGACGTGCAAACCGCGCTGATGGATGTCTGCTTTCAGGGGAATAACGGACATGACGCGGACGTGACGCGATGTCTGCTCATGACCCACCGCCGATATGACCATGTCGCTGGCCTATTTGCTTCCAAATTGATCTGATCAGTGTGAGCCTTAGGCGCCGATCAATCGTCATTTCGCTGGCGAAGTGGAAACCTCGTAGGAGCTAGGACATGACCGTTGCGATTGTTGGATCAGGCAAAATGGAATCAGGCTGCCGACTACAAGCGGCTTACGATCGGGTGTTCCACATCAGCCGCCGAGGAGTTTCAGAAGCTTGCCCCCGGCGCCATGGTCGTGAAGGCGTTCAACACGATCTTCGCCGAGCTTCTCCCAACCGAAAGCCGCAAAGGCCGCAAAGTGCAAGTATTCATCGCCGGTGATGATCAGACGGCCAAGGCAAAGGTGTCGGACCTCGTAAAAGCAACTGAGTTTGCGCCGATTGATTCCGGCACCCTCTATAACTCTCGCTTTCTGGAGCCCATGGGCGAGATGAATATTTTGCTGGGGAAATTCCTGGGTTGGGGTACCTCCGGAGCACCTGAATACCGAAAAAGCTAATAAGCCCGCCGTCAATGGCTCACCGAGCCGTTCGCGTTATGCCCGCTGAGTTCCACCTGCGTCGTCAGAGGCTTTGAGAAGGAATCTTTTGGGGGAGTATTGGAGCAGTCTTTAAGACGCTCACGCTCGTTTCCCGCAAGATGCCTGGGCTTAGCGAAAGTGGGTGAAGAGGCATTGGCAAGGGGATAGGGCCTTTGGCGGCAAAGACCGATGGCTTATTGTGGGCGGATAGATCCTCCGAGGGGGAAAACGACATGATGAAGCTCTTTCTATTGTTCGCAGGGGTGTTTCTCCTTCCGGTCGCGTTGACCTATGGGATCGATCCAGCAGCGACCCTCCCGAAGTTCATGAACATCACGGTGGAAGGCACCGATCAGACCCACATCTTCAGGGCTCTTAGTTGCCTCTATCTCGCCATGTCGACCTTCTGCATCATCGCCGCGTTCACGCCGGAGTGGCGGCATGTGGCGGTGATCTGGGCCGTGTTCTTCGCTTACTCACTGGCCATCGGGCGACTTCTCAGCATGGTCGTCGACGGCATGCCAAGCGGCATCCTCCTCTTTTTTCTGGCGGTCGAGCTTATTGTGGGCACGCTTGGGCTTCTGCTGCTCAGCCGCGAGTGGCGCACAGGCCGCGTCTAGGCGATTGGAGATTTTATAAGGGTTGAATTATTGAGAGCGAAGCAAACATGTCAATCCATCAGTTCCGCCTGTCGCACACCCTCGCCCTCACGCTGGCCAGCATTTTGGTACTCGCCTCGCCTGCCTTTGCCGAGACGAGCGAAATCGCCTTACCGGGCGATCGGGCTTATCCCGAAAGCATTACCGCCGCTCCGGACGGTACCTTGTACGTGGGCAGCCCAGCCGTCGGCGGCGTATGGCGCATTAAACCTCAGTCGGCCACTGTAGAAGAGTGGATCAAGCCGGGTGCGTTCGATACCCGCGCGACGCTTGGCGTTTTGGTCGACAACAAGGCCAACCTTCTTTGGGTCTGTTCCAATGACTTTTCCTCAGCCGGTATCACCGGCCCCAGCACCGTCCCTGGCAGTTACCTGAAAGGCTTCGATCTTTCCTCCGGCGATGGCAGGGTAAGTGCGGAACTCCCCGGAAAAGCGACCCTGTGCAACGACATGGTGGTTGGCGAGGATGGCTCGCTCTTCGTCACCAACTCGCTCGCCCCGCAGATTCTGAGATTGAAGCCGGGCAGCACTCAACTTGAAGTCTGGCTGGAAAATCCGGCCTTCGAACAGCCGCCCCAAGGCCCTGGGCTGGACGGCATCGCTTTCGGCGGCGATGGCAATCTGTACGTAAACACGTTCGCCAAGGGCGATTTCTACCGCGTTGATGTGAAGGACGGGCTCCCGGGCAAAATCACCAAGCTGAAACCGTCGCGGCCGTTGAACCTTCCCGACGGCTTGAGATCGACCGGCGGACAGACGTTCGTCATGGCTGAAGGCGGCGGAAGCGTTGATCGCGTCACCGTAAATGGTGACGAGGTCGAAATCGCGACGATCAAGGATGGCATTGCTGGACCGACGTCCGTTGTCCCTGTGGGGCAAACCTTGTGGGTGTCGGAAGGTCAGCTGCCTCACCTCTTCGAAGCGAAGAAGAGCGGTCCTCCCCATCTTCCTTTCAGAGTTATCGGCGTGCCCATGAACAAGTGATGTCAGTTCGAACGATACGGTTCCCGGGGCAGTAAGGAGTTGTGCATGAAATTCCGATTTTTGACGCCAGTTGCGCTCACCGGTTTCTTTTCTCTCGCGATCTGCTTAGCCAGCTCGCCCGCGGTTATGAGCGAAGAAAAGAATTGCGCCGCTGATGCCGACAAGGAACTTAGTTTGCCTAACGGATTCTGCGCGACGATCTTTGCTGACAAGGTTGGTCACGCGCGTCAGCTCGCCGTGGCGCCCGACGGCACCGTTTACGTCAATACTTGGAGCGGCGTCTATTACGGCAACGACACGCCT
>CAVUZR010000025.1:0-59595 GCA_963745855.1 uncultured Alphaproteobacteria bacterium | reverse complement strand
TGCAGGCGGCAATCGACCGAGCCTGGTCGCGGCCAATCGATCGCTTTTGGCTGCACACCTCGACGTTCGATCATCCAAAGGCATTGAGCGTCTATCAGCGGGCCGGTTTTGTCGTCTATGCGCGCCGCTCGGTGCTATTCGAAGATCCCCGCGAGCACGGGATATTGCCGCCGACCCTCGGCCATCGGCTGAGGCTACCGACCGTCTGAATGGAGTTGTGTCATGGGACTGGACCTGCTGATCCGCAACGGCACGGTGGTGGACGGATCCGGGATGCCGCGCTACCGCGCGGATGTCGGGGTCGAGCGGCGGGCGCATCGTCGAGATCGGCCGCATCCGCGCTCCCGCCGAGCGCACGATCGACGCCGACGGGCTGATCGTCGCGCCGGGTTTTATCGACGGCCACACCCATATGGATGCGCAGGTCGCCTGGGACCCGCTCGGCAGCTGCTCGTGCTGGCACGGGGTCACCAGCGTCGTGATGGGCAATTGCGGCTTTGCGCTGGCGCCCTGCAAGCCTGCGGATCGGGAATGGTTCGCCCGTTGCCTGACCGCGGTCGAGGACATCCCGACCGAGGCGATGATGGCCGGGATCGACTGGACCTGGGAAACCTTCCCCGAATATCTGGCGACTGTCGAGCGCCTGCCGAAGGCGATCAATTACGGCATGTATATCGGGCACTCGGCACTGCGCATGTATGTGATGGGCCGGCGCGGGCTCGACGAGCGGGCCAATGAGGACGATCTGCGCCGGATGGCCCAGGCGGTCGAGGAGGCCGTGCGCGCCGGCGCTATGGGTCTGTCGACCTCGCGTGCGACGACCCACGTCACCCCGGACGGGTCTCCGGTCGCCAGCCGCATCGCCGATTGGGAGGAGATCGACCGCCTGGTCGGCGCGATGGCGGCGCGTCGATGCCGGGATTTTTCAGATCGGCCCCGACATCTCCGGCGGCGAGGCGCAACGCGTCTTTCTCGATCGGCTGCGCCGGGTCGCGATCGAGAGCGGGCGGCCGATCATGTTCGGCGTCCTCGCCACTCGCCAAGGCGTCGACCCGAACCCGTGGCAATACCAGACCCGCTATCTCGACGACACCGCGGCGGCCGGCGGGCGAATGTTCGGCCAGGCGACGACCCGATCGATCAATGCCGTATTCTCGCTGAAATCCTATCTGCCGTTCGACACACTGCCCGGCTGGCAGGAGCTCCGCGACATTGCCGCTCGACGAGCAGAAGCGCCGCCTCGCCGACCCGGAGGTGCGCCGCAGGCTGGTTGCCGCAGAAGCCCAGATGAAGCCGCGCGACAGCGTCCTGCAGGGCGGCGGCGCGGCGACGACCGATCCGCGCAAGCCCGACTACGCCAATCTCTATCCGATGCTCGCGTCGATTGGGACGACCCGTCGGTCGCCGACCTCGCCCGGCAAGCGGCAAGCACCCGGTCGAAATCATCATCGATCTCGCCTCGAAGACGACAACCGCGTCTTTGTCCAGCCGCTCGTCAACGAGTCGCCGGCGGACGTGCTGGGCATCCTCAAGCATCCGCGAACCTTGGCGACATTCTCCGATTCCGGCGCTCATGTCTGCCAGGAAATGGGGTCGTCACTGCAGACCCATCTGCTGAGCTACTGGGTCCGCAACGAACAGCAATTCACCCTCGAAGAAGCCGTCCGCATGCTGACCTTCGACAATGCCTCGGCCTGGGAACTGCCGGACCGCGGACTGGTGCGCACCGGCTACGCCGCCGATCTCGTCGTCTTCGACGAAGAGCGGATCAAGCCGCGCTTGCCGACCGTCGAGCAGGATTTGCCGGGCGGCGCCCGGCGGCTGGTGCAAAAAGCCGACGGCATCGCCGCCACGATCGTCAATGGCGCAGTCGCCTTCGAGAATGGCGAGGCGACCGGCGACTTTGCCGGCCAGGTTCTGAAGGGGCGATTGGCCAGCTAGCCGGCGGCGACACGGCCGACGCCCTCGATGACCTCGTCCCAGTCGTCGATCTCGCGGTTGAGCGGGTGCACCATGACGTGCTGCACGCCGGCCGCTTCATAAGCGGCGACCCGCTCGCGCAGCTCGCCCTGCGTCCTTGCCGTTCCAGTGCGTGCGCATCGAGATCGTGAATTCCGGCTCGGGCCGGTCGCGGCGCAGGCGCTTGACGATCGGCGCCGGCCTCTTCCGGCGTCAGCTGGCTGCCGTGCCAGCCGTCGCCGATGCGCACGGTGCGCTTGTAGCGCCGCCTCCGAGCGCGCGCCGAACCAGATCGGGATCGGGCGCACCGGCAACGGCTGCATCGTCATCTCGGTGATCTCGGCCGGGATGTATTTGCTGCGGAAGCGTCACCGGGTCCTGCGTCCACACCGCGCGCATCATCGCGATGCCTTCGTCGGTGCGCCGGCCGCGCTCGTGGAACGGCGCGCCGAGTGCGGCGAATTCGGCCTCCAGCCAGCCGACGCCGGCGCCGAGGATCAGCCGCCCCTCCGAGAAGTTCTGCAACGTCGCCAATTCCTTGGCGAGCGGCAGCGGATGGCGCATCGGCAAGACCAGCACGCTGGTGCCGAGCCGCACCCGCTTGGTCACCGCGGCAGCCCAGGTCAGGCTCAGCACCGGGTCGAAGAACAACGGCGAGCGCGGGAAGGTGGCGCGCGGCACGATGATGTGCTCGCTGACCCAGACATCGTCGAGGCCGAGCTCCTCGGCGCGCATCGCGGCGCGGCGGATCTTGTCCGGCGTGGCCTGCTCGCCGGCATGCGGCAGGTGAATCCCGAGTTGCATTGGCCGTCTCTCCCGTGCTGGTCTCTGCTCAGCGAGCAATAGCGGAGCCGAGAGGGGGGAGCCATGCGGTTCACCGACAAGGTCGCGGTCATCACCGCCTTTGCCAACGGCATCGGCCGCGCGACCGCCGAGATCATGGCGCGCGAAGGTGCGATCGTCGTCGGCGTCGACAATCACCGGGACCGGCTCGAGACCGCGGTCGCGGCATTGCGCGGCGCCGGCGGACGGGCGCACGGGCGGCTCTGCGACGCCCTCGACCAAGGGCAGGTCGAGGCGACGGTCGCCTCGGTCGAGCAGGAATTCGGCGCCGTCGACATCCTGGTCAATGCCGTCGGCGGCAGCACGATCATCGCCAATTCCGGCGCCAATGTCGACGAGCTGACCTTTGCCGAATGGCAGCGGCTGATCGACTTCAATCTCAGCGGGACATTTCTGTTCACCCACGCCGTCGTGCCGATCATGAAGCGGCAGCGGCACGGCAAGATCGTCAACCTCGCCTCGATCGCCGGCCGCGGCCTCAGCGCGTCGAGCAGCAGCGCCTATGCCGCCGCCAAGGGCGGCATCATCGCCTTCACCCGCAAGCTGGCCTTCGAGCTCGGGCCCTACGGCGTCACGATCAACGCGATCGCGCCGAGCCTGCACCCTGACCGAGCGCATCCGCCCGCACTGGGACAAGCGAGCGCCGGAGGCGCAGGCGGCCGAGATCGCGCGCACCCCGCTGCGCCGCGTCGCCGAGGCCGCCGACCAGGCCAAGGTCATCTGCTTTCTGGCCTCGAGCGACGCCGATTTCGTGACCGGCGTCACGATCGACGTAACCGGCGGGAATTGACGTAGGCTGGACATCCCGTGCATCCTTCGAGACGCCGCTCTCGCCCCTGAGGACGCGAGGCGGCTCTCGAGGGCGCCCGAGGCGGTCTCGAACGCACGACCTGCGGTGCCGCTATTCGCGCGGCATGACGAAACAAGAAGGGAGATGAGCAATGACGACTTTTGTTCTGATCCACGGCTCCTATCAAGGCGGCTGGATCTGGCAGCGCGGTGGCGAACCGGCTGCGCGCCGCCGGGCACACGGTCTACGCCCCGAGCCTCGACGGCTGCGCCGAGCGCAAGCATCAGGTCCGCGCCGGCATCACCACCGAGACGCACGCCGCCGAAATCGCCGATCTGCTGTTCTACGAGGATTTGCGCGACGTCGTGATGGTCGGCACCAGCTCGGGCGGCATGGTGGTGTGCCGTGCCGCCGAAGCGATGCGCGACCGGATCGCGCGCCTGGTCTTTGTCGATGCGCTGGCGTTGCTCGACGGCGAGCGGATCCGCGACATCGTCCAGCGCTCGACGGCGGTGCCGAGCGGGCTCGCCGCCGGGCCCGTCGCGCGAGGATGCGGAAACCCGGCTCTTCGCCGATCTCGACCCGACAGACCCGCGCCTGGGCGCTCGACGCGCTATACCCTGCATCCGATCGGGATCTACGAGAACCCGGTGAAGCTGACAGAGCTTCTGGACCAGCCATGGCCGGCGACGGTGATCTGGTGCCGCCGCGCCGTCAATCCCGGCGAGGCGCATCAGCGCCGCACCGCCGAGCGGCTCAAGGCCCAATGGTACGAGCTCGACACCGGCCACTACCCGATGCTCAGCATGCCGGACGAGCTGACCGCGCTGTTGACCGGATAGGGCCGGCTCGCGCTCGTTACTTGAGCTGATCGGCGACCTTTTCGAGGCCGGCCTTCGAGCACACCTCGTCCTTTTCGCCGCCCGGTGCGCCGGATACGCCGACCGCGCCGATGACCTCGTCGCCGACCTTGATCGGCAAAGCGCCCTGCGCCGCGATGATCCCGCTGAGGTGCACCGCCCCTAAGGTCGGGTTGTCCTTGACCCGCTGGACGAATTCGCCCGACGGGATGCGGAAGGTGCGCGAGGTGTAGGCCTTGCGCTGGCTGTTCTCCATCGTGTGCGGCGGGGCGCCGTCGCCGCGGACCGCGACGATAACCTCGCCGTTGCGCCCGAGCACGTGCACCGAGACGTGATAGCCCTGCTTTGTGCAGGTCTCGAGTGCCGTTTCGCGCGATCGTCAACGCCATCGCCGGCGACAGGCTCTTCTGGCTAAGCAATTGCGCGCTCGCCGGCGATGCCAGCGCACCTGCGAAGCCGACGGCGGTAAGACGAATAAAACTCGCGGGCATGCTGCTGTCCCTCCCTTTGGTCATCGCGAGCGCGCACTTGGGATGCGGCTCTCGATCAAAGCCTACCACATGGCATGCCGCCGTGAGAGCGATGGAGGGTTGATCGATGTTGCTCAGACGCCGAGTGCTCGAAGGTGGCTCGTTGCCTTGCCGCGGGCTTGGGGCTGTCCCGGCTGGTGCGCTGCCGCCGCGCTGCCAGCAACCCCGGCGCAAACGGCGGGACCCTTTTATCCGCTCACCCTGCCGGCCGATTCGGACAACGACCTGATCCACGTCGCCGGGAGGGAAGGGTCGGCAAAGGGAACGGTCACCTACGTCAGCGGACGCATTCTCGATCGCGATGGGCGGCCGGATTTCCGGCGCGCGGGTCGAGATCTGGCAATGCGATGCCAACGGGCGCTACCACTATGTCCGGGACACCCGAGCGGGGCCGCCGGCGACGAGAATTTCCAGGGCTACGGGCAGACACTAACCGACGCTGACAGGCGGCTATACAGCTTCCGCACGATCCGGCCGGTGGCCTATCCCGGCCGTACCCCACACATCCATTTTGCGGTCTCCGGCTCCCGGTGTCCCGCGCTTTATCACGCAGATGTATGTCGCCGGCGAGCCGCAAAACGAGCACGACGGCGTGCTGATGAGCGTGCGTGATCCGGCTGCGCGGGCACGACTGATCGTCCCGCTGCGCCCGGCGGCCGAGCCGGGTGCGCTCGCCGGCACCTTCGATATCGTCATCGGATGATCAGAGGCGAAAATTTAACGGATATCGACGTTCAATAGAACATTCGACAACAAATTAACCAAACTTGGCCTATCGGCCCGCGTGATGGTTGCAGATCGGCGAACTATGTGGGTTATAGTTAGAGACCGACCAATTCGGGCTTTAGGGGGGAGACGAAAGATGGAATTCGCACTTGGTCGCCGCGCATGCTCCTGCGGCTCCTGTCCTGCTGGTCATTACCGGTGGCCACCTCGCGGGCGTCTGCTCGTATTCCTAGATCCAGTTCGTCACACGGCAGGCGAAGCTGCCTCGGCTTCCCAGCGTCGCACTGAGCACCGGCACGGCCTCGTCCGCTGCTCCTCCAGATAAGCGTGCGGTTGGCAGAGGATCCTGATCAGGGCTCGGCGCCATCGGCCTCGTCGCCTCTATCCTTCGCCTGGGTCGACTCGGCCGTCGGCCAGTCCTCGTGACGGCATGCCCCCGGAGTAGACGTTGTTTCTCGCGCAGGTCGACGTCGACAAGCTAGCAAGCCTCATCCTGACTCGTCCACTCTGTCCGAGTTGATCTGCTTCGGTCGCCGCGTGGCGGCAGCGTGGAGCGTCGATCTCGCAGACGTGGCACGTTCCGTCGGGATCTACTCCGGCGACAGTAAGCAGAGCTGCGCGATTGATGCGGCTTGCGCCAGACCTTCGTGCGTCTGGCGACCAACTCGAGCAGCCGTCACGCAACGGCTGCGCCGATGGCCGCTGATGTTTCAATCCGATCTGTCCGCACTCTTCGCGGTTTCTCCACCCTGCGTTTCAAAGTTATGCCTGTGGTGCACACACCGCAATACCGACCCGCTCAGACAGACGAACTGGTCGCGAGCTATTGCTATCTCAATAAAATTGCCTATTTGATACCTATCGCTCTAGCAGGATCGTGGTGGGGCGGGACGGACCGTGCCGAGATATTACAACCGAGAGGAGAGTGTTTGCTGTAGATTTGCTGCAGATAAAGCAACCGGTAACAATTGACTCAATGAGACGATAGTAGAACCCCGCCCATCCGTGTTTCCCGGCAAGAGTGGCTGTCTCGAATGGCAGCCATCGCACAGACGCAGGCAACATCGCGGTGGCGGATGCCGAGTTCGGGTTATTCTAACGCGGTCGCCGACGCCGGTCGGGTAGGAGCGAAGTTATGACCATTAGCGTGTCCGCGGAACGCGGCGAACGGCGCCGGATCGCGGAGAGCACCGTCTTCTCAATCCTTCTGGCGCTCGGCTTTTCGCATTTCCTGAACGATATGATGGGGTCGCTGCTGCCGGCGCTCTATCCGATGCTGAAGGACGCCTATGGGCTCAACTTCACGCAGATCGGAATGATCACGCTGACCTCGCAGCTGATCTCGTCGGTATTGCAGCCGGCGGTCGGGATGTTTGCCGACCATCGGCCGCAACCCTACTCGCTCGCTGTCGGTATGGCGGTTACATTTGTCGGATTGTTGCTGTTGGCGAGTGCCGGCAGCTACCCGATGTTGGTCTTTGCGGCGGCGCTAGTCGGCGTTGGTTCCGCCGTCTTCCATCCCGAAGCCTCGCGGGTTGCACGGATGGCGTCGGGTGGTCGCCATGGCCTGGCGCAATCGCTGTTCCAGGTCGGCGGCAATGTCGGGTCGTCGCTCGGGCCCGTGCTCGCCGCGTTTATCGTGATCCCGCGAGGTCAGTCGAGTGTCGGCTGGTTTTCGGCGGCGGCATTGCTGGCGATGGCGGTACTCTTCGCGGTCGGCAATTGGTACCGGCATGAGGGCCGCGCGCCGGCGCGGTCGGCCGCGCGGTACGTGGCCGAGGGGCCTCGACTTTCGCGGCGTCGGGTCGGCTGGTCGATCGTGATCCTGCTGGCGGTGATCTTCTCCAAAGCCTTCTACACGACCAGTCTGAGCAGCTTTTACACCTTTTATTTGATCAGCAAATTCGACCTTTCGATCGAGAGCGCCCAGATCTACCTGTTTGCCTTTCTCGCATCAGTCGCCGTGGGCACGCTGATCGGCGGTCCGATCGGCGACCGGATCGGCCGCAAGGCTGTGATCTGGGTGTCGATCGTCGGAGTGCTCCCGTTCACGCTGATACTTCCCCATGCGAACCTGTTCTGGACCGGCATCCTGACCGTCGTCATCGGGATGACCTTGGCCTCCGCCTCATCGGCAATCATCGTCTATGCGCTGGAATTGGTGCCTGGGCGGATAGGCATGGTCGCCGGGCTGTTTTTCGGTCTGTCGTTCGGCATGGCCGGGATCGGGGCGGCGGTGCTCGGCCGAGTGGCCGACGCCACCAGCATCGACACCGTCTACCAGCTGTGTGCTTTTCTGCCGGCGATCGGGTTGCTGACGGCGCTGCTGCCCGATCTCGGTCGGTCTAAGCCGATCGGCACGAGCACGAAGAAACTGCAGCCCGCGGAATAGCAGGTCCTGCTTCTAGCAAGCGGGCGGATCGTCCTTGCCTGGCGCGGGCGGCTTCTCGCCGCGATGAAAGTCGAGTGCCGCTCCATTCATACAATAACGCTGCCCGGTGGGCTGCGGACCGTCGTCAAAAACGTGGCCGAGATGGCCGCCACAGCTGCTGCAATGCACTTCGGTGCGGGTCATAAGACAGACTACGGTCGGTCTGCGTCTCGACCGCCTGTTCGATCGGCGCCGAGAAACTCGGCCAACCGGTGCCGCTGTTGAATTTGGCATCGGAAGCAAACAGCGGCTGGCCACAACCGGCGCAATGGTAGATGCCCTCGCCATACTCCTTGTCGAGCGGGCTGGAGCCGGCGCGTTCAGTCCCATGTTCGCGCAACACTCGATACTGCCCAGGAGACAGCTTGCGCTGCCAGTCCTCCTCGCTCATCGCGACCGCGAATTCCTTCGCGGACGCATTTTTCGGCCGCCGAGGCGACCTAACAGACCTTCTGCCATGACATTCCCTCTTCGGATACGGAGTCCAACACAACGGAATATCGCAGCAGCGGTGCCGTGCCGCGCCAAGACTTCAGTGCACCCGCTCGCCCTTGCCGGGAACCGGGCGGAGCAACTCCGCCGTCGAGCGGGCGATCCAGCACCATACGACGCAGGTCAGCTCGTCGTCGTCGCCGCGCAACCGCTGCGCCTCGCGCTGCGCAATCTCCGCGGCTGCGGCACCATGCCGGCGCACCAGGAGCAAAGCCGCCTCCCAGATCTTGCGCTCGTTGGTCATCGTCATCATTCCGGACATCATACCGTGCCGTACCAGCTGGAGTCCTCGGAGCTCGCCCGCAACCGCGCCCGCAAGCGCCAGGAGTGGAGCGCGCCGGGGGCGGTGCGACGGGGTCCGGTGAGAAGCCGTCCAAGGAGCCGACGGTCCAGGCGAGTCGATCCCGGGCTCCCAGCTGCGTAGGCTGTCTCCCGGAGCTTTCGCTCCGCTGTCCGGCGTTGCCGCGTATAGGTCTGATCGGGAGCGGACGAGACTGGTGATGTGCGTCCGACCCCCCGAGTCCCTGGAGCACCTCCCGCCATGCCAGCAGATACCGAAGACATCGCTGGTCGGGGACGAGTACGAGGTCGAGATCGGTCCTGTCGGCCCACGGTGGCGCACTGCGTCGCCCGCACGGAAGAGGGCAGGGTGCTCTTCGTGCGCCACGCCCTGCCGGGCGAGCGGGTGGTCGCACGGGTCACCGAGGGCGATGAGGGGTCCCGGTTCCTGCGCGCGGACGCCGTGAAGATCGTCGAGGCGTCCAAGGACCGGGTCGACGCGCCCTGCCCGTACGCCGGCCCCGGCCGCTGCGGTGGTTGCGACTGGCAGCACGCCAAGCCCGGCGCCCAGCGCCGGCTGAAGGGCGAGGTCGTCGCGGAACAGCTCCAGCGGCTCGCCGGGCTCACCCCGGAGGAAGCCGGCTGGGACGGCACGGTCATGCCCGCGCCCGGCGACAAGCTGCCCGCGGGCGAGGTACCCGCCTGGCGCACCCGTGTCGGATACGCGGTGGACGAGGAGGGCCACGCGGGCCTCCGCAAGCACCGCTCCCACGACGTCGAGCCTGTGGAGCACTGCATGATCGCGGCCCCGGGCGTCGACGAACTCGGCGTCGAGCGCCACGACTGGCCGGGGATCGCGACGGTCGAGGCGATCGCGGCGACCGGCTCCGGAGACCGGCAGGTCGTGCTCACCCCCCGCCCCGGCGGACGGCTGCCGCTGGTCGAACTCGACAGGCCGGTGTCCGTCCTGCGCGTCGCGGAACAGGACGGCGGGGTGCACCGGGTGCACGGCCGCGACTTCGTCCGGGAACGGGCCGACGACCGCACGTACCGGGTCGGCGCGGGCGGCTTCTGGCAGGTCCACCCGCAGGCACGCCGCGGTCCTGGTCGAGGCGGTGATGCAGGGCCTGCTGCCCCGCAAGGGCGAGACCGCGCTCGACCTGTACTGCGGCGTCGGCCTGTTCGCGGGCGCGATCGCCGAGCGGGTCGGGGAGACGGGCGCGGTGCTCGGCATCGAGTCGGGCAAGCGCGCCGCGGAGGACGCCACGCACAACCTCCAGGACCTGCCGAGGGTCCGCATCGAACACGGCAAGGTCGACCAGGTCCTGCCGCGCACCCGGATCACGGAGACCGACCTGATCGTCCTGGACCCGCCGCGCGCCGGCGCGGGCAAGAAGACGGTGACGCACCTCACCACGCTCGGCGCCCGCCGCATCGCGTACGTGGCCTGCGACCCGGCGGCCCTCGCCCGGGACCTGGCGTACTTCAGGGAGGGCGGCTACAAACCGCGCGTGCTGCGGGTGTTCGACCTGTTCCCGATGACCCACCACATCGAGTGCGTCGCGATCCTCGAACCGATCAAGGCGGACGCCTGACCTGCTGCTTTGTATTCCGCGTGGTCGGTTCGACTTGTTCACTGCGGAATACGTCGACGGCTGAGCCCGCTTGTCAGACGGTCGAGCTGCAGATTCAAGGCTGGCACGGGTCTCGCGGGCGACGTGGCGATGCGGAATGCAGAATCTCGACGCTCGGACGACACTGAATAGCGGAGTCCCAGCCTCGCGGAGGACGGGTGCCGTGGTCCGAGGTCTCGGTGGCCGGTATCACCTCGCCGTCAAGATACCAGTCCGGTATCATCGCTGTATGGCGATGACACTCCGACTCCCCGAGGACCTTGACGCGAAGCTCACCGAGCGTGCTCGTCGGGAGCGCCGCAGCAAGCAGGAACTTGCCATCGAGGCCATCCGTGACGCCCAGAATCGGGCCGAGCTGAAGGTCGGTGACGTCCTGACCGAGCTCATGGACAGCGATGCGGAGATCCTGGACTACCTGAAGTGACCGAAGTGCGCTACATCCAGATCGACGAGATCCTGGCCATCGCTCGCACGGTCAACGGTACCGAGCACAGCGTGCGTGACATGGGACTTTTGGTGTCAGCGATCGAACGGCCCCGGACCGACGTGTTCGGAGCCGAGCTGTATCCCACGCTGCACGAGAAGGCGGCGGCACTGCTGCACTCCGTTGCCCGCAATCACGCGCTGATCGACGGCAACAAGCGCACCGCCTGGCTCGCCATGCGCGTCTTCCTGCGGTTCAACGGCGTCAGCGCCAGTACCGTCCCGCCGCCCGTCTCCATCGCCGGCCCGTTCGTCGAGGAAGTCGCGCAGGACAACATCGATGTACCGGTCATCGCCAAGCGCCTGTCGGCCTGGTTCCCCGTTTCCTGACATTCGAGCCTTCATGCCAGCGCGTCGAGTGCGGCGAGAATTTCGGATGGTTCCGCGCGCGTCGTGTAGTCGCTGTTCACGAAGGCCCACTGGATGGTGCTCGTGCAGTCGATGACGTACGTGGCGGGCAGCGGGCAGCGTGCCCGGGCGTGGCCGCCGTTGACGTGCTGCAGGTCGAAGCCGAGCTTGTCGTACACGGCGGCCAGGTCGTCCGGCAGATCGAAGGCAAGGCTGTACGACTTGGGCGACGGAGGAGCCAATGTCGCTGAGGACGTCGAAGGCAAGGGCGTGCTTCTCGGCGAGCGACAGCGACTCGTCGGGGATCTGTGGGGAGACAGCGACCAGCTGAGCGCCGCGTTCTGTGATGGCCGTGTGGTGCTGCTGGAGTGAGCGCAGTGCGAGGTTGCAGTACGGGCACCAGGCGCCGCGGTAGAAGGTGAGCACGACTGGCCCCTGGGTCAGCGAGTCCATTCAGGGTGGCGGTCTCGCCGGTGACGGAGGGCAGAGTGAAATCGGGGGCCTGTGCGCCGGCCAGCAGGGCTCGGTCGGCCTGCGCCGGAGGCTGCGAGTTCCTCCCCGGCTCGCTGCATGATCGCTCGTACGTCAGCAGGAATCTGTTGCTGCCGGGCTTCGTAGAAGGTGCGCAATTCGGCGTTGAGCGACATGGGGCTGGAGCCTCCGGGTTCGGCCGGGCGCGTGCCCCCGGACATGGGTGATTCCGGGGGCTCACAACTTGGAATGACTATTTCAAGATAAGGGCATGAGTGGCCTCCTGCCAATTGCTTGTGCTGAGGTGAGACGTCAGAGAGTGGTGAACGAGTGGTGGTCAGCCAAGGCCAGGGCGCGTATGAACGCCGCGGCGCGGACTGCCCGGCGGGCCAGGAATCGGCGCACCGGGGAGCCGTGCGAGCCGTATGCCATCGTCCAGAGTGCAGGTATGCGATTCATGCGTTCAGGTTGGGAACGGCACGGCAGCCGTGTACCGGATCGTGGACGAACCTGTTTTCCCTAAAAAAGCGTTTAACATTCGATCGTGATCGAACTTTGCTCAAATCATTGAAATATTGAGGTGATTCGATGGCGACCTACCGGATCGCGCTCGAAGGCGTGCGCGAGGAGGAAAAAGTGGGCCAGCGCACCACGCTCGATGTGAACGCCGAGCTCGAATATCTCGGCTCGCAAATCCAGCTCGTCACCGCCAAGCGGGATCGCGTGGTCGCCGAATATTCGGTGTATTCCTCGATTGGCCGACTTGGCGCTTGAACGCCCCAAGTGACGCGCAGAATGTCGGCGAAAAGCCACGACGCTTGTCGCAAACGCGCGCATTCAGACTCATCCTTACGCAAAATCAGCGTGCTGCTTGCAAACGTAGTGCCAACTATTTTTCACTCCATACCCCTTCTGAGCTTTACCGTCGGGTAAGCGGTCGAGCGCAAACTTTATGGCCCGCCCTCAAGTTCTGCGTAGGCGGTGGAATTTGGGAAGCGGCCTCAAGGAATTCCCACCCCCGGGGCCGTTTCTCAACTGCGCGAGGTCAAACGGAAGGCGCTCCGAACATGCTGAAAGTCGTTGTTCTCTGGAGTGCTCTTGCCGCAAGCTGTCGCGACTTTCGCCTTCCGGCCAGCATCTACGCCGCACCTGAAGAGAACATCGCAATCGAGACGCTGCTGAAGGGAGGTTGGCAGATCGCCGGCTACACCAGCACGTTAGATGACCGGTCGGCATTCATTCTCTTCCGGCATCCGGACGAGACCTACCTTGTGCAGTGCCGCGCAAGCTACGACGTGACCCGCACGCCAAGCGCTCACTCGAATTGCTACAAGCTGCAGTAGCGGCGCGTCTCACAGCTTGACCATCACATGGCGCGCGACGGTGTAGTCCTCGAGTGCGTACATGGAGAGATCCTTGCCGTAGCCTGAGGCCTTCAGGCCGCCATGTGGCATCTCGCTCACCAGCATGAAGTGGGTGTTGGCCCACGTGCAGCCGTAGTGAAGCCGCGCGGCCTCGCCATCCCTTTGCCGATGTCGGAGCTCCACACCGACGAGGCGAGCCCGTAGTCGCTGTCGTTGGCCCAGCGCACGGCCTGGTCGACGTCGTCGAAGCGCGTGGGAGCTTAGGCTGTCCTGAACCTTGCGCTAAAAATTTAAGTATCGGGGGTCTGCCATTTGTGCGAGGCCCACTCCGATGACCACCACGGAACCCTGCCTCTATCGCGATACGACATTCTGCCCGAACGCCAGTAGTCGAGACGATGCGTAGATATCTTCCAGACCCGCGTCGACCTGCGCTTTTGCCACGGTCCACTTTGCAAACATTGATCGTTAGCCATCTCCTCGCCCATCCAGCACACGCGATTTGAGTGCCTTGGCGCGGTCGCGGCGCGAGTTACGGATTGCGATCTTTCGCATCGCCGGGCTCTCAAGGGCAATTGCGCTCTGCGACAACGTCAATCCAATTCGGAACTGGGATGGCGACTGAACTAGACGTTCCTGCCACCCCCGCCATTATGGCGGCCAGTTTAAGATCCTCCTTCCTTTGAATGAACACCGGACCACCAGAACTCGCCGCGTGGGTATCGCAATCGGTGAACCAGAGGTCCTCATCTCGCGCCAGCAAGTGGCACCCAAAGTGACCGGTCAATGCGTACCGTCGATCAGCGGGATAAGATGCGTGCACGAGCGAAATGTCGGAGCTCTGAACCTGGGCACGATCGAGTTCCAATGGAGTAATGTTATTGAGATCGTCCTTCAGCACGATTAGCACCACATCTCGCAAAAAGGCGCGTTGAGGAACATCTTGAAAAGGTAAACTCGGAAGAATCCTACTTGGACCGACGTACTCATATTCAGGGGGAAAATGTAGACACTTGGCGGTCGAATGACCGAGCCAGCTAGATCCTCTGACACCCGCCAAAAAATGTATTTGATGGAGGGGGAACGGCTTGCGGCTCCATGGATCCATAACGCAATGAGCTGCCGTGATGACGAGGTTGGTCGCGATAAGAGAACCTGTGCAGCTAGTCGTGCGCCGGTAACCGGTCGTGTTGATTTGGCCGATTGCACCCCAGGGTGCACTCAGTTGCTCAATCACTGTTCTATCGTCATTGCCTAGTATGCCGGGTTGCGGACCACCTGCGGAGGTGCGGAGGATGGCGAGAGAGAACGTGACGCAGAGGACGCCTACTATGTAGAGCGCGCGTAGTCTGGGCCCTAAGGAATCTCGGTTGATCACAAAGGATCTCGTAAGAGGAAACACGTCTTAGCTTTCTAGGTTATAGAGCGCGGCACAATACAGGCACATATCAACAACCCCTTCTGAATTCGACTGTTGCGCTGTGGGCGACCCGCGTCGGAGTTTTCACGGTATCGGTCAAAAGCTGACCTTGCGCACGCTCTTCGGCCCGTCAGATTTGTGCTAGACATGCGGTTAACTCGAAACCTGCTCGTCGTTGCCGAGTGCGGGATCAAATGGTTTGCGCCGCAATTTTGAGGTCGCCGACGTTCGTAAGCCCCCAACAGTGATTTCCTCGCGGAGAAGACAAGGCACATGAAGATTGATGCACGCACCATTGATACTCGCGCCCATGCCTATATCCCACCCTGGAGCCGCACGTCAGCAGTCGCTAGTGGCGGTTTTTTGTTAGGCAGAGGCGGCGCCACTTGTACCGGCTTCACGGACCCGATCTCAGGGACACTTGCATGCTCCAGCTTTGCGATACTGTCGTCGAAAGCGGCCAGGTCCTTTGACAACTGGCCGTTATCGGGTGATTGCTTCGCGACCTCCGAGGTGATGGCGCGCCCCTGCCGAAACATGTTGAGCGCGTGTGGCGCGTCGCCTTTTTTAGCTAGCACGATGGCAAGGCGGCCTTGGCTCATTGCGAGATCGCGCTGCAGGTCGGCATTTTCGGGGTCGACTTTGGCCAAGCGGTCGGCAACCGCCAGACTGTCCTGGTACGATTTCTGGGCCTCGGCGAGATTGCCTTGCGCCATCAGTACGTCCCCGACCTTGCTGTAAGACAGCGAGAGGTCGCGCTGCCAGCCGGCATTTTCGGGTTCGACCTTGGCCAAGCGGTCGGCATCAGCCAGTGCCGTTCCGGTACCATTTCAGCGCCTCGACGAGATTGCCTTGCGCCATCAGGAAGTCGCCAACCTCGACATAAGAGGCGAGATCCGTTTGCCAGCCGGCAATTCGGGGTCGACAATATAACGTTGAGCGTTCGCCTCATAACGTTGAGCGTTCGCCTTCTCGAGCTCAGGTCGAGATTGGGCTGATTTGAGCTCCGAAGTGGCCTGATCCAATTTGGTCTGAAGCACATCGCGTTGAGCGTTGGCTTTCTCGAGCTCTGAGTTGAGACCGGCGGCCGTTCGCGAGCTCCGTAGCTTCCGCTTTTGCCTGATCTACCGCCTGCTCAACGTTCTCAAGTTCGCTCTGCATGCCACCTAGACGAGACTGCTTCTCCTCAAGCTGGGATTTGGCTGATGTGATCTCCGAAGTGGCCTGATCCAATTTGGTCTGAAGCTCATTGCGTTGAGCTTTTGCTTTCTCGAGCTCAGAGTTGAGACTGGCGGCCCGTTTGGCAAACTCCGTAGCCTGCGCTTTTGCGTGATCTGCCGCCCGCTTCACGATCATGTCTTGAGAGCGATACGGCGTCGTGGCCAAAGCACTGTGGCATGCCCTGGCTGCAGATCAAGAGTGAGCCTTGAAGCGTGGCGCACATACTAGCAATTTCATGGATTTAACCATCCAACCGGCGCTTCGGGTCGGCTCCTTCGAGCCTTAGTTACACCGAATTCGCCGCTTTTGATTGCCGCCGTGGAATCTGTCTCGCGTACCGGCGGAGCGATGCCGCTCGTTTATTGGAACACAGCCAAAACGGTTTTTTGGATTGTCGTTCGTGGATGGTCCGCTAACCGTTTGCTCGAGAAAGATGACGAGCTTGCACCTGCGTTGCTCGCCAGCAGATCCCATCGTGAGGATTTCGCTTCGGAAGCTAGCAAACACTTTGTCATATCGCGTCCAAATCATTTCGCTAATTCCGACCTGGAACCTCATGTATCTGGAGGCTTTAGAAGGTGACAGGCGTCCTGAGCAGGCACCAAATGCCCTGCGCGGAAGGCTCGTGGCTGCGGGGCGGGGCGGCTGTTATCGCTTGCCTTGCCGTTGGGGGTCGTTCTTTGCGCGCGAACAGCCACGGCCGAGACGCTGAACGAGGCGTTGTCGAACACCTATCTCATCAACCCGGTACTGAATTCCGAGCGGGCCAGGCAGCGGGCCACCGACGAGCAGGTCGCCGTCGCCATCTCCGGCTTGCGCCCCAACATCAGCGCCTCAGGCGACGCGGCCTTCCGAAACCAGGAGTCCGACGTTGTCGGAGGGACCCGGCAGAACGGTGCCGGCGTGCGATGCGACGGTCGAGCCCGCCTTCTGCGCCTTTCTTGATACCACCGCCGCCGCCGCGGCAAGGCCAACCGCCTTGCCTGACGATGGCGTCACCCATCCGTATGGCTATTCCGTCACGCTCAGTCAGCCCATCTTCGAGGGCTTTCAGAATCTCAACGCCATCCGCCAGGCCAAAGCCACGGTGCAAGCCGGCCGCGAGGGCCTGCGCGCGGTGGAGCAGACCACGCTTCTGAACGCGGTCACCGCCTATGTCGACGTGGTGCGCGACCAGGCTGTGGTCCGTTTGCGCCAGACCAATGTCGATGTGTTGACCGAGCAGCTCAGGCAAACCAAGGACAGTTCAACGTCGGCGAGGTGACGCGCACCGACGTGGCCCAGGCCGAAGCGCGCCGGTCTGACGCCATCACCCAGCTCTATGCCGCGCAGGCCAACCTCAAGGCGAGCCGCGCCACCTACGAGCAGGTGATCGGACATCCGCCGTCAAACCTGATCCATCCGCCAACGATCGTTAGTCTGCTGCCGAGCAGGCTCGAGGACGCCATGACCTTGGGCGATGGCGAGAACCCCGTCATCCTCAACGTCGTGTATCAGGAAGAGGCGTCCCTCTATAACGTCAGCCAGATCGAGGGCGAACTCCTGCCCCAGGTCACGCTCGACGTCGATTATACGCAACGCTTCGGTCAAAGCCGCACGCTGGAAGAGCAGCAAGTCACCACGGTGATGGGGCGGGTGAACGTGCCGCTCTATCAAGGCGGCGGGGTCGCGGCGCGCATCCGCCAGGCCAAGGAGGCCAACAATCAACTCAAGAAGGAGGTCGAGGACGCGAGGCTACGAGTCCATGCCGACGTGATCTCGAGCTGGGCCTTGCTGCAATCGACCGCCTCGCAGATCAAATCCGCCCAGGATGCTCTGGAAGCCAACCGGATTGCGCTCGAAGGCGTGCGCGAGGAGGAAAAAGTCGGCCAGCGCACCACGCTCGACGTGCTGAACGCGGAGCTCGAATATCTCGGCTCGCAGATCCAGCTCGTCACCGCCAAGCGCGACCGCGTGGTGGCCGAATATTCAGTGTACTCCTCGGTTGGCCGGCTTGATGCACAAAGCCTCGGTTTATCAGTGCCTTACTATGATCCGCTGGAGCACTACAACATCGTTAAGAACAAATGGTTTGGGCTCAGACCGCCATCTCCGCCGGCCCCCGACGAGTGAGATGCCCAACCGCACCTAGCAATGACGATATCGACGCTATCCTCGACGCATCGCCCGCTTTGCGTCTGTCTGTGGGGTCAGTATTGGGACGCCAATACCATCAGCAGGCGTGGTCATTCGTTCCAAAACACCGGCGGCGGAGTGCCGGCACCAGCCTTGGGCAATCCGACGACTGGGGGCAATTGGTCCTCAATCCGTTAAGGACTGATAATGTGTCGGCTAATCGGCCATCTGCCTGTCGCCTAATTTTGTGCGCCCTTCACCCCAATGCACCCGATTGCTGTCCAGGCTCTCAACGGCACGCACGAGTCTCACTGTATGGCTGCGCCGATAGGGCCCAGCAGACGACAAGGTGTTGGTGTCGGTCCGGGTGCGTTTTCATTGCATGCCTCTCCTTGAGCACCCTCATCCAAGCCGATCCCCGAGGTTTTCGGCTCCGCCAAAGAAATGCGGGCTTTGGCTTGATCGCTCGCATTTAGAGCCATTGTGTCGGCCACCCCGGCCTGGTCGGATCGTGACGTTCCGACAGAAAACTAGATTGTTAGCTGACAGCCGACGACGGCATTAGCGCACTCCGCAAAGCAAAGTTCATATTTCAGGCTCGGCCTTTAGCTGCGCACCGCCTTTGAGGCAACGCGCTCGCGCCGGCCCATTCGAAGTACGCCGTTTGAACTTTTCCTTCCGGCCTCGTTGTGAGGTTAGTTGCTTTCCGGCTCCACAGAGTTTCAGGAGGGGCTTATGACAGGCACCAAGGATGTGAATGTCGAAGTGCGAGGCGAGGACATCATTATTTCGGCCCCCGGCACCGACCTAAGCGCGAGGGTGTCCCGCTGAAAGCAGGGAACGACATGGACGAGAAGCTCGCAGATGAAAAGCTTGTAGAATTTTCAAGCAGTGGCTCGCCGCGTTTGAGGCCGCGCAAGCAGCGACTTGCGAGGAAGAGGCCGTCGCCCAGCGCGAAGTACTTGCGGACGTAGAGTCGCGCATCGCGTCGACGCCAGCCGAAGGGCTGCGTGGCCTCGTGGTGAAGCTCGGGCTCCATAATTTTTTGAGCGACCATGCAGAAGCGGAAAGCATCCAAGCCAACTCGGCCTATCGTGACTTGGTTCGTCTGACTGGCCACGACCCAGCGACTGAGATTTTCCAGCCGGTTTAAGGTGGACGAGGCGGAGTAAGGCATTCATTGCATCGGCCGGAAAATTGCTGAAGCACGCCTTCGGCTCGGCGCGTACCTCCAGTTCTCTTTAGCTTCCCCTTGTGCGCTTTACCGACGAGTAAGCGATGAGGTGCAAACTGTATGGCCCGCCTTCCAGTTCTGCGTAGGCGGTGGAATTTGGGAAGCGGCCTCGGGACCTGCCCTGGGGCCGTTTCTCACTTCGGAGGTCAAGAAAAGGCGCTCGCGACATGCCGAAATTCGCCGCTCTCTCGTGTGCTCTCGCCGCAAGTGTCGCGACCCTCGCCTTTCCGGCCACCGTCTTTGCCGCGCCAGAAGAGACCATCTCAATCGCGACGCTGTTGAAGGGAGGCTGGCAGATCGCCGGCTACACCAGCACGCTGGACAGCCGGTCAGCCTTCATTCTCTTCCGCCATCCGGACGAGCCCTATCTTGTGCAGTGCCGCGCGAGCTACGACGTGACCCGCACGCCGCCCGTTACCTCCAACTGCTACAAGCTTCAGTAGCGCCTTCTCAGAGCTTCACCATCACATGGCGGGCCACGGTGTAGTCCTCGAGCGCATACATCGAGAGATCCTTGCCGTAGCCTGAGGCCTTCAGGCCGCCATGCGGCATCTCGTTCACCAGCATGAAGTGGGTGTTGACCCAGGTGCAGCCGTAGTGAAGCCGTGCGGCCGTCGCCATGCCCTTGCCGATGTCGGAGGTCCACACCGACGAGGCGAGCCCATAGTCGCTGTCGTTGGCCCAGGTCACGGCTTGGTCGACATCGTCGAAGCGCGTGACCGACACCACCGGACCGAACACCTCTTTTCGCACGATCTCGTCGTTCTGGAGCGCGCCAGCGACGACCGTCGGCTCGAAGAAGAAGCCCTTGCCGCCGGGCGACTTCCCGCCGGCCGTGATCGACATGTGCTTTTGCGCGCCGGCTCGCTCTACGAAGCTTTGCACGCGGCCCTTCTGGGCGGACGAAATCAAGGGCCCGATTTCATTCTCGTCGTCATTGGGCAGATTGTATTTCAGCTCTTTGGCGGCGCTCGACAGGTCCGCCACCAGATTGTCGTAGACCTTCTTGCCGGCATAGATGCGGCACGCGGCCGTGCAATCCTGCCCCGCATTGTAGTAGCCGAACATCTTGATGCCCGCGACCACGGAGGCGACGTCGGCATCGTCGAACACGATCACCGGTGCTTTGCCGCCGAGCTCGAGATGGGTGCGCTTGATCGTGGCGGATGCGGCTTGCAGCACCTTTTTTCCGGTATCGATGCTTCCGGTCAGCGAGACCATGGCGACCTTCGGGTGCGTGATGAGTGCGTTGCCGGTGGTCGCGCCGCGGCCGGTAACAACATTCACCACGCCTTCGGGAAATATCTCGGCGATGGTCTTGGCAAGCTTCAGCGTCGTCAGCGGAGTCTGCTCGGATGGCTTGATGACGATGGTATTGCCGCCGGCCAAAGCCGGCGCAAGCTTCCAGGCCGCCATCATCAGGGGATAGTTCCACGGTGCGATCGAGCCCACCACGCCGATTGCGTCGCGGCGGATCATGGAGGTGTGCCCGGCCATGTATTCCCCCGCCACCGTCCCATGCATGTTGCGTACGGCGCCGGCAAAGAAGCGGAAGCAGTCGGAAATCGCCGGCATCTCGTCCTGCAGCACGCGGATTCTCGGCTTGCCGCAATTCAACGCTTCGAGTGTGGCGAACGCTTCAGCATCGCGGTCGATGGCATCGGCGAGCTTCAACAGGAGGCCAGAGCGCTCCGCTGGCGTCGTCCGCGACCAAGACTGGAACGCCTTCGCGGCAGCGTTCACCGCAGCGTCGACTTGCGCGGGAGACGCATCAGGAAGGGTGACGATCGTCTCCTCGGTCTTGGGATTGATTACGGCCTCTGGCGCGTCGGTGCCGGCAACGAACTTGGCGCCAATCAACATTTGCGTGTCGAGCATGGATTGTCCTCCACTTGAGGCGTGGTTTGGCGGTTTACTTTGATGATCCGCCCGTGTGCTCGCCCTCGCGCGTCAGATAATAGGCGGCGAGGATCGGCAAGAGCGTAACCAGAATGACAAAGACCGCGACGACGTTAGTCACCGGGCGCTGCCGCGGCCGGATCAGCTCCGACAGCATCCATATGGGCAAGGTCGACTGCTGGCCAGCCGTGAACGTCGTCACGATCACCTCGTCGAACGAAAGCGCGAAGGCGAGCATGCCGCCAGCGAGAAGTGCGGTTCCGATTTGCGGCAGGATCACATGACGGAAGGTCTCAAAGCCGTTGGCGCCGAGATCCATGGACGCCTCGATGAGACTACCGGAGAGCCGCCGAAAGCGGGCGATGGCGTTGTTGTAAACCACCACGATGCAGAATGTGGCGTGCCCGAGAACGATGGTCCAGATCGAGAAAGGGATACCCATGATGTCGAAGGCCGAACGCAGCGATATGCCCGTGATGATGCCGGGAAGCGCGATCGGCAGGACAAAAAGCAGCGAGATTGTCTCGCGTCCGAAGAACTTGGCGCGCGACAGCGCGGCGGCAGCGAGCGTGCCGAAGATGAGCGCAAGGCAGGTGGCAATGGCGGCGACCTCGAGTGAGAGATAGAGCGGCGGCCAAATATCGGGCCGCTGTGACCAGGCGATGGCGAACCATTTCGTCGTGTAGCCGGGCGGCGGGAACTGGAAGCTCTTTTCCTCGGTGGTAAAGGCGTAGAGCACGATAAGAGCCAGGGGCAGATGCAAGAACAGAAGCCCGGCGATTGCCGAAATGCGCAAGCCTAGCGGGGTGTCGGTTTGGCTCAGAGGACATCGAACGCCCCCATGCGCTTCGCCACCCACAGATAGACGCCCATGATCGCCATGGGAACGACGGTGAAGGCGGCGGCGAGCGGAACGTTCCCGGCAGTCCCCTGCAGCGTGTATACGGCCTGCCCGATCATGAGACGCGAGTTTCCGACGATGGTGGGGACGATGTAATCGCCGAGCGTCAGCGAGAAGGTGAAGATCGAGCCGGCGATGATACCGGGAAGGGCGAGCGGAAAGATCACCGTCCAGAACGTCTGCCGCGGTTCGGCGCCGAGATCGGCCGAAGCCTCGATGTAATTCAACGGCACACGCTCGAGCGCTGCCTGGATCGGCAGGATCATGTAGGGGATCCAGATGTAGACGAAGACCAGGAACGTGCCGATATAGCTGAACGACAGCGACGGGCCCCCGAGTATCGGCACCCCCAGAATTCCGTCGAGCAGCCACGAAAGATGCAGGCCCTTGGCGAGCCAGGTGAGGATGCCTTCCTTGGCGAGGATGAGCTTCCAGGCATAGATCTTGACGAGATAGCTCGACCACAGCGGCATCATCACCGCGAGATAGAACAGCGCCTTGGTCCAGTCGCGTGCATATCGCGCCGCGTAGTAGGCGATCGGAAATGCGATGAACGAGCAAGCGAGCGTGACTAGCGCCGACATCATCACCGTGCGCAGGATGATCTGGAGGTTCGCCGTCTCCAGGAGTTGTGCATAGGTCGAGAGCGTGAACTCATGGACGATGAGCCCCGAGTAATCGTCGAGCGAATAGAAGCTCTGCAGCAGAAGAGCGAACAGCGAGCCAACGTAGACAATGCCGATCCACAGGAGCGGTGGCAGCAAGAGAATAAGCGTGAGCAGCTTGGGACGCGCAATGAAGAAATCGGATATCCTGTCGAGGATCCCGCCTCCCTCTTCGGCTGCCACCGCGTCTTCGGCCGTCACCACTTGGCTCACGCGCCGTCCTCCATGGTAACCATCGCCGACTTCGGCCAAATGAGTCGGACGCTGTCACCCTCCTGGAAGCATCCCGCGCCGGCCGGAACCTCAGCGGTGATCCGTAGCCGTTCGGCCTCCACGCCGAGTCGGGTGACCGCGCCCTGATAGCTGATCATCTTGATCACACCGTCGGTGTGGGAGTGCGCCGCCGGCACCGCGCTGCCTGACGGGAAGACGCCGATCTTCTCAGGTCGGAGGCTCGTCCACTTGGCCATTCCGCCATGCCCCGAGGAGAAGGCGGGAGAAAGCACATTTGATGATCCGACAAAATCGGCGACGAAGCGCGACTGGGGCTGCTCATAGATGTTGGCGGGCACGTCGACCTGGACAATTCGACCTTCATTGAAAACGGCGACGCGATCGGCCATGGACAGCGCTTCGCCTTGGTCGTGGGTTACGAAGACGAAGGTGATGCCGAGTTGCTTCTGCAACGCCTTCAGCTCCTCCTGCATCTTTTCCCTGAGCTTGAGGTCAAGCGCACCGAGCGGTTCGTCGAGGAGCAGCACCTTCGGTCCGTTCACAAGCGCGCGTGCAAGAGCCACCCGCTGGCGCTGGCCGCCGGAAAGCTGCGAGGGGCGACGCTGCTCGTATCCAGCGAGCTTGACCATGGAGAGCGCGTCTTTCGCCTTGGCTTCGCGCTCGGCGCGGTCGACGCCCTTGATCATGAGGCCATAGGCGACATTCTCGCCTACGGTCATATGAGGAAAGAGGGCGTAGTCTTGGAACACCGTGTTGACGTTGCGCTTGTAGGGCGGCACGCCTTCGGCGGTTTCCCCAAAGATCTCGATGTGACCTTCGTTCGGCTGCTCGAAGCCGGCAATGAGGCGCAAGCAGGTGGTCTTGCCCGATCCCGAAGGGCCGAGCATGGCGAAGAATTCACCCTCCGCAATGTCGAGGGTGACGCCGTCTACAGCCCGCACCGAGCCGAAATGGCGGCAGACATTTATGAATTTAACGGCTGGCGACATGGGCTGCGCCATCGCGGGGCGGCCCGGTCTTGGAGAATCCGGGCCGCCGATTTCTTGTTGGACGCGTTACTTGCCGAGGATGGCGATGTAGTCCTTTGCCCACTGCGAGTAGGGTACGCAGGTGCCCGCCTGTTCGCATTTGGCCGTTGGCGTACGCCAGAACCAGATCTTCTCAAAATTGTCGAAGCCGTTGGTGGCGCAGCCCGTATCGGTCAAGAGCGCATTGCCCTTGCAGGCCGCCGGCACCGTAGGCACCGAGCCGAACCACGAGGCGAGGTCACCCTGTAGCTTGGGGTTCAGCGAATGCTCGAGCCACTTATAGGCGCAGTTGGGGTGCTTTGCGTCGATGTGCATCATCGTGGTGTCGGCCCACCCCGTCGCTCCTTCCTCGGGGATGGTCGAGGCGACGGGCTTCTTATCGGTTTCCAGAAGATTGACTTGGAATGGCCATGATGAGGAGGCGACCACGCCTTCGTTCTTGAAGTCGTCGACCTGCACCATGGCGTCATGCCAGTAGCGGCCGACCAGTGCCCGCTGGGCCTGCAGCAGCGCGATCGCCGCGGCATATTGGTCGGGAGTGAGCTCGTACGGATTTTTGATCCCGAGCTCCGGCTTCTTCTTCATGAGGTAGACGGCGGCATCGGCAATGTAGATCGGGCCGTCGTAGGCCTGCACGCGCCCCTTGTTGCTCTTGCCGTCGGGCAGGGTCTGCTCCTCGAAAACCACCGACCAGGTCTTAGGCGCCTCCTTGAACACATCGGTGTTGTAGGCGAGCACGTTGGGTCCCCATTGGTAAGGAACGCCGTAGTGGACGCCATCCACCGTGTGCCAGGGTGCGTTCTGGAGCCGTTCATCCACCGTCTTCCAACTTGGGATCAGGTCGATGTTGATCGGCTGCACCTTCTTGCCGGCGACCAATCGCAGGGACGCATCGCCAGAGGCGGTGACGAGATCGAAGCCGCCCTGGTTCATGAGCGTCACCATCTCGTCGGAGGTGGCCGCCGTCTTGACGTTGACCTTGCAGCCCGTCTCCTTCTCGAAGGCGGTCACCCAGTCATAATTCTTATCGCTTTCACCACGCTCGATGTATCCGGGCCAGGCGACGATATCGACTTCGCCTTCGCCCTCGCCAACGGCTTTGGGCATCTCGGCAAGCGCGGCGCCGCCAAGGACAAGCAGGGCAACAACAGATGCTGCGACACTTATTGTGGGTTTCATACTCTTTGACTCCTCAGGAGACGTGAGCACCGCAAAGGATCGGATTCCGGGTTCGGACGAGGGGCGCAAGCCCTCAGTAAACAAGGAGAATGTTAGTCTAGCACGGCTCTAAGCGCCACAGGAAAGCCGCCATCTCGCACCTGCTCAGAGGCCTACGTGGCCACACATTCATGTGTGCAGTGCCATGACTTTGATGAGCGCGGCGGCGGCACGGTTTCCGCTTTGGACGTGCAGTGGACCCCCGCAGTCGTCACAGTGTCACAGTTGATCGCGCAGATGAAGCGCTTGATGCTGCAGACCGCTATTTGCGGGCCGGCAAAAGGCTCGATGCCGGCAGCGCCCGGTTCGTGACCTCGCGCAGCGCGAAGCTCGATTTCAGGCGGGCAACGCCCGGCAGCCGCGAGAGTTGTTCTTTGTGGATACGCTCGAAATCGGCGAGATCGCGCGCCATGACGGTGACGAGGTAGTCGTCCTCACCCGACATCAGATGGCAGGAAATGACAGACGGCGCGGATGCGACCCCCTCCTCGAAGGATTTCAGCAGATCCTCGTTCTGGCTCTTGAGGCCAATCTGCACGATGACGGTCATGCTGAGACCGAGCGCCTGCCGGCTGATGCGCGCCTGATAGCCTTGAATCACGCCTTTCTCTTCGAGCGCGCGGATGCGCCGGGCGATGGCCGTGGCCGACAGCGGAATGCGCTCGGCTAGCTCGACCTGGCTCTGGCGACCGTCCTCGAGCAGCGCACCCAGAATCGCTCGATCTAGCGCGTCGATGTCGATCTCTTTCATTTTCTTGCGCCTTCGGCTAGGTAAGCGCAGGTATTCTGCACATTTATACCAATTTACCGCGTAAAACGCCAACAATCATTTCCCGCTTTGTGGCAGTGTTTACATCAAGCGAAGCAGTCCTGAAAGCGGAGGACATCATGCGCATCGGCGTTCCGACTGAGATCAAGAGCAATGAGTTCCGGGTTGGGCTCGTGCCGGGTTCGGTGCGCGAGTTGACAGCCCGCGGCCACGAGGTGGTGGTGCAGTCCGGCGCCGGCGCTGGGATCTTCGCCGATGATGCAGCCTATGAGAAGGCCGGCGCATTCATCGTGCCCACGGCTGAAGCCGTGTTCGCTGAAGCCGACATGATCGTCAAGGTCAAGGAGCCGCAGGCCGTCGAGTATCGCCGGCTGAAGCCGCACCAGATTCTCTTCACCTATCTTCACCTTGCGCCAGATCCGGAGCAGGCCCGCGGCCTGATGGAGTCGGGCGCCACGGCGATCGCCTATGAGACCGTGACGGATGCGGGCGGAGGTCTGCCGCTGCTCGCGCCGATGAGCGAGGTTGCCGGCCGTCTTGCCATTGAGGCTGCCGCGATTGCGCTGCGGCGTCCCACCGGCGGGCGCGGCGTGCTCATGGGTGGCGTTCCCGGCGTTCGTCCGGCAAAGGTGGTGGTGCTGGGCGGCGGTGTCGTCGGCACTCATGCGGCGCGTATGGCCGCCGGCCTCGGTGCGGAAGTCTCGATCATCGACCGGTCCCTGCCCCGGCTCCGTCAGCTTGACGAGCTGTTCGAGGGCCACGTGCGCACCCTTGCCTCAACTATGGAAACCGTCGAGACCGAAGTGCTCGACGCCGATGTGGTGGTCGGCGCTGTGCTCGTTGCCGGCGCCAGCGCGCCGAAGCTTGTGACTCGCGACATGCTTCCTCGCATGAAGCGTGGCGCCGTGCTCGTCGATGTATCAATCGACCAGGGCGGCTGCTTCGAGACCTCACGGCCCACGACGCATGCCGATCCGACCTTCGAAGTCGATGGGGTCATTCATTATTGCGTGGCCAACATGCCTGGCGCTGTCCCGATGACGTCGGCACAGGCCCTCAACAACGCGACGCTGCCGTTCGTGATCAAGCTCGCCAACAGAGGCTTGTCTGCATTCGATGACGACCCGCACCTTGCTGCCGGACTGAACGTCCGCGCTGGGCGGATCATGCATAAGGCGGTCGCAGCCTCCCTCGGCTTCGATGGGGCGCCTGAGGGAAAAGTTCGCCTCGTCGCCGCTGAGTAGCCCCGCGACCAACATCGTTCCCTGGACGCATCCTCCTTCCGCGTCCACCAGCCGGTCCGCTTCTCCCCCCAAACGGACCGGCTTTTCTTTTGCTTCAAGCGAGAGGTCGCACGCAGCGCCGCCTCGAATGCAAGCACGACTCATTGCAATTGTATCGCGCCTTTGAACGTGCCGCCGGAGAGGGTGTCGGTCAGGTTTTCGTAAATGTAGGTACCCCCACCGCTGGCGCCTTGATATTTGCCGGTGCCACCGGTGATCTTGTGCGGATATTGCTTGAGCTGCGAGCGGTCCCCAGCCAGATCGACCGGGCGCGATCGCTGCAGATCAACCCCCCAGCCCTGCTGCATCTCTTCCCGGTTCTCGCAGGAAACCCGCGAATTCCTCGCAGCCTCCATCATCGCGGTCTTGCTTGTGCTGCTTGCCGGTTACGGCGTTCAAGGTGCAGAGCGACGTCACGCAGAAAATTGCCGCCACCCTCACTGGCTATGAGGGGGGAGTTGCGGAGGCCGAGCGTTCACTCATCAGGCGAAAGCCGCCAAATGATTTGACGGCCTACGAAACCTACCTCCTTGGCATGGAGGCCAAACACAAGGTCACAAGAGTAAGGTCTGGAGGAAGGAGAACGCTTGTTCCGCAATGCGCTCGAAATCGATCCCAGGGCCTATGTGGGACTGTCGTATGTTTACGAGTACCGACTGGATTTGGGCCGCAGAACGCCTGCAGACAATCTGGCCAAGCTGGTTGACGCCGCGCGCAACGCCGTTCGGCTGGATCCGACAGATGGCGAAACCCAGCTCGTTCTTGGACATGCCTTTGCCTATCAGGGAATGGGAGATAAAGCGCTCGAGCAATTTGCCAAGGCCGAGGCACTCGCTCCCAACAACGCAGACCTCCTCATTCTGATCGCATGGTTCGTTCCACAACTGGGTCAGCCTGATCGAGCCGTCGCGCTGGCGGAGAAAGCGCTGCAGCTCAATCCCAACTATCCGTACTGGTACAACCAAGCGCTTCGCTTCGTATATTTCTTTGGCCGCCAGTTCGATAAATCGGTGAAGTACGCGAAGCTGATCACGGACCCTTTCGCAACCGACTACGCGTACTTAGCAGCGGCAAGCGCCATGATGGGCGACATGGCGGAAGCGAAGGTCGCTGCGGCGAACGTGGCTCGTCTCGATCCCAATTGGAGCGTCGAGAAATATACGAGTGACAGCGGCGGCTATCCGGACGATGCCACCGCGCTGTTCGTCGAGGCCGCCAGGAAAGCCGGAGCCACTGCGTGTGTCCCGGCAGACAAGCTCTCGTCAATGCCAAATCTCATTCATATCAAGGCATGCGATGAGGAGAGGGCTCACCAAGCCGCCGGCTAGGCTACGGCCTATTTCAAGCTCGGAAAATTGAACTCGGCGCCGCTGCGGATGCCGGCAGGCCAGCGTGCGGTGACGGTTTTGAGCCGAGTGTAGAAGCGCACGCCTTCGGGCCCATAGATCGAGTGATCGCCGAACAGCGACCGCTTCCACCCACCGAAAGAGTGATAGGCGACCGGAACCGGAATCGGCACATTGATGCCGACCATGCCGATTTCGATGCGATCGGCGAAGGCGCGGGCCGTGTCTCCGTCGCGGGTGAAGATGGCGGTGCCATTGCCGTATTCGTTGCTGTTGACGAGATCGGCGGCTTCCTCGTAGCTGCCGGTGCGCGCAACGCAGAGGACCGGCCCGAAGATCTCTTCTCTGTAGATGGTCATCTCCTTGGTCACGCGGTCGAAGAGCGAGCCACCAAGAAAGAATCCGCGCTCGTAGCCCTGCAGCTCGAGCCCGCGCCCGTCGACGACGAGCTCGGCGCCTTCCTGCACGCCTTGCCCGATGAGGTTCGTGATGCGCTGCTTGGCCTCCGCCGTGATTACCGGACCCATCTCCGACTCAGGGTCCGCTGGCTGGGCCGACCTTCATCATACGGATCTTCGGGGCCAGCGCGTCAACGAGCCGATCCGCGGTCTTGTCGCCGACGGGCACGGCGACCGAGATCGCCATGCAGCGTTCACCGGCGGAACCGAAGCCTGCTCCCATCAGCGCATCGACGGCCTGGTCCATGTCCGCATCCGGCATGACGATCATGTGGTTCTTGGCGCCACCTAGGGCTTGCACGCGTTTGCCGGACGCCGAACCCCGCGCATAGATGTACTCTGCGACCGGGGTCGAACCGACGAAGCTCACGGCCTTGATGTCGGGATGATCCAGGATCGCATCGACGGCTTCCTTGTCGCCGTGGACGACGTTGAACACCCCGGACGGAAAGCCAGCCTCCTGAAACAAATCCCAGATCAGCATCGAGGTGGAGGGATCGCGCTCGGACGGCTTCAGGACAAAGGTGTTTCCACAGGCGATGGCGACCGGATACATCCACATCGGCACCATGGCTGGGAAGTTGAAGGGCGTGATGCCGGCGACGACACCGAGCGGCTGGCGGTCGGACCAGCTGTCGATCTCGGGGCCTACATTGCGGCTGTACTCGCCCTTGAGGAGATGCGGAATGCCGCAGGCGAAATCGACGACGTCGATCCCGCGGGCAAGTTCGCCCGCCGCGTCAGCGTGGGTTTTGCCATGCTCGTTCGAGATCGTGCGGGCGATCGCATCAGCGTTACGATCCAGCAGCTCCTTGAAACGGAACATGTGCTTGATGCGCTTGAGCGGCGGCGTGGTGCCCCAGCCAATGGCCGCTTGTTTGGCGGCACCGACGGCGGCATCGACTTCGGCGGCGGTCGAGAGCGGCAGCTCGGCGATAGGATCGCCCGTGGCGGGGTTGAACACAGGCGCGACCCGCCGCGAGGTCGAGGTGACCTTGCGTCCGTCGATGGCATTCTGGATGGTGTGCATGGGCGGTAACGGTCGAGCGTGTCAATTCGCCGTCTGGAGGACGCTGGCGAAGATATCGATCAGTTGGTCGATTTCCTTCTTCTCGATGATAAGCGGCGGCGAGAGCGCGATGATGTCGCCGGTGGCGCGGACGAGGAGACCGCGTTCGAACGCCTCGACGAAGCGCGTATGGGCGCGCTTGCCCGGTTCGCCGGGGATGGGATCGAACTCGATGGCGCCGATCAACCCGATATTGCGGATGTCGATGACGTGCGGAAGGCCTTTCAGCGAATGGACGGCGTCCTGCCAATAAGGCGCAAGCTCCGAGGCGCGCGTCAGTAGTCCCTCCTCCTTGTAGACCTCGAGCGTGGCGATGGCGGCGCCGCAGGCGACCGGGTGGGCGGAATAGGTATAGCCGTGGAAGAAATCGATAGCCTCCTCGGGACCGCTCATGAACGGGTCGTAGATCTTCGAGGTCACGAACACCGCGCCCATCGGAATGGTGCCGTTGGTAATGCCCTTGGCGGTGGTGATGATGTCGGGCAAGACGCCGAAATAGTCGGCGCCGAACGGCGTGCCGAGGCGGCCGAAGGCGGTAATCACCTCGTCGAAAATGAGCAGGATGTCGTGCTTGGCGCAGATCGTGGCGAGACGCTTTAGATAGCCCTTGGGCGGGATCAAAACGCCCGTCGAGCACGCCACCGGCTCGACAATCACCGCGGCGATGGTCGAGGCGTCATGCAACGCCACGACACGCTCGAGATCATCGGCGAACTCTGCGCCATGTTCGGGCTCGCCGCGGCTGAAGGCATTGCGCGCCAGATCGTGGGTATGGCGAATATGGTCGACGCCGGTAAGAAGCGTGCCAAACCACTTGCGGTTGTTGGTGATGCCGCCGACCGAGGTGCCGCCGAAATTGACGCCGTGATAGCCGCGCTCGCGGCCGATCAGGCGAACTTTCGACGCGTTGCCGTTTGCCCGGTGATAAGCGAGCGCGATTTTCAACGCGGTCTCGACCGAACTCGGAACCAGAGTTGGTGAAGAACACGTGGTTGAAGCCGGGTGGGGCGATGTTGACGAGCTTCGAGGCGCATTCGAAGGCGCGTGGGTGCCCCATCTGGAAGCTGCCGGCGAAGTCGAGCTCGCCGACCTGTTTGCGGACCGCCTCGACGATCTTCGACCGACAGTGGCCGGCATTGACGCACCACAGTCCGGAGGTGCCGTCGAGCACGCTTCGTCCGTCGTCCGTGGTGTAGTATATGCCCTCGGCGCGGACGAGCAGTCGCGGCGCCTTCTTGTACTGCCGGTTCGCCGTGAACGGCATCCAAAAGGCTTCGAGATCGTTGGTTGCGAGCTTTGCGCTCATGTCACTGTCCGGTAATCGTTGTTGAATTCCAGAAGAGCTCACGCCACCCGGGTCACGGCTTCGGTGAGGCTCATCTCGAAGATGTCCATGCCGTCGCGAACCAGCGCATCGCTCGCGGTGAGCGGCACGAGAAAGCGGATGACGTTGCCGTAGGTCCCGCAGGAGAGAAGAATGAGCCCGTTCTCGTTTGCCACCTTCATCAAGGTCTGAGTCAGCTGCGGCGCAGGCTCGCCGCTGGCGATGTCCTTCACGAGCTCGATAGCGCACATGGCGCCGAGCCCCCGCACATCTCCCACGCAGTTCAGGTTGGAGCGGCTCTTGATCTGATTGCAGCGGTCGATAATGATCTTGCCGATGGCATTGGCGCGGTCGCAGAGCTTCTCCTCTTCGATTGCGTCCAGAACGGCGTGGGCGGCGGCGCAGGCGACGGGGTTGCCGGCATAGGTGCCGCCGAGTCCCCCGGGACCCGAGGCATCCATCACATCGGCGCGCCCGGTTATGGCGGAGAGCGGCAGACCGCCGGCCAAGCCCTTGGCCATCGCCACGACGTCGGCCTTGATGCCTGAATGCTCGAGACCGAACATTTTTCCGGTGCGCGCAAAGCCGGTCTGAATCTCGTCGGCGATCAGAACGATGCCGTGCTCGTCGCACAGCGCTCTGAGCGATCGCAGGAAGTCGAACGGAGCGATATAGAATCCGCCCTCCCCCTGCACCGGCTCTATGATGATAGCGGCGAGGCTCGAGGGGTCCGTCGTGTATTTAAACAGGGCCATCAGAGCAGCGAGGCTCTGATCGCTGCTCACTCCGTGATAGGCGTTCGGGAAGGCGACGTTGTAGACGTCGGCGGGAAACGGTCCGAAGCCCTTCTTGTAAGGCACGACCTTGCCGGTCAGAGCCATGCCCATATGGGTGCGGCCATGGAAGCCGCCGCTGAACGAGACAATCCCCGGGCGGCCGGTAAAAGCGCGTGCGACCTTGACCGCGTTCTCCACGGCTTCCGCGCCGGTCGAGACCAGCATGGTCTTGGCCGGGCTTGCGACGGGCGCGATCGCATTCAGCCGCTCGGCCAGGCTCACGTAGGATTCATAAGGCGTGACCTGGAAGCAGACGTGGCTGAACGCCTTCAGCTGCTCCTCGACGGCGGCAACGACTTTCGGATGTTGATGGCCGGTATTGACCACGGCGATGCCGGCGCCAAAATCGATGTAGCGCTTGCCGTCCTCGCTCCAGATCTCGGCGTTCTTGGCGCGCTTGGCATAGATGGCGGTCGCATGGCTGACGCCGCGCGGCACGGCCGCGACTCTTCGCACATGAAGCTCCGCGGACGTTGGCATGTGAACCTTCCGTTGTCTCTACGTCAGGACTGGAGCACGACCGGGCTCGATCCGCCCCAACTCACCCAGACCTCTTCGCCCGCGGCGAAATTGTCCTGGTCCCAGCGCGAACGATTGGGGCGGGAGATCCGGATCAACCGGCCGTTGGCCAGCAGGACATGATAGATCGAAATGTCGCCGAGATAGGAGATGTCCTTGATCTCTCCCTTGGCGACATTGTGGGCGGCCGGACATTCCGGCACCGCCGGTGGTGCATCAGCATACTTGTGCAGGTTCATTTTCTCGGGGCGGATCGCAACCCAGACGGAGGAGTCCTCCTTTCCGGGCACACCATGAGGAACCTGGACGGGATACGGGTCGAGTTCGGGGCAGGCAACGATGGCCTCGTCGGGCTTGTCGTCGATTAGCTTGCCCTCGAACATATTCACCGAGCCGATGAAGTCGGCGACAAAGCGCGAGGCCGGAAACTCGTAGAGGTCGGAGGGCGTGCCGAGCTGGGCGATCGAGCCCTTGTTCATGACGGCGACGCGACAGGCGATCGCCAGGGCCTCGGTCTGGTCATGGGTCACCATGATGAAGGTGATGCCGACCTTCTGCTGTAACTGAGACAGCTCGAAGCGCATGGCCTCGCGCAATTTGGCGTCGAGCGCCGAGAGCGGCTCGTCGAGCAGCAGCACCTTCGGCTTTTTCACGAGCGCGCGGGAGAGCGCCACGCGCTGGCGCTGGCCGCCCGACAGCTGATCCGGCATGCGCGCGGCAAGGTGGGCAAGCTGCACGAGGTCGAGGGCTTCCTGCACGCGCCTGTCCCGCTCCGCCGGCGGCACACCATCGATCTTGAGACCGTAGGCGACGTTGTCGGCGACCGACATATGCGGAAAGACGGCATAGGACTGGAACACCATGTTCACGGCGCGGCGGTTGGGCGGGATCTCCGCCATGTCCTGCCCGTCGATCGCGATGTGGCCGTCGCTCGGCACCTCAAGCCCGGCAAGCATGCGCAACAAGGTCGTCTTGCCGCAGCCGGAGGGCCCAAGCAGCGCGAAGAACTCTCCCGGCATGATGTCGAGGCTGACATTGTCCACCCCGACCGCAGAGCCCCACCGCTTCGAAATGTTGCGGAAGCTGATGATGGGCTTGGCGGTGGATTGGGCGTCCTTGGCTGCTAACGCTTGGTCCACAGCATTCATCCTTTCTTCTGCGCTCTGCTCTGCATCACCATCATCACGACCATGAGCACGACGGTGAGCAGGATCAACATGGTCGATGCGGCATTGACCTCGGGCGTCACCGAGAAACGCAGCATCGAATAGACCTTGACCGGGAAGGTGATGGTATCGGGTCCCGAGGTGAAAAACGTGATCACGAAGTCGTCAAGCGACAGGGTGAAGGCGAGCAGCGCGCCGGCGATCAGCGCCGGACGCATGTGGGGCAAGAGGACGTCGCGGAACGCCTGCCAATCGTTGGCGCCGAGGTCGCGTGCCGCCTCCTCCTGCTCCTTGTTGAAGCTTGCGAGCCGCGCGCCCACGACGAGGGCGACGAAGGGGAAGCAGAACGACACATGCGCGATGGTGATCGAGCCGAGACTGAACGGCCAGATGAGGTTGTTGGGCCAGGGCAGGACGCGGGTGAAGAACAGCAGCATGGAGACGCCCATGCAAATTTCCGGGACCACTAGCGGTAGCGTGAAGGCGCCCTCGACGGCCGTCTTGCCGACGAAACGGTAGCGCCACAACAGAACCGCGGCGAGCGCACCGATGACGAGCGAGATGATCGTGGCCAGTAGGGCGATGGTCAGCGAGTTGGCAAACGCGATCAGCAGCGCCTGGTCGTTGAAGAGCTTCTGGTAGTAGTTGAGCGTGAAACCACGCCAAACGGTGTTGCGCTTAGAGTCGTTGAAGCTGAAGGCGATCAGCGCGACGAGCGGCGCATACAGAAAGAAGAAGACGCCGAACAGCCAGAGGCGCATCTGCCACATGCGATTATATTCGAGGGGGGCGCGTCGCACGGCCATGGTCTAGATCCCGTGACTGTCGGCGGGCCTGCCGCGGCTGAAATAGGCGCGCAAGGCGATGGCACCGAATGTCGCGTACATCAGCAGGAAGGACAGCGCGGCGCCGAACGGCCAGTCATTGGCCTGCTTGAACTGGCGCTCAATGACATTGGCAATCATCTGGCTGTCGGGACCGCCGAGAAGATCGGGCGTCAGATAGGCGCCGAGCGCCGGGACGAAGGTAATGATGATGCCGGAGATGATGCCAGGAAGCGCGAGCGGCACCACGATCGACCACAGCGTGCGGAGATGGCCGGCGCCAAGGTCGAGGCTCGCTTCGATGAGCGATTTGTCGAGCCGGTCGAGGGCGGCATAAAGCGGCAGCACCATGAATGGCAGATGGACGTAGACGAGCCCCATTACGACGGCAAAATTGCTGTAAAGCAGCTGCAGCGGCGTGAAGTCGCCGAGCGGCTGCAAGCCGACCAGCGTCATCAGCCAGCTCGCCCGATCCCAAAACCACGCGAGCGTGAAATTGACGTAACCCTCGGTGCGCAGCACCGCGATCAGCGCATAGGTGCGGATCAAGAGGTTGGTCCAGAACGGCAGCATGATCAGCATCAGCATCCACGGCCGCCAGCGCTCGCTGGCGAAGACGATCGCCAGCGCCACGGGAAAGCCGACGATGAGACAGAGCAACGTCGTGAGACCGGCCACAAAAATCGACTTGATGAAGATGCCGAGATAGAGCGGCTGGAGCGCGCGCAGATAATTGGCGAGGGTGCCGCTGATATCGACGCCGGTCAGGCCCGCATTCTGGCCGAAGCTGTAGGCCCAGACAATTGCGAGCGGAGCGAGGAAGAACGCGACCACCCAGACGATGGGTGGCAGGGCCGTTGCCAAGAAGGCCAGGCGGCGTTCCTGCGTTTGGGTGGCCATGGCAGCGTTCTTCGCTCGCTACGTCACATCATTTCCGCTCACATCAAGCCGCGCGTAGCCTGGTCATGGCCTCGTCGAGCTCTCGCGTAAATTCCGGGCCGAGGTAACGCGGATACTCGCATTTGGCCATGAGGTCGGCTGGCGGGAAGATCACCGGGTTGTCCTTGTAGGAGGCCGGCATCAGGGCCACGGCGGCCGCGTTCGGCGACGGGTATTTGATGGTCTTGGAGATTTCGGCTCCGACATTGGCATCCAGGATGAAATTGATGAATTTGAGCGCGTTCTCCGGATGCGGAGCCCCTTTCGGGATCGCCAGCGTGTCGGACTGCTTCATGGCGCCTTCTTTCGGCACGACAAAGTTGAGGTCGTCGTCCTCGACCATGACTTGCGCGATGTCGCCATTGTATTCCATCACGACGTCGACCTCTCCCGAGGCCAGCAGGTCCTGACCATTGTCCTCGTGGAAGGACTTGATGTTGGGCTTCTGCTTGATGAGCATCTGCTCAACCTGCTTGATCAGTTCCGGTGAGGTGTCGTTGATGGAATGGCCGAGATATTTGAAGGCATTACGGAACAGCTCGCTCGCGTCCGACATGACGGCGATGCGACCTTTGTACTCGTCGGAATCGAAGAGGTACTTCCAACTATCGGGCACCTCCTTGACCTTGGACTTGCGATAGCCGATGCCGATGACGAGCCAGGTATAAGGCATGCTGTATTTGCGGCCGGGATCGTAGGGCGCATCGTTGATGAACTCGGGCGTGACGTTCTTGATGTTGGGGATCTTGGCGTGATCGAGTGGCTCGAGCAGATCGGCCTGGATCATGCGCTCGACGAACTCGCTGCCAGGCACGATGACGTCGAACCCCGGATTGCCAGCCCGCAATTTGGCGAACAGCTCGTCGTTGGTGGCAAACAGGCTCATATTCACGTCGATGCCGCTTGCCTTCTTGAAGTCGGCGAGCGTCGTCTCGCCGGTATAGGTGTCCCAGTTGTAGAAATTGAGCTTCGGCTCCTCCTCGGCCCAGGCCGGAGATTTCTTGCCCAGGAGGCCGATGCCGACCGCTGCGGCGCCGAGACCCTTCAGAATTGAGCGGCGTGATTTGGGCGTGCTGAAATATTTGGCGTGCGCGTCGGTCATACTCACTTCTCCCATGGGCTTGCTGGTGGTGGGCTAGCTGGGCCTCTCAGATTGCTGATTGTGGTTTGTGCGCTGCCAAGTATGGCCGCTACCGGCTGACCTCGCTAGCGTATTTGATAGCCACTTTGGGCCTGAACCTGACCAATTACGCATCGATGGCTCCCAGGCAGATGTATTTGATCTCCAAATACTCCTCCAAGCCTTCGGCGGCGCCCTCGCGGCCGAGGCCGGATTCCTTGACGCCGCCAAAGGGCACGACCTCGTTCGAGAAGATGCCTTCGTTGACGCCGACCATGCCGGCGTCGAGTTTCTCGGCGACGCGCCAGGCGCGGCTCAAATTCTGGCTGAACAGATAGGCGGCAAGCCCGAACGGCGTGTTGTTGGCGAGCCTGATCGCATCGGCCTCGGTGTCGAAGCGCACCAGCGCAGCAACCGGGCCGAAGATTTCCTCGCGCACAATTTCCATCTCGGGCGTCACGTCGCCCACGACAGAGGGGCGGTAGAATAGCGGGCCGGCCGCGTCGAGCCCGCCGCCCAAGAGGACCTTTGCGCCCTTGTCAACGGCGTCGCCTACGAGCGTCTCAACCTTCTTGATGGCCTCACCGTTGATCAGGGGGCCGATATTGGTGCTGGCTTCCATGCCGGGGCCGACGGAAAGCTTCTTGACCGACTCGACCAGCGCCGCTGCGAAGCGGTCGTATATGCCCGACTGCACCAGGATGCGGTTGGCGCAGACGCAGGTCTGGCCGGCATTGCGATATTTGGAGGCCATGGCGCCGGCCACCGCCTGGCTCGAGATCGGCGTCGTCGAACACGACAAGCGGCGCGTTGCCGCCGAGCTCAAGGGTGAGCTTCTTCACCGTGTCGGCACATTGCCGGTAGAGCAGCTTGCCTACCCCGGTCGACCCGGTGAAGGAGAGCTTGCGCACGCGGCCATCCTCGCAGAACACCTTGCCCACGGCGGCCGCATCCTTGGTGGTGACAATGTTGAGCACGCCGGCAGGCACGCCCGCGTCGAGCGCGAGCTTGGCCATCGCCAGAGCGCAGAGCGGCGTCTCCGCCGCGGGCTTGACCACGATGGTGCACCCGGCGGCAAGGGCCGGCGCCACTTTCCGCGTGATCATGGCGATCGGAAAATTCCACGGCGCGATCGCGGCGACGACGCCGATCGGCTGCTTGATGGTGACGTAGCGCTTGGAGGCGGCGGTGGTCGGGATGGTTCGCCCGTAGGCGCGCTTCCCCTCCTCGGCGAACCACTCGATGAACGAGGCGCCATAGGCAACCTCGGCTCGGGATTCGGCAAGTGGCTTGCCCTGCTCGGTGGTCATCAGCTGGGCGAGGTTTTCGGTTTCGGCGGTGACGAGATCGAACCAGCGCTTGAGGATGGCCGCCCGCTCCTTTGCGGTCTTGGCCGACCAGGCAGGTAGCGCTCGGGCGGCGGCGTCGATGGCGCGGGTCGCGTCGTCGGCGCCGAGATTCGGGACGGTGGCCACTTCGGCACCCGTGGCCGGATCGGTCACGGAAAAGGTCCTGTTGGACGCGATCCACTGGCCGTCGATCAGGGCCGAGGTCGGAAATTTCTTGGCGATCATATTCATCGGCAATCTCCTCCTCAGGCGACTCGCGCGTACCAGAGGTGATCGAGCGGGGTGACGATGCGTTCGAAGTTGCTGCGCTCGGTATGTTTTAAACGAGAAAAGATATCCTGGAAGGGCGCGCCGAACGCGCCGCGAACGATCTCCGAGTGTTGGAAGAGATCGAGCGAGTTGACCCAGGCGGTCGGCAGAGGCGGTGCCTCCACCGTCTCCGAATTTCCCTCGACGGCTGGCCCCGGATCGATCTGGTTCGCAATACCGTGGCTAACGCCGGCAAGGATGGACGCGATCACGAGGTAGGGATTGGCGTCGGCGCCGGCCACGCGATGCTCGATCCGGGTCGCGGTACCGTTGCCGCGGGGAATGCGCAAGGCCACCGTGCGATTGTTGAAGCCCCAATGGGCGGCCATGGAAACGTAGGACTTGGGCACATAGCGGCGGTAGGCGTTGGCGGACTGCGCCCAGATGGCCATGAAATCCGCCATGGTTTCGCGCATTCCGCCAAGCGCGTGCCGGAAGAGTGGCGAGATCGGATCGCCGGCAAAAAGATTGTGGCCGGATTTGTCGAGGAGACTGAGGTGGACATGCATGCCGGAGCCTGCCCAGTCATGGTGCGGCTTGGCCATGAAGGTGGCTTCGAGCTGATGGGCTCGCGCCGCCGCCTTCACTGCGCGCTTCAGGAGCAAACCGTCAAGCGCCGCGGCAACCGCGTCGGTGCGATGCTTGAGATTGATCTCGAACTGTCCGGGACCGGACTCTTTCATGACAGTGTCGACGGGGAGACCCTGGACCTCGCAAATACGGTAGACGTCATCGATGAAGGGAGAAAGCGTGTCCATTTCCTCAAAGCCGAAGGTGTGCGGCCGGCTCGGATCGTCGGAAATACCCGCCGGTGTGTGGAGCATCGAGGCGCCATTCGTGGCTCGGCGCATGAGATAGAACTCGAGCTCCACGGCCGCGACCGGCGTTTGACCGGCGTGCGCAAATCGCTCAACCTGGTCGACGAGCACGCCGCGCGGGTCGAGCTCATCCTTGGCGTCAATGACCATCACGACTTGCGCGTGCCTGCCCTCGCCCACGGGGACCGGGACCAGCGTCAGGCTGAGAAGGTGGCAGTGGTGGTCGCGATCGCCGGTTTCCCATAAGCGGCCGGTCTCCTCCACGCAATTGCCGAGCGGGTCCATGATGAAGACCGAGGTCGGCATCATGAGGCCGTTCTTGGCGACGCCGATGAGATCGGAACGGCGGATGCGTTTGCCGCGAGGGATGCCGTTCATGTCGAAAACGAACGCGTCGATCCACTGCACCCCGGGGTTTGCGGCGAGGAAGGCCTGCGCCTCATCAATGGTGAGCCGCGCATTCGTCATGACGCAATGCCCTTCGCCGCCGCGCCGAAGCGGCGGAACAGCGATGCCGAGACGGGGTTCGACTTCGCTGCCCATTCGGGATGCCACTGCACGCCCAAACAAAATGCCGCGTCGTCCGGTCCGCGCACGGCCTCGACGAGACCATCCTCGGCGAAGGCCTCAGGCTTCAGCCCATCGGCGAGGCGAGCGATGCCCTGCGAGTGCAGCGAATTCACCATCAGTTTGTCGTCGCCGACCCAATCACGCAATTTGCCGCGAAGGGAGACCATGTGGACCGGGCCGTACATCTCATCGAGTGGAAGTTGCTGCCGTGGGCGGTGGTCCTTGTGTCCGTTCACGTCGTGAACCGCCTGATGAAGGCTGCCGCCAAGGGCCACGTTCAGCTCCTGGAAGCCACGGCAAATGGCGAATAGCGGTGTCCTGCGCTCGACTGCGGCGCGGATGAGTGGAAGGGTCAGCGCGTCACGAAAAGGATCAAGCGCATTCGGCTTGATCGGTGTCTCCTCCCCGTAATGCTCTGGCGCAACGTTCGACCGGCTGCCGGTCAGCAAGATGGCATCGGCAACTTCGAGCACAGAGCCGATGTCCGACATTTCGGGGCCGACGGGCACCAGCAGAGGCTGGCACTCCGCCACCTCGGCCACGGCGGCGGCATATTTGCGGCCCACCGCGTCAAAAACGTACCCCTCGATCAGGGTGGTGCAAGCCGGGATGATGACGATCGGACGGCTCATGCTGCTAGCTCTCCGGCAACATCGTTGAGCGTGAGATCGAGCGCGCGGGCGATCACCGCCTCGGCTTCATCGAACTGCGCTTCCGTCCAGATGAGCGGTGGAGCAGTGACCATGGTATCAAAGACCGCGCGCATGATGAAACCCTCGCGGAAGAAATGATCTCGGCAGATGAGACCGACGCGGCCAGGATCGGCGAAGCGGCGGCGGTTCCGCTTGTCCGCGACGAGCTCGATTGCGCCGAGAAGCCCGACAGAGCGCACCTCGCCGACGAGCGGGTGATCCTTGAACTTCGCGAGCAGCTTCGCAAGCGCCGGCCCACCAAATTCCTTGACGCGCGGAACGAGCTTCTCCTGCTCAATGATTTCGAGATTCTTCAGCGCGACCGCGCAAGCCACTGGGTGACCCGAGAAGGTGTAGCCGTGATTGAAATCGTCGTCGTAGGCCATGAGCGCATCGACGATCTTGTCATCGACGATGACTCCGGAGAGCGGGATGTAGCCCGACGTCGCCGCCTTGGCGAAGGTGATGAGGTTCGGGCGAATGCCGTAATGCTCAGATGCGAACCAAGTTCCGAGGCGCCCAAAGCCGGTGATCACCTCGTCGGCGAGGAACAGAATCCCGTATTTGTCGACGATGCGTTGTATCTCGGGCCAGTAGCTTTCAGGAGCAATCTTGACGCCGCCGGCGCCCTGCACCGGCTCGCCGGCAAACGCGGCAACATTCTCAGGCCCGACCGCCAGGATCTCGTCCTCAAGCGCGCGCGCCGCTCGAATGCCGAAAGTTTCCGCCAACTCCCCGTCCTGTGACTCGCCGTACCAGTATGGATCCATAATGTGGCGGAAACCCTCACAGAGCGGGTAGGTCTGGGCATGCACGTGGGCCATGCCACCCATCGAGCCCGCGGCGATGGTCGAGCCATGATAGGCGTTCTTGCGCGAAATGATGATGCGGCGCTTGGGCTCGCCTTTGAGCACCCAATACTGACGGATCAGACGGATCGCTGTGTCGTTCGATTCCGAGCCTGACGAGCCGTAGAAGACCTGGTTGAGATTGCCGGGCGCAAGTTCGGCAAGCTTGCGCGACAAGATCACGACAGACGGATGCGTCGTGCGAAAGAAGGTGTTGTAGTAGGGCAGCTCGAGCATCTGCTGGTAGGCTGCCTCGGCGAGCTCCTTGCGGCTGTGGCCAACATTCGCCGTCCACAGGCCAGACATGCCGTCGAGCACGCGCTTGCCTTCGCTGTCCCAGATGTAAGGCCCGTCGCCGCGGACTATGACCCGAGCGCCGCCCGCGCGGAGCGACTTGTGATTGGTGAATGGATGCAGATGGTGAAGAGCGTCGAGCTCTCTAAGTTGCGCGGACTGATATTGATTCGTCACCTAAAAACCTCCAGCAAAGCGTGACCCGAGGGCCGGCCAATTAGCGCTGGAAGCTCGCGTGGGGCGTATAGCCGATGCGGGCGCAGAGCAGCAGCAGTCGCGCCTTTGGATTCTGTCCGCTCATGGCAATTGCTGATCGGGAGGCAAACGCATCGGTGGGTCGGCGTACTGTCTCGGCGATCAATCTTGAACCGGACACACGACTCCTCCACTGCCTCCAACCCGGGTCAGCCTTGACAGCGGCCCGTCAGCCAGTTTGGCTACGCCGAAGACTTTATTGGCTACGGTGTAGAATTGTCAACGCAAACAACACGCAAGGTCAAGTCCCGCCCGCGCGGCCGCCGGGGCCTCGACAAGACTGCGATACTGGATGCGGCGTTCGAGATGCTGTCGCAGGTGGGTGAAGTCGAGTTTTCCGTGCGTAAGCTTGGCGTCGGCATAGGCGTCGATCCCATGACCGTCCTGCACCATTTCGGTTCGAAGGACGAGCTGTTGCGGCGGATCGCCGACCGGGCGCTGGCGACCGTCGAGCTGCCGCTGCCGAGCGCCGACTGGCGCGTAGATCTTCGCAATGTCGCCGAAGCGTACCGGGATCTCGCCCACCGTCACCCTCGCCTCTTCCATCTGCACTTCCGCTTCCACGCGACGGGACCTGCCGACCATGCCTCAAGCGAGGTGGTCTACCGCGCGCTACGGAATGCCGGGCTCAAGGACGCCGAGGCCGCCGGGCTTGGGCTCGCGTTCTATGCCTTCATCCTCGGCTATGCCTTGGCTGAGGCCGAGGGGCTGCTGCGCCCGATCAGCGACGCAGACGAGGCGGAACTTCGGGCACTCGACCCCCTCGCCTGCCCGGCCACGCTCGCGCTCATTCCGGCCTTCAAGGCGCTCGACCGCGATGCGGCCTTTGAGGCCTCGGTGGACGCCTTCATCGAAGGGGTCTCGTGCCGGTGCGAAGCACCCGCGCCGCGCCGGCGCCCGCGAACTGGGGGGAGTCGGCGTGGGGCTTGATCACCGGCTTTAGGTCTGGGCGCCTGGTTGCGGCCTGTTTGGTCCGCCGTCCAAGTAGAAACTACAAGTCGTACCGGGCTAAAGCGGTCTCCAAGAGTCGCAAAAAGGCTCGGTTTGCCAATCGAATAAGCAAAAAAGCTTGTCTAGGTGCAAACGTGCCACAGTCCGCCAGCAACTTGAAGGAAACAGGGATTTTTCCATTGCTGATCCAAGCGGTGTTTGTACTGTAGTGAGGGACTGGGCAGGGCTGGTTGAGTCTCGCCCCTTATCAAAATGAGAAGACCCTCGCACAGGGGGTTACAAACGGGGACTTAAAGCAATGGCACGGGGAAGCTTCTTTGCAGGGATCATTAGTTCGAGCGTTTTGGGGGCAGCACTCATCGCGGGATTGGCAGCGCCCGGCTACGCCGCCGACGCGCCCAAGCTGACGCTCACGGGATCTGCGTCGTTCACGACGGACTATATGTTCCGCAGCATTTCCAACACGAAACAGAATGCCCGCAGTGCAACCCGAATTCGATCTGACTTACGGCATGTGGTGGGCTTACATTTGGGGATCCAATACCCATATCGACCTTCTGCCGACAAGGGCATCGAGATCGACTACGGTGGCGGCATCTCGCCCAAATGGAAGGACATCACCTTCACCATCGGCGGCCTCGAGTACACCTATCCGGGCGATACCGAGCTCGACTATTTTGAGCTGAAGACTGCTGCATCGTGGAATCCGGGGGCCGGCCCGTGGACCCTTAGCATCGGCAACTGGTGGTCGCCGAATAATTTCGGCGCGGACACCCAGTCGGATGCGATCGAGTTCGGGGCGGGCTACGCCTTCCCCAAGTATAAGCTGTTCAATTTCTTCACGCCCAGCATCAGCGGAACGTACGGACACCAGTTTTACGAAAAGCAAGATGTCTTCCCTGATTACAATTACTGGAATGTCGGCCTGACCCTTGGTTTCCTAAAAAACTGGTCTGGCGACATCCGCTACTATGATACGGACTATAGTAAAGACAGATTGCGTCATTAACAGTGGTGGACAGGAATAACTGCGACGCGCGCGCAGTGGGCACCATCAAGGTCACGTTCTAGACTTTAGCTTCCCCAAAGCAACTTCCACCTCAAAGGGCGCCGTTTGCGGCGCCTTTTTTTGCCTGGTGGATTCTTGAACCGGGCCGGCGCCTCAGCTAGCGTCTGACGATCGTTGGCCGAATGACGGAACGCCTCGTTGGAGGTTCTGAGCAACCAGCTGATCCCGTCTGGGCCGCCCCGGCCTTCGGTCGTCCTGCGTCCCGGCGCTCGCTCGCTCGCTCCTGGCGAGGAGCGCTATACGGTGCCCGGCGGAGGCGCCATTGCCGTACCGATCCATGCCGGCGACCACCTGCGCCTCGTCGATGTCGAAGGCATGCAGGCTTGCGAACTGGTGGCTGCCGATGCCGCCGGCGTCATCGATCCCGCCATTCTTGGCGCTCGCGGGATCAGCGATGCGAGCGGGCTCAAGCAAATTCTGAGCGGGATGAGCGAAAGCGCGCGCTCGGTTGCGCGCCGGCCTTGAGCGGCGCGGCATCGATCTCGCCCGCGCCCGCGCCGTCACGCTGTTCGGCGGCGACTCGCGGCCAGGAGACAGTCGGTGAATTCACCGTCTCGCGCGATGGCCTGTTGATCGTGGCGGCACCAGGCACTGCCGATGGAAGCCGGCGCGCAAGATACGGCGACGCCGATCCGCCTCCACATGTCTCGCAGCCGGCTTCGCCCCGCGAACGAAACTGCACCTGCCAGAGCCACTCGCCGATCCTCTCCAGGACATCCGCGTCAACAAGGCGACGGCCGAGGCCTACGTCGTGCGCGCCGGCGAATATATCCAGATCATCGACGTCGCAGGGCGGCAATGCACCGACTTCCAGTGCTTCGCCGCGCGCAAGCTCGACAAGGGGCGGGAGCGTCCGCTCGACGTCACCACCACGCGCTCGCTGATGGGGCAGAGCTATCCCCACCCGGGCCTTCACTCCCAGGCCTTCGACCAGGACATGCAGCCGCTTGTCGAGGAGGTGCGCGACACCGTCGGCCGCCACGATGCCTTCGGGCTTGCTTGCAACGCGCGCTATTATGACAACCAGGGTTATCCCGGCCATGTCAATTGCACCGACAATTTCAACAAGCAGCTCGCGCCCTACGGCATCGCCGCGCGCAAGGGCTGGATGGCGCTCAACTTCTTCTACAATACCGGCATCGACGCGCATAACGTGCTCTATTTTGATGAGCCGTGGTCGCGGCCCGGCGATTACGTGCTGTTGCGCGCGCTCACCGATATCGTATGCGTGTCCTCGGCCTGCCCTGACGACATCGATCCGGCCAATGGCTGGGACCCCACCGACATCCATGTGCGCACCTATTCCGACAAGCAAAGCTTCTCCAGAGCGGTGGCCTATAGAATGACACCAGACGCAGAGCCAGAGCTCACGCGAGAGACCGCGTTTCACCCGCGCTTCTCGGCGCTGACGCGCAACTACACGGAATATCGGGGCTATTGGCTGCCGACGCGGTTCTCCAATGACGGGCCGGTGGCCGAATATTGGGCCTGCCGCGAGCGCGCGGCGATCATGGATCTGTCGCCGTTGCGCAAGTTCGAGGTGACCGGTCCGGACGCCGAGTCGCTCCTGCAATACGCGCTCACCCGCAACGTGCGGAAGCTTGCCACCGGCCAGGTGGTCTACACCGCCATGTGCTACGAGCACGGCGGCATGATCGACGACGGCACGCTGTTCCGCCTCGGCGACAACAATTTCCGCTGGATCGGCGGCGACGACTATAGCGGCATCTGGCTGCGCGAGCAGGCCGAGAAGCTCGGCCTGAAGGCGTGGGTGCGCTCATCGACCGACCAGCTGCACAACGTCGCCGTGCAGGGGCCGAAGAGCCGCGACATCCTGCGTCGAGGTGGTCTGGACGCCGCCGGCGCAACCCACGTGTGGACGAGCTCGGCTGGTTCCGCTTCACCATCGGGCGCATCGGCGGCTTCGACGGTGCGCCGGTCGTGGTGTCGCGCACCGGCTATACCGGCGAGCTCGGCTACGAGGTCTTCTGCCATCCCAAGGACGCGCTCACCGTGTTCGACGCGATCTGGCAGGCCGGCGAGCCGCACGGGCTGATGCCGTTGGGGCTGCAAGCGCTCGACATGCTGCGCATCGAGGCCGGTCTTGCCTTCGCCAGGCTATGAATTCTGCGACCAGACCGATCCGTTCGAGGCCGGCATCGGCTTCACCGTGCCGCTGACGGCGAAGAACGAGGACTTTATCGGGCGCGACGGCGCTCGTCCGGCGGAAAGAGCACCCGCACGAGAATGCTGGTTGGCCTGGAGATGGAGGGCGACGAACCGGTCGGCCACGGCGATTGCATCCATGTCGGCCGCGCGCAGATCGGCGTGATCACAAGCGCCACCCGCTCGCCGATCCTGAAGAAGACGATCGCGCTCGCCCGGGTCGATGTCACCCAAGCCGAGCCCGGCACTGAGGTCGAGGTCGGCAAGCTCGACGGCCACCAGAAGCGGCTGCCGGCGCGCATCGTGCGCTTCCCCCACTACGATCCGGACAAGACGCGGGTGCGTGCGTAATTGGCTCTTTGCAGCGCGATTGACCCTGGTGGGCGTGCTTGACATCCTCACTTTATGATACGCGCAGTCTTGCTCGATCTCGCCGGCGTCGTTTACCAGGGCGAACAGCCCCTGCCGGGCGCGGTCGATGCCGTCGCAGACTTGCGCAATGCGGGCTTGCGCCTACGCTTTCTCACCAACACGACGCGAATGCCGCGGCGGGCGCTGCTCTCGCGTCTGAACGACATGGGTATTCCGATTGCCGCCGAAGAGCTGTTCACGCCGGCTCAGGCAGCCCGAGCGTGGCTTTCCGCCAGGAAACTTTCGCCACATCTCCTGATCCATCCCGATCTTGCCGAAGACTTTGCCGACCTCGACGCCGGCGACGGTGAGGCCGTCGTGGTCGGAGATGCCGCTCAGGGCTTCACCTACCCCGCGCTCAACGCCGCGTTTCGCAAGCTGCTCGCAGGCGCCCAATTTTTGGCGCTCGCCCGCAACCGCAGCTTCAAGGACGAGGACGGCGAGCTCAGCCTGGACGCTGGCGCATTCGTGGCGGCGCTGGAATATGCCGCCCAGCGTGAGGCGGTCTTGCTCGGCAAGCCCGCTCCCGATTTCTTTAGAGGCGCGCTCGCCAGCATCGAATGCGACGGCAAGGAGGCGGTGATGGTCGGGGACGATGCCGAGGCCGACGTCGCAGGAGCGCTCGCGGCGGGCGTCGGCGGCGCCTTTTTGGTCCGCACCGGCAAGTACCGGCAGGGAGACGAGACCAAAGTGGATCCACGTCCGAGCGGCGTTGTCGAGGATCTCGCAGCGGCCGCCCGCTCGATCATGGACCGCCGTGGCTAAAGGGCGACCTCTCTCGTTGTAAATCAGGCTTGAGATCTATTCAGCGGCGGCCTTCCCCTTGACCGCAAGGAATGCCTTCATCGAGTCGTCCATCGACTCGAGCCAGGGGGTGTGATGAGCCGGCGCCATGGTTCCCGTGCAAGGCGATTTGAACGCCTTGTTGCGATAACCGAGGATGGAATGCTCCTTGTCGTGCTCCCACTCCTTGAACTCGTCGACGGTCATGTCGATGTCGAACTTCGGATAGTCAGTGGCTTCGCATAGCTCGCGCACATAGTCGGCCTGGAAGTCGATCTTCTCGAACGCACTCTTGAGTGCCTCTTCGCGCTTCACCCAGGCGTCGTCATCCTTGGCCATCTCCGCCTTCGAGGGCAGATTGATGCGGCCGAGGATCACGTCGCGCGCATACCAGGCCTGCGCATCGAACATGGAGAAGGTGTAGAACTGGTCCTGCATGCCGAGATAGATGAGCTTCGGATTGTCGAGCCAGAAGATACCCTTGTAGAGGTGCGGCGGATGCATGCGATTGTGCGTGCGCAGCCTCAACTCATCGTCCAGGAACGGGAAGTGGTGCTGATAGCCGGTACACAGGATGATGGCGTCGAAATCCTTGCTCGAGCCGTCCTTGAAGGAAACCGTCCTGCCCGCAACCTTGGTCAGCAGCGGCCGCTCGTCCATCGTCTCCGGCCAATGGAAACCCATGGCTTGCGTGCGCCAGCACATGGTGACGGACTTCGCTCCGTATTTGTGGCATTGGAGCGCAATGTCTTCAGCCGAGTAGCTAGCGCCGACGGCTAGCACATCCTTGCCCTTGAATTCATCGGCGCTACGGAAGTCGTGGCCGTGAAGGACGCGGCCGGGAAACGTTTCGATGCCCGGAAACTGTGGCACGTTCGGCACCGAGAAATGCCCCGTCGCCACGACCACATAGTCAAACGTGTCGGTGTGCAGCGTGTGGTCCGGCAGGCGCTCAACGGTCACCGAGAACTTGCCTGAATTCTTGTCGTAGGCGACGTGACGGGTGGCTGTATCGAACTGAATCCAACGTCGCACATTGGCATCCTTGGCGCGCCCAGTGATGTAATCGTAGAGCACCTCGCGCGGCGGGAAGGACGGAATCGGCTGTTTGAAATGCTGATCGAAGGTGTAATCAGCGAACTCCAGAACTTCCTTGGGTCCATTCGACCACAAATATCGGTACATGCTGCTATGTACGGGCTCGCCGTACTGGTCGAGGCCGGAGCGCCAGGTGTAGTTCCACAAGCCACCCCAATCGCTCTGCTTGTCGAAGCAAACAATGTCGGGGATCTCCGCTCCCTTGGCTTGCGCCTGTTGGAAGGCCCGCAATTGACCGAGCCCACAGGGACCCGCTCCGATAACCGCAACACGTGTCATGACCTAACTCCCTCGCTCGTTCCGGCCTCTGACCCGAAAGACTACCTCATTAGTTTTTGTCGGCAGCGTCTCGATCGCTCCGCAGCCACATTAAAAGCGGCAACCTGGTTCGCGCCGATGAACCAATCTGCCACTTTGGTAGGCCATTTTAGACCAATATTGGACCAATCTGTCAAACTAAAGCGGATTGGTATTGTCCTAGGTCAACGACCGGTCTAAGCTTCTCGCGGCAAAAATACAGCGGCGAAACCACTTTGGGCCAATTGAGTGGAGCTTCGCGTTGCACGTTTGTACCGCTGTATTTCGGGTATGCGGCATGGCTATGATGAGCGAGTGTCGTCATTCTTGACAGCCTTGGGGGGGTGCCATGAGCACTGCGATAGCAGCGACTGACAGTGTAGATGGGGCGGCGCAAAGTCTGCACCGAAAAATAGATTGGACGGGCGCGTTCTGGGTGGCGAGTGGTGTTCCGGCGCTGGTGCTGTTCTCAATCGGCGGTATCGCCGCCACGGTTGGCAAGGCGTCCTGGCTCGTTTGGACGATTTCCATCATCTTCGGTTTCATTCAGTCCTTTACCTACGCAGAGATCGCGGGCCTGTATCCCGGCAAATCCGGCGGGGCCCCAATCTATGGCGCCATCGCTTGGGTCCGCTACCTCAAGTTCATCGCGCCGACGTCGGTATGGTGTTACTGGTTCGCTTGGTCGCCGGTGCTGGCGATTGGGTCGGGGCTCGGGGCCGGCTACATTCTCAGTCTTTTTTTCGCACCGGATGCCGCCGTCAACACCTGGCAAATCACCTTGCTCGACCTCGGAGCGGTCAAGCAAGGGCTCACTCTGCGCATCAACGCGACCTTCATCATCGGCGCGATCTTGATGCTGGTGTGCTTCGTGATCCAACATGGCGGTATTCTGCGTTCCGCACGCGTGACAAAGATCATGGGCATCGCGGCGCTGCTGCCCCTGATGTTGATCGGGATCGTTCCGTTGCTCACAGGCGACCTGCCGCGTGAGAACTTCGTCCCACTCGTGCCACTCGGGCACGACGCCGCCGGCGCCCCCATTGACGGAGCCTGGGACAAGGCGGGTTGGATTCTATTCATAGGCGGCCTGTTTATCGCGGCCTGGTCGACTTACGGGTTCGAAACTGCCGTCTGCTATACGCGCGAGTTCAAGGATCCGAAACGGGACACGTTCAAGGCCATCTTCTACTCCGGCCTTGTGTGCCTTGCCGTGTTCATCCTCGTGCCGCTGTCCTTCCAGGGCGCTCTCGGATTGACGGGAATGCTGGCGCCGGACATCTACAGTGGTATGGGGGTTGGAAAGGCCATGGCCGGGATGCTCGGCGGCGGCCCATTCCTCGAAACATTGGTCGCCATCCTGCTGGTCTTCGCGCTTCTGCTCACAATCATGACGGCGATGGCGGGATCGTCGCGCACCTTGTATCAGTCATCGATTGACGGCTGGCTGCCCCGCTATCTATCGCATGTCAACGAGCACGGCGCGCCCACGCGGGCGATGTGGACGGATCTGACGTTCAATCTGATCCTGCTCATGATGTCGGACTACCTGTTTATCCTGGCGGCTTCCAACGTCGGCTACATCATTTTCAATTTCCTGAACCTCAACGCGGGTTGGATTCATCGTGTGGACCGGCCAGACTGGGAGCGGCCCTACCGTACGCCCACAATTCTGATTGCGATCGGTGGCGTATTGGCGTTCGTGAATGCTGCGCTGATGGGCGCCGGCGCCGACGTCTGGGGAGCGCACACGCTGTGGACCGGGCTAATCTTCGCAGCGCTGATCATCCCGGTGTTCTTGTTCCGCCACTATATCCAGGACAAGGGCGTGTTTCCGAAGGACATGGCGGAAGACATGCATCTGGGCACGGAGGCGGGCGTCAAGAGCCAAGCGGGGATGCTTCCTTACGCAGCCCTTGCTGCCGGCGTGCTGATCGTGCTCATCACGCACTGGTGGGCCACCAGCTAAGCCGCGAGGCAAGAAGCGGACGAAAAACCGGCCACGGCAGCACCCTTCCCGTGGCCGGTTTTTCCTAGCCAAGCATCGGCTGGGAGGCGCCAATGAGTCTCGTAGACGCCGTCGACATACCCTATCTGAGACTCTCCGATCCAAGTTTCTCGATTCGCTCGCCGGAGGTGCGCGCGGCGCGGGAGCGCAGCTGGTATGCGCGCACGCCCTATGGCATCGCTGTCTTGCGCTATGAGGATGTCGGCAAGTTGCTGCGGGACCCGCGTCTGCGCCAAGGTAGCCATGCCTGGCCGGCCCACAACAATGTGACTGGCACGTTTGCCGACTGGTGGCTGCGTATATTGCTAAACCGCGTCGGCGATGATCATGCGCGGTTGCGGCGGCTCGCCAATCCTGCATTCTCGCCGAAACTCATTACCGCGCTGCAGCCGAAATTCGCGGAACTCGCCAATGACATTATCGACCAGTTCGCCGGAAGCGGCCGCTGCGACTTCGTGGCAGAATTCTGCGAGCCTTACGTGACGCAGGTGATCTGCCTCCTACTTGGCCTTGATCAGATCGAGTGGCGGCGGATAGCCGACAATGCCCGAGACATGGGCTTGGCGCTCAGCGTCACCTTCAACCAGGACGTGGAAAAGATCGACAGGGCGACCGCAGCCTTGTTCGAATACGCTCACCGTATGATCGAGGAGCGCCGGACACGGCCCCCAGGCGATGATTTCATCTCACTGTTGCTGCGGGCCAACGAGGACAAGGACGCGCTCAGCGATCAGGAACTCTACGACATGGTCGTCTTGGCCATCTTCGGCGGCATTGACACGACGCGCAACCAGCTCGGCTTGGCAGTGAGCATGTTCGTGGACCATCCGGACCAATGGCGCCTTCTTGCCGACCGGCCTGAGCTCGCCAGGAACGCGGTCGAGGAAGTGATGCGGGTACGCCCAACGACGACCTGGGTCACCCGCGAGGCGATGGAGGACTTCACCTATAGGGACCTCGAGTTCAAGCGAGGCACCACCATTCACCTGTTCTCCGAATCCGCCGGAACCGACCCGCGGCAATTCACACCGGGCTTCGATATCGCCGCGCAGCGCAAGCCGCATTTCGGGTTTGGCGGCGGCGCGCATCATTGCCTCGGTCATTTCATTGCGCGTGCCGACATGACCGAGGCGCTGAAGGCGTTGTCCCGGCGCCTCAGAAATCCGCGCTACGACGGCGAGCCGACCTGGCTGCCGGACAGCGGGAACACCGGCCCCGTCAAGCTGCCGATCGCCTTCGATCCGGAATGCTGAATGCGCCCAAACGACTGGCGAATACTGCCCAACACATTGAGGGTTTTTGGCTCTCTCTCGTGGGTCCCATGCAATCCCCTGATTTTCCAGGGCGAGCGCGATGTGATGACGCGGCGGGCCGCATATATGCTGGATTTCAGCCGCTTCGGGGCACCGATTTACAATCTCGTAAAATTCGCTTGGGGTGTTATAAATGTGGCGGTGACAAGCCGTCTTGTTACGGAACTTCCACTCGTGGGTACGGGTGGAGGCGGGGGCAGATGAGGGACGCGCGTCGCAGCCCAATTATTGCGGAGAATCCTGAAGGCCGAGGATTGCTTGTGATCGTCTGTGATCACGCCTCAAATCGCATCCCTGAGGACTACAAGTCATTTGGATTTGCCGAGGATGCGCTTCGGACGCACATCGCCTGGGATCCGGGCGCGCTGCAAGTGGCGCGGCGTCTTTCGGCGAGGTTCGATGCGCCGCTCTTCTGGCCGGACATTTCGCGCCTCGTCATTGATTGCAACCGCGCGCCGGATGCGAGCAGCCTGATCGTCGCCGAAAGCGAGGGCCGCAAGGTCGAGGCCAATCGTGGGTTAACCGAAGGCGAGCGCGCGCGACGGCTGGATCATATCCATAGGCCCTATCATGCAGCGATCGACTCAGTTCTTGCGCGGCGCGTTGCGGCGGGACTGCCGACAATGCTGATCGCGGTCCACTCCTTCACCCCGATATATCTTGGCAAGTCTAGACCATGGCAGGTGGGAATCGTCTTCGACGAGGACCGCCGCATGGCCGATCCCCTCATTCGCGGGCTCAAGGCCGACCCCTCGCTTACTGTTGGCATCAACGAACCCTATTCGCCGACCGACCAGGTCTATTACACGATTGAGCGACACGCCGGCCCGCGGGGCCTCCCTGCGGTCATGATTGAAATTCGCAACGACGAGATCGGTGACGAGCCAGGCCAGAAAGACTGGGCAGACCGGCTCGCCAATGTTCTCGCTGCGGCTGAGTTGCACTTGATGGGAGTGAGCAATGCCGCGGTGTGAATTCTGCGTCTAGGAACTGGAGCCAGAGGCAAAGGGGATTGGAAAAATGGCTGAGAAGCGACATGGAGGGCGGGGCTTCCTATCATATCCCCGGCCAGGACGACATCGAAGGGTCTGGGACCATCGGTCTCGCACCGGCGGAGGCACAGGTATCAAGCTTACATGGAAACTTGGCGATCGGGGCGATTGCCTGGTGGGACGGTTCACAAAGGATGGGGGCGACATATGACATCGCGCGAAGGAAGCATGCCCGGCACAGGGGTGCACGGGTACACGGACGTTGACAAGAAGGAGGACGTGAAGGTTCTCCACAGCATGGGGTACGCCCAGGAGCTGGAGCGGCGTTTGAGTCGGTTCTCCAACTTCGCGGTCTCCTTCTCGATCATCTGCATCCTGTCTGGGGGTATCAACTCGCTCGCCCAGGGCACTTCGGGCGCCGGCGGTATCGCGATCGGCGTGGGCTGGCTGGTCGGATGCTTCGTCAGTCTCGTTTTCGCAGTTGCGATGGCGCAAATCAGTTCAGCCTACCCGACGGCGGGTGGCCTCTATCACTGGGGTTCCATTCTGGGCAACCGGGGCACGGGATGGGTGACGGCTTGGCTCAATCTTCTCGGCCTAATCACCGTGCTTGGCGCCATCAACGTCGGCACCTGGACCTTCTTCGTCGGTGCCTTCGGGCCAGCGCTCGGCATCGAGAACAACCTCACCAACCAGACGATCTTCCTGATCATCATCACCGGCGCCCAGGCCCTTATCAATCACCTCGGCATCCGGCTGACTGCTGTGCTTACGGATTTTTCCGGCTGGCTGATCTTCGGCGGATCGATCCTGATTGCAATCGTCTGCCTAATTGCGGCTGAGCACTGGGACGTGAGCCGACTCTTCACCTTCACCAACTATTCCGGTGATCCAGGTGGCAATGTTTGGCCACAGGTCTCCAACCTTTGGGTCTTCCTGCTCGGCCTGTTGCTGCCGATCTACACCATCACTGGCTACGATGCCTCCGCGCATACGTCGGAGGAGACGTTGAAGGCGGCGCGCTCGGTGCCGCGCGCGATGGTGATGTCGGTCATCTGGTCGGCGATCTTCGGCTATCTCTTCCTGTGCGCCTTCGTTCTGATGATCCCCAACATGGATGAGGCCGCCAAGCAGGGCTGGAACGTCTGGTTCTGGGCGTTCGACCAACGCGTGAGCTCGGGCATCAAGGAATTTGTCTACCTCGTGGTGTTCGTTGCCCAGCTTCTTTGCGGGCTGGCGACGGTGACCTCGGCGTCGCGCATGATCTTCGCCTTTGCGCGTGACGGTGGACTGCCGGGGTCTAAGGCGCTCTCAAAGGTCAGCCCTAAACATCGCACGCCAGTCGCGGCGATTTGGACCGCCGCGGCCCTCTCCGTCCTCTTCGTGTGGGGCGCCTCGCTGGTCTCGATCGCCGGCACCTCGGCCTACACCATCGTGGTGTCGTGCACGGTCATCTTCCTGTTCCTTTCCTTCACCATCCCCATCACGCTCGGCCTGCTCGCATGGGGAACTCCGAAATGGGACAGGATGGGACCATGGGACCTCGGCCGCGCCGGCTACACGTTATTCGCGATCCTCTCGATCATCTCAATGATCCTGATCTTCGTGATCGGCATCCAGCCGCCGAACGACTGGGCGCTGTACATCACCGTCGGCTTCTTCATCCTGACCGCGATTGTCTGGTTCGTGTTCGAGAACAAGCGCTTTCGGGGTCCGCCGATCGGCGACATGATCGCCAAACGTCAGGCCGAGATCCTGGCGGCTGAGAGGGCCGTCGGCGAGATCACCTGACGGGTCTGAAGATACGACAAAACCTGCGCGGGACGATTCCCGCGCAGGTTCTTTACTTGCGGCGATGGCCGGGAGTCGCGTGCCTTTGCCCAGCATGACCCCCTGAGGGAACTTGATGCGGCGCTCCATCTTGCCGCCCAACAGGGAGGATCCCACGCGTGAGCCTTGATGTGATCGCAGGAGAGTTCAGCGGCGCGCGTCGCCGCGCTTGCGATCTGGTTTGGGCGCGTGGACCCTCAGCCGCTGGCTGGCGGAATTACCAACCAGAACTTCACGGTCGAGGATCACGGACGCCGCTATGTCGTGCGGGTCGGGAGCGATATTCTCGTTCACGGGGTCGTGCGCGCCAACGAGCTGGCGGCGAGCCAGGCGGCGCATCTGGCGGGCCTGAGCCCCCGCGTGGTGCACGCAGAGCCAGGGATTCTCGTGCTCGATTTCATCGAGGGACGCACCTTCACGCCGGAGGACGTACGCAACCCGGCGCAAACCTTGAGCGCCTCGTCGACATGATTCGACGATGTCACCGGGACATTCCACAGCACTTGCGCGGCCCAGCTGCGATGTTCTGGGTGTTCCATGTCGTGCGCGACTACGCGCACACGCTGCGCGAAGGCAACAGCCGGCATGCTCCTCTCCTCCAGGATCTTCTCGCTCGCGCCGACCGACTCGAGGCCGCCGTCGGTCCGATCGAGGTCGTATTCGGACACAACGACCTGCTTGCAGCCAACTTTATGGATGACGGGCACCGGCTGTGGCTCTTGGACTGGGAGTACGCCGGGTTCAATTCGCCGCTGTTCGATCTGGGCGGTCTGGCCTCCAACAGCGAGCTTTCCCCAGAACAGTACGAGCAGGTCTTGAGCCTCTATTTCGACAAATACGTCGACGATCAGTTGCGCCGCCGTGCCGCCGCCATGACCGCGGCGTCGCTGCTGCGCGAGACCATGTGGAGCATGGTGTCGGAGATCCATTCGACCGTCGATTTCGACTACGCCGCCTACACGGCGGAGAATTTGCGGCGCTTTGAGGCGGCCTATTCCGCCTTTACGACGATGGACCGCGCATGAGCGAGCTGCCGTCCTCCGCGAAGATCGTCATTGTCGGCGGCGGCATCGTCGGCTGTTCCGTGGCCTATCATCTCGGAAAGATGGGTCTAACAGACGTGCTTCTGCTCGAGCAGGGGAAGCTGACATGCGGCTCGACGTGGCACGCCGCAGGGCCTGGTCGGACAGTTGCGCACGAGCGCAAACATTACCCAACTTCTCGGCTACTCGGTCGAACTCTATGACCGGCTCGAGAGTGAGACAGGCCTCGCGACCGGGTGGAAGCGCAATGGTGGCTTGCGGCTCGCCTGCAATCCCGAGCGCTGGACCGAGGTCAAGCGGCAGGCGACCACCGCCACGTCCTTTGGGCTCGAGATGCATCTCCTTAGCCCCAAGGAGGCTCAGCAGCTGTGGCCGCTCATGCAAGTCGATGATGTCGTCGGCGCAGCTTTCCTGCCGACGGACGGACAAGCCTCGCCATCCGACATCGCCATGTCGCTGGCAAAGGGGGCGCGCCAGAACGGCGTGACGATTGTCGAGGAGGTGAAGGCCACCGAGATCGAGGTCGAAGCCGCTCGTGTCCGCGCGGTCGTTACCGACAAGGGTCGCGTGACTTGCGAGAAGGTGGTGATCTGCGCCGGGCAGTGGTCGCGCGAGATCGGACGCATGGCCGGTGTCAACATCCCACTCGTGTCGGTGCAGCACCAATATCTCATCACCGAAAAAATCGAGGGCGTGGCAAGGGATCTGCCAACGCTGCGCGATCCTGACCGTCTTACCTATTGGAAGGAGGAAGTGGGCGGCCTCGTAATGGGCGGCTATGAGCCCAATCCAAAGCCGTGGGCCGTGGATGGCATTCCCGCTCGCTTCGAGTTCCAACTTCTTGACGACGACCTGGAGCACTTCGAGCCTCTCCTTGAGCTCGCTGCTGGTCGCGTTCCGGCCATGCAGACGGCTGGCATCAAGCAGTTCATCAACGGGCCGGAAAGCTTCACCCCCGACGGGAACTTCATCCTCGGCGAGGCCCCCGAGATGCGTGGCATCTTTGTCGGCGCCGGCTTTAACGCCTTCGGCATCGCCGCCGGGGGCGGCGCGGGCATGGCGCTCGCCGAGTGGGTCGCCAAGGGCCAGCCGCCCTACGATCTATGGCCGGTCGACATCCGCCGCTTCGGCAGAAACCATCTCGATACCGGCTGGGTGCGCACGCGCACGCTCGAGGCTTACGCCAAGCACTACACGATGGCTTGGCCGTTCGAGGAGCATCGCTCGGGGCGACCCTTACGCCGCTCGCCGCTTTACGACAGGCTCAAGGCGGAAGGAGCCTGCTTTGGGGAGAAGCTCGGTTGGGAACGGCCGAACTGGTTTGCCGACCTTTCGCGCGGGGAGAAGGCCGAGGACCAGTATAGCTACGAGCGCCAGAATTGGTTCGACGCCGTCGGCCGCGAGCACAAGGCCTGCCGCGAGCGCGTCGCCGTGTTCGACCAGACGTCATTCGCCAAGTTCCTTCTGGTCGGTAGCGACGCCGAAGCGGCACTGTCGTGGATCTGTGCGAATGACGTCGCCAAACCGCCGGGTTACCTCGTCTACACGCAGATGCTGAATGAGCGTGGCGGCATCGAATGCGACCTAACGGTCGGTAGGCTGTCGCCGACCGAGTACTACATCGTCACCGGCACCGGCTTCGCCACGCACGATTTTGATTGGATTTCGCGGTCTATTCCCACTGGGCTCGATGCCCGTCTGATCGATGTCACCTCTTCGCATGCCGTACTGTCGGTCATGGGCCCTCGGTCGCGCGACGTGCTCCAGAGTCTCACAGACCACGACATTTCAAATGCCGGCTTTCCGTTCGGCAGGGTGAAGCGGATTACCCTCGCCGGGGCAGCTCTGCTTGCACTCCGGGTCACCTATGTCGGCGAGCTTGGCTTTGAGCTTCACATTCCCGTCGAGTTCGCCGCGAGCGTATACGACGCACTGATGGAAGCCGGGGAGCCGCACGGCATCGCCAACGCCGGCTACCGCGCCATCGAGTTGTTGCGACTGGAGAAGGGCTACCGCGCCTGGGGTGCTGAGATCGGGCCCGACCATACCCCGCTGGTCGCCGGCCTCGCCTGGGCCGTGAAGCTAAAATCGAACACTCGATTCCAGGGGCGTGCCGCGCTCGAGGCCCAGGCCACAGGCAAGCTGCCACGCCTACTGGCCGGGTTCACCACCGATCCATCGATCGTGCTCTTGGGGCGCGAGACCATCTATCGCGACGGAAAGCGGGTGGGCTGGCTTGCGGGCGGCGGCTATGGGTACACGGTTGGCCGCTCGATCGGCTATGGCTACGTCCGTGATCCGGAGAAGGGTGTCGATCGCGCGAGCTTGCTCTCTGGCCGCTACGAGGTCGAGGTCGCCACGACGCGCGTGCCCGCCGAAATATTCCTTGATCCGCTCTACGACCCCACGATGTCGCGAATAAAGAGTTGAGCCTTCACCACCGAGAAGCGCCCCTAGCCGTGACTCACCGACTCGTCGTACCTGCGGCATTCGGCGCGATCGGGGATAAATTGCCAAAGCAGAATACTAGGAGCCGTCCGCTGCGCCGATTGCGCGATCGACAGCGACCCGTAAAATATCACACAAGTTGAATAGGTTAGCTTGTGTCAGGCATCATTGACATGGCCGATAAGTCGTAGGCAGATGGCCGATGGCCGGAAGAAAGATCGGCAGCTGCCGTGGCTGTAGCGCGGGACCCCTGGTGTCGCGCCAAGATTTCCTCCGGGCATCGCTTGCCTTGGCGGCGATGCCACTGCTCAGGCCGATCAGAAGTCTCGCGGCGACACCTGCCGCATCAGCGCTTGAAGTGAGTGAGATCGCGCCAGGCGTGTTCGTTCATCAAGGCCGCTATGAGATGCAGTCGCCAGAGAATTGCGGCGACATGGCCAATGCGGGCTTCGTCGTCGGTAGCGATGCCGTCGCCGTAATCGACACGCTGGGCAGCGAGAAGGTTGGGGCAGAACTGCGCAAGACTATCAGCGCGGTGACCAGCAAGCCGATCCGCTATGTGATCAACACCCACATGCACCCGGACCATGTGTTCGGCAATGCGGCCTTCAGGCAGGACAGCCCCGCCTTCGTCGCCAATCGCAAGCTTGCCCGCGGACTAGCCTCACGCGCCGACCGCTATCTTGAGACCAACAAGCGAATGCTCGGACCCGACGCCTTCGAAGGCATCGAGGTCATCCTCCCGACCCTCGCTGTCGATGACAAGCTGCCGCTCGACCTCGGTGGCCGCACCCTGATCCTGGAAACGCAGCGAACTGCGCATACCGACAATGACCTCACCATCACCGACAGCGCGACAAACACCCTGTTTCTCGGTGACCTCCTGTTTTCGGTGCATGTGCCGACGCTCGACGGATCGATCAAAGGCTGGCTCGCGCTGATCGACGACCTTAAGCAGCGAAAGACCGCGCGTGTGGTGCCCGGTCATGGACCGCATGCCATGGAGCTTCCTGAGGCGCTCGAGCCCGAGCAGCGTTACCTCGCGGCGATCGCCGCCGACGTTCGCAGATTGATCAAGGATGGCAAAACTCTGGAAGATGCGACCAAGACTGCCGGCTTCGAGGAGCGCGACGCCTGGAAGCTGTTCGATGACTATCACGTCCGGAACGTCACGGCGGCCTTCGCCGAGCTTGAATGGGAATGATTTATCCCATCGCGTTTCCGCCACTTACCTTTCCCCAACTTTATATAAC